>CP058708.1:3430335-4030492 GCA_013414765.1 Candidatus Accumulibacter cognatus
GAGATGGGCATCGACATCGGCGGCATCGCCAGCGTGGGGATGAACAACGTTCCACCGCATCCGGCCAATTACCTGCAACGGGCGGGGCGCGCCGGACGCCGCAAGGAGACCCGCTCGGTGGCCATGACCCTGTGCAAGTCGAATCCGCTCGACCAGGCGGTGTTCGCCAACACGCGCTGGCCGTTCGATACGTCCCTGCCCGCACCGCAGGTCAGCCTGGATAGCCGCATCCTCGTTCAACGCCATGTGCATTCCCTGCTGCTGGCGCGCTTTTTCGCCACCCATCTGGCGGGCAGCGGACAGGAACAAACCAAGCTTACCTGTGGCTCTTTCTTTCTGGGGGATGCCTCTCTGGCGGGTCGCTACGCGGATTGGTGCCGCGCCTATTCTGAATCGCGCGACCCCAACCTGGCGCGTGGCTTACGTCAACTTCTGCGCCACAGCCTCCTTGAGGGGGCGGACTTGCACCGGGTGATGGACACGGCGGCTCGGGAGATGGACGGACAGGCCGACGGCTGGCGTCTGGAGTGGCAACAACTAGAGCGGGAGGCCGCCGAGGTCCGCCATGCTGGAGAAAACTCACCGGTCTTCCGTGCCGTACGTTTGCACCAGGAGAGACTGAGCGGAGAATACCTGCTGCGGGAACTGGCCACCCGCGGCTACCTGCCGGCCTATGGCTTCCCCACCCATATCGCTCCCTTCGACAACCTCACCCGAGGCCGACTGCGGCAACAGGCCGAGGCCCGCGAGGACAATCGCTATCGTCGCCGCGAACTAGCCAACCGCGATCTGATGACCGCGCTGCGGGAGTATGCGCCCGGCTCGGAAGTGGTGATGGATGGCTTGGTGTACCGCTCCGCCGGTGTCACCCTCAACTGGCACATCCCCGCCGACCAGCACGAAGCAAGGGAAGCCCAGAACATCCGCCATGCCTGGCGCTGTCGACAATGCGGCGCCAGCGGTTCCAGCCACAGTCGGGAGGCGGCGCGCCATTGCGATGCCTGCGACGCTGTCATCGCGGACGCGGACATCCGCGAGTTCCTGCAACCGGCGGGCTTTGCCGTTGATTTTTACAAGGAGCCGAGTAACGACATCACCACTCAGCACTTCGTGCCGGTGGAGCCGCCTTGGATCGACGCCCAAGGAAACTGGTTTTCCCTGGTCAACCAGGAACTTGGGCGCTTCCGTGTAACTTCTCGTGGCCATGTCTTCCACCAATCACGGGGCATCCACGGCCAGGGCTATGTCGTGTGCCTGGAGTGTGGTCGCGCCGAACCGATGAAGCCGGACGGCAGCAAACCAGACGTATTCGACAAACCCCACTACAAGTTGCGGCGCGCCAAGGATGAGGGAGGCGCCCATTGCCCAGGCAGTGATAGTGACTGGAAGGTCAAGCCTGGCCTCACGTTGGGACACGAAACCTGGACGGATATCTTCGAACTGCAACTGAAGACAGAAAACGGCATCTGGCTCAACGACGAAACGGTGGCTCTGACCCTGGCAGTGGCCTTGCGCGATTCCCTGGCCGAATCCATCGGCGTTCAGGCGAGCGAATTGGGTTGTTCGACCAAACCCGCGCGCCACGGGAACGAGCCGGTACGTCAATCCATCCTGATCTTTGACCGCAACGCGGCGGGCTATGCCTCCAGCGCGGATCGCCACCTGGATTCACTTTTCCGGCTAGCCCGCCAGCACCTGGAATGTCCCGTGGACTGTGACAGCGTCTGCCCGCATTGTGTACTCGACTTCGACCAGCGCTTCGCGGCGGACAATCTGGATCGGCACGTCGCGCTGGCTTTCCTCAGCGACGACTGGCTGAACCGCTTGCAGTTACCGCGGGAGCAAGCCTACTTCGGCCCGGCCTCTCGCGCCGAGTATCGACGCCTGCCGGCGGCTGTCTGGCGCGCGGTCAGCCGACAAGGCGTGGCGGGTATACGGCTTTATGCGAGTGGTGACGCAAGTACCTGGGATGTCGGTCCGTCGACTCTGCGGGAGCTTGCTTATCGCCTGGCGGGGCAAGGAGCAAAGGTGGAGATCGTCCTGGCGGGTGTTCGTGTCGACACTCTGGACGAAACCGACTGTTACTTGCTAGCGAGCTTGGCCGACCATCCGAATGTCCGCCTCTTCGCCTTGAACCAGCCGGTTCGCTACGGCGAAGGTTGGTTGCTGGCGGAAACACTGGGCGTACCAGCACAGCGCTGGGCCTTGGGCGATCAAGCTGCCCTGGCGTTCAATTCGATTTGGGGCGATGGCGCACCTCTGATCACGGCGGAACAGGCCATTCTTGAAACGGGTGAGCCGCTTCCAGCGAAAACCCTAAGACGCCAAAAGGTTGACGGCGGTGACCGTGAGATCGAACTTCATCATGAATTGGATGGCCCCCTGCAAGGGTTCGGTCAACGGCTGTGGCAGCACATCGCCGGGCAGCACGAAGCAACCCGCCGCCTCCTGGACGATAAGGAAGTAGGCGTGGTCGCCGTCGCCTACCGGGATCGCTACCTGTTCACTCCCTTGTCAGTCGCCTTGTTGCTGGAAGTGATCCGCGGGCTTCGGGCGACTATCGGACAAGCTAGGTGGGCCAGCAATGAGGTGGAAGTCTCCACGACCAACCGCCGTAGCACCGGAGATAATGCATCGCGAAACCGCGTCTGGTCGGATTGGCTGGATCTGGAGTTACGCGATCAGGTGTTGCGAGCGGCGTTTGACTACCTTGGTACCGTCGCTCGATTGCGTGTAGGGGATACATCGAGTACCGGCCATGGTCGGGTACTGGAAGTGGCGTGGTCATCGGGCAAGCGGCTCACCTTGCGTTTGGATCAAGGGGTTTCCTACTGGCGGGCGGCTACGGCAAGGAACCGCCTTGTCAGCCATTTCGACTTGAACTCGGAGCCCGCTGACGCACAGGGCAAGAAACTGGCCGACATGACTCTGAACATCGAGGCTGGCCATCTATCCACGCAGCTTTTCATCAAAGTCCGCTGATCACTTTTTCGTCAAGTTCGAGGACACCTGCAACTACAGCATCGCATCGTGGAAACACGGGAGCAGTTGAAGGCGGTCCCGAGAACGGCGCTCGACAAGGCTCGAAATTGCAAGGTTCTGGCAAAACATGAGATTATGCCTTCAATGATGGATGACAACAGAGAGTGGCGCATGACCTACCATTGCCACGCCATCCAACACCCACGGCTGGACGACCAGGGCAAGCCCGTCATCATCAGCAAGCCGACGATACCCAGCGCTCCGGAGAGCTGGCCCGACCCGAAGGCGGTGGCGGTGTTTGTTCCTGATGGAAGTGAACCGGCCGCCATGAATGGCGTTGCGTTCGCGCCCTGGACAGATCACCCGATCAATGACGATATGTGGAGGTACGTCGACGGCCAAATGGATGACCTCGACGAGCCGGTCATGCGCTTTGATAAAGATCGCCCTCCCGCATCTGGATGCGTCATCGAAGAACCGGATGGTCGGGTATGGCTGGTGTCGCCTAGCAACGCTTTCGGCGGCTATACAACGACCTACCCGAAGGGCAAGCTGGACGGGGATCAAATATCACCGCAGGCAAATGCCATCAAGGAAGCCTTCGAGGAATCCGGGCTGAAGGCGCAGATTACCGGATACCTGGGGGACTTCAAGCGCGGTACGTCGATTACGCGCCTCTACCTGGCCAGGCGGGTCGGTGGGTCGCCGTCCGCTGTCGGCTGGGAATCGCAAGCCGTATGCCTCGTTCCGAGGACAATGCTCGATCAGGTTGCCGCCCACCGGAACGACAAGGAGATCAACGGCTTGCTCAAAGCGAGCACCCAAGGAGTTTGACAGGTGGCGTTGCTTTTCTGGCAGCATCTTGTCGATCTTCGATCAATCCACCTGATCTGGCTGCCAGCGATTGCGCGCACCCACTGCGTGCCGCAGGGCAGGCAGCGCGGAACCCGGCCGAAGAATAAAGAGTGAATCCCTTGGACTTCGCTACCCTCGACGCCCTGCGCACGCACCACCCGGCGTGGCGGCTGCTGCGTTCGGATCATGCGCCGCTGGTGGCGAGCTTCCTGCAACGCGTGTTCGTGGCCCCCAATGTGCGCGTGATGGCGGCGGCGGATCTGGCCGAGGCGCTGGAAGATGAGCTGTATGCGCTGCGCCTGCACTTGGGTGAAACCGCCTTTCCAAAGCCGGCACCGGACTATCTGAACGACTGGGCCGCACCCGACAAGGGCTGGCTGCGCAAGTTCTACAAGCCTGGCACGGACGAGGCGCAATTTGACCTGACGCCCGCGACTGAAAAGGCCATTGCCTGGCTGGCACAACTCTCCGAGCGGCAGTTCATTGGCACCGAGTCGCGCTTGCTGACGCTGTTTGATCTGCTCAAGCAGATGAGCGAGGGCAGCGAGGCCGACCCGGCCAGACGCGTCGCCGAGTTGCACAGGAAGCGCGATGACATCGACGCCGAGATGGCGCGGGTGCTGTCGGGCGATGTGCCGCTGCTGGACGACACGGCGCTGAAGGATCGCTTTCAGCAATTCATGCAGGGCGCGCGCGAATTGCTGACGGATTTTCGCGAGGTGGAGCACAACTTCCGCCAGCTCGACCGGCGCGTGCGGGAACGCATTGCCCTGTGGGAAGGCAGCAAGGGTGCGCTGCTCGAAGAGATCATGGGCGAGCGAGAGGCGATTGCCGATTCCGATCAGGGCAAGAGTTTCCGGGCGTTCTGGGACTTTCTGCTGTCCAGCCGCCGGCAGGAGGAATTGACCGAACTGCTGGATCGCGTGCTTCAGCTTCCCGCCGTGACGGATCTGAAACCCGACAGCAGAATGCGCCGCGTCCATTATGACTGGATGGAAGCGGGCGAGCATACCCAGCGCACGGTGGCCGCCTTGTCGCAGCAGTTGCGGCGCTTTCTCGATGATCGGGCCTGGCTGGAGAACCGCCGGATCATGGACATCCTGCACGGTATCGAGAGCAAGGCGCTGGCCCTGCGCGGGTCACCACCGGCCGGCACGGTGATGGAGATGGCCGAGGCGCGAGCCGACATCGAGCTGGCGATGGAGCGCCCCCTGTTCACGCCGGCAACGAAGCCGGTCATTGCCGACCTGGCCTTGCAGGCGGGCGATCAGGACATCGATCCCTCGGTACTGTTCGATCAGGTGGTCGTGGACAAAGCGCGCCTGACACGCCACATCCGCCACGCCTTGCAGGACCGGGCGCAGATCACGCTGAGCGAGCTGGTGCTTACCCAACCCTTGCAACAGGGGCTGGCCGAATTGGTGGCCTACCTGCAACTGGGCAGCGGGACATTCAGTACGGTGGTCGATGAGGACACGCCAGAACCCATCCGCTGGCAGTCGTGGGCAACCGATGGTCAGGAAATCACCCGCATCGCGCGCCTGCCACGCGTGCTTTTCATGCGCTGAAGCACAACAGGATGGGGCGAGGGATGGAAGAACAACATTCAGGAAGCGACGAAGCACGCGCCGCGGCGCCCGCGCCCGTTGCGGATTTGTCGGTGTTGCTGATCAGCCTGCTCAAAAGCGTGCTGTATCGTGATGGCGATGAGCGTCAATGGGCGGCACTATTGAATCTGCAGGTCCAGGTGCGTGACTATGCGGCGGTACTGAACCTTGATCTGGTGCTGGACGAGGCAGAAGGCCATGCCTTTCTCAGAAGCCGGCCGGAGCCTGCCGATGACGACTCCGCACCCCGCTTGCCGCGTCTGGTGGCGCGCCGGCCCCTGTCCTTTCCGGTGAGTCTGTTACTTGCGTTGTTGCGCAAGAAACTGGCCGAATTCGACGCAGGGGGCGGTGATACACGCCTGGTACTCAGTCGTGACGACATCGTGGAACTGGTGCGGGTGTTCCTGCCCGATGGTCCGAATGAAGCCAGGCTGATCGACCAGATCGAGACCACGATCAACAAGGTGGTCGAGCTTGGGTTCCTGCACAAGCTCAAGGCTGCCAGTGGTGCTTCGGCTGGCGCGACGAGCTACGAGGTGCGGCGCATCCTGAAGGCCTTCGTCGATGCTCAATGGCTGGCCGAATTCGATGCGCGTCTGGCCAGTTACCAGTCACAACTGGCGGGCGTGACCCCGGCCAGGGAGGAGACCGGCCATGAATGAGCCGCCATCGCTGGGCCTGGACTTCGTGGCAGATGACACGCTGTCGGGCTTTCGTCTGACCCGTCTGGAGGTGTTCAACTGGGGCACCTTCGACAGACGGGTATGGACGCTGCAACTGGATGGCAAGAATGGCCTGCTCACCGGGGATATCGGCTCGGGCAAATCGACGCTGGTGGATGCCATCACCACCTTGCTGGTGCCAGCAAACCGGATCACCTACAACAAGGCGGCGGGCGCGGACAGCAAGGAACGAACCTTGCGCTCCTATGTGCTCGGTCACTACAAATCCGAGCGCAACGAAGTCACAGGCGCGGCCAGGCCGGTATCGCTGCGCGACCAGAATAGTTACTCGGTCATCCTGGGCGTGTTCCACAACGCCGGCTATGACCAGACGGTGACGCTGGCGCAGGTGTTCTGGATGAAGGACGCGCAGGGGCAACCGGCGCGCTTCTTTCTGGGTGCCGAACGCGGGCTGTCGATTGCCGCCGATTTTTCTCATTTCGGCTCGGACCTTGCCCAGTTGCGCAAAAGACTGCGTAGGCTGGGTGCCGAGCTGAGCGACAGCTTTCCACCCTATGCGGCCTGGTTTCGCCGCCGTTTCGGGATCGACAACGAGCAGGCGCTGGAGCTGTTTCACCAGACGGTCTCGATGAAGTCGGTGGGCAACCTGACCGATTTCGTTCGCAACCATATGTTGGAACCCTTCGAGGTGGCCCCGCGCATTCAGGCCTTGATCGGGCACTTCGATGATCTCAACCGCGCCCATCAGGCGTTGCTGAAAACCCGGCAGCAAGTCGAACGGCTCACTCCCCTGGTTGCCGACTGTGGCCGCCACAGTATGCTGGTGACCGAAGTCGAAGCCCTGCGCGGGTGCCGGGAAAGCCTTCGCTCCCATTTCGCCGGCCTGAAGCTGGGCCTGATCGACAAGCGGCTGGGCTTGCTGGCCGAAGAATGGGATCGTGTGGATGGTCAGCGACGACGGCTCGAGCTCATCCATGAGGAGCAAGGCCGCCAGGTCGATGAGCTGAAGCAGGCGATCAACGACAACGGCGGTGACCGACTGGAACGTCTTGCCGCCGAGATTCGCAAGAGAGAACTGCTGCGGGATGGGCGCAAGGCCAAGGCCGAGCGCTACCAGGAGTTGGCCAGCGTGTTGGGCGAGCCCGTGGCGGTGGATATCTCCACCTTCGCCGCGCAGCGGGGCAAGTATCAAAGCTGGCGGGAGGAAGCGCGCAATCGTGAGGCCGATCTACAGAACGCCCTCACCGAACACGGCGTGACCTTGCGTCAGGGCAAGCAGGAACACGATCGGCAAAGCACCGAAATCGAAAGCCTCAAGCGCCGCCGCAGCAACATTGATGATCCGCAGATCCAGATCCGCGCCGCGCTCTGTGCGGCGTTGGACATCGATGTCGATGAGATGCCCTTTGCCGGCGAGCTGATCCAGGTGCGCGTCGAAGAGCGCGATTGGGAGGGCGCGGCCGAACGTCTGCTGCGGGGATTCGGCCTGGCGCTATTGGTGCCCGATGCCCATTACAAGGTCGTGGCCGAATGGGTGGATGCTGCCCATCTGCGCGGCCGCCTGGTGTACTTCCATGTGCGGCCGCGCAAGGCTGGCGAATTGCCCGATCTGCACCGGGATTCGCTGCTCCGCAAGCTGGCCATCAAGCCTGATTCCCCGCATTACGACTGGCTGGAACGTGAGCTTGCCCATCGTTTCGATGTGCTCTGCTGCGCCACGCAAGAACAGTTCCGCCGGGAGGCGCGGGCCATCACCCGCGCGGGCCAGATCAAGGATCCGAGCGGCCGACACGAAAAGGATGACCGCCACCGCATCGATGACCGGAGCCGTTATGTCCTGGGCTGGAGCAACAGCGCCAAGATCGCCGCCTTGGAAAGCAGGCGCCGTCAGCTTGAAACACGGCTGGGCGATGTGGGCAGCCGGATCGGTGAGATTCAGAAGGAACGCAACGGACTGACCAGCCGCCTCGACGCGCTGATTCGCCTTGAAGAATTCACCGCATTCGAGGAACTGGACTGGGCCAGCGTGGCCAGCGAGATTGCTCAACTGACGGACGAACGGAGCCGGCTGGAGTCGGCATCAGATGTCCTCAAGCAGCTCAACGAAAACCTGCGCGAGCTGCAGAGGGCGCAAAAGGACACTGGCACGGAGCTGCAAGGTTCGCGCGAGAAGCGGGCCAAGCTGGAACAGCGCCGCTCGGATGCTCAGGAACTTCGACAACAGACCGAGCTGCTGCTTGCCGGCGCGGTCGTGGATGAAGCGCTGGCAGCGACCCTCGAAGTCATGCGCGCAGAGGCCCTGGGCGAGCATCAACTGACCGTGGAATCCTGCGACAACCGCGAGCAGGACGTGCGCGGCTGGTTGCAAACCCGGATCGACAACGAAACCAGGAGCATGAATCGGCTGGCCGAGAGAATCATCAAGGCCATGGCGTCCTTCAAGGAGGCGTTCAAGCTTGAAACCGCCGAGATCGATGCCAGCCTGGAAGCGGCCTTTGAGTACGAGAACCTGCTGACGCAACTGAACCGGGACGACCTGCCGCGCTTTGTGGCGCGTTTCAAGGAACTGCTCAACGTCAACACGATCAACGAGATCGCCAACTTCAACGCCCAACTGGCGCGCGAGCGTGAAACCATCAAGGAGCGCATCGCGCACATCAACAAGTCGTTGGGCGAGATCGACTACAATCCGGGGCGCTACATCGTGCTCGAGTCGCAGCCCAGTCCGGACGCAGAGATCCGGGATTTTCAGCAGGAGTTGCGCGCATGCACCGAGGGGGCCGTGACGGGGTCGGAGGATGCCCAGTACTCCGAGGCCAAGTTTCTGCAGGTGAAAGCGATCATTGACCGCTTCCGCGGGCGCGATGGCCTGTCAGAACAGGATCGCCGCTGGACTGCCAAAGTGAGCGACGTGCGCAACTGGTTTCTGTTTGCCGCCAGCGAGCGTTGGCGCGAGGACGGCAGCGAACACGAGCACTACTCGGATTCTGGCGGCAAGTCGGGAGGGCAGAAAGAGAAGCTGGCGTACACCATCCTGGCTGCCAGTCTGGCGTACCAGTTCGGACTGGAATGGGGCGCGGTGCGCTCGCGGTCTTTCCGTTTCGTGGTGATCGACGAGGCTTTTGGTCGTGGTTCGGATGAATCCACGCAATACGGCCTGAAACTGTTCCGGCAGCTCAATCTGCAACTGCTCATCGTGACGCCGCTGCAGAAGATTCACATCATCGAACCGTACGTATCCAGCGTCGGGTTTGTGCACAACGAGGGCGGGCGAGCCTCCAGGCTCCGTAATCTGTCGATTGAAGAATATCGGGTGCAGAAGGCGATGATGGCTTTGCAAACCACCCAGGTGTTGGCGCAGTGACGTGTGGACCGGCGCGAAGGAATTGAAGGCACAACTGGCGCGACTGTGGGAGCGCGGTGAACTCCTGCGCGATGCGGTGACGGGCAATGTTCGCTTTCCTTTGCGCCTGACGCTCAAGTCCCCGAGTTCGGCCGACATCACGGATCGCTTTGAGGCTGTTCGCGCCTGGGCCGCTGAATTGGCGGCCACGGATTCAGTGTCTCTCGAATGGCAGGAGGTTCGTCACCGCGTTCAGGGGGTGCAAAAACTGCCTGCGACCGCCTGGATCAAAACCCTGGAGGAGGTGTTGACCTGGCTGGGCAAGCGCCGGGAGTGGGCTCGCTTTTCAGCACAGGTCTCGGCAACCCGGCAAACACACCCCGCCTTGCTGCCCTGGCTGGAAAAGCGCCCCCTGCAGGCACTGGCACTGTCCGCCGAATGGCCCCGATTGCTGGCAGTCGTGACCTGGCTCGTCGAGCATCCTCGCCCCGGCATTTATTTGCGGCAGGTGGACCTGCCGGGCGTGCACAGCAAATTCATCGAAGCGCATCGCAGTGTGCTCGCCGAGTTGCTCGATTTGGCACTGCCCGGAGACGCTGTGGACCTCGGCAAGACGGGTGTCGGCCAGTTTGCTGCCCGTTACGGGTTTCTCGAAAAGCCGGCGCGCATTCGCTTCCGGGTGCTTGATCCGGCGAATCATGCAGTCCCTGGCTCGGTTTGCCCCGACGTGACCCTGGATGCCGAAAACTTCAGCCGTATGGAATTCTCTGCGCGGCGCATGTTCATCACCGAGAATGAAACCAACTTCCTGGCATTCCCGCAGGTGCGTGATGCCATGGTTATTTTTGGCGCGGGTTACGGTTGGGATGCGCTGGCCCGCAGTCATTGGTTGCAGAACTGCTCGATCCATTATTGGGGCGACATCGATACCCATGGTTTTGGCATCCTGGATCAGCTGCGTGGCTACTTTGGCCACGTCGAGTCGTTCCTGATGGACCGGGAGACCCTGGATGCGCATGCCCCAGTCTGGGGCTGCGAGGACAAGCCACTGTTGGTGGACCTGCACAGACTGACGCCCGAAGAGAGTACGCTCTACGACGAACTGCGTGACAACCGCATCCGTGCGAGGCTGCGGCTGGAGCAGGAACACATTGGCTTCCATTGGCTGGGCGATCGCCTTGAACAACTTCTGCAGGGGCGCCGCGGCGCCAATCCATGCCCCTGGCGATAAGACCGGTTCAGTTCACGGACTGAATAGCGCCGCCACTGCCATCGGATTGGAAGGGAAATAGAGATGGACGTAGGAGGCGGTCAGGCGACCCTGACGGTAGATTGCCTCGCCGGCCCGGCCATCGGGCGTTTGCGCGTGACAGAGCGGCGGCAGGGGCGTTTCACTCTTTGAATAATGAAAGGTATGGCCCTGGAGACGGCCTTCGGGCAGGACAACGGACTGCATGCCGAGCGCCGTCAGGCGCTGCTGCATGACGGCACGACCTCGCAGCAACCCGGCGAAGGGATGACTGACGCCTGCCTTGTCGGTCACCGATTCGAACAGGCTCATCATGCCGCCACACTCGGCGAGCACAGCTTGACCGGCTTCGACGTGGCTACGCAAGGCAGTCCATAGCGCGGTGTTTCTTGCCAGAGTCGGCGCGTGCAGTTCGGGGTAACCTCCCGGCAGCCAGACCGCGTCGCAGGCCGGCAGTGGCTCGCCGGCCAGCGGCGAGAAGAAGCGCAGCGTGACGCCGAGTTGCTGCAAGGTTTCGAGGTTGGCCGGGTAAATGAAACCGTAAGCGGTATCGCGGGCCACGGCAATACACTGGCCGGCAAGACGTGGCGACACGACCGGCGCCGGCGCCATGGCGAAGTTGACCGTCGGCGGCAGGTCGACTGCGGTCGTGGCTGCCAAGGCGTCAGCGAGGAGATCCAGGCGTGCTGCCAGATCGCTCACTTCTGCCGCCTGCAACAACCCCAGGTGGCGCTCCGGCAAGGAATCGTCGGTGCGCGGCAGGGCACCGAACCAGGCGATGCCGGCGGGCAGGCTGTCGCGCAGCAGGTCGGCGTGACGGGTGCTGCCGACCCGGTTGGCCAGGACGCCGGCGAACGGCAGGCCCGGCCGGTAGTGGGCCAGCCCGTGGGCAATGGCTCCGAAAGTCTGGGCCATCGCCCGCGCATCGATCAGGGTCAGCACCGGAATGCCGAAGAGGACGGCCAGGTCGGCTGCCGATGGCTGGCCGTCGAACAAGCCCATCACGCCTTCGATCAGGATCAGGTCAGAATCCGCGGCGGCGCGTGCCAGCCGCCAGCGGGCATCGCTTTCACCGCACATGCCGAGGTCGAGGTTCTGGCAGGGCCGCCCGCTGGCTACCGCATGGATTTGTGGATCGAGGAAATCCGGCCCGCACTTGAAGACCGTCACCCGCCGTCCCTGGCGGGCATGCAGGCGAGCAAGGGCGGCGACCATGGTCGTCTTGCCCTGTCCGGAGGCCGGCGCGGCGACGAGCAGGGCAGGGCAGTCAACCACCCGGCTGGTGATCACCATTCGAGTCCCGGCATGGCTTTGACCCCGCTCTGGAAGGCATGCTTTTCCATGCCCATGTCGCTGACCGTATCGGCTGCGTCGCGTAGCGCCTGCGGTGCCGCCCGGCCGGTGACGATGACGTGTTGTCGGGCTGGGCGGCTGCGCAGCACGGCCAGAACGGCTTCGAGGTCCAGCCAGCCGTATTTGAAGGCGTAAGTCATTTCGTCGAGCACGACAAGTCCGACGCCAGGGTCGCCGAGGTGCCCGCAAGCGACCTCCCAGGCCAGCCGGGCAGCCGCGGCATCGCGCTCCTTGTCCTGGGTTTCCCAGGTAAAGCCCTCACCGCCGACATGCCAGGCAACTCCCGGCAGCGCCCGGAAAAAGGTTTCTTCACCGCAATCCGAACGACCCTTGACAAACTGCACGACCGCCACCCGCATGTGGTGTCCCAGGGCGCGCGCGACAACGCCGAAAGCGGCGGTCGACTTGCCCTTGCCATTGCCGGTATTGACCACCAGCACGCCACGTTCGACCTTGGCCGCGGCGATCTTCCGGTCAACAAGCTCTTTTTTCTTCTGCATCCGTTGTTCATGGGTGATCATCAGGGGGTCTTTCCGGTTGGCAACGAAGCTTCAAGCAGGGCGTCAGGATTGATGCGGATAGACGCCCTGCTGCTGGATGTCGGCCTGCATGGCGACCAGCGTCGCGGTCAGGGGATCGTCGCCGGCGGCATCGGTCGCTCCCCACTGCTCGTAATGGATGAGGTCGGCGATCGGCAGGCGTGGCAACCAGCCGGCCTGTTCGAGTTCAGGCTTGTCCTTGAAATGGGAAACATAGCCGATGCACAGGTAGGCCACCGGAACGATATGGGCGGGGATGCCGAGGGCTGCCTGCAAAGCCTGTTCGTGGAAGATGCTGACCCAGCCGACGCCGACGCCTTCGGCCCGGGCAGCCAGCCACAGGTTCTGCACCGCACAGACGCTGCTGAACAAATCCATCGCCGGCATGTGCGTCCGGCCAAGGACGACTGGTCCGCTGCGTGTGCGGTCACAGCTGACGCAGAGATTGATCGGCGCGTCGACGATGCCCTGCAGTTTCAGCCGACTGTAGATTTCCCGCCGGGCGTCGGGGAACATCTGCGCGGCTTCGGCGTTGGCCTGCTCGAAGAGGCCATGGACCCGCCGTTTGACCGCTTCGGAACGGATCAACTGGAAGTTCCAGGGTTGCATGAAGCCAACCGAGGGCGCATGGTGCGCGGCCATCAGGATGCGGCCCAATACGTCGTCAGGCACCGGTTCGGGAAGAAACTGCCCGCGTACATCGCGGCGACTGAAGATCGCCTGGTACACCGCTGCTCGTTCGGCATCGGCAAAAGCATGCGTCAGCGGCACCTTCAAGTTTTCCATGGATTCCCCTTCTGGAAAGACACGGACTGCCTGGCCGTGCAGCCGTATTGCGTCTCCTGGCCGGTCTTCTGACTCGGACTCAACCGTTGCCGCGCCTTCCCGGCCAGGGTTTCCCCGACCAGTGGCCTTCTGCGGCGAACGTCCTCCTTACAGCGCTGGGCACGTGGCGGATTGGCACCGCCTTCCCGATTCTCTGGTCAGCAAGGCTGACCAGCACCCGGAGACTCCTCTGCCTGAAATCATTCAGACATCGCTGATGGTGCCATAAGCGCGCAGATTTTTCATCCCCCTTCGGTTTAGACTTGCTGGACGAGGTTGGAGCATACTGCCGCGGTCATCAGCGAGAAAGAGGCTCATTGCACGACTCGTCGCCAGGAAGGTCGAAAGCCCCGGCAGGTGTCGGGGCTCAGTCAAGTCCGTACGTCGGATACGTCATTCTTGGCCGACGCGGCCACCAGCTCGACAGCGTTATCCCAGCCCCCAGTGCGGTGCTTCAGGGCCCGCTTCGCATTGAGCGGCATGAGATTGTACAGGCCCTTCGCCGGTTTCGCGATTCTTGCCAATGAACGTACCCGAGCACACCACGCAGGCCGAACTCGCTGACGCCGGTCTGCGCCAGAGACACCTCGCTGGAGATATATCGATGCCGTAGAGTTCGGCCGACTGGTTGGCATACTGAAGGACAACGAACTGCTTGGTCGTCTTCGCGTTGCCGCTCATCGGGCTGCAGGTGGTCATGTTCTTGCAACGCACCGCATCGATATCGTAGGTCACCCGCGAGTAGAAGGGGTTGCCTTGATTTCCCATCTGCGGTCAGCGGCATGCCAGTCCACAGTCGCCGGAATAGTATGTGCCTTTTCCGGATTGAGGCCGATATCCCCGAAGTAGCCGTTACCGTCGTCGACCGCATTGTTCATCACCGCAGTTATCGACCAGGTCGACCAGGTGTAGCGCTCGTAGAGGTTCGACGAGCGGACCTTGCGGGCGACCCCGACCTCGGTGTTGGTATTGGCCGTGTTGCGGGCAAGTGCGGTCAGGTTCCAGTTGTTATCGATACGCTCCGGACGTCGTGTGCCTTCAGGAGGCCGCTCTGACTTGTGCGGCTTGTACATGCGCGGGCATGGCGAAGCACGCGCCTGCGGTACAATCGCACGCCATGCACCGCTTCGCAACGATTCCCGGACTGACGCACAGCGATTCTGAACCGCAGGAACGTCACTGCGGGCAGGTGATCCCGTTCTTCTCGTTCCGCCAGGCCTTCGGGTTGATGATGTCTCCGGCCAGGGATGAGCTTGCGGATCGCCAAAGAGCGATTCGACGGGTCGGAGCGTGCATCGTGAATGGAAGAAAACGGCGCCCTGATCGGCGCAGAGATTTGAGAGTGATCTGCCAGTGAGGAAAAATTCGACGCCAGACCTGTTTGGCAACCTGCTCGACGTGCCGGCGGCACCGCCAGCCGTACCGACGCCGTCGGCGGTGCTGTCGCCAGGTGAAGACGACGACAGCATCCTGCTGCACGATTCGGCGGCGCGGGATTACCTGGAGTATGCGATCGCGGTGGTCAAGGGCCGCGCCCTGCCGGATGTCAAGGACGGGCTTAAACCGGTGCAGCGCCGTGTCCTCTTTGCGATGCGCGAACTCGGATTGTCGGCGACCGCCAAACCGGTCAAGTCGGCGCGCGTCGTCGGCGACGTGATCGGCAAGTATCACCCGCACGGCGACACCTCGGCGTACGACGCGATGGTGCGCGTGGCGCAACCGTTCATGCTGCGCTACCCGCTGGTCGATGGCCAGGGCAATTTCGGATCGCGTGACGGCGACAATGCAGCGGCGATGCGCTACACCGAAGCACGCCTGACGCCGATCGCCGAACTGCTGCTCGGTGAGCTGGGCGAAGGCACCGTCGATTTTCAGCCGAACTACGACGGCTCCTTCGATGAACCGGCATTCCTGCCGGCCAGGCTACCTTTCCTGCTGCTCAACGGGGCTTCGGGAATCGCCGTCGGCATGGCCACCGAAATGCCTTCGCACAATCTGCGCGAAGTCGCTGCGGCGGTGATCCACAAGATCGAACACCCGTCCGCCGGCGTCAGCGAACTGATGGCGCACCTCCCAGGGCCAGACTACCCCGGCGGTGGCCAGATCATCTCGTCGGCGAGCGACATCGCCGCTGCCTACAGCAGCGGCCGTGGCAGCCTGCGTGTGCGTGCCCGCTACGAGATCGAGGAGATGGCGCGTGGCGCCTGGCAGGTGGTATTCAAGGAGTTGCCTCCGGGCGTTTCTTCGGCCAAGGTGCTCTCCGAAGTCGGGGCCCTGCTCAATCCGCAGCCGAAACCGGGCAAGAAGGTGATCGAACAGGCGGCGGCACAGCTCAAGGCGCTGATGGCCTCACAGCTGGATCGCGCGCGCGACGAGTCGGGCAAGGACGACGACGTGCGTCTGGTCTTCGAGCCGAGCAGCTCACGCATCGACCGCAACGAGTTCGTGGCGCTGCTGCTGGCGCATACCAGCCTCGAAACCTCGGCGCCGATCAATCTGGTGGCGGTCGGCATCGACGGCCGACCGTGCCAGAAATCGCTCGCCGACCTGATCGGCGAGTGGTGCAGCTTCCGCATCCGGACCGTGCATCGGCGTACCGAGTTCCGCCTGCAGAAGGCCGACGACCGCATCCACATTCTCGAAGGCCGGCACATCGTCTTCCTCAACATCGACGAAGTGATCCGCATCATTCGCGAATCCGACGATCCGAAAAGGGCATTGATCGCGCGCTTCACGCTCTCTGACCGGCAGGCCGAAGACATCCTGGAAATCCGCCTGCGTCAGTTGGCCCGACTCGAGGGAATCCGCATCGAGCAGGAACTCGCGAAGCTGCGTGGTGAACGCGAAGGCCTGGTCAAACTGCTCGGCAGCGACACATTGTTGCGCCGGCAGGTGATTCGCGAAATCCGGGCCGATTCCGAAAAGCATGGCGACGCCCGCCGGACGATCCTCCTCGCGGCAGCCACCGCTTCACGTTCGGAGGTCGCGGCTGTCGCTGATGAACCGGTGACCGTGATCATCTCCGAGAAGGGCTGGGCGCGTGTCCGGCAGGGGCACAACCTTGATCTCTCGGGCGTCGTCTTCAAGGACGGCGATCGCGCCGGTTCGGCGCAGGAATGCCGATCGGTGGACTCGCTGGTGATCCTGTCGACCGAAGGGCGTGCATTCACCCTGGCGATCGCCAGTCTTCCCGACGGTCGCGGCATGGGTGCGCCGCTGTCGTCGTTCGTCGAACTCGGTACCGGCAAGATCGCGCATGTGCTCACCGGACTTGCGGGCGACGAACTGCTGGTCGCCAAGACTTCGGGCTACGGCTTCATCTGTACCTACGCCGACCTCTTGTCGCGTCAGAAGGCCGGCAAGGCCTTCCTGAGCGTCGAAGAGGGGGCGACCATCCTGCCGCCGGTGAGGCTTGCCGGCAAGGATCATCTGGCGGCCTTGTCCGAAGATGGCCGCCTGCTGATTTTTCCGCTCGAACAGATGAAGCGCCTGTCGGCCGGCAAGGGGGTGCAGATCATCGGCCTGCACGACAACGAATCCTTGCGCGCGGTCATCGCCACCCAGGGCGACCGGGTGACGATCAAGGGGATGTTCCGGAACCGCATCAAGACCCTGCTTTCGGAAGACCGGCATCTCGGTCAGCGTGCGCGGCGCGGTTCGCCGGTAGGGCAACTCGGCAATGTGACGCTGGCCGCGTATCCGGAGTGATGGTGGGCGGGAGCGGGTAGCTCGTAGGTTGGGTTAGCCCGCAGGGCGTAACCCAACATCGGGTAACGGAAAACGTCGGCTTACGCTACGCTAACGGACCTATGGACCTTGCCGTAAAAGGAGAGAGAAATTGATGATTCGCAGTCATTGGACGCCGGGTCTTCAGGCCGTGGTCTGGGGCCTGCTTGCCTTCTGGAGCGCATCGGCGCTGGCTGAGCAGGTCGCTTGTGTGACTACCGAGTGGAAGCTGGTCGGTGCCAATCACCGGGTCTGCGTCGAGAGTTTTCCTGATCCGAAAGTGCCGGGTGTGACCTGTCATGTCAGTCAGGCGAGAACCGGCGGCATCAGCGGTTCGTTCGGCCTCGCGCAGGATCCTTCGCAGTTCTCGCTGGCGTGCCGGCAGACCGGACCGATTGTGCTGCCCGCGAAGCTTCCGAAAGAGGCGACGGTGTTTGCCGAAGACACTTCGATTCTGTTCAAGGAGACACGCGTCGTCAGGATGTGGGACGAAGCCCACAAGACCCTGGTCTACCTCGCGATCAGTCGCAAGCTGATCGACGGCGCACCGGCGAACAGCATCTCGACGGTTCCGGTGATGCCCTGGGGGGAACGCTGACGGTGCGTCCGGATCGCCTGCAAAAGGCCTTGCCGCTGTAAGATCCCAGGTCGATCTGCCGTAGCGCAGTTGTTTCCACCGAGCATTCCGCTGCGCCGACCGGCGCTGACGGGAAGGAGAGAAAGCCCATGGTTCCACGTCTCATGACTGCCTTCAGCGGACCCCTGCTGGAGATCGAGCGGCGTTTCCTCGACGCCATGCCGGAGATCGAGCGCTGGATGCGCGGGCAGTGGCAGGAGCACACGCCGCCATTTTATGGCTCGGTCGACCTGCGCAACGCAGGTTTCAAGCTGGCGCCGGTGGACATGAACCTGTTTCCCGGGGGCTTCAACAACCTCGACGCCACCTTCCTGCCGCTCTGTGTGCAGGCGGCGATGGCGGCGATCGACCGGATCTGCCCCAACGCCAGGAAGCTGCTGCTGATTCCCGAGAAGCACACGCGCAACCTCTTTTATTTGCAGAACGTCGCACAGCTCGCGGCGATCCTGCGACTGACCGGCCTCGACGTTCGCCTCGGCTCGTGGTCGCCGGAGATCGACCGGCCGACGCCGGTGGCGCTTCCCGACGGCAGCTCGCTGCTTCTCGAACCGCTGCTGCGCAGTCGCTCCCGGCTCGGCCTCGAGGGCTTCGACCCCTGCGCCATCCTGCTCAACAACGATCTCTCGGCGGGGATTCCGCCGATTCTGCAGAACCTCGACGGACAGTTTGTTCTGCCGCCGCTGCATGCGGGTTGGGCTTTGCGCCGCAAGTCGAACCACTTTGCAGCCTACGATGAGGTGGCGGAAAACTTCTCCAGGCTGGTCGGGATCGATCCGTGGCGGATCAACCCCTACTTTTCGGTCTGCAGCAGCGTCAATTTTCATGAGCGACAGGGCGAGGACTGTCTGGCTGCCAATGTCGATGCCGTGCTTGGTCTGATCCGCGAGAAATACCAGCAATACGGGATCGAAGAAACGCCTTACGTGGTCGTCAAGGCCGATGCCGGTACCTATGGCATGGGGGTGATGACGGTCAAGGACGCGGCCCAGGTGACCGGCCTCAACCGCAGGCAGCGCAACAAGATGTCGGTGATAAAGGAAGGTCTGGCGGTGTCGCAGGTGATCATCCAGGAAGGGGTGCATTCCTATGAGCGGGTCGGCAGCGGCAGCGACGAAGGCGTCGCCGAACCGGTGGTGTACATGATCGACCGCTTTGTCGTGGGCGGCTTCTACCGTGTCCATAGCGGGCGTGGCAAGGATGAGAATCTCAACGCGCCGGGCATGCACTTCGAACCGCTGGCCTTCGAGACCAGTTGCTCGCTGCCCGATCATGGCCAGAATCCCGATGCTGCGCCGAACCGCTTTTACGTCTACGGCGTGGTTGCCCGCCTGGCGCAGCTCGCGGCCTCGCTCGAACTCGAACGTACGGCACCGGTAGAGGAGCAAGTGGCATGCGCATAGCATTCATCGTAGACCCCCTGCGGTCGCTGAAGGCCTACAAGGATACCAGTATCGCAATGATGCGCGCTGCCCAGGCGGCGGGGCACGCGGTGTGGACGATCCAGCAGGAGGCGATTCACTGGTCGCCGCTGCACGGCGTCTGCGCTGCCGCGGTGCATCTGGAAATGCTCGCCGACGATCATGACTGGTTCGTCGAGGTCGACCGTCACGTCGTCGCCTTGCGTGATTTCCGCGCCGTCGTGATGCGCAAGGATCCACCTTTCGACATGGAGTACGTGACCACCACCTGGTTGCTCGAAGGTGCCGAGGCCGAGGGCGCACGCGTCTTCAACCGGCCGCGCGCCCTGCGCGACCATTCCGAGAAGTTGTCGATTGCCGAGTTCGCGCGCTTTTCGGCACCGACGCTGGTGGCGCGCGACGCGACGGTGATCCATTCGTTCATCGACTACGAACACGACACGATTCTCAAACCGCTCGACGGCATGGGCGGAACCCAGATTTTCCGCGTCCGTCATGACGACCCGAACCGCAATGTGATCGTCGAAACGCTGACCCGTGACGGTGCACGCACGATCATGGCGCAACGCTATATCCCCGAGATCGTCGATGGCGACAAGCGCATCCTGATCGTTGGCGGTGAAGTGGTTCCCTATTGCCTGGCGCGCATTCCCAAGGCCGGCGAAACCCGCGGCAACCTGGCCGCCGGCGGCACCGGCGTGGCCCGCGAACTGAGCGCTCGCGATCGGGAAATCGCCTGCACGCTGGCGCCGGTGTTGGCCGCTCGCGGCCTGTTGCTGGTCGGTCTCGATGTGATCGGCGATTGGCTGACCGAGATCAACGTCACCAGCCCGACCTGCATGGTCGAAATCGCCGAGCAGACCGGTTTTGACGCCGCCGCCATGTTCATTGCCGCGCTCGATCGCCAGTGCCTTGCTGCATCCTAATGTGAAAGTCGCGTATGCGACTCACGAATCTCCCCTCCTACTCGCGGGGGGGCGGGGGAGAAGGAAACGGTAATGACTTTCATGGTCGGGGGGGTCTGGAAAATTCATGACCGTTAGCCTCCTGGTCCGCTTGCTCGGACTGCTTCTCGCCAGTGTCCTGATGGCCTGCGAGCGGGCGCCCTTGCATCATCAGGAGGCCTTCGTTTTCGGGACCCGCGTCGAAGTCCTGATCGCCGGCCTCGACGAAACGGCTGCGCGTCCGGCCGCGGCGGCCGTGCTGCGCGAGTTCGATCGCCTGCATCGCACCTACCATGCCTGGAAGCCTTCCGAACTAAGCACGCTGAACGAGGCCATCATGGCCGGCAGGCGGCAGCCGGTGACGCCGGAAATGGTCGGACTGATTACTGACGCGCAGTACCTGACGCGCCTTGGCGAACGCCTGTTCGACCCGGGAATAGGCCGTCTGATCAGTCTCTGGGGTTTCCAGTCCGACGAATTGCCGGCCACGCTACCCGATCCGTTCGCCCTGGCTGCCTGGCGGGCGGCTCAGCCGAGCATTCTCGACCTGCGCATCAAGGGTACTTTCGTCAGCAGCGACAAGCGCGAAGTGGCTCTCGATTTCGGCGGCTATCTCAAGGGTGTTGCGCTCGACCGCGCGGCGGCCATTCTGCACGCACAGGGGGTGCACAATGCATTGATCAACATCGGCGGCAATGTCATGGCGTTGGGGAGCAAGAATGGGCAGCGCTGGCGCGTTGGCATCCAGCATCCGCGCCAGCCCGGGCCACTGGCGACGATCGAACTGGCGAACGGTGAGGCGATCGGTACCTCGGGCGACTATCAGCGCTTCTTCGAGATCGACGGTCACCGTTACTGTCATCTGCTCGACCCGCGCAGTGCGCAGCCGGCGTTGCATACGCAGTCGCTGAGCGTACTGATTTCGCCGCGTACGGCAGCCGGAACGCTCAGCGACATGGCTTCCAAGCCGCTATTCATCGCCGGTAGCGATTGGCCACGTCTGGCGCGTGCGTTGCAGGTGGAGCAGGTGTTGCGGGTCGACGCACAAGGCCAGGTGCAGGTCAGCAGCTCCCTACACGGTAGGCTCGAATATGTCGGTGGCCGGCCGCGGAAGCTTGAGGTCATCCCTTGATGTATTCGCCAATGCTGCCGAGCCGCGCGGAATCGCTTAAAATGACGGATTGTCGTATGGGGTGGGCGAGATGATCGGTATTCTCCTGATAACGCATGGCTCGTTTGGTGAAAGCCTGATCCAGAACGTTTGCCACGTGCTCAACAAACGTCCGCCTCTGATCGCACAGCTTGGCGTGGCAGCTCAGGACGATCCGCTCGACATTCTGCCGCTGGCGCGTCTGTTGCTGAAGGAAGTCGATTGTGGCGACGGTGTTCTGGTGATGACCGATGTTTTCGGTGCGACACCTGGCAACCTGGCGCTCAAACTGCTGGAGCCGGGTCATGTCGAGGGCGTTGCCGGTCTCAGTCTGCCGATGCTGCTGCGCGCTCTGACCTATCGCGAGAAGAGGATGGAAACCATGTTGCAGAAGGCGATCAGCGGGGCTCATGATGGCGTACTGAAACTGCCGCCGCCTGCCTAGAATCACAGGAGTTTTCGATGGTACGTGCTGAAACTGCAATCATCAACAAGCTGGGCCTGCATGCCCGTGCTTCGGCCAAGCTGACGCAACTTGCCAGCCGCTTTGCCAGCGACGTCTGGATGGAGAAAGGGGCGCGCCGCATCAATGCCAAAAGCATCATGGGTGTGATGATGCTGGCCGCAGGCATGGGTTCAACGGTGGTCGTCGAGACCGATGGCGTGGACGAAGAGGCGGCAAACGAGGCGATCCTCGGATTGATCGCTGGAAGGTTTGGCGAGGCGGAGTGAGCGCATCATGAGTTTTACCCTGCATGGTCTGGCGGTTTCCGGGGGCATCGCGATCGGGCAGGCACATCTGATGTCGCACGCGACCCTCGAGGTCTCGCATCTGGTCATCTCGCCGCGCCTGGTGGACAAGGAGGTGGCTCGCTTCGAGGCAGCGCTGCTGCGCGTGCGTGAGGAATTTGCGACCCTGAAGGGGCGCTTGCAGCATACTTCGGCCGAGTTCGGAGCATTCATCGACCTGCATTCGATGATCCTTGCCGATCCCGAACTGGCGGAAGTTCCCAAGCAGCTGATTCGCGAGCGTCGCTGCAATGCCGAATGGGCGCTGGTGCAGCAGATGGAGATTCTGGTTGCCCAGTTCGAAAGCTTTGACGACCCGTACCTGCGCGAGCGCAGCTACGACGTGCGCCAGGTCGTCGAGCGGGTGATCAAGGAACTGGTCGGCCAGCCGGGCCGGATGTCCTTGAGAACTGGCAAGGGTATCAAGGAAGAGAATCTGATCGTCGTCGCGCACGATCTCTCGCCAGCCGACGTGATTGCCTACAAGGAACATCATTTCGCGGCCTTTGTCACCGATGTCGGCGGCTCGACTTCGCACACCGCGATTCTCGCGCGCAGCCTGCGCATTCCGGCGGTGCTTGGCCTGCACAACGCCCGGCAACTGATTCATGACGACGAAGTGCTGATCGTCGATGGCACGCGTGGCGTCCTGATCGTTAACCCCGATCCGCGCATCCTGGAGGAATACCGACTCAGAAAGAGCCAGATCGAGCTCGAACGAATCAAGCTCAGACGGCTCAAGACGGCGAAGTCGGTGACCCTCGACGGTGTCGACATCGATCTGCAGGCCAACATCGAGTTACCCGGTGACGTGGCTGCCGCGCTCGACGGCGGTGCCGAAGGGATTGGCCTGTTTCGCACTGAGTTCATCTTTCTCGATCGCGGCGACATGCCGACCGAGGACGAGCAGTTCGAGGCCTATCGTGCGGTCGTCAAAGGCATGGGCGGTCGGCCGGTCACCATTCGCACCTTCGATCTCGGATCCGACAAGGATCTTCATCCGGAAAAGGCGCAGGGCGAGCGCCTGCAAAGCAATCCGGCGCTCGGGCTGCGCGCGATTCGCCTGTCACTGGCTGAGCCGAAGATGTTCCAGACGCAGTTGCGAGCCATCCTGCGCGCTTCAAAGTTCGGCAAGATCAAGCTCCTGATCCCGATGCTTTCGCAGGCGCATGAAATCGATCAGACATTGGCCGCGGTCGAGCGCGCCAAGTCGAGTCTGCGCGGCGAACGCATTCCCTTCGATGAGACGATCCAGGTCGGCGCGATGATCGAGATACCGGCCGCCGCGCTGGCTGTCGGCCTGTTTCTGCGGCGCATGCATTTTCTGTCGATCGGCACGAACGATCTGATCCAGTACACCCTGGCCATCGATCGCAGCGATGAAGAGGTCGCGCCGCTCTATGACCCCCTGCATCCGGCCGTGTTGATGCTGCTGGCGCATACCATTGCAAGCGCCGAAAAGATGTATATCCCGGTTTCGATCTGCGGCGAACTGGCCGGTGATCCGACCCTGACGCGGCTGCTGCTGGGGATGGGGCTGCGTCAGTTCTCGATGCATCCGGCACAGATCCTTTCGGTCAAGCAGAAAATCATGCAGAGCAATTGCGCCGAACTGGCGCCGATCGTTCGCCGCCTGTTGCGCCATGAAGAGCCGGCGAAGATTCGCGAGCAACTGGAGAAGCTCAACAGTTGCGTCTGAATTCATTTATTTCCTGCCACCGAAGCGATCACGATGTCATCTGAACATTCAGTCGGAGTCGTTGCGCCGCAGCGTGCGCAATTCAACGAGCCGCTGCGGCTGCAGAGTGGTGCCGAATTGCCGGGTTTCGAACTGGTTTTCGAAACCTATGGCACGCTCAACGCCGATCACACCAACGCCGTGCTGGTCTGCCATGCCCTTTCCGGTAGCCACCATGTCGCTGGCCACTATGCGGACGATCCGGAAAACGTCGGCTGGTGGGATAACCTCGTCGGTCCGGACAAACCACTCGACACCAGAAAATTCTTCGTGGTTGGGGTCAACAACCTCGGTGGTTGCTACGGGTCTACCGGACCATTGTCGATCAATCCGGAAAGCGGCAAGCGCTACGGTGCCGATTTTCCGCTGGTGACGGTCGAGGACTGGGTTGCGGCGCAGGCTCGCCTGGCCGACCATCTGGGCGTGCACACCTGGGCTGCGGTGATTGGCGGCAGCCTCGGCGGCATGCAGGCGCTCGAATGGTCACTGCAATTTCCCGATCGTATCCGCCATGCCATGGTGATTGCTTCGGCACCCAAGCTGTCGGCGCAGAACATCGCCTTCAACGAGGTGGCGCGGCAGGCCATCCTCTCCGATCCGGATTTTCATGGAGGTTACTACGCCGATCATGGTGTCGTCCCGACCAGGGGCCTGCGACTGGCGAGAATGGTCGGCCACATTACCTATCTGTCGGATACACAGATGGCCGAGAAATTCGGTCGTCAGTTGCGTCATGGCGAGCACAAGTTCAGTTATGACGTCGATTTCGAGATCGAGTCCTATCTGCGCTATCAGGGCAACAAGTTTGCCGGTTTCTTCGACGCCAACACCTATCTGATGATGACCAAGGCGCTCGACTACTTCGATCCCGCCTATGACTACGAGGGCAATCTGGCCGCTGCGCTGGCGCGCGCCAAGGCCAGCTTCTTTGTTGCCAGTTTTTCAACCGACTGGCGTTTCGCTCCGGCGCGTTCGCGTGAGATCGTCTTTGCGCTGCTGCACAATCGCCGGCGCGTCGTTTACGCGGAGATCGACTGCGGTGCCGGGCATGACTCGTTTCTGCTCGACGACCCCCACTATCACGCGCTGCTGCGTGCCTATCTGGAGAACATCGCCGTATGACCGAACATGAGCGGAGAGTCAGGGCCGAGCAGCGGGAGCGCTTCGACTTTGCAGTGATCGCCAACTGGATTCCGCCTGGCGAGCGCGTTCTCGACCTGGGGTGCGGTGACGGCAGATTGCTGCGCTACCTGAACGAAACTCGGGGTGTCAGTGGCTACGGCGTCGAAATCGACCACGAAAGCGTCCTTGGCTGTATCCGCAACGGGGTTGACGTGATCCAGATGGACATCGAGTGTGGACTTTCCGGTTTTGAGGACGACTCCTTCGAGCACGTGATCATCTCACAGGCGCTGCAGACGATGCGCGCCACCGAGCGCATCCTGACCGAGATGCTGCGCGTTGCGGCAGAAGCGGTGGTCAGCTTCCCCAATTTTGCCTACCGTGCCAACCGGGCAGCGATCAGCGAGGGGCATATGCCGGTTTCCGAAGACCTGCCCTATGACTGGTTCGATACCCCGAACGTGCGTTTTTTCACGATTGTTGACTTCGAGGATTTGTGTCGCCGGCTCGACATCGAGATTCGCGAACGTCTGGCTTTCGACGAAGCCGGACGCGAGGTCCGCGAAGATCCCAATCTCAACGGTAGTCTCGCCTTCTATCGCCTCGGACGAAGATCCTGATGCCTGCCTGGCTACGCCTGCTGCTGACCAGGCGGATGCTGATCTGCGTATTTACCGGTTTCAGCTCGGGTTTGCCGCTGTACCTGCTGCTCAATCTGCTGCCGGCGTGGTTGCGCAGCGAAGGCGTGGATCTCAGGACCATCGGTCTGTTCGCCTTGATCCAGTTTCCCTACACCTGGAAATTCATCTGGGCGCCACTGCTGGATCGTTATCGCCTGCCCCTGGGTCGCCGGCGCGGCTGGATGCTGTTCTCGCAGCTCGGCTTGCTGCTGTCGATTGGTCTGCTCGGGGGATTCTCGCCGTCGGGCAATCTGACGCCGGTGATCTGGCTGTCGGTGATGCTGGCTTTCCTGTCGGCGACACAGGATGTCGCGCTCGATGCGTTCCGGCGTGAAATCCTCAGCGATCAGGAACTGGGGCTGGGCAATTCGGTGCATGTCAATGCCTACCGGATTGCCGGGCTGGTGCCGGGATCGCTGTCGCTGATCCTCGCCGACCTGTTGCCCTGGGGGCAGGTCTTCTGGATCACCGCGGCCTTCCTGTTGCCGGGGATGGTGATGGTCTTGCTGGTCAGCGAACCGGCCGTGGTCGGGGCGCCGAAAACCTTGCGCCAGGCAGTGGTCGAACCATTTCATGAGTTCATCGGTCGCCAGGGCTGGCGGGGCGCGCTGCTGGTGCTCGGCTTCATTTTTCTTTACAAGCTCGGCGATTCGCTGGCGACGGCCCTGGCAACGCCGTTTTATCTGGATTTGGGCTTCAGCAAGACCGATGTCGGCGTGATTGCCAAGCATGCCGGACTCTGGCCGGCGGTATTCGGCGGTCTGCTGGGGGGCTTGTGGATGGTGCGTCTGGGGATCAACCGCGCACTGTGGCTGTTCGGCCTGGTTCAGATGGTGACCATTCTCGGTTTCGCCTGGCTGGCCTGGCGTGGTGTACAGGCCCCTGTCGACACGCTTGACCGAGCCGCGCTGGCCGCCGTGATTGCCGCCGAGTGCCTGGGCGTTGGCCTGGGTACTGCCGCTTTCGTTGCCTTTATCGCGCGTGCCACCAATCCGGCCTTCACGGCGACCCAGTTTGCGCTGTTTACCAGCCTGGCTGCCGTTCCCCGAACCTTCATCAACGCGACGGCGGGGGCGCTGGTCGAGTCGCTCGGCTGGGTCAGCTTCTTCATCCTTTGTTTTCTGCTTGCCGCGCCGGGCATGTTGTTGCTGCTGAAGGTTGCACCATGGAACGAACTTCACCCATCGCCGCGACGCTGATCGCTGCTGCTCGGCAGTTGTCCGAGAGCCTTTCGACGCTGACCTTCTCGCCGCCGGTCAGTCACGTCTACAATCCTTTGAGTTATGCCTGGTCGGCGCACGAGTTGTACCTGCGTCGCTATGGCGCAAGCACTCGGCGGGTAGTCTTTCTGGGAATGAATCCGGGTCCCTTCGGGATGGTGCAATGCGGTGTGCCTTTCGGTGAAATCGCAGCAGTTCGCGATTGGTTGGGGATCGAGGCCACCATCCTGAAACCGGCGGTGGAGAATCCCCGGAGACCGATCGAAGGCTTTGCCTGCACACGTTCCGAGGTCAGCGGTCGGCGTCTGTGGGGATTGTTCCGAGAGCGCTTCGCTTCTGCCGACGCGTTTTTTGCTGAGCACTTCGTTGCCAACTATTGTCCACTGGCTTTTTTCGATCTGGCTCGCAACCTGACCCCCGACCGGCTGCCGGCAAGTGAAGCGGCCGCGCTGCGGGTGGCTTGCGATGCGCACCTGAAGACGCTGGTCTCTGTCTTGCAGCCCGAATGGGTGGTCGGCGTCGGTGCTTTCGCCGAAACGCGGGCAGCCGGAGCGCTGGCCGGGTTGAAGGTCAGAACCGGTCGCATGCTGCATCCGAGTCCCGCAAGCCCGCTGGCGAATCAGGGTTGGGCGGCAGCGGCGACCAGGCAATTGGTCGAACTGGGTATCTGGGCGTGACTGGAAGACTCTTCAGAGGGCTGGCGAAGGGAGGAAGGTGATTCCCTGATTCGACATGCGCGGCAAGGGATGGTCAGGCCGAGATCCCGAACTGTTTACGCAGCATGCGCCAAGTCCGCCAGACGAAAAATAACCGCTGGCTCCAGCGCCAGACACGGCGTGGTTGCAGTACGACCAGCGCGGCGACGCCGACGGCGACCATTTCCGGGTGTTGTTTGACGTAATCACTGCCCTGGCGAATGCGGGTAATGGCACGGTCGGCGGTGGCCAAGCCTGCCCCCAGCGGTTGCAGTTGCTGGCCAAGGAGCTGGCGCTGGCTGCTGATGCGTTCGATCAGTCTGCCGCGCTCGATGGCAACGTCAATCAGATCCTGGTTCATTGTTGGCAGCGCCTTTCAACTGGCGAAGATCCTCTGCGAGTTCGGCAACGCTGGCCGCGAAAGGTTGGTGGCTGGTGCGCAGCGACCGTCGCAGAGCCGTGTAGGCAAACCCTCCGCTGGCCAGGGAAACGACTGTGCAGGCGCTCAGCAGGAGCACCCGGTTTTCCCAGAACGCGATGACCAGCAAAGAGATCGCCAGGATCGTGCCGACCATCAGGGAAAACGCCAGCATTTGCGACAGCAGCAGGACACGGACGGCGCGCAGCTTTTCTTCCTTGAGGTCATTGCCAAGGAGTTCGAGGCGCGTGCGTCCGATGGCCAGCAGTGTGGCAGCACCGTTCCTGGAGGCTGCCAACAGGCCGCCTGCGTTGCTCGGCGTTTCGCTCATTGCTGTCAGACGGCTGCGGCTGATTATCGACGACCGATGATCACTCCAAGTAGCAGGCCAACGGCCGCGGCGACGCCGACAGCACGCCAGGGATTTTCGTGCACGAAGTCGTCGGTGGCGCGCGCCGCGGCCTTGGTGCGGTCGACCAGAGCCGCTTCGGCATCTGCCAGGCGGAGCTTGGCGTCGCGCAGCCGCTCGCCGATGCGTTCGCGCAGATCGCCCATTTTGTCGCCGGCAACGCCGGCCGTGGCACGCAGGATTTCTTCTGCATCGGCAACGACGACCTTCATGTCAGAGACGAGTTTTTGTTTGCTGGCGGCGGAAAGTTCGGTAACTTCGGACATGATGAACCTCACAGGAGAAGATGGTGGCAGGAACGGCGAGGGTGCAGGGGCAAACCTCAACGAAGTTCTCAGATTATAGAAATCATTCGCGGAGAGCAATCCATAAAAGCTGTTGCGCTGCACCAGGACCTCCGTTCCGGGCAGGCGCCAACTCGCTCTCGTCGATCGGTCTATAGTGAATAGTCGTAATCGATGGTCAAGGGTGCGTGGTCGCTGAACCGTTGTTCCTTGTAGACCGATGCGCTGCGGGCCTTGCCGGTGATCGCGGCAGTCGCCAGTTGATAGTCGAGCCGCCAGCCGACGTTCTTTGCCCAGGCCTGACCACGGTTCGACCACCAGGTGTACGACTCGCCCGTGCTGTCGGGATGCAGGCTGCGGTATACGTCGCACCAGCCGCCTTCGTCGAGCAATCGGCTGACCCAGGCACGCTCCTCGGGCAGAAATCCGGAGTTTCTGCGGTTGCCTCGCCAGTTACAAAGGTCGATTTCCTGATGGGCGATATTCCAGTCGCCTCCGACGATGATGTCGCGCCCGCTCGATGCCAGTTCGACGAGATGAGGATAGATCAGGGCCATGAATCGGAATTTCGCCGCCTGCCGTTGCTCGGAACTGGAACCCGAGGGCTGATATAGCGAGATGATCGAGAGATTCCCGAAATCAGCACGCAAATAGCGCCCTTCGCGGTCAAACTCGTCGCTTCCCAGTTCGTCGAATAGCCGCTCCGGCCGATGGCGGCACCATAGACCGACGCCGCTATAGCCCTTTTTCTCGGCGCAGCGATAGTAGGCATGGAAACCCTCGGGAGCTTGCATGGCTTCGCAGAGATCCGCCGCATGTGCCTTGATCTCCTGCAGGCAGATGATATCCGGATTATGGGTCCTGGCCCAGGGGAGAAATCCCTTGCGCCATGCTGAACGAATACCGTTGAGGTTCAACGTAATGATGCGTAACATAGAGGGCCGATGCCGGGAACGGCTTTCATCCGAAATTGATTTATGGACTTTCGTCAGGAATTCATCGAGTTTGCCGTCGCTCAGGGGGTGCTGCGTTTTGGCAGTTTCACGACCAAGGCGGGACGGCTTTCACCCTACTTTTTCAACGCCGGCCTGTTCAACAACGGCGAGGCGCTGGGCCGTCTGGCGGAATTCTACGCTCAGGCGATCCTCACCAGTGGGATCGTCGTCGACGGCCTGTTCGGGCCGGCGTACAAGGGCATCCCGCTGGTGGCCGCGATCGCCGTTGCCCTGGCACGGACAGGACGCAACCTGCCGTTCTCGTTCAATCGCAAGGAGGCCAAGGATCACGGCGAGGGCGGCAGCATCGTGGGTGCGCCACTGGCCGGTCGCGTGCTGATCATCGACGACGTGATCAGCGCCGGTACTTCGATTCGTGAATCGGTGACGCTGATCCGTGCTGCCGGGGCTTCACCCTGCGGCGTGGTCATCGCGCTGGATCGCATGGAGCGTGGCAGTGGTGAAAGGTCGGCAGTGCAGGAAGTCGAACAGGATTATGGCATTCCGGTGCTGGCCGTCGCCAGCCTGGACGATCTGATGAACTTTCTCCGGGAGCATCCGGATTTCAGACAGCATGAGGCTGCGGTGGCGCATTACAGACAGGCATACGGCCTTGCGCGCGGCAGTTAGCTACGCTCTCCTGCTGCTGGCGTTGACGAGCGGAGACGAGGGTTTCGCAGCCGCTTCGATCTTCTGTTGCACGGATGAACAGGGTAGGCCGGTGTGTGGCGACGTTCTGCCGCCGGCCTGTTATGCGCGCGCCTATCGCGAGTTGGGTACCTCCGGCCGGGCACGGACTGTCGAGGCGCCGCTGACTGCCGAGCAGCGAGCCCAGCGTGCCGCCGAGGAAAGACGGCGCAGCGAACAGGAACGGGCGCTCAAGGAGCAGCGGCGCAAGGATCAGGCCTTGCTCAATACCTATGGCAGTGAAAAAGATATCGAAGTCATGCGTAGCCGCGCCGAGCGGGACCTGAATGCGGCAATTCAGGCGGCGCAGGACAGAATCACGGAGATTCGCAGGCTGCGCAAGAAATTCGAAGATGAGGCCGAGTTTTACAGGAACCGGCAATTGCCGGCAGATGTAGCCAAGGGCCTGCGCGACGCCGATCACGAGATCAAGGCGCAGGAGTCGGTCATCGAGTCCAAGAAAAAGGATCAGGAAGCGATCCGGCAGAAGTACGACGAGGATCTGCGCCGCTTCGTCGAACTTTCGAAGCGGCCACCGGTACGGCCCTGAGTGGTGACCGTTAATGTGGAAGTCGCGTCAGCGACTCACGAATCTTCCCTCCCCACTTGCGGGGGCGAAGGCGGGGTTTCGCGGAGCACTGCTCCGCGCCGCCGTAGCCGGCCGCGATGCAGCGCGGGCCGTGGGAGGGGTCGGGGGGTGAGATGGGGAATTCGCAGAGCATGCTCTGCGCCCATCGAACGATTCCGGCGTGCAAGCCGGAATGCGCCCAGCAAGGGAGGGAAACGGTCATGACTTTCAGGATCGGGGGGTGCCTGGAAAAGTCATGACCGTTAGCCGAGTTTGCTGCGCAGCAGGTCGCTGACGCGCTGTGGGTTTGCCTGGCCTCGCGTCGCTTTCATCACCTGACCGATCAGTGCGTTGAAAGCCTTTTCCTTGCCGGCCCGAAACTCGGCAACCATCGCCGGGTTGGCGGCAAGCAGTTCGTCGAGCAGTATTTCCAGAGAGCTGCTGTCACTGATCTGCTGCAGGCCCTGCCTGGCGATGATCTCGTCAGCCGAACCGCCTGCGCCGTTCCACAGGGAATCGAAAACCTTCCTGGCGATATTGGTCGAGATCGTGCCGTCGCCAATGCGGGCGATCAAGCCGCCGAGTTGTTCTGCCGAGACCGGCGACTCGCCGATTTCGCGGTCTTCCTTGTTGAGGCGGGCGGTCAGGTCGACCATGACCCAGTTGGCGCAGCTTTTGGCGTTTGCCTGGCCGGCCGTGGCCACGGTGGTTTCGTAGTAGCCGACCAGTTCAAGCGAACTGGTCAGGACCCTGGCGTCATAGGCGGAAAGCCCGTAGTCGGCCATCAGGCGCTCGCGCTTGGCGGTTGGCAACTCGGGCAGTTGTGCACGAATCTCCTCGACCCATGGGCGATCGATAACCAGCGGCAGCAGATCCGGATCGGGGAAGTATCGGTAATCGTGGGCATCTTCCTTCGAACGCATGGAGCGTGTTTCACCGCTGACCGGATCGAACAGGACCGTTGCCTGCTCGATGCTGCCGCCATCTTCAAGGGTGGCGATCTGCCACTGCACCTCGTAATCGATGGCTTGCTGCATGAAGCGGAAGGAGTTCAGATTCTTGATTTCCCGGCGAGTACCGAAATGCGGCTGGCCGACGGGGCGTACCGAGACGTTGGCGTCACAACGGAAGGAGCCCTCCTGCATGTTGCCATCACAGATGCCGATCCAGCGCACGAGTGCGTGCAAAGCCCGGGCATAGGCGACTGCTTCGGCGGAAGAACGCATGTCGGGTTCGGTGACGATTTCCAGCAAGGGCGTTCCGGCACGGTTCAGATCGATACCCGAGCGCTCCCGGAAATGCGGTCCCAACCCTTCATGCAGGGACTTGCCGGCATCCTCCTCGAGGTGGGCGCGGGTCAGGGAAACCGTCTTTTCGCTTTCGCCGACCTGAATGGCCAGTTTGCCGCCCAGGACCACCGGCCACTCGTACTGGCTTATCTGATAACCCTTGGGGAGATCAGGATAGAAGTAGTTCTTGCGTGCAAAGACCGAGTGCCGGGCAATTTCGCCACCGACCGCGAGGCCGAAGCGGATCGCGCAGACTACAGCGCCCCTGTTCAGCACCGGCAGGACGCCGGGCAGGGCGATGTCGACCGCGTTCGCCTGGATGTTGGGCGCGGCGCCAAAGGCAGTCGAACTGCCCGAAAAAATCTTGGCCTGAGTAGACAACTGCGCGTGCGTTTCGATACCAATGACGACTTCCCACTGTTTCATCACTGCTTACTCTTTCTTCAAGAAGCGTCGGCGAAGTGCCTGCCGGTACCGACCGGAAGAGGGCACGCCGACCGCATGTGCAGACTGCCGTGCCTCAGTCAAATCCGTCTGGCCGCCGCAAATGCCAGGCGTTTGCCTGCTGATAGCGGTGGGCGATGTTGAGCAGCCGGGCCTCGGTGAAATAGTTCCCGATCAGTTGCAGGCCGGCCGGCAAGCCGCCGGCAAAACCGCAGGGGATCGAGATTCCGGGCAGGCCGGCGAGGTTGACGGCAATCGTATAGATGTCGGACAGGTACATCTGCACCGGATCGGCCGCTTTTTCGCCGAGCTTGAAAGCGGTACTCGGACTGGTCGGCCCGATGATCACGTCGCATTTCTGAAAGGCACTGGCAAAATCCTTGGCAATCAGGCGACGGATGCGTTGCGCCTGCAGGTAATACGCATCGTAGTAGCCGTGCGACAGGACATAGGTCCCGATCAGGATGCGCCGCTTGACCTCGTCACCGAAGCCCTGCGCGCGACTCTTGCAGTACATGTCGTTGAGATCCTGGTACGCCGGTGCGCGATAACCGTATCGAACGCCGTCAAAGCGCGCCAGGTTCGAACTCGCTTCCGCCGGGGCGATCACGTAGTAGGCGGCCACTGAAAGACCCATGCTCGGCAGGTTGATGGCGACGGTTTCGGCGCCAAGCTGGCGGTACTCGCCAATGGCCGCCTCGACCAGTTGCATCACTTCGGCGCTGCAGCCGCCGCCAAAAAACTCTTCCGGCAAGCCGATCTTCAATCCGGCCAGTGGTTTTGCAGTACTTGCGGCATTGATTTCACGGCCGTAATCTTCGGCTGGGCGGTCGAGACTCGTCGAATCGCGTTCGTCGAAGCCGGCCATGGCGTTGAGCAAGGTGGCGCAGTCGGCAGCCGAGCGGCCAAGCGGTCCGGCCTGGTCGAGTGAAGACGCAAAGGCGACCATGCCGTAGCGCGAGATGACGCCATAAGTGGGCTTCATCCCGGTCAGGTTGCACAGTGCCGCTGGCTGGCGAATCGATCCGCCGGTGTCGGTGCCGGTGGCTGCGGGTGCCAGGCGTGCGGCGACCGAAGCGGCCGATCCGCCGGAAGACCCACCAGGAACGCAACTGCTGTCCCAAGGGTTATGCACCGGTCCGTAAAATGAGGTTTCATTTGACGAACCCATCGCGAATTCGTCCATGTTGGTCTTGCCGAGCATCACTGCGCCGGCGGCCTGGAAGCGGGCAATCACTGCAGCATCGTAGGGGCTGACGAAATTGCTCAGCATTTTCGACCCACAGGTGGTCAGCCAGCCCTTGGCGCAGAAGATGTCCTTGTGCGCGATCGGGATGCCGGTCAGCGGTCCGCCCGTGCCTCTGGCCAGGCGCTCGTCGGCGGCACGCGCCTGGGCAAGACTACGGGCCGGATCGACGGTGATGTAAGCATTGAGTCGAGGATTGTGGCGGGCGATCCGGTCGAGGTACAGTTGCGTCAGCTCGACGCTCGAAATCTCCTTGTTTGCCAAGGCGGTCGCCATCGCCTGGAGGCTGTACTCGATCATTCGATGACCTTTGGCACCAGGTAGAGTCCGCCCTCGGTTTCCGGTGCGATGGCCTGGAAAGCGGCGCGCTGGGCAAGCTGATCCGACTCGGTGACCCGGTCGGCGCGCAGGCGCTGCGCCACATCCTGAGCATGCGCCATGGGCCCGATGCCTTGCGTATCAACGGCCTGCATCTCTTCGATCAAGCCGAAGATCTCGTTCAGATGGCCGAGTGTGCGATGTGTTTCGACATCGCTGATTTCGATCCGGGCGAGGTGGGCGACGCGCCGGACCTGTTCTAGGGTAAGCGACATGGGCGGAAATTACCAAGTTGTTAAATGAGTGGGCCATATAAGGTATCATAAAAGTTTTTCCAACCGCAGCCCTTGCTGCGGGCCATCACGGATTTATCAAGCATGATCAGTTTTTTGCGCAGTTATTTTTCCAACGATCTGGCGATCGACCTAGGTACGGCCAATACGCTGATCTATGTGCGATCGAAAGGGATCGTTCTCGACGAACCGTCGGTGGTCGCCATTCGTACGCAGGGTGGGCCGAACTCCAAGAAAACGATTCAGGCTGTCGGCAAGTCAGCCAAGGAAATGCTTGGCAAGGCGCCTGGGGCGATCACGGTGATCCGACCGATGAAGGATGGTGTGATCGCCGATTTCACGGTCACCGAGCAGATGCTCAAGCAGTTCATCAAGAAAGTTCACGACTCGCGGCTATTGTCGCCGTCACCGCGGATCATCATCTGTGTGCCTTCGGGTTCGACACAGGTCGAGCGCCGTGCGATTCGCGAATCGGCGATCGGTGCCGGTGCGAGTCAGGTTTTTCTGATCGAGGAACCGATGGCGGCGGCGATTGGCGCGGGTCTGCCGGTGTCCGAGCCGACGGGTTCGATGGTCGTCGATATTGGCGGCGGGACCACTGAAGTCGGCGTCATTTCGCTCGGTGGCATGGTCTATGCGGGTTCGGTACGCGTTGGCGGTGACAAGCTCGACGAGGCGATCATGAACTACATCAGCCGCAACTACGGCATGCTGATCGGCGAGAACACCGCCGAAAACATCAAGAAGAATATCGGTTCGGCGTTTCCTGGCGCCGAGGTGCGCGAGATGGAGGTTTCGGGAATCAACAAGGCGGAAGGTATTCCCCGCAAGTTCACCATTTCCTCGAACGAAATTCTCGAAGCACTGACCGAGCCGTTGAACAGTGTCGTTTCGGCGGTCAAGTCGGCGCTTGAAAAGACTCCTCCCGAGCTTGGCGCCGACATTGCCGATAAGGGTATGGTGCTGACCGGGGGGGGAGCCCTGCTGCGCGACATCGATCGCCTGCTGATGGAGGAGACCGGTCTGCCAGTGATCGTTGCCGAAGAGCCTTTGACCTGCGTTGCCCGAGGCTGTGGCATGGCGCTCGAGAAGATGGACAATCTCGGGAGCATTTTCGCTTCCGATTGACGCGCCACGGTGCGTGGCGTGATCGCCACACCTTGTCAACTCCAGGCCTGATTGATGGACCACCAGCCGCCACCGTTTTTCAAGCGCGGGCCGGCACCTTTGGCGCTGCTGTCGTTTTACGTTGCGCTGTCGGTTGCACTCCTGGTGGTGGACGCGCGCCTGCAAACGCTGGAAGTATTGCGGCAGGCGCTGTCCATGTTCACTCATCCGGTGCAACATCTGGCCCAGATGCCAGCACAGTTTCTCGATAACGCCGGGAATTATTTCGTCAGCGTGTCGCGTTTGCAGGATGAAAATGCCCAGTTGAAACGCGCCCGCCTGGACAACGTAGCGACGCTGCTACGCACCCAGCACCTGGAAGTCGAGAACCAGCGTCTGCGCAATCTCCTCGGCGTCAAGGAGCGGCAGCAGGCCAGTGGTCAACTGGCGCAGATCCTCTATTCGGCGCGTGATCCCTATTCGCGGCGTATCGTCATCGACAAGGGGCAGCAGGACAAGGTGGTTTCCGGGCAGCCGGTAATCGATGACGCGGGCATCGTCGGTCAGGTGACCAGAGTGTTTCCCTTTGTCGCTGAAGTCACGCTGATTACCGATAAGGAGCAGGCGGTGCCTGTACAGATCGTTCGCACCGGCTTGCGTTCGGTGGTTTTCGGTCTGGGCAACGGCCAGCTCGAACTGCGTTTTCTGCCGGCCAACGCCGACGTCAAGGATGGCGACGTGCTTGTGACCTCGGGACTGGACGGCATTTTCCTGCCAGGCTTTCCGGTCGCCAGGGTAGTGCACATCGAACGGGATACCTCCTACTCATTTGCCAGGATCTTCTGCATGCCTTTGGCCGGCGTCGAGAATTTCAGCGAAGTGATGATCCTCGACCCGCGTCCGGCGGTGGTCTTGCCGGAGCAACTCGTCCGGGAGGCTGCCGGTCGGGAAGCCAGGTCGCCGGTGCGATCCGGACAGGCAAAGAAGAAACGTCTGAAAAAGGACTGAACCCAATGCAAACCAGCAGCTATTCCTCATCGCGAATCCTCTTGCCGGTACGCCCGTGGTTCATCGGCTTCAGCTTGCTGGTGGCGCTGTTGCTGAATTTCCTGCCGACTACCATCTGGCACGGCGTGCCCGACTGGCTGGCGTTGTTGATCGTTTTCTGGAGCGTTCGCGAGCCACGCCGGGTCGGCATGGGCTTGGCTTTCGTTTTCGGCGTGGCCATGGACGTTGCCGATGCCAGCCTGCTCGGACAGCACGCGCTGGCCTATGTCCTGGCGGCTTACGGCGGCTCCTCGCTGTCGCGCCGGATCCTGTGGTTTCCGCTCGGGCTGCAAGCCTTGCAGGTGCTGCCGCTGCTCCTGCTGGTCCAGTTGGTGCAGTTCAGCGTGCGCCTGCTCGCCGGCGCCGATTCGCCGGGCATCAGCTATTTCCTCGGACCCGTCCTTGGGACGCTGCTGTGGCCCTTGCTGACCTTCGTCCTGCTGCTGCCGCAGCATCAGCCCGTAGACCGTGATGCCAACCGACCGCTCTGAGTCCGTGCGGTACTGTCGGCGCCGTGTTCGCCGATATGCGGGACAGCGGTCATCGATCCGACGTCATCGCTGAGGGTTTCACCTTGCTGGCTGGTCAGTTACCGTTGAATGCCACCGATCGCGAACTGTCTCGCTTCCGCTTCCGGATCGCCCTGGCCGGGGTTGCGGTGTTCGCGGCTTTCATTGTCCTGATCGTGCGCTTTGTCCATTTGCAGGTGCTTCAGCACGCCTACTACACCACCCGCGCCGAGGACAACCGCATTTCCCTGGTGCCGATCGTTCCCAACCGTGGCGTCATCGTCGATCGCAATGGTACGGTCCTGGCGCACAATTACTCGGCTTTCACGCTGGAGATTACGCCCTCGAAGGTCGTGGACCTAGAAGCGACGATCGAAGGCCTGGGCAAGGTGATCGAGGTCCTGCCCAAGGATCGCAAACGTTTTCGCAGGTTGCTCGAGGAGAGCAAGAATTTCGAAAGCCTGCCGATTCGCACGCGCCTGAGCGAGGAGGAAGTCGCTCGCTTTGCGGCCAATCGTTATCTCTTTCCCGGTGTCGAGGTCAAGGCGCGCCTGTTCCGCCAATATCCGCTGGGCCCGATCGCTGCGCACGCCATCGGCTACATCAATCGCATCAACAAGCGCGACCTCGAGATCATCGAGGAAAATGAACAGGCGGCGAACTACAAAGGCACCGACCACATTGGCAAAACCGGACTGGAACAGAAGTACGAATATCAGTTGCATGGCCAGACTGGCTATGAACAGGTCGAAATCGATGCGGGCGGACGGGCCATTCGCAGTCTGTCGCGGACAGCACCGGTACAGGGCAGCAACCTGACACTGACGCTCGATGTCAAGCTGCAGGAAATGGCCGAAAAGGCCTTTGGCGACCGCCGTGGTGCGCTGGTGGCGATCGAGCCTTCGAGCGGAGGCATTCTGGCGCTGGTGTCCACTCCTTCCTTCGACCCGAATCTCTTTGTCGATGGCATTCGCAGCGACGACTGGGAGCTGCTCAACAACTCGCCAGACAAGCCGATGCTCAACCGCGCGCTGAACGGCGCTTATCCGCCGGGTTCGACCTTCAAGCCGTTCATGGCGCTGGCGGCGCTGGAAACCGGCAAGCGCACGCCTGGACAGACGATTTCCGATCCCGGCTTCTTCAACTTTGGCGGGCACCAGTTTCGCGATGACAAGAAAGGGGGGCACGGCAGCGTCGATATGTACAAGTCGATCGTCCATTCCTGTGATACCTACTACTACATGCTCGCCAACGACATGGGCATCGACAGCATCGCTCGCTTCATGGGGCAGCTGGGTTTCGGTCAACGCACAGAGGTGGACATCGAGGGGGAATCAGAAGGTGTGCTGCCGTCGCCGGACTGGAAGAAGCGTCGTTTCAAGCGACCCGAGCAGCAGAAGTGGTTTGCCGGTGAAACGATCTCGATCGGCATCGGTCAGGGTTACAATGCCTATACCCCGATCCAGCTGGCGCAGGCGACGGCCACCATTGCCAACAATGGGGTGATGTTCCGGCCGCACCTCGTCAAGTACATTACCGACAGCCGAAGTGGCGAGCAGACGATGATCGAGCCGGAGCCGCTGCGCATCCTGCCGTGGAAGCGACAGAATGTCGAGACCATCAAGAAGGCGATGATCGGCGTCAACACCGCGGGCACTGCCGCGCGCGCCTTTGCCGGTGCCGGCTACGTCTCGGCAGGCAAGACCGGCACGGCGCAGGTTTTCAGTCTCAAGGGAGGGGATTATCGGGCCTCGAGTGTCAAGAAAGAGTTGCGTGACCATGCGCTGTTCATCGCCTTTGCGCCGGCAGACCAGCCGAAGATCGCATTGGCCGTTCTGGTGGAAAACGGGGGGTTCGGTGCCCAGTCGGCGGCGCCTATCGCACGCATGGTTTTCGATTACTATCTGCTTGGCAAGCTGCCCAAGGGGGCAGCGCGGGAAGACGATGTCGAGGAGGACTAGCTGATGTTGCCGCCGTTGCTGCACCGCGTCTGGGTGCGTCTGATCGGACACCTCGACGGACCCTTGCTGCTGATTACTGCATCGATCATGGCCATTGGTCTGGCAACCGTCTACAGCGCCACCTACGACGCCAGCAACCGCTTGCTGGCGCAGACCGTGAACATGGCGGTGGGCTTTTGTGCGATGTGGCTGGTGGCGCAGTTGCCGCCGCAGAAGCTGATGGGCTTTGGGGTGCCGCTCTACGTACTCGGCGTGATCCTGTTAATTTGCGTATTTTTCTTCGGGGTCAGGGTGAATGGGGCAAGACGCTGGTTGTCGCTCGGATTTACCCGCATCCAGCCCTCCGAGGTACTGAAGATTGCCGTGCCGCTGATGCTCGCCTGGTACTTTCACAAGCACGAAGCAATGCTCAGATTCCGCCATTATCTCTTTGCCTGTCTGCTGTTGCTCGTCCCTTTCGCGTTGATTGCCAAGCAGCCTGACCTCGGAACGGCCATTCTCGTCGGTGCTGCCGGCTTCTACGTCATCTTCCTGGCCGGTCTGCCCTGGCAGGTGATCTTTGGCCTGTCCGCTGCGGCGGCGGCAGCGGCACCTTTCGTGTGGACGATGCTCCATGACTACCAGCGCAAACGCATCCTGACCCTGATCGATCCGACCAGCGATCCGCTTGGGGCGGGTTATCACATCATCCAGTCGACCATTGCCATCGGCTCGGGTGGCACATTCGGCAAGGGCTGGCTGGAAGGGACGCAGACCCACCTCGAATTCATCCCCGAGCGCCATACCGACTTCATCTTCGCCGTTTTCTCCGAGGAGCGCGGTTTGCTCGGCAACAGCATCCTGGTGTTGCTCTACTTTCTGTTGATTGCGCGTGGCCTGATGATCGCTGCCAAAGCCTCGACGCTGTTCGCGCGTGTCATGGCCGGCTCGGTAACCCTGAGCCTGTTCACCTACGTGTTCGTCAATATGGGCATGGTCAGCGGCATTCTTCCGGTGGTCGGGGTGCCGCTGCCATTCATGAGTTATGGAGGAACGGCGCTGGTCACCCTGTCGGTCGGCATCGGCATCCTGATGAGCATCCAGACGCACCGGATGCTGGTTCGAAAATGAGGCGCGCGGAGTGTGGGCTGGCTGGCCTGGCCAAGCGGCTGCCGTACACCGCGGCACTGTACCTGTTGCCATGGCTGCTCGCAGCCTGTGGTGGTCAGCCATCGCGTCCGCTCGAATCGGGGGTGCGCACCGCCGAGCCGGCCAAGGCGCCGGTGAAGATGGTCAGGAAAGCGAACGTTCTGCAGAAGCGAGGGGGCGCCTATTACAAGGACGATGGCCCGGGCGACGAGTTTCCCGACAATCTCGATGAGATTCCCGATGCGCAGCCGCGCCTTGAACCACTGCATCGCTTCGCTAACCGTCCGTATGTCGTTCTCGGCAAGGCCTACGAGCCGCACGCCAGTCTCAGACCCCATCAGGAGCGCGGTGTGGCGAGCTGGTACGGCAAGAAGTTTCATGGACAACCCACGTCGATCGGCGAACCCTACGACATGTTCTCGATGACCGCCGCACATCCGACCCTGGCGATTCCCTCGTATGCCCGGGTGACCAACGTCAGCAATGGAAAATCAGTGGTCGTAAGAGTGACCGATCGCGGCCCCTTCCATGCGGATCGGATCATCGACCTCTCGTATGCGGCCGCTTACCGATTGGGGTACGTGGACAACGGCAGCACCCAGGTTGAAGTCGAGTCGATTCTGCCAGTCGGCGCGACCACGATGAGCTACGCGCAGGTGATGCCGGCGCCACGCTCAGCACGAGCGATGGTCAACCCGGTGGAGCGAGACGAGATTGAACTGCTGGCGGCCAGACTGGGGTCCGACAAGGCGGCCACATCATCCCCGCTGGTGAGTGTAATGCCGACAGCGGCTACCGCGTCCGCAAGTCTGCGCGGCGTCTTCCTGCAGCTGGGTGCTTTCGTCAGCGCTGAAAATGCCGAAAGCTTGCGCTCACACCTTTTGCGTGAACTGGACTGGCTCAACGAGGAGATCCAGGTCAACGCAGGTGGCGGGATGCACCGCGTTCATCTAGGTCCGTATCCTAGCCGTGTCGATGCCGAAAAAGTTGCCGAAAGGATTCGTCTGGCGCTCGGGTACAAGCCCACCCTGGTGGCGCGCTGATCAGCCGTTGTCGCGGTCGAGCAGGCGGAATACCCCCTGCACGATCTTTTTTCCCTGCTCGAGCTGCACCACTTCGCTCCTGATTTCAATCGGAATGCGCTTGCCGTCGCGAGCAAGCATTTCGCTGTGTACCGACTCGACGCCGCTGGTCCTGGCCAGCCGCTTGCACAAATCGCGGATGTCCATGCTTTCACCATGGTAATGGACTACATCATTGGGCTGAACGCCGAGAAGCTGTTGCAACGGTCGGCCGAAGAGCTTTTCCGCCTGAGGGTTGGCTTCGAGAATATTCCCGGTATGGGCGTCGGAGATCAGGATGGCGTCACGCGCACTCTCGAACAGTGCGCGTCGCAGCTGGTTGGCACCGCGCAGCTCTTCCTTGACCGAAAGCAGTTGGTTTTGCAGCAAGGCCTGGCTGACCAGACTGGCGACGGCGTGAGCGAACAGTCGCTGCACCGAAGTCCAGGCTGAGTGCGGTCCGACGCGCTCGATGCAGAGCACCCCCTGCAGCTCGCCATCGGCATGAATCGGCGAGTTGATGACGGCACTGATGCCGTTCAACAGCAGATAGTCGCGGCTGAATTCCTGGGTCGACGGATGCTTCATCGCGTCATCGGCAACAATGGGTTCGCCCTTCTGAAGGGCACGGAAATATTCCGGGTAGCGAACTGCGCGCAGCGTCACGCCGCTGCTATGCCGGTCGCGGGACAGCTCGTAGAGATTGATGCATTCGAGGTTTTCTCCTTGCGCACTCAAACCCCATAGACTGACGCGCTCGATGTTGAGTATCCGGCTGGTGGTGGCGGTGAGCTGGCGCAGGGTTTCGTCGAGGTGATGACCGGCAAATCCTCGTTTCGACAGTTGCGCAAACGCGCCTTGCAGGTCGATGGAGCTCGAAAGAGGTCGGAAGGGTGGCAACAATGGAGTCCAGCAGCGCCCGCTTGCGCGTGTGTTTACATCCGGAAAAGTATCCCAACTGTACGTTCAGGTTGGCCTGTCAGGGTATGGAGTAAATCACGGAAGCGAGGAATCTCCTGCTTGGCTGGGCCGCATAACGCATACGGATGTGGCTGGAATGACTTGCTATAATCGCTGCTTTGCCAAGAAATCCCACCATGCTCAAGCTCCGATCCCTGCTTTTCGTTCTGTTCTGCCTTCCCATTCTGGCCAGTGCCCAGCAACTGCCGGCGCCGCCGGTACTGGCGGCCAAGTCATGGCTGCTGGTCGAATCGGCGTCTGGACAGGAACTGGCCGGACAGGCTGCGGATCAGCGCCTCGAGCCAGCATCACTGACCAAGCTGATGACCGCCTATCTGAGTTTTGCGGCGATCAGGCAGGGGACGATAAAGCTTGATCAGACTGTTCCTGTTTCCCAGAAAGCCTGGAAAACAGGCGGTTCAAGAATGTTCATCCAGGTCGGCACGGAGGTCAAGGTTGAGGATCTGCTGAAGGGCATGATCGTCCAGTCGGGCAACGATGCCTGTGTCGCACTGGCCGAAGCCATTGCCGGCGACGAGGGGAACTTCGCGCAGATGATGAATCGTGAGGCACAAAGACTGGGCATGAAGGGGTCGAGTTTTCGCAATTCGAGCGGTTTGCCTGATCCGCAGCACTACACGACGGCACGCGATCTGGCGATTCTGGCTGACGCCCTGATTCGTGATTTTCCTGAAGAGTACGCCAGGTACTACTCGATGAAGGAGTTTCGCTACAACAATATCAGGCAGCCGAATCGCAACCGCCTGCTATATATCGACCCGACCGTCGATGGTCTCAAGACCGGTCACACCGAGGCTGCTGGTTATTGCCTGGTCTCGTCGGCGAAACGCGGTTCGCGCCGCCTGGTTTCGGTGGTGCTCGGTGCAGCGTCGGACAGCGCGCGTGCGCAGGAATCACTGAAGTTGCTCAACTTTGGCTTCCAGTTCTATGATGCCGTTCAACTGTATGCGAAGAACGAACCGGTGACCACACTGAAGGTCTGGAAGGGCAAGGAGAGTACGGTCAGGATTGGCTTTCCAAAAGACCTCGTCATGGCCGTACCCAAGGGTTTCGGCCCAAAAATCAGGACCGAACTCGTTGCGCAGCAGCGGCTGATGGCGCCGATCGCCCTCGGGCAGGTTCTGGCCACCCTGAAGGTCAGCATCGATGACAAAGCTTACGGCGAGTACCCGGTACTGGCGCTTGAGGAGGTGCCGGCAGCAGGCATTCTTGGCCGCACGATCGACAGCATCCGTCTCTGGTTTAACTGACTCCGCATGCGGTATCCACCCATCGGTGTGTCTGAATGTCGTTGTGAGAATGGAGGCTGGGGATGAGCGCTAATCGCAATCCGGCGAGCCGGAGCACCGATGTCTGACGACGCAGACAGCCTGTTCGAGTTTCCCTGCGCTTTCCCGCTGAAGATCATGGGAGCGGCCAGCGATGCCCTGGTGCAGGCGGTACTCGAAGTCGTGCTGCGGCAGGCGCCGGATTTCGATGTCGCGACGATGGAGGTGCGTTCTTCATCGGCCGGCAACTATCTTAGCCTGACCTGCACCATCAATGCCACCAGCAGAGCGCAACTCGATACGCTCTATCGGGAACTGAGCAGCCATCCGCTGGTCAAGATCGTTCTGTGAACCCGGCTGGTCAGTGCGGTCCTGTCGATTCGGATGGTTTCGCTGGCGATCCGGTGCCGATCTCCAGCTCGCTGCGGGTCCGTCATCTTGGCTGTACCGATTACCAGCAGACTTGGCAGCAGATGGTCCGCTTTACGGCTGCGCGTAGCGAACAGACGGTCGACGAGCTGTGGTGTTGCGAGCATTTACCAGTGTTTACCTTGGGTCAGGCGGGCAAACCGGAGCATTTGCTGGCTGACCTGGGCATCCCGCTGCTGAAGACCGACCGGGGTGGCCAGATTACCTACCACGGCCCGGGCCAGGTGGTGGTCTACCTGCTGCTGGATCTGAACCGAAGGAAGCTGAAAGTGCGCGAGCTGGTGGCGGCGATCGAGCAGGCAGTGATCGATTTGCTGGCCGAGCATGGCGTCGCCGCCGAGCGGCATGGCGGTGCGCCGGGGGTCTATGTGGGCGTAGCCAAGGTGGCGGCACTCGGCCTGCGTGTCCGCAAGGGATGCTGTTACCATGGCGTCAGCTTGAACGTTGCGATGGACCTGTCGCCGTTTGCGGCAATCAACCCCTGCGGCTACCCTGGCCTGCCGGTGACGCAGACAAGCGATCTCGGCATCAAGCTGATCCCCGCACAAGTGGCCACGGCGCTCGCCGGACATCTCGCGGGACAACTGGAGTCAAGCAATGAGTAGTCAGGATGATGGGCAGGCAGGGCAGGGAACGACAAGGGCAGGAGCCAGGATAGCTGGCGTCAAGGAAAGGGGCGAACTGAAAACGGCTCGCATTCCCATCAAGATCGTTGCGCAGACCCCACAGCGCAAGCCTGACTGGATTCGTGTCAAGGCGGGTAACGATGCGGGTCGTTTCGGTGAAATCAAGAAAATGTTGCGCGAACAGAAGCTGCATACCGTCTGTGAAGAAGCTGCTTGTCCCAATATTGGCGAATGCTTCGGCCGCGGTACGGCGACCTTCATGATCCTCGGCGACATCTGTACGCGCCGCTGCCCGTTTTGCGATGTCGGCCACGGCAAGCCACTGGCGCCCGACGTCAACGAACCGGCCAATCTTGCCGACAGCGTTGCCCGGCTCAAACTTCGCTATGTGGTGATCACCAGCGTCGACCGCGATGACTTGCGAGATGGCGGCGCGCAGCATTTTGTCGAGGTCATTGCCGAAGTGCGGCGCCGTTCGCCTGGCACAACCATCGAGACGCTGGTCCCCGATTTCCGGGGTCGCATGGAGATCGCCATCGAAGTGTTCGGGCAGGCGTTGCCCGACATCCTCAACCACAACCTGGAGACGGTGCCGCGCCTGTATCGCCAGGCTCGACCCGGCGCCGATTACACGCATTCACTGGCTTTCGTCAAAGGCTTCAAGGCGCGCTATCCGCAGGTGCCGACCAAATCGGGACTGATGGTCGGACTAGGCGAGACCGACGACGAGATCCTCGAAGTGTTGCGAGACCTGCGTGCCAACGATGTCGACATGCTGACCATCGGCCAGTACCTGGCACCTTCCGCTCATCACCTGCCGGTACTGCGCTACGTCCATCCCGAGACTTTCAGGATGTACGAGAGGGAGGCGTTGGCAATGGGCTTCACCGGGGCTGCCTGCGGTCCGATGGTGCGCTCCAGCTATTGGGCGGATGTGCAGGCGCACAGCGCCGGCGTCGCCTGATCCGGGGTATCCGATACTCAGCTGTAGCGGATGAAGCGCGCCGGATAGCGGGCCGTGGCCCAGGCCAGAAACAGATATTTGACCGTCTTGCCGATACCGACCGCGATCAGAATGCCCAGTGTCGACACGTCGGCCAGGGCGCAGAAGAGTAGTGCGGGGGTCTGCGGGATCGGCGAACCGGCAATGATCAGCATGGCAAGCAGGCCCCAGCGCTGGAGCCATTCGCTGGCCGTTTGCCAGGCCTGCGAATGCATCATTTCCGGGTAGTGCGAGACGACAAATTCCGACCCCAGGTAGTGGAAGATCTCGACCAGCGCGGCGGCGCCAAAGCCACTCGCGATGCCGCAGAGCAGGCCGAGCGTGCGCCAGCGCCTGGGCGATAGCAGGACCGCCGGGATCAACACGGCGACGAAAGGAAAGGTGAAGGTCATGGTCGATGAGAAGGCGATCGCCGTTACCACCAGCGAATAGTAGCGATGTGCCACGCTGCGCATCAACAGCCGTCGCAACCAGTCGGGAATAGCGTGCGTATTCATGCGGTCGATAAGCCCGGTCGATCGATTCCGAATGCGCCGGCTGCGCGTGGCGATCGCGCGGGCACCAGCCTGATGGACGGGCGACTTGTGCGCGTGCCGACGCGCAGGATATGCTTACGTTGGAAAAGCTGCCGCTTTGCCAATTGCCACTGGGGAGTCACCATGCGACACCTTGCAGGAAGAGTCGGAATTGTAAGCGTTCTCTTGATCAGCGCGCAGGCAGTGATGAGGCTTGTCGACCGGTCTGGCCTACAATCGTTCTGGCTCTTGCGGCCACCTTGAGGAGTCAGATTCTTTGAAACTTGTTTTTGCAGTGCTGGCTTTGCTTCTTTCTGGATTTGCTTTCGGAGATTCCTTTCCAGTCCTGGGTTCGCCGGGTGAATGGCCCGATACGTCACCGATCCTGAGCGGACGAGCCAGCTTTTACGGTACCGCTTTTAGCGGGCGCAAGACGGCTTCCGGCGAGCATTTTGATCACCAGACCATTTCCGCAGCAAGCAATCGCTTTCCCATGGGCACGCTGGTGGCCGTTCGCCGTGTCTTGTCAGCGCGTTGCGTGGTGGTCAGGATCAATGATCGCATGGGACATCGCAGTCGGCTGATCGACCTCTCACGTGAGGCGGCGGTACGTCTCGGGATGATTGAAGTGGGGGTCACCGAAGTGGAAGTCGTGGCGTTGCCAAAATACCTGAAAGGCCACGAAAACGCCTGTTCACTCGCCTTCATGCCTCCGCCACACCTGCATGCCAGCGACGAGCCAGGTACGGGAATTGCCAAGAAGTGAGCGTGCGTGCGCTCAGGAACCGAGGGGTCTGTCAATAAGAGGAGGGGAATACGAGGTGAAAGAGAGTGAACTTCCCAGGGTCAAGAAATCCGTCGCGTTGTCGGGTGTGGTTGCCGGCGACACGGCGATCTGTGCGGTGGGGCGCATTGGCAACGATCTGTATTACCGTGGTTACGATGTCATTGCCCTGGCCGAGCATGCCACTTTCGAGGAAGTGGCCTATCTGCTGCTCTACGGGCGCTTGCCGAGTCTGACCCAGCTCAACCAGTACAAGAAAAAACTCAAGACGCTACGTGGATTGCCGGTGATGCTGCGGCCGATGCTGGAGAGCCTGCCGGCCTCGGCGCATCCGATGGACGTCTTGCGTAGCGGATGTTCGGCGCTTGGCACGATTCTGCCGGAGGCGCAGGATCATAACCCCGGTGCTGCGCGTGAGATTGCCGACCGGCTGATTGCCAGCTTCGGGTCGATGCTGCTCTACTGGTATCACTGGTCGCATAACGGACGGCGCATCGAGACCGAGACCGATGACGACTCGATCGCTGCGCACTTTCTCCATCTCTTGCGGGGCAAGGCCCCGACGGCGCTGCAGGCGAGCAGCCTTGACAAGTCCCTGGTGCTCTATGCCGAGCACGAGTTCAATGCCTCAACCTTTGCTGCCCGAACGATCACCGGCACCGGTGCCGACCTGTATGCGGCGATCAGTGGTGCCATCGGCGCGCTGAGTGGCCGTCTGCACGGCGGTGCAAACGAGGTCGCTTTCGAGATCCAGAGCCGTTATAACGACGCCGAGCACGCCGAGCAGGACATCAACCGCCGCCTCGAGAACAAGGAAATCGTCATCGGTTTCGGTCACCCGCTGTATACCATCGCCGATCCGCGCCACAAGGTCATCCGCGCCGTCGCCGAGCAATTGTGTATCGCGGGAGACAACCGGGTACTGTTCGACATCGCCAGTCGAATCGAGGCCGTGATGTGGGAGCAAAAGCGCATTTTTCCCAATGTCGATTGGTTTTCGGCCGTGGTATATCACATGCTGGCCGTTCCCACCCCGATGTTTACCCCGCTGTTTGTCATTGCCCGCACCAGCGGCTGGGCAGCGCACGTCATCGAGCAACGCATCGATGGAAGAATCATCCGCCCCTGGGCCAACTACACCGGACCGGAGGAGCAGAAGTTTGTCTCTCTGTCAGAACGATGTTGAACATTCCGCGGGGCAGTTGCTCCGCAACAAGAGAATACAGACATGAGCACACGCATTCCCGCCACACGTCCCGCACCGGACCAGGTACTGGTCGATATTGCCGACTACCTTCTCGACTTCAGGATCGAGTCGAGAGCGGCCGTTGAAACAGCGCGCTATTGCCTGATCGACGCGCTGGGTTGCGGTCTCGAAGCGCTTGCCTACCCGGCCTGCAGCAAACTGCTCGGGCCGGTCGTCCCAGGCACCATCGTCCCCGCCGGTGCCCGGGTTCCCGGCACCGCATTTCAACTCGACCCGGTGCAGGCGGCCTTCAACATCGGTACCCTGATTCGCTGGCTGGACTTCAACGACACCTGGCTGGCCGCCGAATGGGGGCATCCCTCGGATAATCTCGGGGGAATTCTCGCGACTGCCGACTGGCTGTCGCGGACTCGCGTCGCCAGCGGGCAGGCGCCGCTGCTGATGCGCCAGGTCCTGGAAGCGATGATCAAGGCCTATGAGATCCAGGGGGTGCTATCACTCGAAAACAGTTTCAATCGTGTCGGGCTGGACCACGTACTGCTGGTCAAGGTGGCGACTGCTGCGGTATGCACCTGGCTGATGGGCGGCGAACGAGAGCAGATCGTCAATGCCGTTTCGCAGGCCTTTGTCGATGGTCAACCGCTGCGCACTTATCGGCACGCGCCGAACACCGGTTCCCGAAAATCCTGGGCGGCGGGCGATGCCACCGCGCGTGGCGTATTGCTGGCGCTCATGTCGTGCAAGGGCGAAATGGGTTACCCGTCGGTGTTGACTGCCCCGACCTGGGGATTTTATGAGGTTCTGTTCAAGGGACAGCCGTTCCGCCTGTCGCGTCGGTATGGCAGCTACGTGATCGAGAATGTGTTGTTCAAGATCAGTTTCCCGGCCGAGTTCCACGCTCAGACGGCGGTCGAGTGTGCGGTGGAACTGCATTCGCAGGTGCGTGGACGGATCGACGGGATTGCCAGGGTACTGATTCGCACCCATGAATCGGCGTTGCGCATCATCGACAAGCAGGGGCCGCTCTTCAATCCCGCCGACCGCGACCACTGTCTGCAATACATGGTCGCTGTCGCGCTGATCAAGGGACGGCTGACTAGCGAAGACTACGAGGATGCGGCTGCCTCCGACCCGCGTATCGACGACCTGCGTGCGAAGATCGAGGTCCGCGAAGAACCCAGGTTTTCGGCGGACTACCTGGACCCGTCCAAGCGCTCGATCGCCAATGCCGTGCAAGTCGTGTTCGCCGACGGTAGCCGGACCGCAGAACTGGTCTCCGAATATCCGCTGGGGCACTGTCGACGCCGCGCCGAAGGTATTCCCGTACTGGTCGAGAAATTCCGGGCCCATCTGGCGCGTCGGTTCTCACCGGCACAGCAAGGCCGCATCGAAGAGTCCTCACGCGACGTGTACCAACTCGGCACGCTGGCAGTGCACGATTACCTCGACCAGTATGCCCAATATGCGCCCTGATCGGTTCTCGATAAAATCAGATAAAACCGATGCCGGCTTCGGATAGACCGACGAGATCTATGTTGGCCGCGTTCTGCGCAGTGTCGGCGGCCAGCACGCCCAGGCTGGCCGGCGTATATGCGCCACTGTCGAGCAGACTGGTGAAGAAGGCCAGCGTGTCGGGCGAGGGCGCGCTGCCGATCACGTTGGTGTATAGCAGGGTCACCACCGCCTGGTGGCTGGCGCCGGCGCCGAGCCGGGCATCCAGCGCAAGTTGCATCAGGCTTTGGTAGGACATGCCGCCATCGAGCAGACCCAGCCCGATGCCGACATAGGCAGGATTGTCGACCGCGGCTGCGCCGAATACGGCCCCCAATACCTTGGCAGTAGTGCCGGCATGGCCGTTGATGTCGATCGCCAGGTGGCGGTCGGCAAAATGCAGGCGCTCGATACCGTACAGGAAATCGTGGCCATCTTTGCCGGAAGTGTCGCTGACCGACCAGTGATCGTCCGTCATGGCTACCGCATAGTGTCCGGCAGGACCGTCGTAATGGGCGGTGTCCTGACCGCCGCCACCGCTCAACTGATCGTCGCCGGCCAGGCCCTCGAGCACGTCGTTGCCACTGCTTCCGGTCAGGGTATCGGTACCGAGCGTGCCCACCAGATACTGTCCTTGGCTGCCCTGGCCGAGCGCGTTGCCCAGGCCGTCACCCCCATAGAGAAACATCAGCGCCGCAATGTCGTAGGGCGAATAGTCGCTATAGGGTCCGCCTGCATGGTTATAGGACATCAGCGTGTTCGCCGTGTGGTCGTTGGCCTCGCTCAGCTGCGCGCTGCCCGAAAAGGGGTGCTTCAACCCCAGCGCATGGCCCAGTTCGTGCAGGAGCACCTCGTAGCCGGCCGAGCCGGCAGTGGGGGCGAGGTTGCTGGCTGCGAAGTCGGCATTGTCAAGGTAGATGTAGGCGTCCGCCGTGTACGTGATGATCGTGTTGTCGTCGTCGAACGAGTAGTGGCGGCGCGTTGAGCAGATGCCCGCGGTGCTGCTGCTGGTGATGATGTCGGCGGCAGCGAAATGGAGATCGGCCACAGCGCCGTCGGCGGTGGCCACGAAGGTGATGCCGGTGATTTGTGTCAGCCGGTTGAGAGCCTGCACCGCGGCGGCCTGTTGCGTGGCATTGAAGGCCACCGGTGCGGCGCTGATCGTGCTGCCGATGTCGCGGCTGTTGCCGTCGTTCAGCGCGAAGGTATAGAAGAGCGTATTGCGAGCGGGAGTCACCCAGTTCCAGCCGGGGCTGCTATCCAGGAGGGCATCGATGTGGATCAGGCCGGACGCGGCCGGCGTATTAATGTCAGTGACGGTGGTCATGTGATGTTTTGCAGTCCTTCCATGATCAGGAAGCTCAAATCATACCCTTACGGATAACTCATTGAGCCTGTTTCGCCGACTTCGTGCCTGTCCTGAAACCACGATTCTGCAGCTGTTTGCGATGCGGAACGCGGTCGACTGGCGAGAATGCGGCATCATCCGGGGAAACCGACCGCCGCCGAACCTTACTGGAGGCCGAGTTTATCGTGGAACGGCTGAACCGGAAACTGATCGGCTGTGCGAATGACTCCTAGCTGTGTCCGGTCAGTCCGGCCTGTCGGGCGATCAATACCCACCTCACGCAGCGGCTCTGCCAGTGGGGTCATGCAAGAATCACCAGTTCTCCCACGACAGGCAATGGCCGACCGTCTTGCTCCAGCATGGGGACGACGCAGCCTTTGGAGTCATGGCGCATGATGACTTGACCTCCAGATTAGCGCATCTTATCGAAACCCAGCCGCACCAACGCCCGTACTACCAGATCGTTCGGCGAACACATATACACATCAGGCGACTCCCATGTCGGACTTCTGCCACCGAAAGACCACGGGCGCCCGACTCATTTTTCTCATATGTCGAAGACATTTGCGTAAGCGATTGCCCTGTCCTGCTGTCCGAAATTGCCAAGCCACCTCCCTGCGCTTGCTATTCAGCAAATTGGCACTTAAAAGGAGTGGCTTAAGAGGCATCCGGTGCCTGCAGAAGCGCGATGAACTCAGAAAGATTTGGCAACTCGTCATAACAAGCCCCATGAAGAGGGGTGGAGTCCCATGAGGCTTTGGAAGCCACACATAGATGGGCAACGACCTCCAGACCACCGTTGCTTTCAAGTAGTCCAGCGGGAACCCAGAAGTACGGCAGATTCCTGAGTGGGTTGGGCACCGGAGAGCCGCAGGTGGAACAAAAATCAGACCGGAACCCTGATTCTTTCTGCCACGATGAGATGAGCTCAGCGCCACGAAGCCACCGGAATTTTCCATTCGGAATGATGGTGGCTGCATTGGATAGCGAACCACCCTGCCTTCTGCAAAGTGAGCAATGGCATTGGTAGAGCCTGGGATGCTCTCCATCGATTTCAAACTCGACTTGTCCACATAGGCAATGGCCGCGCATGGGATGATTCCGATGTTTAACGTTGAAGGTAAGCGGCCGCCTAAGCGCGAAGCGCGGAGGGTATTCTCAAGCGAAGCTTGCGGGCGGTCCGGTTGACCGAGTTGGCGCATGGCTACGTTCACGAAAATATGCGTCCAGCCATGCAGCCTGGCCAGGAGTGTCCGGCACGGGCACACCACGAGCTTGTGTCAGAGCGGGAAACACTTCAACGGGTGGCACGCCCAGGCCAAGAAGGACACAACCACAAATTAGGCCAGATCGGCCAATACCGGCCCGACAATGAATTGCGACAGCGGTCCCGCCGCGAAGGCGAGAAAGTAGACCCTCAACGAAAGCGGCGGTCTCTCGAACGGACTTCGGAGTCCCGCGATCCGGTAGCGCGAAGGACAAGAACTCTATTCCTTTCTCTTGGCATAGGGCTCTCTCGTCAGAAAGGCCCAACTCACGCACCTCTTTCGGCTCAAGCAGCGAAACAACGGTTCCAATATCAACAAGACTCCAGCCCGCGACTTCATCAGCTAACCAATCTCCTGATCGGGGACGCGGCATCATCGCCAAGCGGGCCGGTCTGACTCTAGAAATCCAGTAGATGTCAGGAAGCATGGGGACGCACTCTAATGAACGGGCTTAGCCGCGCGCCGGCTGGTGGCGCATCGGTTGCAGCGATTTGATTGGCCATAATATAAAGCTCACTCCTGATTCAAACAGCATGTATATCCTCCGGTGTTTCATCCCAACTCAAGTCCGAAAATTGCTGTCAATTTCCCTCGGTTCGATCAATGACAAATCGTTTTCAGCCGGCGATGACAGCGGCGCTGTGGTCATCGCCGGCTGACGGCCCGTGCCGCCGCTCACCCAGTCAATTCATCCATGTCGGGATACTTCCGTTCCTGCCACACTTCATTCTGCTCGGCCCATAAGGCGCCGATCAAGCGCAGCGCGGATTCGTCGTTCGGGAAGATGCGGATGACGCGCTCGCGTCGGCGTATCTCCTCGTTGAGCCGTTTCTGCAGGTTGGTCGTGCGTAGCCGGCGCCGGTATTTCTCAGGCAGCACTGCCAGGCGGCATCCTGGAAATGCTGGCCTACCGCTTCGCGCAGGCCGCCCTGCTGATCCGAGACGATCAACGCAACGCCCTGGAGTCCGCGACCTTTCCGCCAGTGGAAGGTCTCGCCCCAGGCGGAAAGCTCTCGCTGTCGCCCAGCCGAACGCCGAGAATCTCGCGCTTGCCATCGCTGCGCAATCCGCTGACGACCTGCGCCGCACGCATCAGAACGCGATCATCCTGCCAACTCCGGATAAACAGCGCATCGACAAGAATGAAGGGATACTCTGAATCCAGTCGTCGCTCATTGAACGACCTGACGCGCGCATCCAGTCCAGCGCACAGCGCGCTCACCGTCGATTTGGAAAAGCTCGCCCCGCACAGTTCCTCGGTGATCGCCGTGACCTGGCGTGTCGACACGCTCTGTACGACCATTGCCATCCGCGCCAGCACGAACGCCTGCTCACTCCTCTGATAGCGTCAAAAAATCTCCGTCGATAAGCTGCCATCCCGAGTTTGCGGCACCTGCAGCGTCACCGGCCCAACGCGCGTGTCAAGCGTGCGCGCACGCGTCTCATTGTGGTACCCCGCCCGCTCTTCCGTCCGTTCGTGCCGTTCCGCGCCCAACGCCTCCGTCAGCTGCGCCTCCAGTATCGGATTCAGCACCGCCTCCACCAGCCTCGCCAGCTCGTCCCGTCCGCTCAACAGCCCTGGCAACCAGTCCTTTCCTACCCTAACATCATAGCCAGCCCTCGCTTCCCCCTTCGGTTGATGAACGCATGGACAAAGTCATTCTATTGAACCGGAGCGGTGGCTACCTGCTCCACCCAATGTACAGCAGTTTCCGGACTCAATCCTCCGCCAGAAAGCGCTCACGTCGCGTGATCCGCTTCTTACGCTCACACTCGGCTGGGGAGGAGATCTTCGGCTTCATCGGGCTGCTCGGGCTGCGTGGGGATGACCCAACTATACCATAAGAATATCTGGCGGCCGGGAGAGCCTGATTAGCTCAAGGGGAAGAAGTACTTCCCGACTAACGATCGAGGCCCCGGCGCGAGTCTTTCATCAGGGTCCCGGCATTGCGCCGAACGTGACCGTTTGTAGTTTCGCAGTCCTTCACCTTCTCGCACAACGAACGCCGTGAAAATGAAATCAGGTCAGGAAAAATGATGAACTAAACAAACATCACGCGCACTTGAAAATCGGGGAAGCCCTTGCGTCCAAATTCAGCGGTGAGCGAAGCGGGTCCGTTGCAATGCAGTGTTGGGCAAATTGGTTGGATTGGCGGGGGGAGGCAAAATCAGGACGCCGGCCGCCTTCAGTTTGGCCTCGCCACGTTGTATCTCTTTGAACAGTGCGTCCAGATTATTGCCATACTTGCCGCCAATCGCATCCTTGATGCCATGGGCTTCCATCATGATTTCGTGAGTCATTGTCACTTCCTCCAAGAAGTTCCTCGGGGGTGCATATGATCGGGAAGAACAATTCGAACTGTTCAAGATACACGGCGAACTTTCCCTGAATCACTGGACTGGCAATGTGACGGCAATTCCAGGTCAGAAGGAAATCAACGTGATGCAGTGTCGAAACAACAATATGGAGCGCATCCTCCATTGCCCTGGCAGGAATGATGGCTTGCTTGCTCGATAAGCGATCCGGCCAAGCGAATCATGTCTTGCGTTACCGCGAGGACGGGTATCCCCTCAAGTGCCGCAAGATTTTTCTCCGCAGCCACCGGATCGCCAGCGGCGCACTCTTGCCAAACAGATTGAGAAACGAAAAGTTCATAGTCCGAGCGTAGCTCCCACCAAGCCAGCTTTATTTGCTGATGGGCAGCGCCCATAATGGTCTTGCTGGGGCGTGCGGTCAGGTAGCTAATGACGGAGGTCTCAACGTAGACTTTGCGCTTCATGAAGTTGGTCCTTTTTCGGAAACCGTGGCCTGTCCCCTAAAACCTTCCCCAAGAAGCCTTCCAACAGAGCACGCTCCCGGGCTTTGCGCGCGGCACGAACAGGCACTATGACGCCCAACGTTTGAACTCACCTGACGTTCGCCAGACGGCGAAGCCGGCTGGCGAACGTCAGGTGGAGCTTAGCCGTCACCGTTCGCTCGCTGCCAGCCGCACACCGAGCGCAGCAAAGGCGGCCGCAAACCCGTAGCGCAACGCGCTCTGAACGCAGACCGACTCGATGACGAAGCGCCGAAACCCGTGCGCCAGAAAGCCATAGACCACAAAGACCACGAAGGTCATTGCCATGAAGATCGCGCTGAGAAGCAGCAGGTGAGCGAGCGGATGATTCGACGCAGGATCGACGAACTGAGGTAAGAACGCTAGAAAGAAGATGGTGAGCTTCGGGTTTAGGATGTTGAGCAAGAACGCCTTGAGCACCAAGGCGGTAGCAGGCGCCATGGACATGCTGCCGTCGACCGCGAAGGCCGAGCGATCGCGCCAGGTGGCCACAGCTAGATAGAAGAGGTACGCGACCCCGGCGTACTTGAGGAGCTGAAAGGCCAAGGCGCTGGTGTGCATGACCGCTGCGAGGCCCAACACAGTGGTCAAAAGGTGCGGAAGGATGCCCAAGGTACAACCGACGGCAGCAAAGACGCTCGCGCGCCGACCGCGAGTGAGGCCGGTGGAGACGGTGTAGACAACACCGGTTCCCGGTACCAAAACGACGATCAGCGAGGTGATGAGGAATTCGAGTGTGATCATGGTCATCGGCTGTGTTGTGGATGGTGACGGCTAACGTTCAAGGTCAGGGACGCTGCACAGCGCTTTATCGCGCAGCACCCCCTGCACCGCAGGGTTGGGCGTCTTGCGGCTCGACGCTCGTGAGGCAAAGACGTCTGAAGGTTGCTCGCTTGCGGCCCTACGAATAGCCACAAGCACGGCCGCTACGCGGAGGTCTTCTTGCGCGGCTTCTTGGCTGGATTAATGATGGCGGCATCCACGGTTGTGGGGCCGTCCGTTTTCGACGGCATCAAACCAATTCGCGAGACACCAATCATTGCTCCAGGGGTGAGGGCAGTAGGATCAGGCCCAACGGCTCCCGTTCCGATCTGGAATTCGACCAGCAAGTCGAAGTGTCCTTGATGAAGGTCGTAGTGCCTAACCAGAACACCTGCAAGATCGCGCATGGACAACGGCGCTTCGACTGGTGTCGGTGTCCAGCTCGTGGCTGGCTTATCAGTGGACATGAGCTGTTCCCCACTGTGTTTGTGTTGATGCACTAGACACAAGCGTCTTCAAGGACTCTTCTGGAATGTCGAGCGTCACCCGTACGTTATGGTTATCGACAGAACGAATATTTACAAATGCGTCCAGGGCTCGAACTGCAACGTCATTTAGCGAGACATTCTCTGCCAATGCCCGTAGTGCCGCCGCCTTATGCAAGGCAGGAGGTACGCGAACATTGAACTGTCCTCTTAGAGGCTTTTGTGGTTCTCTTCCGAGAGTTGCACAGGTATCGATGTAATCATCCACCGCAGCCTCGAATTCCGTCTGTAGTTCTGCGGGGGATGCGGCTTCATATGTAACCAAGTCATCAATGAACAGGATCTTCCCACGGCAAACTCGCCGAGACATATCTAGCTCAGCGGTACCTTCGTAATCCTTGTATTTAAGAATGTCCATGTCGTCCTCTAAATAAATCCGTACGTTTTCAGATGATCGATCACGTCGTCAATGCAGCCCTTGTCAACATCAGGGGAAGGATGGGGTGCATGGCAGATAATCAACGCATTCTTGGCTTGATGATAGAACTTCCTCCGCGACCCACTGCCATTCAACATGATGTAACCGAGGTGCTCTAAAACGCTCTTGAGTTCATCCCACTTGATGTCGGCGGATGGCGGTGTTGCGCACAACTTCTCCAGAGCTTTGCGATGCTTTGCCATAGTAGGTTAGCCAAAGTCGTACTTCATTGTAACTGAAAAATGGTTACGGAATGTGCTGGATTTGACATCGCACTGCTGCAGGAAGGGTGATCCATGAAGACGCCCAACGAATGAAAGGGAGTTCCCCGTCCCGAGGTTGCGGCGGAAGCCGCGATTGGCAACGCGTGCCATGATGGAATTTTCGACTCACATCAACCCCACGAAAGGGGAAGTCCATGAGCATCGTAACGGTTGGCATCGATCGTGCCAAGAAGGTGTTTGCCGCGTGCATGGTGTGGATGAGAACGGCAAGGCCGTTCTCATCCAACCGAAGGTTCCTCGCGACAAATGGTTGGATCTGGTGGCGCAGTTGCCGCCGTGTCTGATCGGTATGGAAGCCTGCTCTGGTGCGCACCACTGGGCACGGCAGTTCCGCCAGTACGGCCACCCCGTGAAGCTGATGGCGCCGAAATTCGTGACGCCCTACCGGATGTCTGGCAAGCGCGGCAAGAACGACGCGGCCGATGCGGCCGCCCTCTGCGAAGCCGTCAGGCGGCCCCAGATGCGCTTTGTCCCGGTCAAGGGAAGAACACCCGCAGATCATTCTCTGCCTGCACCGCACGCGGCAGGGATTCGTCGAGGAACGCACGGCCACCTCCAACCGGCTGCGCGGCCTGATCGCCGAATTCGGCGTCGTTTTGCCACAGAAAGTCGCTTGCCTGCACCGGGAGATCGGCGCTCATCTCGAAGACCTGCCCGGCTACGCCAACGCGTGCGTCGGCGACCTGCTGGCGCACGCCGATCAACTCGACGAACGGATCGAAGCATACGACTGGCTCATCGCCCAAGCGGCACGTGACGACGCGCGCAGCCAACGCTTGATGCAGTTGCCCGGTATTGGCCCGAACACCGCCAATGCCCGTCTTGCCAGCATCGGCGGTGGCCACGACTTCCAGAACGGCCGTCAGGTCGCCGCCTGGACCGGCCTGACGCCGGGACAGTACAGCAGTGGAGGCAATACGCGGCTGGGCAGGATCACCCAGGCCGGCGACAACTACCTGCGCAGTCTTCTCGTCATGGGAGCGCGCCGTCCTCAGTGGGCTGGGCGAGAAGCAGGACCGCTTCAGCCGCTGGGCGAGGAGTCTGCTGGAACGACGCGGCTACTGGCGCGTCGTGGTGGCGATCGCCGCCAAGAACGCCCGGCTGGCGTGGGCGGTACTGAAATACGGCGAGGATTTTCGGCTCAGACCCGGCGCGGCCTAGGTCGGCCGACCCCACAAAAAGCGTCCGCAGAAGGAAGAAAGGAACTCACCTGGCCGGTCGCCGCCGGCAACGAATCACCGATGCATCGCACGCGTTGATGTGAAGCGGGTTGGACCCGCGCCGGGGGGGCCTGAATAGCTCAAGGGGAGACGTGGATACCCGACTAACGATTGAGGTACCGGCGCGCGTCTTTCATCAGGGTCCGGGCAAATTGCCCAACATGACCGGTTGTAGTTTCGCCGTCCGCCATCTTCTTGTATCAAGCAGCAGGGCAGCACAGGAACGAACGAGGGTCGGGGAAATGAAGCCGCGCTAAGAACGCGTGTCGCCGCTGGGTCTGCAAGCTTGGATGCGGAGAACCGTCGCATCCAACCTCACATGAGCGTATCGGCGTTCTGGCCGCGTCAAGGGGGCTCTGCGCCAGGCGGCAAAAAGCCGCCGCCTGCCCTTGACCCGGCCAGAACGCCCCAGCCGTGATTGGCCCATGCAGTATGGATTAGAGGGGAAAAGCCAAGTCAGAAGCGTCAAATCGCTTGCGTAAGTTGGGGAAGCCCTTGTAGAAGCCCTTGTAGTAGAGCTAACCTGCGCTGCGCGGCTTTATCGCGCAGCGTCCAGCGACCGAACCGAAGGGAGCGAGGTTGAGCGCCATGTTAGGGATTTTTCTTTTTGGGCTTTGGTAAGGGAAGTTCATTGTTTGTTGCCTGAATTAACTGACAGAGCCAGTCTCGGTCTTCCCAAAGATCGGCAGTGATGAGCAGATGGGGTTTTGCACCAGGGTATGGTGCCCCTTCGATTGTTTGCTGAACCATGCCACGGCCCGCCTTTGTTGGTTTGAGATACAACTGGTCATCGCAGACCAACGCAACGGGTTTGCCTGCTAAATAAAGGCAATATTCCCCGAACATTTTCTTCGCGCTCACATTGGCCAAACCCTCGAGTTGGTCAAGCAGGAAATCCATCGTGGTTTGAGATGTCCCCATATGTAATGCCTAACGTAGAAGTGAGCGGCCTGCGCGGCTTTTTGCGCAGGTCCGGTTGACCGCAGGGTTAGAGACCAACTTCGCCCTCCTCGAAGTAGTCGGAGTCGATACGTTTGACGATGTATGAAGCAGAAACTGAAACCCCAACGTCGAAGTCCATCATGAGGTTTGCAAGAAGCTGTCCGTCAATGAGCACGACTTTGGTGTCGATGCGAGATGCGTAGTCAATTGCCTCGGCTGTGTAAGACGAAGTGGTGATGAAAACACCCTTCTTCGCGCGCTGACCTTGCAACGCGCCGACGAATTTTTGAATTTCAGGGCGACCAACAGAACCTTGCCATCTCTTCGCCTGGATGTAGATAGTGTCCAGCCCGAGACGGTCTTCTTTGATGATTCCATCAATGCCACCGTCGCCGCTTTGCCCGATACGCTCCCCGGCATCGCGGCGTGAGCCGCCGTAGCCCATTTTGACTAGGAGCTCGACGACAAGCCGCTCGAAGAACGTGGGAGAGCACGAGAGAATGCGGCTGAGAATGTCTTGGGCAAGACTGAGCCGAAGACTCTGGTGGGCGAGCTCTAGCGCTTCTTCCGGGGTTTGCTCCGTTGCGATAGCAACGGATTCCGATGTTGTCGTTTCTCTGTTGTTCCGTGAAGCGTCGCGGAATTCAATGAACTCAGGAAAGCGTTCAAGATACTTGACGTCGATTCTTGTCGGGTTGTCGCCAAGTATCTTTTTGCCTCGGGCAGTAATACGTAGCGCCCCTCTGCGCGGCGACTCCAAAAGCCCCGCTTTCTTGAGGTAGGAATTTGCCCAGCCGACACGGTTGTTGAAAATTGCCTGCTGCCCGCTTGCCAAGAGTTCATTGCGTTCGGCCGGAGTGAGTTGAAACTCAGTGGCGAGAATTTCGACGGCTTCGCGTGTGGTGTGGTCGTTGCCGTCGGCAGCAAACCGAAGCAGCGGCAGCATCAGGGTTTGATAGTCGGGAATGGGCATAGTTACCCCGAGGGTTGTTGCTCTCTAACGTCAAGCTAACCGGCCGCCGGAGCCCGAAGGGCGGAGGGAACCTGCAAGCGTAGCTTGCAGGCGGTCCGTGTTGAGCGCAAAGTTAGAAATCGCTGATGGAGGGCAAGGCGGAGAGCAACGCGAAGATGTATGGATTTTCATTGGCTGGCCGTTCTCCGCTTTCTATCGATTAGTTCCTGATCGATAACGGTTGACTCAACTATCCTGTCGAACTCTCTCCAGAACTCTTCCCTATCCGGTTCATCCGTGTAGGTGAAACCTTGGAGTTGCAACTTTATCTCTGGAACAAGTCGAACCCAGTAGACTCTACGCTCGCCAATTCGCTTTCCCGTGGAATGCGTGTAGTGAAATAGCTTGGCCTCTCGGCCATTTAGAGTTGCGTCGGTAACGGTAATCTTGGGGTCGTTCTTTTCCCACACATCCTTCTGATTGCGAACCTCTGCGACGATGTCATTCACGTAGTTGCTTTGAACCTGCGTGAGCTTAAATTCCACACCGATGGCCGCTTTTTGATCCGTGTAGCGCTGAACAATATCAATATCAGGAATTCCATAGTGAACTGGGGCATCGTCTTTTATCCAAGCAGTCGGAGCTATGAATCCAATCCCGTATTGGGGATAGACATGCTTCGCGTACCCAGGCCGAATGGGGAGTTGCTTTGCGAGTCGCTCGCGTATGTCACGCTCTCCCAGAACTTCTTCCTTTGCTTTTGTTATTGACGACTGAAACGTCACATAACTGGTTGTGATTCCTGTAATTAGCGCCGGCACAACAGCTAGTGCGGCTGCAATTACTGCCGCTTGTGCGCTGCTGAGGTCCCGCCAACTACCTTTTCTTGCTATCGCCATCAGAAGGGCTCCAAGAGATTTCTAACGTATGACATAACCGGCGCTGCGCGGCTTCATCGCGCAGCGTCCGTGTTGATGGATGGGTTAGCCATAAATCACTCACCATCCTCGGCGACGGTGATGTTCTTGGTTTTCAAAAGCAGCTTCAAATCAGCGGCCAACTTCTCATAGTCAGACCTGCTTTTTATGAGCGCCAGCTTTGAGTCCATCAGGAGCCGTTCGTCAACTGTCATGTATGGTGCGGCGACACGCGTTAAGTATTCAAAGTATCCACGCGTTTTTGCAACATATGCGTGTCTAGCTCCGCCGACAAATATATACGCAGCCACGAGCATCAGCGCCAACGCGGCCAACATTGAACGTCGTCGATAAGTGAGGTCGTTCACAGGCATCGCCCTAGCTTTTGCCATCATCATCCCGGCAGCGGCGTAGAAAACAGTACCGAAAATCATTAGGGTTGTGCCCTTAATCCAAGTCGAAGCGATATCGGCGCGCCCAACTCTCGTGTAAATGTCACTAACAACACTGTCAAGCCCAAGGGAAATTACGGCCAAAGCCGCAGACCCAAGAAACGAAAAGCCCGGCTTAATTAGCTCCCATAATCCGGAGCCTAAGGCGCCGAGAATGAGTGTTCCAAGAATCCCTAGCAGTGTTTGCCTTTTCATCAACGAGGTGCCTCCTAATTTCGATGGCTAACGTTCGAGCTGAGCCGCCCGCGGAGGCATGCGGCGTAAGCCCGGTGCGCGATGATGCACCGAGTGCCGCGGACCGGGCTTACGCCGCATGCCGGAGAGGGTCGGCTCGAGCGAGGGGTTAGGCGTCACTTTCTGAGGGTCGAAGCGGCCTGTTCTGAAGGAACTTGCGTCGAGTTGCCGACGGTACAGTATGCTGGGTTAACTTCAAACTCAGGATCCCGCACGCCTTGCTTCGCAACCAGAAGTCGGTAGTCCTTCCAACTCATGTTTGGATCCTTTGGGCGCAACAGGGCCTGTGGAATCACTCTAGGTATGCCGTTCGCGCGTTCTTTGCCATTCTGCTCCCATGGACCGCTCCCGAACAGATCGACAGCCCGGTAGACGGCCCATTCATCAAAGCTGCCGACGTTGCTTTCCTTCATTGCGATCACCATCAAGCGATCGGCTTGGGCGCGCGTACACGGTTGGGCCCAGTACAGATAGTCATGTACCACGGCGGCTCTGCTGTATTGCCCATGAGGGGAGAGACCAAGTGACCACAGACTCTGGGGTATCGATGCAAAATCCGTGACGAAGCCTTTGGGAACGACGATTCGGATTCGATCCTCAATAGTGTTGCCCACAACGTAGACCATGTCCTCCGTTAGCACCCAGTCTCTGTTGTCGCCAAACGCTCTGACGTCCGGAGATGGGGGCGCTGCCTTCAGTTGAAGGAATAACAGCGCCAGAAGCAGCAGCGCAACGGCTAGGCCTACAACCAAGGCTACGACTTTCAGCTTGCGAGTCATCGGGGCCTCTTGGGTAAGTTGTGACGCCTAACGTTGGAGGTAAGCGGCGTGCCGTAGGCACGTCCGCTTGACCGAGGGGTTAGCCATCAATGTGGTCATCACCTCTCGCGCGCGCCAAAGCGTGACTCCCAGACGAGCGACTCTTCAATGCGACCGGCGCGCACGGCCCACTGGAGATCGTATCGCCGCCGTTCTCCTTCTTCTAGCCCACTGAGTTTCCACGACACTTGGCTATCGCCCTGCTGCCAGTCTTCAATTTCAACGCCGACGTCCCCGTCGAGGAGCCACTTCGGTTCAACGCCGAAGAGTGCCGGAGCCCTAACCGGTGGCGCCCCGTGATAAAGGACAAAATTCCAGCCATCGGAGCGGCGGACATCCTCTCCATTGACTTCGACGCAGCCGTTCCGCCGCGCCGACGGAAAGACAAAGCCGAAGGCTCCTTCATTTCGCAGCCATGCGCCAACTGCCTGATGAAATGCGCTTCCGCCTGGTAAGGGGTTCAGCAGTGTTGGCAGCAGTTCCTTGAAGCCGCCTGGACGGTGCTTCGCGGTGCATATGTTGAACTCGTTCCTGCAGCCAGCGTCAACTTCAAGAGCCCCGAAGTGATCAACAAACCAAGCCTGCGTCTTTGGCAGTCGAAGGTCGACGACACGGTCCACCTCGTAGTGGTGCACCTCAAGAGGAAGGACTTTCCCAGTCCTAGGGCCAAGTTCAACTTTCGGCCCGTCATCGGTCGATTGAACGCTGAGAACTTCTGACGTTATGAGGAGAAGAAAAGGCGCAGTGCCGACAAGCTGAGGGTACTCCGAGCGCACCGCATCTGCCGCCTCAACGTGTACCGTCGAGTCCACAACATCCGGAAAGAGTTTGGCGCGTGAGGTCCAGTAGGACATCAGTTCCCAAACCAACGTCCCACCATCAGCGCCGGAGGAGTCGTTGGCAACTGAAAAGTATCGGCCGCCCGGAAGCGTTGGGCCCCCAGCGTAGCGGCGTAGTCGGCCGTGAGTTGCCGGAAGCGTCGATTTCGACGTGACCTGCAGTTGAATGTCGGATGCGACTAGCCAGTCTGCGATGTTCTGTTGACCCAGAAACTCCGGAAAGCATCCGTCCAATAGCTCACGTGAATGCGCATCGAGTTGGTCAGTCTTGACCTGCTTGAGCGTTGCCTTCAGCGTTGTGAAAGGGACCATGGGCGACCTCGCCTTTGATGGCTAACGTTGAAAATCACCGGACGCAGGCAAGCGCAGCTTGCCGGAGGTCCGGTGGATTGTGATGTTGGGCGTCATTCGGTTCACTTTCTTTTGCTCAATGTAAAGAAGCCGAGCAGCCTGAGACCACGCGCTCCACTGATATATTCGCCGCGAATGGTTTCGTCATTGAGCGCGCCGGGCAGGAAGGCTCCTCCATCGCATACGCCACCACGGTCTAGTACTAGGCGGTTATTTTTGACGCTATATGACAGTGGGTCTGACACCGGGAAGAATTTACTGTCCTCTGTAGTTGCGGATACCACATCGACACGGAGCCAGATTCCGTCTTCACACGTCTGAGCCGGATGCGCAGTGAACTCGATAACGAGAGCAGTGACGACATGGTGCTCTCTGTTCTCAATCTTCAAGTCCCAATGTCCGGCCAAGTCGCGTGACCAAGCGTTAGCCGAAACGCTGAGAGCTAGCCCAAGAAGAATTGATCGGTAAATAGCGGCACTCATGACGCCCAACGGCGAGGTGAGGGGCGCGAGCCGGCTTGCCGGCGAAGCGTCCAGCGCCGAAGGCGCGACCTCGACCGTGATGTTAGGTGTAAAGGAGAAGTGATGGACTCTGACATTCTTGATGGGATCGCCCGTGTTCGTGTGGAGTTCTTGGCGGCAAACCTCAAGCCACCCACAACGATTTTGCTTGAGTCACATGAGGAAGGAATGCGCTTCCTCTCGGCGGTTCGGCAAACTAGCCAATGGGTTGTCGTGATCGGTAGCCCGGACCTCGGGCGGCCGGTTGAAATGGCGGATGGATCTGCGTGGATGGAGGTAACTGTGCTGGGCATCGCGGTGCGGTGGCCGGCGAACAGAACAGCGACGCCTGACGGATCGTGGTCTTACACCTAACGCAGAAGTAAGCGGCCTTGGCCGGGAAAGGACTCACGATGACTGACGGCGCAACGCCGGCCAAGGTCCGGTTGACTGACGGGTTGGGCATCGCGGTGGACGCAGACACGGAATGCGCGGACCCGATGCGCGAAGCCATGCGCAGGTTCACGACGCCGCCACGTAAGGGCGCGCCTGCTGCCGACCTGACCGAAGGCGAGAGGCTGGCGCTGTGCATCGCGGCCGGCGCCCCAACAGAAACAACGATGGAAGGCGGGTTTCTGACCGTGCGCACCACGGTGCCGTGCGGGGTGGCAGACCGGGGCGACGGAGGCTACATCGTCGCCGTGGGTGCGAGGCCTAACGTTCGAGCTAACGCGCCCACCACGGCTTGCCGGCTTGCCCGACAGGCCTATACTGACCTCCGGCCTGTCGGGCAAGCCGGCAAGCCGTGGTGGGTCGCGTGTTGAGCGAGGGGTTAGGCCTCACTGTTTGGCACCCAGTCTTCTGACGGACGCAACGCTAAGGGCGACTAGCCCCTTCCTCAGGTCCTCTGGCGCGTCCTTCAGTAAGCACTTGAGCACGCCGTTAGAGACGGAATCGGCTACGCTGGACGGGCTGGGCACAATCCTTCCCACGACTTTGAGAACGAACGAGAAGTTCTCGTCCTCTTCAAGTTGCAGAACACCCCGAGAGATCGCGCGATCGGTAAGCAAGTCGACCGAGGCTGCTATTGAGTAGATTCGAAACCAGTAGTCCGTCCTGTCCCTTAGCGCGCTCAGCGGCTCGTCAACGGTACGCATGTCCTCCGACCGGATCTCAAGGCGTCGCAGGCCAGGAAAAGCCGGCAAGGCTAGCAGACTGCGCTTCCCGATTCCGTGAAAGAGGACTGTAACTCCGTGCACGGTGGCGACCTCTCCGGTCTGCTGAACCCGATAGAAGGTGCACGCTTCATCTTCAGAACTATGAAAGGCGTTCCCGTATGCGGCAGCCTTCTGAAGCACAACGGTCGTCTGCTCTGACCGCAGACCGGCAGAAGACGCGGACAACTGCAGCAAGCCGCTATATCCACCAGGAAAGCAGACAAGTAGGACGACGGCGGCGAGAAGCGTTACATGCACCTGGGCGCTTCGCGGGTTCAATGCGAACAGCCCGGGAGCCAGCCAGAACAGTGGCGAAGTCACTACTACTCGCCGACGTAGTGCGCGTGGCGCGTACGCATGAGCGAAATGCTGCAGCACCACAAACAGATACATGCATCCGACTATGAAAAGTGCCGTCCTGAGCGCAAACGCACCGTCCGAGGTCCCCGGCACAAACACGCCAAAACCGTGGTGCAGGTAGTCATTAAGCAGCACCAAGAGAGAACCCATTCCGGCAAGCGCAAGCAGAGGGTTAGCCCACACCGGAAACCGTCGCACGGTTCGCCTGGCAACTGTGCCCAGTATCCTTGCCACTGTTGTTCGTCGAGGGTGCTGTGAGACAAGGTGGAATCCGAGCACCACGATGAAGCGAATAGGCAGGAGCAGGTGAAAGAGCAGGGCGGCGCAGTTCCAGAATAGTGCTCCCGTCAATGCGCAGAGCAGCACATACCAAGCGAGTGACAACGCAAACTGCGCGAGAAGCAGCACCAGCGGAATTATGTCGCCAAGCGCAACGTCTGACGGAAGAAAGGAAATGCTGAAGCAGTAGAGGATAAAGAGCAATGCTCCTAGGGCGCCTGCTGTCTTTAGGTGCGTCTCCAACTTCGGCACTGAAGGCTCCGTGAGGTACAGTGAACGGTGTTGTGTGAGGCCTAACGTTTGAATTCACCGGCCTTGCGCGGCTTTATGCGCAAGGTCCGGTGGAATGATGGGTTCGGCATCGCGGCGGCTACGTTAGTCGTTGATAAACTCTTCAAACTTTCTGTGCAGCAGCCAATTCGGTGTGCGGGTAAGACGTTCGGCATCTACCAGATAGGATGCAACAGTACGCTTCTTATCAATCATTTCCCTTGCTGCAAGCGCTGACACTGCTCCTAGAAGCATCCCCACACCAAGTCGAACGGGAGTGTATGGGTCAGCGCCAGCAGCTACTGGGAGCGCAACAATCGATGCGGCGACAGGCAGCCCCACGGAGATAATGCTGCACAAGTCAGTCTTGCGGAAAAGCCCGAGAGACTTACGGTATTCATCTTTGGATTTCTCAAAACGTTTTGAAAAATCGGCAACGATATGCCGTGCGTGCGTCTTATTGTTGCAGCGCTCTAGTTCTTCCTTGAGTCCTTGCAACTCCTTTCGGAAGTCATGCCGTAGTTCCGCAGTGTCTTCACGAAAACGAAGAACAGCATCAATCGAAACCGATTCCAAAGATTCTGGCAACAGATCGTCAATCGCAAGATTCGCCAAATATGCGTCAGCGTGTTCAGCGTAGACCTGCTCGGTGAAGTTTCCACTCGCCGCGAAATAACTCCCGACCGCCCAGTAGTCAGACGAGTCAGTCGTTATGTCTAGCCCGCGACGGTTGGCAACGGACGTAGCCAAATAGAACATGTATCCACCGGCCATCTCGTGCGGGACTTCAAGAAATCCGTCGGCGGTCAGTCGGCGGGCGAGTTGCTCAAACAGAGGCACTAGCTTCGCATCGATTTTTTCTGGATTGATGCGTGTAAATGTCTCGGTCGAGAAGCCTGCGGGCCAAACCAGTCTGTTCTTGGGGTCGTCACGCTTTGCATAGAAGTCAAGAAACGAGTGAGCTGCCTGAGACTTCTCTTGATCGTCAAGCACGAGGTCCTGAACTGCACCAGTGGATACTGCAGTACGAACTTCCGAGGTGTCTTCTGGAACGTAACCCTGAGGGACTATCCGACAGATACGGTCCCATACCAATAGCGCACGCTTCAGTGCCTCGACGTCGTGGAATTCAATCGTTGGGTAGTGAAGAGCTTGTGTCATTGGTAGCGGACCATCTTCGATGTAGTGATTACGATGCCGAACGGCGAGGTGAGGGGCGCGAGCCCGCTTGCGGGCGAAGCGTCCAGCGCCGAAGGCGCGACCTCGACCGTGGTGTTAGAGGCCGGGCGCCCAAGAAGGGAAGCGAAATGAGGTGGATCGCGTTTGCGCTGTTCATGCTGGCCGATGCTGGAGCGTACTTATCTGTGCCAAAGCCGATTCGTGCCGAAAACGGATGGGCCTTGATTCCAGGCTGCGGATTTGTTCTTGCTGCGGAATACCACTTAGGGGACAAATTGAAGGTCTCTAACGTGAAGTGGACATCCTACTTGACGATTTACTTTGCGACATTATACTGTATACATAGTCAGTTATCGGCAAATTCCCAACCGAAACAAGGAGGTGCCCAATGGACACGTTCACTAAAAGTTCGGGCAATTGCGTCAATGCCGGCGGCGCTTCTCGACCTCCCAGGCGGCTGCTTGAACAGCTCAGCGACCGCATCCGTGTCAAGCACTATAGCATACGGACCGAGCAGGCTTATAGCGATTGGGTGCGACGTTTCATTCTCTTCCACGGCAAACGTCATCCGCGGGAAATGGGAGCAAACGAGGTGGAGGCGTTTCTGACTCACCTGGCCGTGGCGGGGCGTGTTTCTGCATCCACCCAGAACCAGGCGAAAAGCGCTCTATTGTTTCTTTACAAGGAAGTGTTGGAGACTGAGCTGCCGTGGCTCGATGAGGTCGAGTCGGCGAAGGCTACGAAACGTCTGCCGGTCGTTCTGACCCCGGCAGAAGTTCAGCGTCTGCTGGCGCCGATCGAAGGAACCGTGGGTCTGATCCTCCGACTGCTCTACGGTACCGGGATGCGCATCATGGAGTGCCTGCGGTTGCGGGTGAAGGACGTGGACTTCGCTCGCGGCGAGATCCTGGTGCGGGAGGGGAAGGTGTTCAAGGATCGGGTGACGATGCTGCCCGAAAAGCTGCTTGCTCCGCTCAGCGAGCATCTGGCACGGGTGAAGGCGCTGCACGAAGCGGACCTCGCTGACGGTTGGGGCGAAGTGTATTTGCCATGGGCGCTCGAACGAAAATACCCGAACGCCGCGCGTGAATGGGCCTGGCAGTATGTGTTTGTCGCGGCCAAACGATCGGTCGATCCGCGCTCGGGGGCCGTTCGCCGACACCATGTGGGAGCGCAGACCATCCAGCGTGCGATGCGCGATGCGCTGCGCCATGCCGGAATCAGCAAGCCAGCGACCCCACACACGCTTCGCCACTCGTTTGCCACTTCCCTGCTCGAAAGCGGCTACGACATTCGCACCGTGCAGGAACTCCTGGGCCATGCGGAGGTGAGCACGACGATGATTTACACGCATGTGCTCAGGCGCGGCGGGCGAGGTGTTCGGAGCCCGTTCGACGCCCTGGTATAGACTGGCGTCCGTCGGCAGGCCGATAGAGAGCAGTTTGGCCGGTCAGGTTCCGACATGCGCAGGTCCCTGTGTTGAGCAGCGAGGGAGCGAGCACGTTTTTTCTTCGGCTGCAGAGATTTGCTCATACCGCCCATGTGCATCCAATGATCAAGGGAACCCGTTTGTGACGGTACACCGTCGAGCCGTGTTTCCAGAGGCTCTGACTTCGCTTGCTACCTTTCCCCCCTCGCCGCGAGATAAATCCCGACCAGCAGCATCACAAACCCGACTCCCTGCCACAGCGCGAACGCTTCCCCGAAAAAGACCCACGCCAGTACCGCGCTTCCCACTGGCTCCCCGAGCGTCACCACCGCAATGAAGGTTGGCGAGACATGTTTGAGCGACCAGTTGTACGAAGTGTGGCCGAGCAACTGCGGGCCGAGCGCCATGCCCAGGGCCACCAGATAAGCGGCGTCGCTGTATCCGGACAAGGGCGTGCCGCTGCTCTGACAGGCAAGAACCAGCAGCATCGCGGCGCTGCCGTAGGCGAGCCAGACATACGCCGGCAGCGGCAGGCTGGCGCGCAGGCGGCGGCCGATCAGGAGATACGCCGAGAAACACCAGCTTCCGACGATGGCGAGGAGGTTGCCGAGCAGTGGATGGCTGCCGGGGGCGCTTGCCCGGCTGTCGCTCCAGAAGATCAGTCCGCTGCCGGACAGGGAAATCACGATGCCGACGAGCATCAGGCGGCTCGGGCGGTCGCCAAAGAGCAGGAACGAAGCGATGCCGACCCATAACAGATTGGTCGTCACCAGGGCGGTACTGCTGGCCACCGAGGTGTATTCGAGCGAGCTGATCCAGGTGGCGAAATGCAGCGCCAGGAAGAAGCCGGCGCCGCAGGTCAGCAGGATCTGCCCGCGGTTCAGCGCGCGCAGTGTCCGGCTCGATTGCCAGAGGGCGAGCGGGGTGATGATCAGCGCCGCCAGGCCAAGGCGCAGCGTGGCGATGGTCAGGGAAGGCAGGCCGTAGCCCTGGGCGAAGCGCGCCAGAATGGCGCCGAAGGAAATCGCCAGCAGGCCGACGCCGAGGACCAGAAAAGGGAGCCAGCGCGGCGGTGCCTTGCCGCTGTCCATGAGGCTCAGGTCGCCGTCGCGGCGTGGCCGCCTTCGAGATAGGCCGCGTGCACTTCCGGATTGGCCAGCAGCTCCCGGCCGGTTCCCGACAGGATGATCCGGCCATGTTGCAGCACGTAGCCGCGGTGCGCGACGCGCAGCGCGTGGTGCGCGTTCTGTTCGACGAGCAGCAGGGTCATGCCGTGCTCGCGGTTGAGTTCGCGGACGATCTGGAAGATTTTCTTGATGTACAGGGGGGCGAGGCCAAGCGAGGGTTCGTCGAGCAGCAGGAGTTGCGGCCGGCTCATCAGGGCGCGCGCGATCGCCAGCATCTGCTGCTCGCCACCCGAGAGCGTGCCGGCGCGCTGCTGGCAGCGCTCCTCGAGAATCGGGAAGAGCGCGTACATGCGCTTGAGATCGACCGCGAAGTTCATTTCCTCGCCGAGCACCGCGCCCATCTGCAGGTTCTCCATCACCGTCATGCGCGAGAAGATGCGCCGGCCTTCGGGAACCAGTGCGATGCCGCGGCGGGCGATTTCATGCGTCGGCAGATGGGTGATGTCTTCGCCGTCGAAGACGATGCGTCCGCCCGATGCGCGCGGCTGGCCGAAAATCGCCATCATCAGCGTCGACTTGCCGGCGCCGTTGGCCCCGATCAGGGTGACCACTTCGCCGACCTGCACGTCGATGTCGACGCCGTGCAGCGCATGGATGTGTCCGTAGTGGGCATGCACGCCCGACAGTTGCAGCATCATCGCGGGGCCTCCGGATGCGGTTCTTCCTTAATGTGAAAGTCGCGTATGCGACTCACGAATTTCCCCTCCCCCCTCGCGGGGGAGGGGTCGGGGGGTGAGATGGGGAATTCGCAGAGCCTGCTCTGCGCCCATCGAACGATTCCGGCGTGCAAGCCGGAATGCGCCCTGCAAGGGAGGGAAGCGGTCATGACTTTCATGATCGGGGGTGCCTGGTAAAGTCATGACCGTTGGCCTGCGACTCGTCGGCCTGCAGTTCGTCGGCATCTTCCTCGCCAAGATAGGCCTTGATCACGTTCGGGTCGCGCTGGATCTGCAGCGGCGGGCCTTCGGCGATCTTGCGGCCGTAGTTGAGGACGCAGATGTGGTCCGAGACATTCATCACCACGCTCATGTCGTGCTCGATCAGCAGGATGGCGATCCCTTCGTCGCGCGCCAGGTGTTTGAGGAGTTCGTTGAGTTCGGCCGATTCGCGCGGGTTGAGGCCGGCCGCCGGTTCGTCGAGGCAGAGCAGGAGCGGGTCGACACAGAGTGCGCGGGCGATCTCGATGCGCCGCTGCATGCCGTAGGGCAGGTCGCCGGCGGCGGTGTCGGCCTGGTCGATCAGATGGAGGTGTTTGAGCCAGCCGACCGCCTTGTCCATCGCGGCCGCTTCCGCGCGGCGATAGCCGGGCAGGCCGAAGAGGCCGGCCAGCGAGAAACGCGAGGCGTGCTGCAGGGCGTTGTGCTGCGCGACGATGAGGTTTTCGAGCACGGTCATCTTCGGGAACAGGCGGATGTTCTGGAAGGTGCGCACCACTTTGGCGGTGCGCGCGACCTGGTGGCTGGCGAGCTGTTCGAGGCGCATCACGCCGCGTTGCGGGTGGTTGAGGCGGACGCTGCCCTGGCTCGGCTTGTAGAAACCGGTCAGGCAGTTGAAGAAGGTGGTCTTGCCGGCGCCGTTCGGTCCGATGACGCCGGTGATCTGGCGGGCGGCGACGTCGAGCGACAGGTCGTCGATGGCCAGCAGGCCGCCGAAGCGCATGGTCAGGCGCTCGACGCTCAGGAGCGGGGCGGCGCTCATCGGCGGCCGCCGTCGGCGAGGTAGCGCAGCGTCGGTTCGCGGTGCGAGAGGATGCCGCCGGGTTTCCAGACCATGATCAGGATCATCGCCGCGCCGAAGAGCAGCATCCGGTATTCGGCGAAGTCGCGCCCGAGTTCGGGCAGCAGCACCAGCACCAGGGAGGCGAGGACGACACCGAGCTGGCTGCCCATGCCGCCGAGAACGACGATCGCCAGGATGATCGCCGACTCGTTGAAGGTGAACGATTCGGGCGAGATGAATCCCTGCCGGGCCGCGAAAAAGACGCCGGCGAAACCGCCGAGCATGGCCCCGATGGCAAAGGCCGAGAGCTTGACGTTGCGCGCATTGATGCCCATTGCCTTGCAGGCGATCTCGTCTTCGCGCATGGCTTCCCAGGCGCGGCCGATCGGGAGCCGGCGCATTCTGGAGACGAAGCCGTTGGTGAGCAGCGCCAGCGCGAGAATCAGGTAATAGAGGAAGATGATGCGGTGGTTGGGAGCATATTCGAGACCGAAGAACGAGGCGAAGGTCGGATCGTCGCCAGGCGGTTTGAAAGGCAGGCCGAAGAACGAGGGGCGCGGGATCGAGGGGATACCGTTCGGGCCGCCCGAAAGCTCGGTCCAGTTGACCAGGATGACGCGGATGATCTCGCCGAAGCCGAGCGTCACGATTGCCAGGTAATCGCCGCGCAGGCGCAGCGTCGGCCAGCCGAGGATGATCCCGAAGCTCGCCGCCATGGCGCCGGCGACCGGCAGCGCCTGCCAGAATCCCCAGCCGAATTGCGTGGACAAGAGACCATAGGTATAGGCGCCGACCGCGTAGAAAGCGACATAGCCGAGATCGAGCAGGCCGGCCAGACCGACGACGACGTTCAGGCCCCAGCCGAGCATCACGTAGATCAGCACCGTGGTCGCGGTATCGACGACGTAGCGGTTCTCGGAAAAAACGATCGGCAGCACCAGCGAAACGCCGAGTGCGATCCAGCCGACCCAGGTCAGCAGCGGGCTGCTCGCCAGGCGGCGCCCGCTGACCGCCTCTACGGCCTGTTCGCGTATTTGCCGGCGTGCCCGCAGGTGGTCGAGGGCATAGCGCAGCAGCAGGCGGCCGGCGAAGCATACGGCGACGAATGAACATAGCGCCGGCCAGCGGGTGGTGATGCGTAGCGCGCCACCCTGGTCGACGGTGCTCAGGCCGATCATCGGGATGCCGAGCAGCAGGGCGATCAGGGCCAGCGCCGCGGCGTCCTTGAGGCGCTCGGCCGGGGTGACGCCGGGGTGGGCGAGAACGAGTGTTGCCATCAGACTTTCTCCACTTCAGGACGGCCGAGCAGGCCGGAAGGGCGGAACATCAGCACCAGGATGAGGATGCTGAAGGTGGCCACATCCTTGTACTCGGCCGACAGGTAAGCGGCCCAGAACGCTTCGATCAGGCCGATCAGGAGGCCGCCGAGCATCGCTCCCGGCAGCGAGCCGATGCCGCCGAGGACGGCGGCGGTAAAGGCCTTGATGCCGGCGACGAAGCCGATGAAGAAATCGACGACGCCGTAATAGACCGTGACCATCACGCCGGCGACGGCGGCGAGCGCCGCGCCGAGCATGAAGGTCAGCGAGATCGTGCGGTCGACGTTGATCCCGAGCAGCGCGGTCATCGTCCGGTCCTGCTCGCACGAGCGTTGCTGGCGGCCGAAGGAAGTCTGGGTGATCAGGTAGGTGAAGCCGGCCATCAGCGCGACGGTGACGAAAACGATCAGGATCTGCGAGTAGGCGAGGCGGACGGTGAAGCCGTCGACCGTCAGCAGATCGATGCCGCCGACGAGAACCGGCGCGATCGGCTTGACGCGTGCCCCTTGTGTCAGTTGCACCATGTTCTGCAGGAAGATCGACATGCCGATCGCCGAGATCAGCGGCGCCAGTCGCGTCGAACCGCGCAGCGGCCGGTAGGCGATGCGTTCGACCGTCCAGCCATAGACCGAGGTGAACAGCACGGCGACCAGCAGCACCAGCAGCAGCGAGAGCGGGATTGAACTGATCCCGAAGCTGGCCAGCATCGTGAACACGGTCACGGCGATGAAGGCGCTGACCATGTAGATGTCGCCGTGCGCGAAATTGATCATCCCGATGATGCCGTAGACCATCGTGTAGCCGATGGCGATCAGGCCATAGACCGCCCCCAGGGTCAGTCCGTTGATCAGTTGCTGAAGTGCGAGAGCCATGGTCCTCCTCCTTGTTGCCTGCGTGAAACGCAGGGCTCAGCGGTGCGGACGGCATGCCTGCCAGGTGTCCGCGTCAAGCACATTGTCAAAACTTTGTTGGCTCCGGGATGCCGAGGTCACGGCAAATCTTGATTGCCAAGAGGTTGCTGATCTCGTTGTGCCTTGGAACTGCGCTTCGCCTGTTTGTGCTTACGTTGCACCACCAGGAATGACTACCGCCCTCGCGCAGCAATGCGCATTCATGCGCCATGAGGTGTGACAGCAAGTCACGCCGTTTCATAGAGCAATTGGCAATTCTTCAAACCTTTTGCCAGCCGCATCGAGTGCCTCTGCGCGATTGAAGTCAATGGCTTCGATCAATGTCTCGCGTAGTGACTGTAACAACGCTTCGCGCGAAGATTCCTGACAATTTACGCCAGGCACTTCTTCTATCCAGCCGATCCACCAGTCGGCATCCTGCTTGATTACTGCGGTGTAGCTTCGGTTCATGGTGCGTTCTCCTTTACCCCCCAGGGTCAGTCCGTTGATCAGTTGCTAAAGTGCGAGAGCCATGGTCCTCCTTCCTTGTTGCGTGCGATGTGACCGCAGGTCACGCGGCTTTACTGGGCTATCGGCAACTCGATCAGGAATACTTCGTCTCCCGGGACAGCTACAATAGCCCCTGTGCGGAGTTGTACTAAACGCTTCTTGGCCACTAATGCCCATTTCTTATCAATACCTGGTTCCGGTGGACTAAGGCTCTTCAGAATCGACTCAACAACCATGGCTCTTTTCTTCACTGGCTGAGAAATAGCCTCCTCTAACAAGCATACTGTCTTCAAGTGCATCCAGTTGGCAATGCTGACCTTGGAAACAGAATGTCATGACTGAGAAGGCCGTCGGTTTCGGGGCATCCCTTGGAGGTCCTTGTTGAGTGCAACGTGGACCGCCTTCTTTGGGTCCTTGCTATAATTCGACATCAGGTTGTAGTCGATTTCGTAGGTCCTCGCTGGCAATAAACCGAACTCATGCTTTTCGAGCAGTTCGATCAAGCGATCCCCGTCGATCAATTCGATGGGTTTGCAACCCGGACGGCGGGCAGCGTCCCGAGCATTGTCAGTAAAGTAGCCGGTGGTAAAAAAGATTCCTTTCTCGGCATCCCCAACAGCACCTTGAAAACTCTGCACTTCACGTGAAGAGACCGGACCGGAGTAACGTTTGCATTGAAAGGCAATCTTGGCTGTGACGATTGGTCCCAGGGGAAGGTATCCTTCGCCATCGATGCCTTTGTCACCAGTAACGCCAGTTACTCTTACTCTTTCAAGCCCAAGATGCTTCAGGAGATCGGCACAAAACCTCTCGAACGATTCGGGGGAGAGTGCCTGCCGTTGTACGAGTAACTCTTCACCGTATCCGTTCGGCGGACTTGTTACAAAGGGCTGATCTTCGACAGCTTCTGGCGGAGGTTCTTGCGCTTGTGCCCGCTTCTCGGCATGAATGGCGACCCATTTTCTGGCTATTTCGCGCGCTTGATCGTAGGTGAGGTGGAGTTTCTGGCTGGACGATGTGAGCATCCAGATTCCGTGTTTGGGTGACGACAGCAACCCTTCCCAAACAAGATATTGACGAGCCCAAGCGACCTGATTCGGGAACCGTAAACTGCCACTTCCGAGCTTGGCGAATCGCTTTTCATCTGGAACATGCGCAAGCCTGGCGACCGAGTCGCAAACCTCTCTTGGTGTGGCCGATCCGTTCAATTCCCGCAATGCGTCGAGTATGTATGGCATCCACTGTACGAATTCCGCTTGTCTTTTATCTGTTGGTTGGCTCATGATGTTGTTCAACTCTGCTGTGGAAAGCCGGCTTTGCACCCTGATTCCGCCTCAGGGTGCAGCCAATACTTCATTGAAATTCGGCCCGCAAGCGGGAGAGAGTTTCAGCGCCGGGAAGTAGCGGCACCGTTCCACTCTCTATCTCTCCCTGGCGTCTTTCAACTTCTTCCGCCCAAGCGTTTTCAACGTTTGGTTCAACGTCAAGACTGGCGATGAGTTTCTCCACCAGGCGAGCTCGTTGGACAGCAGGCAGGCCGAGTACTTCGGCCTCAAGTTCTTCAACGGTGGCGGACATGCCTTTCTCCCGATCAAGTAGTCATATGGTCACAGGGTGCCATAAAGGTAACGCGTACAGGCAACTTGCCCATGCGGAGGGGGGTCACTCGCCTTCGTCGAGCGCCATCAGCCCGGCGTTGCCGCCGGCGGCGGTGGTATCGACACTGAGCGTGCGCTCGCTGGCAAAGCGATAGAGATAATGCGGGCCGCCGGCCTTCGGACCGGTGCCCGAGAGTCCCTCGCCGCCGAAGGGCTGGACGCCGACGACGGCGCCGATGATGTTGCGGTTCACATAGGTGTTGCCGACGTGCAGGCGGTCGGTGATGCGCTTGATGGTTTCGTCGATGCGGCTGTGGATGCCCAGCGTCAGTCCGTAGCCGGTATTGGCGATGGCCGCGCAGACCTGGTCGAGGTCTTCGGCACGCCAGCGCACGACGTGCAGGATCGGCCCGAAGACTTCCCGTTCGAGGCGGGCGATGCTGTCGATCTCGTAGGCACGCGGTGCGAAGAAGGTGCCGTGCCGGGTGGCTTCCTCGTCGAGTGGGCAGGTGAAAATCGGCGTCGCAAAGCTGTCGAGCCAGCGTGCGTGTGCCACCAGGAGCGCACGCGCCGCTTCATCGATCACCGGGCCGACATCGGTCGCGATGTCGGCCGGGTTGCCGATGCACAATTCCTGCATGGCGCCGGCGAGCAATTCGCAGACACGGTCGGCGATGTCGGCCTGGATATACAGGACGCGCAGCGCTGAGCAGCGCTGCCCGGCCGGTAAACGTTCACATCCCCCTCCGTTTTTTTACGCTGCTGCCGGGATAGCGGGAAGCGGGGGAAGTTCCAGGCCCTTGCGAGCCGCCCGGATGACAGTGCCGAGATAGCGCCATGAGGAGGCGCCGCGAAGACGGCAAGTTTCGATGACGCTGGCGAGGAGAGCGAAAGCACGCGTACCCGCTTCGGAGCGCGTGCCGTGGCTGATGTGGCGGGCAATGACCCAGTGGCGCAGGGCCTGTTCGGCGGCGTTGTTGGAGAGCGGCAAATGCGGCTCGCCGAGCGGACGCATGATCACCTCCCAGTCGTAGAGGAATTCACGCGCGACGCTGCGCAGCGCCGGGTGGGCATCACTCCAGTGAGCGGTGCACAGGCTCTTCAGCCGATCGACATGGGTCGCGTAGAGGAAGGGTAGCCCTTCCGGCGGAAGATCGATCCGCGCCGCGTAGATGGCATCCTTCAGCGTGTGCATGAGGCCTTCCATCTCCTGCCCGACGCCAGATACCCGGCCATCGCTGGATTCGGCCAGGCCCCGCAGCTTCCGTATCAGATGCGGCCAGCAGCGCAGGCGATTCAGCCAGGCCCGGTAGACACGGTAACCATCGCTGATCAGGATGCCGTAATAGCCATCCTGCAGGACATTCTCCAGCATTTCCGCGTGCCGCGGGCCAATCACGAAGAGGACCGTCCAGGGGGTTACCAAGGCCCACAGCCAGAGCAGCAGGCGGTTCTCCGGCCAGGAGGTCTCATCCACATTCAGTTGCGGTTCCTGCAGGAGGTCGGCCACCAGCACGTCCTCCAGCGGAAAACTGGCGCGCCCGGCTTCCCGGAGGGTCTCGTCGATCACGCCGACACTGAGCAGCAGGCCAAACATTTCCATCAGCGCCTCCCGAATCCGCGGCCGGGACAGACGCAGGCGCAGCGCAAGGAACACGATGAGTCCGGCCAACTGCGGACCAACCAGGCGCCATTCGCCCAACTCAACCTGCTCCCACTCATGCTCTCCTGCGGACCGCCAGGGCTGCGCACGGCTGACATGGTCGCAGTGGTCGCAGTTCGTTTCGAGCAGATAGTGGCGGATGATAAGGAACATCAGCCCAATCTGGCCCTCGACCGGTGGTGCAATGTCGATCTCGTCCCAGGCGGTGTAACGCTTCGAAGGAGCGTCCGCTGAAAGCGCCTGCGCACAAGCGGTACAGTTCTCAGGGCGGTGATCGCAGGTGCCAGTGACCGCGAGCTTTTGCGTCCGGCCGTAGCCCGGGCTGCCGGGCTGCTTGCCCGCTTTCTTGCGGGAAGCTTTCGCCGCTGTCGAAGGCTTCACGGCGGCTTTGGCCGTGTCTTCCTCGACCTCGGTGACTTCTGTCTCGGTCTCGCCGGGCAAAGTCTCGATGACCGGAACAGTGCTCTCCTCAGGGCCTTCGGGTTTCGCCCAGGGCGCCTGACTGGTCGGCGGACGCGAGCTGTTCTCCGGGTTCCGGTGCAGCCGATCCTGCAACTCCTTGACGTCGTGCAGCAGACGCTTCGACACTTCCAGCAATAGCTCCGCCGGCAGCCTTTTCAGCCAGTCGTCGTCCATCTGGAGAAGGTCGTGCTTACGCAGGTACATCGGGGCGGGTCGTCGTTGGGTACCGACATCATGACATAGAAATTTTCGCTGCGGCGTAAATTTCAGGAAAATTAACGTTCACTGAGCAGGGGGGTGAACGTTTACCCCGGCCGAGTTGAAAGCCGAGGCGACGACGTCGCGGACGATCTGTTCGGGCAATGCCGACGAATCGGCGATCAGCGTGTTCTGACCACCGGTTTCGGCGATCAGCGGCACCAGCGGGCCGTCCTTGCCGGCCAGCGTCTGGGCGATCAGGCGCGCGACCTCGGTCGAACCGGTAAAAGCGACGCCGGCACATGCGCGATCGGCAACCAGAGCGGCGCCGATGCGTCCGTCACCGGGCAGGAAGTTGAGCGCGCCGGCCGGGATGCCGGCGGTGTGCAGCAGTTCGACGGCCAGTGCGGCGACCAGCGGTGTCTGCTCGGCCGGTTTGGCGACGACGGTGTTGCCGGCGGCCAGCGCCGCGGCGATCTGGCCGACGAAAATCGCCAGTGGGAAATTCCACGGGCTGATGCAGACAAAGACGCCGCGGCCGTGCAAGGAGAGGCTGTTCTGCTCGCCAGTCGGGCCGGGCAGCGGGATCGGCCCGGAAAACTTCTCGCGGGCCTGTGCCGCGTAGTAGCGGCAGAAGTCGATCGCTTCACGCACTTCCGAGACGGCGTCGGCCTGCGTGCGGCCGCCTTCGCGAACGATCAGGGCGACCAGTTCCGGCAGGCGTCCCTGCAGCAGATCGGCGGCGCGGTCGAGGAGCGAGGCGCGCACGCTGGCGGGCGTCCCTTCCCAGGCCGGAAAAGCCGCCTGCGCGACAGCCAAGGCTTCACCGACGTCGGCGACGCTGGCCTCGATCACGCGCCCGACGCCGTCGCGCTGGTCGGCCGGCGAATGCACGACCTGGCTGTCGCCGCCGCGCTGCCGGCCAGCGATCAGCGGCGCGGCGGTGTAGCTGACGCGCAGGCTCTGTTCGATGCTGTTGCGCAGGTCTTCGAGAGTGGGTTTGTCGTTCATGTCCAGTCCTTCACTATTGATGCGTTCAGCGCCGAAGAGGTCGCGCGGCAAGGGAATGCGTGGCTGGCGCTTGATGGCCAGGGCGGCGGTCCTGTCAACGGGGTCGCTGAGCAGCGCGTCGATCGGCAGGCTGGCGTCGGCGATGCGGTTCACGAAGGACGAGTTGGCACCATTCTCGAGCAGGCGGCGCACCAAGTATGCCAGCAGGTCCTCGTGGCTGCCGACCGGGGCATAGACGCGGCAGGCGCGCCCCAGCTTGTCCTCACCGACGATCTGGTCGTAGAGTTCTTCGCCCATGCCGTGCAGGCGCTGGTATTCCCATTCGTCGCTGCCGCCGGCGCTGATCGCAATCTCGGCGACGGCCGCCAGGGTGTGTGCGTTGTGCGTGGCGAAGGCCGGGTAGAAGGCCTCCGGGTGGTCGAACAGACGTCGGGCACAGGCCAGATACGAGAGGTCGCTCGACGCCTTGCGGGTGAATACCGGGTAATCGCGCAAGCCACGCTCCTGCGCGAGCTTGATCTCGGCATCCCAGTAAGCACCCTTGCACAGGCGGACCATCAGACGCCGGTCGGCGCGGTGGGCGAGGTCGGTGAGCCAGTCGATGAGCGGCAGCGCACGCTTCTGGTAGGCCTGGACGGCCAGCCCGAGGCCGTTCCAGCCGGCCAGTTCGGCGTCGGTGGCGAGTGCCTCGATCAGGTCGAGCGACATTTCCAGACGATCGACTTCTTCGGCGTCGATCGTAAAGCCGATATTGCGCGCCTTGGCATGGAGCGCGAGTTCCTTGACGACCGGCCACAATTCGTGGCGAACGCGACCCTCGTTGGCGACTTCGTAACGCGGATGCAGCGCCGAGAGCTTGATCGAGATCGACGGCGCTTCGTATGCCGGGCGGCCGGCAGCGGCGTCGCCAATCGCCCGGATCGCCGCGCGGTAGGACTCGAAGTAACGCAGCGCGTCGGCGCTGCTGCGCGCCGATTCGCCGAGCATGTCGTAGGAGTGGCGGTAGCCGGCCTTTTCGGCGCTGCGGGCGCGCTCCAGCGCTTCATGGATGTTGCGGCCCATCACGAACTGCTTTCCGAGAATGCGCATGGCAGTGATCACCGCCTGCCGGATCACCGGCTCGCCGGTGCGCGCGACGAGTCGCTTGAGGGTGCCACGCAGGTTGCGGTCCTCGTTGTCGAGATTGACGATGCGGCCGGTGAGCATCAGCGCCCAGGTGCCGGCATTGACGAAAGTGCTGTGCGAGGTGCCGAGCCGCTTTTCCCATTCGGTACTGCCGATCTTGTCGCGAATCAGGCGATCGACGGTGGCCGCATCGGGGATGCGCAGCAGCGCTTCGGCGAGGCACATCAGCACCACGCCTTCGCGCGACGAGAGGTCGTAGGTGGTCAGAAAGGCATCGATGCCTCCACTTTTGAGGCGGCTGTCGCGCACCGTCTGCACCAGTGGCGTTGCGCGTTCGCGAATGCCCTGTTGTTCGGAAGGCGTGAAGCGCGCCAGAGGGATCAGTTGCTCGATGACCTGGGCTTCATCGATTCGGTGATATTCGCGCAGACGCTGGCGTAGTAGGTGGGTAGTGGCGCGCATGCTGCCTTCCAGTCGGTTCGGCGTCGACACCAGGTGTCGCGCGGGGTTGTCGAAACGTCCGCCGATGGGGGCGGACGCTTGCCTGTGGCCTGCCGGTGCGGCAGGATTACTTCTTCACATAGTCGTACTTGCCATCCTTCCACTGGTAGACGACAAAGGCTGGCGCCGAACTGTTTCCCTTGGCGTCGAACGACAGCTTGCCGATGACGGTGTCGAAGCTGCCGTTGCGCAGCGTTTTCTCGATGTCGGCGTACTTGGTGCTCTTGGCCTTGGTTGCGGCCTGGTCGAAGAGCTGGAAAGCAGCGTAGGCGTAGAGGACGTAACCTTCCGGTTCGATCTTGGCGTCGTGGAACTTCTTGACCACGGCGGCGGCGCTCGGGTTCTTGCGCGCATCCGGACCGAAGGTAAACAGCACGTTGTTGGCCTCGGGGCCGGCGGCGGTCGCGAGTTCGGTATTGGACATGGTGTCACCGCCCATCACCGTCAGTTTCAGGCCAGCCTGTTGCGCCTGCCGCAGAATCAGCGCCACTTCGGTGTGATAACCGCCGTAGGACATGACTTCGACGCCGGCGGATTTGAGCTTGCTGACCAGCCCGGAATAGTCCTTTTCACCGGCGGTGATCGATTCGCGCAAGGCCGGCTTGACGCCCTTGGCTTCCATCGCCTTGGCGACTTCGTCGGCGAGGCCCTTGCCGTAGGCACTCTTGTCGTCAACCACGGCGATCTTCTTGCCCTTGAACTTCTCGGCGAGGTAGGCCCCGGCCACCTGGCCCTGCTGGTCGTCACGGCCGGCAATGGCGAAAATGTTCTTGAGGCCGCGGTCGGTGACCTTGGGGTTGGTCGACACGGTCACTACCGGGATGTTGGCCTCGACGTACACTTCGGACGCCGGGATCGTCGATGACGAGCACCAGTGGCCGTGCATGAAGATGATCTTCTTGTTCACCATCTGGTTGGCGACGGCGACGGCCTGTTTCGGATCACAGGCGTCGTCGCCGATTTCCAGCTTCAGTTTCTCACCAACGACGCCGCCCTTGGCGTTGATGTCGGTGATCGCCATCTCGGCGCCCTTCCGGATCTGGTCACCCGCCGAGGCGTACTGACCGGTCATCGGTCCGGCGATGGCCACCAGGTGATCGGCGTAGACATTGCTGACCGCGAGGGAGAGCAGGCTGCAGCCGGCCGCCAGGATCTGTTTGTTCATTGGTTTCCTCCTTTGCTACGTTGGTCGATAAGGTAACTGACAAGTGACGCACCCGCGTCGAGCACATGCGCCCGAGTGAGTTCTGCCGCCGCGTCGGGATCCCGGCGGACGAACGCGTCGAGGATTTCGGCGTGTTCGCGCAGGGTGTTGGGCATTCCAGTGGTCATCGACAAGAGCGCGCGCACGTAACGTTCGACCTTGTTGTATAGCGAACGGATTTCGGCGACCAGGATTGGTCGTCCGGCGGCCGTGTAGAGTGTCGAATGGAACAACCAGTTCAGTTCGCCCCAGCGATCGGCGTTGCCGGCCTGCTCGAATTCGTCGAGATGTCGACGTGCCTGTTCGATCGCCTGATCGCTGATCAGCGGCGCCGAGAGGCGCGCCGCGCGTGCTTCGAGCATCGCCCGGATTTCCATGTACTCTTCGATCTCGGCCGCCGACAGCGAGGCAACGACGGCGCCGCGGTTGCGCAGGAAGGTCACCAGGCCTTTGGCTTCGAGGTGCTTGAGTGCTTCGCGAACAGGGATCTTGCTGACGTGGAAATGCGCCGCGATTTCATCTTGCCGGAGCAACTCGCCGGCTGGCAGCAGGCCGTCGACAATGGCTTTCTTAAGCGTTTGCGCGACGTGATCCGACGCGCTGAGGCGGGGCATCTTCTGGTCGGCGACAAGCTCAAGAACCGATGGCATGGGTGGCGAAGTGAACTCCAGATATCGTATACGATATAAACTTCCGGCCGCGAACATACAGACTCTTCTGGCTTCTGGCAAGCTGCAATGCACCAATCGGCCGATCTGTCGAGCTCCGGCCGGTTGGCCGAGGAATCGCCAGGCGGCCAGGCGATTTCACTTGGAACGATCATGAGAGCATGGTAGCCTGCAAATTCCTTTTCCTGGAGTAGAAGATGATGACCATTGGATCTGGTTTCCGTCAATTGCGGTTTTTCGCGTCTGCTGCGTGCCTGGCCATGACGATGACTGCTGCCGGTGTCGGTGCAGTCGAGGTGCCGCTGGTCGATGGCACACACTGGATCAAGTCCTCCGAAGAAGTCAAGAAGGCTTATCTCGTCGGGTTGGCCAACATGGTGCAGGTCGAGGCAGCGTATAACGCCGACAATCCGCCGGCCGTCGAGAATGGTTTTTCGCCACGCGTCGCCAGAGGGATGAAGGACCAGACGCTGGGCAGTGTGCTGGAAGCGCTCGACCAATGGTACGCGGCGCATCCCGATCGCTTGCTGCGCCCGGTGGTCGAAACGATCTGGTTCGAAATGGTGGTGCCCGCACTACCGAAAACCAAGTAAGGGAGAAAGAGATGAAAAAAACTGGATGGACTCTGGCCCTTGCGATGGCACTGGCGGCAACGGGTTGCACCAACATGAGCGCGCGCGAGCAGGGAACGATCAGTGGTGCAGCCATCGGTGCGGCCGCGGGAGCCGGTATTGCGGCAATCTCGGGCGGCAGCGGCTGGACCGGCGCGGCGATTGGTGGGGTGATCGGCGGCACGGTCGGCAATATCAAGGGTAAGCAGCAGCAGGGTTACTGAGGCAGCGCCCGGCAAGCTGTGCCGGACCGTGGGCGGCACACATCGTTGGGCGGAGCCGTCAACGGCTACCGGGTGATCGCCGTATTGCGGCCCGAAAACTGGTCGGTCAGGCGTAATGCAGCATCACTGAACTGGCCGAGTGGTTTTTCTGTACAGTAGCGATTCACGTACTGCTCGACCGTGCCGCTGGAGATGGCCGATACCTGCTGGTTCTGGTTGGCGTAGTTGTGGCCGGTGAGAACGCCGCGCACCCAGGCGACATAGAGCGCGCGTTGTTCGGCATCGTCCTTTGATGCCGACCAGGTCCGGCACGACATGTCGTCGAAGCCGACGATCTTGAGCGGCACGGCAGCATTGGCCGCCGATAGAGCGGCCAACAGTACAGCGCTGGTCTGTACCCGTTTCAATCGCGACATTTGCTTGCTCCTCGCCGGGTGATCATCTCAAAGCCGTCATTTTCGTCGGTATCAGCAGGCTAGTCCATGCCCATGACCGCCACGTGCGTGCCGCTGCCGTCGGGTCATTCGACCTGGGCGGGGAAACCTGTATCCAGGGGGTGAAGGTATCGGCAGCACCGGTCGACAGCGCCGGGCGCGCGGGTACAATGGCGGGCTTGAACTCACGGGCCAGGAACCATGACCGGACATCTCTTGATTGTCACAGCGCCGTCCGGCGCTGGCAAGACGACACTGGTGCGGTTGTTGCTGGAGAACGATCCGGACCTCAGCGTGTCAATTTCTCACAGCACGCGTGCACCCCGACCAGGTGAGCGGGATGGTGTCGAGTACCATTTCGTCAGTGTGCCGGATTTTCTTGAGAAGGTTCGCAATGATGCTTTCCTCGAATGGGCAGAGGTCCATGGCAACTACTATGGCACCTCGAGAAGCGGCATCGAAGCTGCCTTGCTTGCCGGTCAGGACGTGCTCCTCGAGATCGACTGGCAAGGCGCACAGCAGGTGCGGGCATTGTTCCCGGCCGCAATCGGCGTGTTCGTCCTGCCCCCGTCGCTTGACGAACTTGAACGCCGGTTATGCGCGCGCGCCACGGATAGCGCTGAAACGATCGCTCGCCGCGTTGCTGCGGCTCGCGAAGAGATGCGACATGTGGCTGAATTCGACTATGTTATTATCAATGACGAATTGCAGCGTGCGCTGCATGACCTGTTGGCAGTGGTCCGCGCGACCCGGCTTCGTTACGCTGCGCAGCGTCAGCGACATTCCATTCTTTTCGCAACAATGCTCTGATTACCCTGGGAGATTTGTATGGCACGAGTAACCGTAGACGACTGTTTGCAGCGTATTTCAAACCGCTTTCAGATGACTCTGGCGGCCACCTATCGTGCCCGTCAGATCACGGCCGGCGCGTCACCTCTGATCGACGCCGGTCGGGACAAGCCGACGGTGATCGCGCTACGTGAAATTGCCGTCGGCAAGGTCGGCCTGGAAGTCCTCAACCGCGGTCAGGCCTGACCTCAATCCAGCAGTGGCGCAGGACGAGATCATGGATCCCGTGATTGCCGCCAGCTTGTCCGCTGAATCGCCGGCGGCTGGCATGACCCCTGATTTACCTCTTCCCGAGGACGATCCGGCTTTCCAGGTCTTCATCGATAGCCTGAGCTATCTTCCCCCGGAAGAGATCGAGCGCGTGCGCGAGGCGTATCTGTTCAGCGAGAAGGCGCATCGTGGGCAGAAGCGCTTGTCGGGCGAGCCCTACATCACACATCCCCTGGCCGTGGCCGGCGCCATCGCCGAATGGCAAATGGATGTCGAGGGCGTGGTGGCGGCGCTCTTGCATGACGTGATGGAGGATACGTCGGTTGGCAAGAGCGAAATTGCCGATCGTTTCGGTAAACCCGTCGCTGATCTCGTCGATGGCCTGTCAAAGCTCGACAAGATCGAGTTTCAGTCTCAGGAAGAAGCGCAGGCGGAGAATTTTCGCAAAATGCTGATGGCCATGGCGCGCGATCTGCGTGTGGTACTGATCAAGCTCGCCGATCGCCATCACAATCTGCAGACGATGGCTGCGGTGCGTGCCGATAAACGCCGCCGCATCGCTCGCGAGACGCTCGAAATTTATGCGCCGATTGCCAACCGGCTTGGCCTCAACAAGCTTTTTCGCGAGTTGCAGGATCTCTCTTTCGAGCTCATCTATCCGATGCGTGCGCGTGTGCTGGCGCGCGCGCTCAAGGCGGCGCGCGGTAACCGGCGTGAGCTGTTGTCGCGGATTCTCGAAGGCATCACCGGCAAGCTGCGTGAAGCCGGCGTGCAGGCGCAGGTCTTTGGTCGCGAGAAGAGCCTGTATTCGATCTATCGCAAGATGATCGACAAGCACTTGTCATTTTCGCAGGTGCTCGATGTCTATGGTTTCCGTGTGCTGGTACAGGATGTGCCGACCGCCTACCTTGCCCTCGGTGCGCTGCACGGATTGTTCAAGCCGGTTCCCGGGAAGTTCAAGGACTACATCGCGATTCCCAAGCCCAACGGCTACCAGTCATTGCACACTACTCTGATCGGGCCGCACGGCACCCCGTTCGAACTGCAGATTCGTACCGAAGCGATGGAGAACGTGGCGCAGGAGGGCATTGCTTCGCACTGGCTGTACAAGGACAGCGAGGACTTTGGTGCCGATCTGCAACAGAAGACGACCACCTGGTTTCACTCGTTGCTCGACCTGCAAAGCGCGACCGGCGATTCTTCGGAGTTCTTCGAGCATGTCAAGGTCGATCTGTTTCCCCATGAAATCTACGTGTTCACGCCCAAAGGCAAGATCATCGCCTTGCCACGTGGGGCTACGGCGGTTGACCTGGCATACGCGATACACACCGATATCGGCAATCATTGTGTCGCCGCCCAGATCAATTTCAAGCCGCTGCCGCTGATGACCGAGTTGACCAACGGCGACCGCGTCGAGATCGTCACCGCTGCCGATGCTCATCCGGATATGGCCTGGCTGACGACCGTCAAGACCGGCAGGGCGCGCAGCAAGATCCGACATTACCTGAAGAGCGTCCACCATGACGAGTCGACGGCGCTCGGCGAGAAGATGCTCGACCAGGAGTTGCGGGCGTTGGGCGTAGTCGCCTCCGAACTGCCGGTTTCGAGTTGGAAGAACGTGCTGCGCGATTCCGGAAACAAATTGATCAAGGAGGTTTACACCGACATCGGACTGGGTTTTCGCCTTGCCGGGGTCGTTGCTCGTCGCCTACTAGCGCGCGAGGAAACACCACAGCCGGCTGAACGGGCGCCCGTTTCGCTGGTGATTCGCGGTACCGAAGGCATGGCTGTTCAGTTCGCGCCCTGCTGCCAACCGATCCCCGGCGACCCGATCATCGGCTCGATCTGGAAGGGCAAGGGTCTGGTGATCCATACGCATGATTGCCCCGCCATTCGCAAGGCGCGTACCGCCAAACCGATGAAATGGATCGACGTCGAGTGGGAGCCGGAGCCCGGCAAACTGTTCAGCGTGCGCCTGCTGATCGTGGTGCAGAATACGCTTGGCGCACTGGGGCGGATCGCCACCGAGATTTCGACCTCCGGCATCAACATCGAACATGTGAACATGGAAGAGAAGCGACCCGGACTGTACACGACGCTGCGTTTTACGGTGCAGGTAGCCAGTCGCACTTCTCTGGCGCGTCTGATGCGCAGTCTGCGGCGCATTCCCGAGGTGGTGCGCATCACCCGTGATCAGGGGTTGACTGCTTGAAGGTTATCGTCCTGGGTGCAGGTGTCGTGGGGGTCACCAGCGCCTGGTATCTGGCCAAGGCAGGACATCAGGTGACAGTACTTGATCGTCAGACTGCCGCCGGATTGGAAACCAGCTTCGCCAACGGTGGCCAGATTTCGGTTTCGCACGCCGAACCATGGTCGAACCCGCGCGCGCCGTTACGTGCGCTGGCCTGGATGCGGCGCGAGGATGCGCCGCTGCTCTTTCGTCCGCGCTGGGATGCCACGCTGCTTGACTGGAGCCTGCGTTTTCTGCGCGAATGCACGGCGCGGCGAACGCGTGACAACATTCGCCAGATTGTCACCCTGGCGCTTTACAGTCGTCGTCAGTTGCAGGCACTGCGCGCTGAAACCATGCTGGCCTACGATCATCTCGAACGCGGCATCCTGCACATCTACACCGACCGCCGCGAGTACGCAACTGCCATGGAAGCTGCCGCGGTGATGCGTGAGTTTGGCTGTGAGCGACGCACTGTGAATGTCGACGAGTGCATCGCCATCGAGCCGGCGTTGGCGTCGGTGAGGCAGCGGCTGGTCGGCGGCGACTTCACGGCCGCCGATGAATCCGGCGATGCCCACCGCTTCACACAACAGCTTGCGGCCCTTTGTACGGCACGCGGCGTCGTTTTTCGTTACGGCGTTACGGTCGATCGTTTGAGTATGGTGGCCGGCCGAGTGGCTGGCGTAATCGCTGCCGGCGAGTTGCACCAGGCCGATGCCTATGTCGCTGCGCTCGGTAGCTATACCCCTTTGTTGCTGCGTCTCATCGGCCTGCGTCTGCCGGTGTACCCGGCGAAGGGCTATTCGGCCACCTTTCCCCTGTCCGCGGATAGCATCGCACCGAGTGTCAGCCTCACCGACGACGGTTACAAGATCGTTTTTTCGCGTCTCGGTCAACGCTTGCGCATTGCCGGTACGGCTGAATTCAATGGCTATAATACCGACCTCAATGCGGTGCGCTGCCGGGCCCTGATCGAGCGGGCCAGCGAGCTTTTTCCGGCTTTGCGACCGGCCGATGAACCTCGGTTCTGGTGTGGTCTGCGTCCGGCGACGCCTTCCAACGTGCCGCTGATCGGCCGCTCGACGATTCCCAATCTGTATCTCAATACCGGCCACGGTACGCTCGGCTGGACGATGGCTTGCGGCTCCGGCGCCGCACTGGCGGATATCATCAGCGGCCGTCCGCCTGAGCCAGGCTTTCGGTTCCTCTGATTCACCCTGGCTGACGCCTGGCAATGCTGATTGACACCCATTGCCATCTCGCAGCGGCTGAATTCGCGGCTGACCGGGACATGCTGGTAGAGATGGCGCGGCTGGCCGGGGTGTCGTCCATCGTCGTGCCGGCGGTCGATGTGACGAGCTTTGCCAAGGTGCACGACTGCTGCGCCCGTTACGCCGGGTGTGCCCCGGCTTACGGCATTCACCCGCTTTATGTACAGCATGCTGGCCCTGATGATCTGGCGACCTTGCGCGACTGGCTGGCGCGCGCTTCTGAAGGGCCGCAGCGGCCGCTGGCGCTAGGTGAGATCGGCCTCGACTTCTTCGTTGCCGATCGGCAGGACGAGCGGCAGGAGTCATTCTTCGTCGAACAACTGAGAATCGCCCGCGACCTGGAGTTGCCGGTGCTCCTGCATGTCCGCCGGGCGGTCGATCAGGTACTCAAGAATCTGCGCCGGATCAGGGTGACCGGCGGCATCGCGCACGCCTTCAATGGCAGCCGACAACAGGCGGAAGAATTCATCAGACTGGGCTTCAAACTGGGCTTTGGTGGTGCTTTGACCTACCCTGGCTCGACGCGCATCCGCCGGTTGGCCGCTACGCTGCCATTGGATGCGATCGTGCTCGAAACCGACGCACCGGACATGCCACCAGCCTGGTTGGCTGGTCGCCGCAACACGCCCGAACAGTTGTCGCGGATCAACGCAATGTTGGCGGAGTTGCGCGGCATCGACGCGAGCGAACTGGCCAAGGTAACGGCGTTCAACGCACTGGAAGTGCTGCCTCGGTTGCGCTCGGCTGACTGATCGGGTAGGGTACGGCCTGAGGGCTTTGGGTTGCGTACCTTCCGTGCGGGTGGGCGGCGGGTCACCGAATCAGTGGAACATGACGAAAGAATTTTCTGCCAGGGCAGGATCAATGCAGACACTTTGTCCAGGCTGACCGATCTTGAACAGGCATGTTCCGAACATAGACGTTCGTACTTTCTCTAACCATATGAAAAATAACTTCGATGCACCCGTTTCCACCTGTGTGGCGGTCAAGAAGGTTCTGCCTGCCATTCCTCAGTACTTGCAGGCCCACTATTGGTGGGCGTATGTTCATCCGCGTGCAGTGCATGTCTTCGAGCGGCAATGGCTGGTCAATCTGATTCTCTGGGGTAACTACAAGCGTCTCTGCAATGCGGTGCTGCATGATTACGGTCACCAGCTCCCGGGCCGAACCTTGCAGATCGCCTGTGCCTACGGCGATCTGACGCCGCGACTGGCGGCCTGCGTGGCACCGGGAGGGGCGCTGGAAATTGCCGACATTCTGCCGATCCAGCTGGAGAATCTCGCCGGCAAGCTGGGCCCGCAGGCGCCAATCAAGTTGCATTGCATGGATTCGGCGGCGCTCGGTTTTTCCGACGCGAGCTTTGACCGGGCCCTGCTGTTTTTCCTGCTGCACGAACAGCCGCAGGCCGTGCGCGAAAGAACGCTGGCCGAGGCGCTGCGGGTCGTCCGTCCCGGCGGGACACTGACCATCGTAGACTATGCGCCGCCGAGCCGCTTCAATCCGTTGCGCTACTTCTGGAAGCCGGTTCTAGACCGGCTGGAGCCCTTTGCCCGCGATCTTTTCAGTGAGGAAGTCATGGCCTGGTTGCCAAAAGATGGGGGCTTCGTTACGCTCGGCAAGCAACGCTTCTTTGGTGGCATGTATCAGATGTTAACGCTCAAGGTAGTGGAAACAACTAAGGATCAACCAGCCGGTGAGTAGCTGATCAGTGGGTCCTGCCGGACCTTTTTCGGTGGGGCTTTGGGGGATGTGAATCGTCGCCAGCAATGCTGGGCGCGAGAAAGGAAAAAGCGTGGAGATATACAAGGCGGACGTGGTGATCGTCGGGGGTGGCGGGGCAGGTCTGCGGGCAGCGATTGCCGTCGCGGAGTCTGATCCCGCACTGAGGATCGCGCTGGTCTCGAAGGTCTATCCGATGCGTAGTCACACTGTCGCCGCCGAGGGCGGTTCGGCGGGGGTGAAGTTGTCCACCGATAGCCTCGAGTATCACTTTAACGATACGGTGGGTGGGGGCGACTGGTTGTGCGAGCAGGATGTGGTCGAGTATTTCGTGGCACACTGTGCCGAGGAACTGACCCAGCTCGAGCACTGGGGATGCCCATGGAGTCGTACCCCGGACGGGCATGTCAACGTGCGGGCTTTCGGCGGCATGAAGATCGAGCGGACCTGGTTTGCCGCCGACAAAACCGGTTTCCACATGTTGCACACCCTCTTTCAGACATCGATCAAGTATCCGTCGATCAAGCGCTTCGACGAACATTTTTGCGTTGATCTGGTGGTTGAGGATGGCCGTGTGCAGGGGGTCGTCGCGATCGAGATCGGTTCGGGAGAGTTCACTCTGGTCGAAGCTCGCTCGGTCGTGATCGCCACTGGCGGTGCTGGCCGCGTGTTCCGCGAGAACACCAACGGCGGTGTCGTCACCGGCGATGGCATGGCGCTCGCCTATCGCCACGGCGTGCCGCTGCGCGACATGGAATTTGTCCAGTATCATCCTACCTGCATGCCGGGGACCGGTCTGCTATTTACCGAAGCGTGTCGGGGCGAGGGAGGCTTCCTGGTGAACAAGGATGGCTATCGCTACCTGCAGGACTATGGTCTTGGCCCGGCTGAGCCTTCGCCGCGCAACAAGGCAATGGAACTCGGGCCACGTGATCGTCTCAGTCAGGCCTTCTGGTACGAGCAGCAAAAGGGTCGCACCATCGAGGGCCCACACGGTTCGGTCGTGCATCTGGACCTGCGCCATCTCGGCGAAGCCAAGCTGCGCGAGCGATTGCCGCAGATCTACGAACTGGCCGAGCAGTTTCTTGGCGTCGATCCTGCGCGGGCTCCGATCCCGGTGCGGCCGGCGGTACATTACACGATGGGCGGAATCCTTGTTGACGGTCTCTGCGCGTCGCCGCTGCCCGGTCTCTATGCGGCCGGCGAATGTTCCAGCGTCGGCATTCATGGTGCCAACCGGCTGGGATCGAATTCCCTCTCCGAGCTCTGCGTGTTTGGCAAGGTGGCGGGCGTCGAAGCCGCTCGCTTTGCAAGATCGGTGGTGCCCGGCAATTCGGCCAAGCTGCAGAAGCAGGCACAGGCCGTCGAGCAACGGGTTCTTGGCCTGAAGCTGAAAACCGGCGGCAACGAACGCATTGCTGTCTTGCGCAAGGAAATGGCCCAGACCATGGAGGAGGGTTGCGGCATCTATCGCCTGGCAGAAACCATGCAAAAGACCTGCGACAAACTCGACGAGCTAAAGGCGCGCTTCAGGAACGTCAATGTCGAGGACAAGTCGAGCGTTTGGAATACCGAGTGGTTGCTGGCCATCGAACTCGAGTACCAGCTCGACGTTGCCCAGACGATGGCCTATTCGGCGCTGCATCGGCGCGAGTCGCGGGGGGCTCACCAGCGCCTCGACGGCTACGAGCAGCGCGACGATGTCAACTTCCTGAAGCACTCACAGGCGCACTATGTCGCTGACGGCGCTCCGCGCATCGATTACGGCCCTGTCAAGATTACCAAGTCGCAGCCTGGCACGCGCGCCTATGGCGCTGCCGGCGAGAAGGCGGAGCAGGAAAGGAAGGCTTCCCATGGCTGAAAAGACGATCGAAATCGAAGTTCTGCGCTATCATCCCGAGAAGGACAAAGAACCGCATCGGCAGGTGTTCGAGGTCCCGTTTACCGACGATATGTCGGTTCTGCAAGGCGTGCAGTACATCAAGGACTACCTTGATGGTTCGCTGAGTTTTCGCTGGTCATGCCGGATGGCGATCTGTGGCAGCTGTGGCATGATGATCAACGGCGAACCGAGCCTGTCGTGCCAGACTTTCCTGCGCGACTTCTATCCGGCGCGGGTGCGTGTTGAAGCCCTGGCGCACTTCCCGATCGAGCGCGACCTGGTGATCAGCATGGACGGTTTCATCGAGAAACTGGAAAGCATTCAGCCCTACATCATTCCAAAGGAGCCACGCAAGCTGGCCCAGGGCGAGTATCTGCAGACACCGGAACAACTGCATGCCTATGAGCAGTTCAGTTCGTGCATCAACTGTCTGCTATGCTACGCTGCTTGCCCGCAGTTCGGCCTCAACCCGAGCTTCATCGGGCCGGCAGCGACGGCTTTGCTGCATCGTTACAACGTCGATTCTCGCGATGGCGGCAAGGCCGAGCGTATGGAACTCATCAATTCCGAAGAAGGGGTATTCAATTGCACGGCGGTGGGTTACTGCTCCGAGGTTTGTCCCAAGCATGTCGACCCGGCCAATGCCGTCAACCAGAACAAGACCAACAGTGCAGCCGATTATTTCCTGCGTTTCATTACCCCGAAGGGAGGTGCCAAGTGAACAAGCGTCGTCCCTATGTGCGCTCGATGGATGGCTGGTGGCGGAGGAATCCGTACTTCGTCGAGTACATGATTCACGAGGGAACAGCCCTCTTCGTCGCTGCCTATGCCGGTATTCTGCTAAACGGGCTGCTGCACCTGTCGCAGGGTGAAGCCGCCTGGAATGCTTGGCTGGCGGCCCTGAAGAGCCCGTTTTACATCGGTTTTCACGTCCTTGCACTGATTGCGCTGACTTATCACACTTACACCTGGTTCAAGATCATGCCGCGGACGATGCCGCCAGTGGTAGTCGGAGGCCAACGGCTTTCAGCCTGCGCCATTACCGGCAGCGGGTTGGCGGTCGCTAGCGCTGCCTGTCTTGGTTTGCTTGCTCTGGTATGGGGGATGGCACGATGAAACCAACGCTGAAACGTTCTAACGCCCCAATCTTCTGGGCGCTGTTCGGTGCCGGCGGCATGCTCTCGGCGCTGCTGGGTCCGATGCTGGTATTCATCACTGGTCTTGCCGTGCCACTCGCCTGGCTGTTGCCGCCGGACACCATGAGCTACCCGCGCATGCTCGCTTTCGCCCAGAATATAATCGGTAAGGGCTTCATCTTTGCGATCATCGCGCTATTCCTCTGGCACGCCGCGCACCGGATCTATCACAGCCTGCACGATATCGGTATACACGCTGGTACCGGTGCCAAGCTGATCTGCTACGGGCTGGCGATGCTGGGAACCTTGCTCGCCGCCTTCGCGTTGCTGCGGATTGGCTTTTAATGTGAAAGTCGCGTCAGCGACGCACGAATCTCCCCTCCCCACTCGTGGGGGCGGGGGCGGGGGGTGAGAGGGGGAATTCGCAGAGCCTGCTCTGCGCCCCTCGAACGATTCCGGCGTGCAAGCCGGAATGCGCCCTGCAAGGGAGGGAAACGGTCATGACTTTCATGATCGTGAGTGCCTGGAAAAGTCATGACCATTAGTCCTGGCAGGGGGGGCTTGGTCGCTGGGGAGTCTTTTCGGTTTGGCGCCCTCCGGTAGCGTAACAAGCTCGATACCGCGCACTTCGTTCACTAGGACATGCCACTGAGCCGTGCCTTGCGCTCGCGCTCAATGCGGTTGATATAGCGTTGCAGCATGTTCATCCTGGCACCGGGCAAGGCGATGAACTCGCAGCCGATACGAACGTAGTGGGACCCCCCCCTGGTCGTCGAGTCCAGTTTGTTGCGTACGCACAGACTGGCAACCAGGAGACCCTCATCAGGCAGACTGACCTTGCAATCGCTCATGATGGCGCCGCGCTGCAGCAGGGCAGCCAGACTCGGCGGCGCCATCAGCCCGATCCCGCCGCCACTGATATCCAGCAATGGTGCTTCGAGCAGGCAGGTGCTTCCATCTTCGCGCCTGATCGTAGCGGTGCATTTGACCGGTTTAGTGATCGGCGTCGAGAGGCGGAAACACTCGCGCCGCTGTAGTCTCAACAGCTTGTCGGGTAGCGCAGCGCTGAAGGCAGGCAGCCCAGCATGCTGCGTCTCCGAGAGTTTACCCAGGGTGAATTGCACCTTCACCTTGTCGACCGCAGCGGTCAGCAAGAATTGTTCCGCCAGCAAGGCCAGGCGGTTGGTCTCGTTCTCTCGACCATAATCGAGAACCAGTTTGCCAGCCGCCGTGTCCACGGCCAGCACCGCGGTCAGCAGGAAAGACCTGTTTTTGTTGAAGTAGGCGCTGATCAAGGCCCTTTTCTGCATCAGGGCGCGAAGGATCGCGGCAATCTCGACTTTGGAATGCAACAGGTATTGACCATATTCTTTAGGTTGTTCTATTTCGAATTGCAGCGGTGCCTGTTGTTGTGCTTGAACATCCGTGTTTTCCATTGTCCTTCCCGGAATCGGCTGGAACAGGCAGTTTAAAGCAAAACCGTAAGCGAGGTAATGAACGACGCAGACAAGGGTGGGCTCATGGCTTCAGTGTCGCTTCAGCCGCAGCCGGGAGGCGTGGCGGCGGTGACATTGTCTGGCCATTTTCCAGCCGGTAGAGCCATGCCAGCAGTTCGGCCACTGCCAGATAGAGCTGCGGCGGGATGTGCTGGTCGAGATCGACCTGCATTAGTAGGGACACCAGTTCGGCTGATTCATGAACATAAATGCCGTGCTCACGCGCCCGCGCGATGATCTGCTCGGCCACCAAGCCCCGCCCTCTGGCTACCACGCGAGGTGCGGTGTCGGTTTGGCTATAGGCAAGAGCGACCGCATTCTTTTGCGGGTTAACGGGTGCTTTGGGCATGTTCCTCCCTATACTTTGCCGAATAAGTTCTTGACAAAACAATCGTCACGTGTATTATTCGCCACATCTTATCCAAAGGCAAACGGGGAGAAATCTCCGGACGCAAAGCCGAGGGCCCTAACCTGATCGTCAGGAAGGGTGGCCGGGTTGCATAGATTCAGCGATTTCTGCTGTTCAATTTCTGCTTGCCCTCGACCTTGCCGCCTTCTTAAATGAAGGGCTGGTTACGTGGCACTCGCATCCTGGACACAGCAGCAAATTCTTGCGCAGCTTGATTCCGGTTCTCATTGGTCCGGAAGCACAGTCACCTACGCCTTCCCGACCTCATCGAGCGGCCTCTACGGTAGTCAGGAACAGGCCGGATTTCAGGGGTTGAATTCCGTCCAGCAGGCCGCCGCCACACTTGCGCTGCAGACCTGGGATGATCTCATCACCCCGGATCTGGCCAAGGTCACGTCTGGTTCGTCCAATATCGAATTCGGGACTTCGTCCACTGGCGTTGAGTACGCACATGCCTACTTCCCGACGACTGGCAGCGTGTGGTTCAGTCGTGCCTACTCCGACCTGATGAACCCCCAGGTGGGCGCGCATTCGTTTCTGAGCTACGTGCATGAGATCGGCCATGCTTTCGGGCTGGATCACATGGGCGACTACAATGGCGGGGGGTCCTGGACACCCTCGAGCTACCAGGACAGTGGTGTCTATTCGGTGATGTCCTACTTTGGTCCCAATTGGGGTTCGGGCTCATCCAGTGGGGTGGGCCTGGTGGCCTGGGCCGACTGGGTCGGTGCGGACGGGAAGCTGTATTCGCCGCAGACGCCGATGCTCAATGACATCATGGCCATGCAGAGCATGTACGGTGCCGAAACCACGACCCGCACAGAGGATACCACCTACGGATTTGGCAGCAGCGATTTCGGTACCCTGTCCGCAATCTACAATTTCTCGGTCAACCTTCATCCGATCCTGACGATTTATGACTCCGCTGGAACCGATACGCTCAACCTGAGCGGATGGTCAACGCCGAGCCTGATCGATCTTGCGCCTGGCGCCTATTCCTCATGCAACAGCATGACCTACAACATCGCCATCGCGTATACCTGCAATATCGAAAACGCGATTGGTGGCGCCGGTGCCGATACGATTACCGGCAATTCCCTGAATAATTATCTCGACGGTGGTTCCGGAAACGATTCATTGACTGGAGGGGCGGGCGACGACACGCTCGTGGCGGGAGCCGGCAACGATGCCCTCGACGGTGGGGGCGGCAATGATACGGTGGTGTTTGCCGGTACTTTTTCGGAGTATACGTTCTCTTATACCATCAATCAGGGCTTCACCTTTGCGAGTAGCGGCTCCGGTTCCGACTTGATCAAGAATGTCGAAACTTTTGTTTTCTCGAATGTGACCAAGTCCGCCAGCGAGTTGTCGGCAGATGCGTCATCTGACCCTGATCCTGGATCGGTGCAGGTATCGATCGCTGCTGGCGCGGCTTCGATCGCCGAAGGCAATAGTGGATCCACGGCCTACGTTTTCAATGTCAGCCTCAGCAAAGCGAGCGAGACCACGCAAACCGTGGACTGGAGGCTGGACGGCTCCGGTGCATCCCCAGCCACTTCTTCCGACTTTACCGGGGCCACTTCCGGTGTCGTCACCTTTCAGCCCGGCGAAACGACGAAAACGATCCAGGTGCTGGTCGTCGGGGACACGGTCGTCGAGTCTGACGAGGGTTTTACCCTCAGCCTGAGCAACCCCTCTTCAGGACTGGTGCTGGGTACGGCAAGTGCGGCGGGCACGATCCGCAACGATGACGTCACTGCCGTTCCGGACGACTATCCCATGACGACGAATACGCGCGGAGCGATTACCGTCGGGGGTGCGGCCGTATCCGGCGTCATTGAGCAGGCGTCCGACGGCGACCTCTTCAAGGTCACCCTGAAGGCCAACAACAGCTATATCTTCAAACTGGCCCGGGTCAGCGGGAGTCTCGATCCCTACCTTGAGCTGTATTCCTCCAAATTGGCAGTCATTACGCAGAATGATAATGCCGGCCTGTCAACCACCGATTCGCAGATCATTTATACGCCGACAGCCGGCGGAACCTATTACCTGGCCGCCAAGGATCGCGCCCAGTCCACCGGCAGTTACCTGATCAGTGCGGTTCCCTGTTCCGGGTTGACGATCGAAGGCGATGATACGGTCAATGTCCTTACCGGCACGGCAGGAAATGACTCCTTGTATGGTCTTGGCGGCAACGATACGCTGAACGCCGGAATGGGCAACGACTTGCTTGACGGTGGTGCTGGCATGGACCAGCTCGCCGGTGGGAAGGGCGACGACATCTACCTGGTGGATAACGTCTCCGATGTCGTTATCGAAAGCAGCGCCGCGGACGGCAAGGATCTGGTAAAAGCATCGGTCTCCTGGACCCTGGGAGCCAATGTCGAAAAGCTCGAACTGACCGGGACGGCCAATCTCATGGGAACGGGCAATACGCTCGCCAACATCATAACCGGCAACAGTGGTAATAATGTCCTGAATGGTCTGGGCGGAGTCGATAGCCTGAATGGTGGTGAGGGTTCCGACCTTTACCTGTTTGGACTACCTGCCGAGCATTCGTCGGCCGAGATCGCCGATACCGGCAGCACCGGAGTTGATGAAGTGCGTTTCACGGCCACCGGTGCCGGCACCCTGAAGCTGTATGCCGGCGATACGGGCATCGAGCGGGTGGTGATTGGTACGGGCACCGACGCGGTGGCGAACAGTGAGGGTACCGGCGCACTCAATGTCGATGCGTCGCCGTTGAGCAACGCCATCACCATGATTGGCAATGCTGGTGCGAACATCCTGACCGGAACGGCCTTCGCTGACCAGATGGATGGCGGCAGCGGCAACGACCTGCTGAACGGCCAGGCCGGTATCGACCTGATGGATGGTGAGGAGGGTTCCGATATCTACCTGATCGGTCTCGCCGCCGCTCATACTGCCGCCGAGATTGCGGATACTGGTAGCTCCGGCGTTGACGAAGTGCGTTTTGCAGCCACCACTGCCAGTACCCTGACACTGTTTGCGGGCGATACGGGCATCGAGCGGGTGGTCCTGGGCACTGGTACCGGCGCGGTGGCCACGAGCACGGGTTCGGCAGCACTCAATGCCGATGCCTCGGCATTGGTCAACGCCATCACCCTGGTCGGCAATGCCGGTGCCAACATCTTGACGGGAACGGAATTTGCTGACCGGATCGAAGGCGGCGGTGGCGCCGATCAGCTGTTCGGTGGCAGCGGCAACGACACGCTGTTCGGAGGCCTGGGTAACGATACCCTGACCGGCGGCGAGGGCGAAGATCATTTCGTGCTCAACACCGCAGCGAATGCTGCCAACAACCGGGATGTGCTCGTCGATTTCGAGTCAGGAGCAGACCATATCGAACTCAGCCTGCTGGTGTTCAAGGGACTGGGAAAGACGACCGGCGTCTTGGGCGAAGCGCAGTTCTGGGCGGCTGCCGATGCGGTCAAGGGGCACGATGCGGATGACCGGGTAATCTATAACACGAGCACAGGATCCCTGTACTACGATGCCGATGGCAGCGGCAAGGGCGCAGCGGTGGAAATTGCGGTGTTGGGTCTTTCCACTCATCCCACACTCGAGCATGGTGACTTTCTTCTGATCTGAATGAGAGATCGTATGCGCAGGTTTCGCGAAGATGCACTCTCCCAGAATATCCCTTACGGTTCGCGGACCGATTCATCGAGTGCCTTGATCAACGGCCATAACAAATAGGAAATCACCGAGCGTTTGCCCACCGTGATCTCGGCGCTGATGGTCATGCCGGGAAGCAGGCGAGCGTGTTTTGGAAACCGGTTGAGCTGGGTCGTGGTCAAGCGGATACGGCCCAGGTAGTAGGCCTCGCTGCCACCAACAGCGACGTTCTCGCGACGGAAGGCATCTTCGCTGATCGTGCGCAGTTCGCCATCCAGGGCACCGTGCAACTGGAAGGGATAGGCATCCACCTTCATGTGCACCCGGTCGCCGAGTTTGACATAACCCACATCCGCCGATTCGATCTGGACCTCAGCCTCCAGGCTCTCTCCCAGGGGAACCAGGGTGAACAAGGCTTCGGCTGCCTTGGCGACGGAACCGGCGGAGAGCTTGGCGACCTCCAGCACCACGGCGTCGGAGGGTGCGGTCAGGATGACCAACTGGTGACGTTTGTCCGCCTTCTGCAACTGCTCGTTGACCGAATCCCGCTCACGGGACAGGGCGAGAAGTTCCTCCATGATTTTTTGTCGCCAGCCGGTCTGGAAGGACAGACGTTCGGCTTCCAGTCCAGTCCGTTCCTTCTGGAGTTCCTGCTCCCGACTGCGGGCCATCTGGGCGCCTCGCTCCGCTTCGAGCAGGCGGTCCTGGGCGTCCAGCAGGCGGGCGCGCACCGCATATTGCTGGGCCACCAGGGGTTCGAGCATGGCGACCATTTCCCGGAGTACCTGGACGCGGGAGTTCATCGCGGTCTGGTCGCGGCGGTTGGTTTCCAGGGACGCCCGGATGCGGGCGATATTTTCATCCAGTCGTCGCATCTGGGCGAGATAGCTGGCCTGTCTTTCGTCGGCCAGGCGGCCCTGGATCTTTTTGTCATCACTGGCCAAGGCATCGGCAGTGACGGTTTTGCCCGACAGTTCCGCTTCCAGTCTGGCACGTTCGTTATCGAGGCTGCCCAGGCGAGTTCTCAACTGGGTTTCATCCGCTTCGGTAAAGGTCGGGTCAAGGGTGGCGAGCTGCTCCCCCTTTTTCACGATCTGCCCGGGCTTGACATTGATCTGCTGGATGATGGCGGTGTCCAGCGGTTGCAGCACGATATTCGGCAGCGGGGTGATCAATCTTCCACGGGCGGTGATCACCAGGTCGATATCCGAGAAGGTCGCCAGCAGGAGGAAGACAAGCAATGCCAGAGCGAGGAGGTGCAGGGTGAAACTGGCCGAACGGGGCAGTGGCCGCCGCTCGATTTCGTCCGCATCAGGCAGGAAATCCAGAGCCGGCTGATCAGGCGTCTGCCGGGACCACAGCCGGCGGATCAAAGATGGCCTGTCTGTTGGTTCCATAGATGCTGGTAGGTCTCACAGCGGGAGAGCAGTTGTGTGTGCGTGCCCCAATCCGACAAGCGGCCATTTTGCATGACCAGAACCACATCGGCGTTAACCAGGGTGGACAATCGGTGGGAGATCATGATCACCGTTCTGCCGACGGCGATCCGGGAGAGATTTCGGATGAAAATCGCTTCGCTCTCCGGGTCGAGGGCGCTGGCGGCCTCGTCGAGAATCAGAATGTTGGGCCTGGCCAGCAGGGAACGGGCGATTGACAGACGCTGCTTCTGCCCGCCACTCAGATTCGATGCGTTCTCCTCCAGCAGCGTGTCGTATCCTTGCGGCATTCGTTCGATGAATTCGTCGGCCCCGGCTGCCTGGGCGGCGGCGACGATTTCCTCGATGGTGGCATCGGGCTTGGTGATGGTGAGATTGTCGCGAATGCTGCCGCGGAAAAGAAAATTCTCCTGCAGGACCACCCCGATCTGGCGGCGGAGATGAGACAGGTCGATTTCCCGGGCATCGATGCCGTCAAAGCGGACGAGGCCTTCCTGCACCGGGTAGAGGCCCTGGATCAGCTTGGTCAGGGTGGTTTTTCCTGAACCACTGCGTCCCACGACACCCACGACGGCGCCCGCCGGAATCGTGAAGCTGGTCCGGTCCAGGGCATTGACGCTGGCGCCAGGGTAGCGGAAGGTGACCTCCTCGAAGCTGATCTGTCCTTTCAACAGGGGGCGCAGGCCGCCGGCGCCGATCCGTCCTTCCGGTGGCCGGTTCATGATCTCCGCCAGCATGCGCACGGATACGGCCGTCTGCTGATATTCGTTGATCAGGCTCACGATCTGGATCAGCGGATTGATCACTCGTCCCGACAGCATCTGAAAGGCAATCAGCACCCCGACGCTCATGGTCTGATCGAAGATGCTCTGGGCTCCGATGAAGACGATGACCACCGGCATCAGCTTGCCCAGGAATTCGGTGGCCAGGTTGCCGGCAATCGACAGCTTGCCGACTTGGAAATGGGCGTTGATGGCTTCCGCCGACAACTGGTCCCAGGCCTTGCGCTGCACCGGTTCGATGGCCAGGGCCTTGACCGTCCGCATGCCGTGGATGGTCTCCACCAATAGCGCCTGGCGGACGCCCTCGGCGCTGTTGAGCCGGTCCAGACGTTTGCGGAAAGTGGGTAGCAAAATGGTGATGATGAGGGCGATGATGAGAGCGAATCCCAGTACGATCAGCGCCAGCTTGAAGGAGTAGGTGAACAGTAGGGGCAGGAAGATCACCAGGGCCAGGGCATCCATGCCGGCAAACAGCAAACGGCCGGTGAGGAAATGGCGGATGCCTTCCAGTTGCTGCATCTGGCGGGTGACCACTCCTGCCGTGGAAAGCTCGAAAAAGTCGATCGACAGGGAGAGCAGGTGGCCGAAAGCCCGGCGGGTGACATGCATGTCGATCTTGTTGGTCGCCGCCAATAGCAGTATCTGGCGCAGATAGCCGAAGGCCGCATCGAACAGCATGGCAATGATCACCCCGGCGGTGAGCACCATCAGGGTTGACGCATTCTGGTGTACCAGCACCTTGTCGATCACTACCTGGAAGAACAGGGGGGAGGCCAGGGCCAGGACGTTCATCGCCATGCCGGCGATGAACACGTCACGGAAGGCGGTGCGCTGCTTCAGGATCTCCGGAATAAACCAGCGCAGGCCGAAAGGCTGTTGCGCATCGAAGATCGAATGAGCCTTTTTGAGCAGGATGACATCGCCGCTCCAGATCGCGCCAAACGCCTCTTCGGAATAAAAGGTGATCGCCACGGCAGCGGCACAGGGATCGACGACCGCCACCTGTTTGCTCTCTCCCTCCTGCCGGATCCCGACCACGATCACGCCGGCCCCGCTGTTGAGGCGGCCCAGCACGGGGAACACCCCTTGCTGGGCGACGAGTTGGCTCCAGGTCAGCCTGTCCGCCTTCGCTTTCATGCCGATGTCGGCAGCCATCCTCAACACCAGGGGCGCAGCCGGTTCTTCATCCGCCAGGGCGAAATCGTGGATCAAGCGTTCAGGATTGATCCTGATCCCCTGATTCTGGGCAATTGCGGCGAGGCACTGAACAACGCTGTGCGAGAATTTTTCAGTCATTGCCAGGAAGTTGCTGACGTGAGGCCAGAGGCCAAGGTGTCATTGAATTGTCGATAGGCTTGCATGCTGCCCGAGGCAGCGGCGACTTTACCATTTTCCGGCAATGAACAGGCTCCAAACGGCAGGCCGACCGATGACCGTCGGGATCGGAATCGCCCGGGAATTCTGCCGCTAGGTACCAGGGGGCCGGGGGCGCGCATTATCCAGGACCGTGGTGTCCGTCTCCGGAGAGACTACCCGACAGCGTTGTTGATCGGTTTTCAGGGTGAGGCAATATTCTTCCGCCTCCACCTGACTGTTGAAGTTCGCGATGTACAACTGATACCAGGATTGCTGAACGTCGTCACCTTCCTCGATGCGACCCTTGAGCCGCGGCTGGAGGCTGCGCCCTTCCATCAAAAATGGATAACGGTTGCGCAGGTCACGCCAGGTTGCGTCGATCGTCGAGCGATGATAGAGCCCGGCCAGCTCCACCTGCCAGAAAGTATCCGTGTTGGCTTGCAAACCCTCGTACACCACCGGGATGGCTTCGTCGTCAGCCGGTGCCCGGCGCTCCGAATTCAAGCCGCCGCCCAGAGCCTGAAACAGGCTGATGTACCCTCGAAAGAATTCCATTCGGATCTTCTGGTAGTCGTCCAGGTAGCGGTGATAACTGCGTTGGGTTTCCAGCAAACTCAGATAGTCGATTCCGCCTAACGCGTACACCCTGGTGTTGATATCCCAGGCACGGCGGGCGGCTTTGCTGGCTTCCCGTTGGGCAGTCAGGCGTCGTTCAGCCAGGCGAACAGAAGTCAGAGCGCTTTCCACTTCTTTCATGGCCTGGTAGACAGTGCGCGCATAGCTTTCCACCATTTCTTCACGGACGGCTTGTGAGAACAGCTGCTCGTTCCGCTTCCTGCCACCATCAAAAATGCTGACGACCAGGTTGTCCACGACATTCCAGAACAAGGTTTGGGGCTGGAACAGTTGCGACAGGGCAATGCCGCTGTAGCCGATCTGTGCAGACAGGTCCATGGGGGGGAGAATGCGCGCCCGGGCGACGTTCACGTCGGCATTTGCGGCTAGCAGCTGGGCTTCCGCGACACGCACATCGGGCCGGCGTAGCAGCAGGGCCGAGGGCAGGCCGGGAGCCACACCTGGAATGCTCAGGGAGTCCAGTCCGTCATTGGAGAGCTTGAGTTTGCCGGGGACCGTACCCAGAAGAAACGCCATGGCGCCAATGGTGTCGAGTTTCTGCTGTTCCAGGGTGGGGATGGTTGCGCGTATGGCGAAAATTGCCGCCCGTTGCTGCTCGAGTTCGGAAAGGGTGGCGTCGCCAGCCTTGACCCGTTTCTCGATGGCGGCCAGGGTTGCGCTCAGGACTTCTTCGGTCTCGACTGCGATTCTGAGGCGATCATTGAGGGACAGGAATTCGACGTAGTGGGTAGCGAGGCTGGCCGTCAGATTTCTCTGGACGTTTTCCCGTTCATGGACGGCTCGCCAGAGCTGAAAGTGGGCGGATTCCGCCAGGGCGCTTTGCTCGCCCCAGATGTCCAGCCGCCAGTCCGCCCGGATGCTGGCCTGATAGGTGCGTTGCGAAGTTCTGTTGCTGCCCACATTGGAAATGCCGCCAGCCGGAGCCGTTCCGACCGTCACGCCACCGGGAGACTGTTGCGCAATCACCAGGGGAGCGGAAAGGCCTGGATATTTCCCTGCAGCCGCCTGCTCTGCCCTCGCCTTGGCCTGGACGATACGGTTCAGCGCAATCCGGATATCCGGATTGTTGGCGAGCGCACGATCAATCAGACCCTGGAGTTCACGGTTTCCGAAGTCACGCCACCAATCTACCGGAGTCTTGGCAGGGGCCGGTTCCGATGGGTGCGACGGACTGGTTTCCGCAGGCGTAACAGCGGTCTGCCCTGAAGTGGACGGGGCCGTCCCGGTTCGGGCCGCATCCTGGTACTGAGCGGGCAGGGAAACCTCGGGTATGGGGTAGCCGCCTTGCAGGCTGATGCAGCCAGTCAGTGCCTGTGCACAAAGCAGGGTCCACAGCCCATGCCGGCCTGCAAGGTGCGACCTGATTGAAGCTGCAAGCTTTTGATTCATTCGGTCAGAGCAGTTGGCCTGTCCAAGAGAGCCGCGATCACCGGTTCGCAGCTCCCGCCGCCACCGCCTCAGCATGCGCCTTTGATGCGCCAGGAAAGGGTTGAATTATCGCTTGTATTGTGAAAATTTGAACGGGATTTTCAGCGCGTGTGTGCGATTCAAAAGGATACGCGCTATAGTGAAAACTGGAGACCAGGGCGCCGAACGGTTTCATGCCGATTTCCCTGAACGACAAGCGGCTGCCGCAGTTCGCACGGCATGATGCCGAAACAGGATTCCGGGTGCAGGAGGGTGAAGTGGGCACAAGATATGAGATGGATGTGCTGGCATGGGCCAAAGAGCAGGCCCGGCTGCTTCGTGCCGGTCGCTTTGATCTGCTCGACCTGGAGCATATTGCGGAGGAGATTGAGGACGTGGGCAAGAGCGAACAGCGCGAGTTGGCCCACCGTATGGCCGTCCTCCTGGCCCACCTGCTCAAATGGCAATACCAGCCGGATCGACGCGGTAGCAGTTGGGTCCGGACGATCAAGGAGCAACGCAAGCGTGTTCTGCTGCGACTGGAGGAAACTCCCAGCCTGTCAGACAAACTCAAGGACCCGAGGTGGTGGTCCGACGTATGGGCAGATGCGGTTTCTCAAGCCATCTCGGAAACCGGCGTGGATACCTTCCCGGACGAATGCCCATGGGCCATTGCCGAAGTGATTGCTCCAGATTGGTTGCCGGTCTGACCGACTTTCACCGTAACGGTCATGGCTTTGTGAGCCCCCTGGATGATGAAGTCCTGACCGTTACGTTACTATAGAAGTTGCGTCAGCGACTCACGACTCTCTCCTCTCCATTCGCGGGAGATGGGTCGGGGGAGAGGGAAATGGTCATGACTTTCATGATCGGGGGTGGCTGGAAAAGTCATGACCGTTAGCCGCGATTATCCATAACCTGGCGTTCTTACGCCCGCTTTTGACCGGGAGAGACCATGCTCGACAACAAGACGATTCTCATTACCGGCGGTACTGGTTCATTCGGTAAGCAGTTCGTGAAAACCATTCTGGCGCGCTATCAGCCGAAAAAGGTCATCATCTACTCACGCGATGAATTGAAGCAGTATGAAATGGCGCAGATTTTTGATGCGCCGCAGATGCGCTATTTCATTGGCGACGTGCGCGACCAGCCACGTCTCAGGCAGGCCATGGATGGGGTCGATCATGTGATCCACGCAGCGGCCCTGAAGCACGTGCCAGTCGCCGAATACAATCCGATAGAATGCATCAAGACGAACATTTATGGGGCCGAAAACGTGATCCAGGCCGCCATCGCCGCCGAAGTGGAACAGGTGATCGCCTTGTCGACTGACAAGGCAGCCAATCCGATCAACCTGTATGGTGCAACAAAACTGGCCTCCGACAAATTGTTCGTCGCAGCGAACAATATCGTGGGTGCCCGCCGCACGCGGTTCTCGGTCGTTCGCTATGGCAATGTGGTTGGCTCGCGTGGATCGGTCATTCCCTTTTTCCAGAAGTTGCTGAAGCAGGGCGCCACCGAATTGCCGATTACGGATGAGCGTATGACCCGCTTCTGGATCACCCTGCAAAATGGGGTCGACTTTGTCATCAGGAATTTTGCGCGCATGCATGGCGGCGAGATCTTCATTCCCAAGATTCCGTCGGCCACCATCCTCGACCTGGCCAAGGCCATTGCTCCGGACCTGCCACTGAAGATCATCGGCATTCGTCCTGGAGAAAAGCTGCATGAAACCATGTGCCCAGGCGACGATTCTCATCTGACCCTTGAATTTCATGACCATTTCGTGATCAAGCCAGCGATTTCGTTCACCCTGCAAGTCGATTACCAAAAGAATCGGCTGGGTGAGATCGGTGTCCCGGTAAGCGGTGGCTTTGAATACAGTTCCGGCACCAATCCCGAGTTCCTCGATGTTGCTGCCATTCGCGCATTGATCGCACAGGGACGCGAGCATTGATTCCCTACGGTCGCCAATCGATTTCTGAAGAGGATATCGCGGCCGTCGTGGCCGTATTACGTTCGGACTGGATCACGCAGGGGCCCTGTATCGACGCTTTCGAACGCGCACTGGCAGCCTATTGCGGTGTGGCCCACGGGGTGGCGGTGGCCAATGCGACGGCAGCGCTGCACCTCGCCTGCCTGGCGCTCGGTGTCGGTCCTGGGGACTGGGTCTGGACCTCTCCGAACACCTTCCTGGCTTCGGCCAATTGCGCCCTGTATTGTGGTGCCCAGGTCGACTTTGTCGACATCGACCCGCTGACCTACAACATCAGCGTGGCAGCGCTGGAAGAAAAACTGCGACAGGCCAGTTTCGATGGTGTGCTGCCGGCGGTGCTCATCCCGGTTCACTTCGCAGGCCAATCCTGCGACATGGAGAAGATCGGAGCGCTGGCACGGCAATACGGATGCAGGGTGATCGAGGATGCATCGCATGCGGTTGGCGCCGACTACCAGGCCGGCAAGGTCGGCAATTGCGCCTATAGCGACATGACGGTGTTCAGTTTTCATCCGGTCAAGATATTGACCACCGCCGAAGGCGGCATGGTGATGACCAATAACTCGGCATTACGCCAGGCATTGCAGCGTCTTCGGTCACACGGGATGACACGCGACCCGGCCGATTTGCAGAACAGGCATGAAGGCGCCTGGTATTACGAACAGATCGAACTGGGCTACAATTACCGGATCACCGATCTCCAGGCGGCACTAGGCCTCAGCCAGCTGGCAAGTCTGGGCAAATTCGTGGCACGCCGGCGCGAACTGGCCGCGCGCTACGACCGGCTGTTGGCCGACTTGCCGTTGGTGTTGCCGCGGCAGGCCGAATACGGCCGTTCGGCTTACCATCTATACCCGATCCAGGTTGCTTCCGAACAACGTCGTGTCGTCTTCGACGCACTCCGCGCCCAAGGCATCGGTGCCAATGTGCATTACCTTCCGGTCTATCTACAGCCCTATTACAGGATGCTTGGCTTTGGCGTCGGGAAGTGCCCGCAAGCCGAGCATTTCTATCGCGGCGCGATCAGTCTGCCCCTGTTCTATTCGATGACAGACGCTGAGCAGGACCAGGTAGTGGCTGCGCTATCGAATGCCCTGGCATGAAGCTGGCAATCATTCCTGCCCGTGGTGGCAGCAAGCGCATTCCGCGCAAGAACATCAAACTGTTCTCCGGCAAGCCGATGATCGCCTGGTCGATTGATGCGGCACGCGCCTCAGGACTTTTCGATCACATCGTCGTTTCGACCGACGATGTTGAAATCTCCGCAGTGGCGAAGGCGTATGGGGCTGAGGTGCCGTTCATGCGCCCCCCAGCCCTCTCCGACGATTACACCGGCACATCCGCCGTGGTCGCACATGCCATTCAGTGGTATCGCGCGCAGGGCGACATGCCAGACCCGGTTTGCTGCATCTATGCGACAGCGCCATTCGTCAACGCGGCAGATCTGCAACGGGGACTGCAAATGCTGGCTGACAGTGATTCGGATTTCGCTTTCTCTGTGACCAGCTTTGCCTTCCCGATTCAGCGTGCCATCAAGCTGACGGAAGAAGGGCGGGTTCAGATGTTTCAGCCCGAGCATTTCAACACCCGTTCGCAGGACCTGGAACAGGCCTTCCATGATGCCGGCCAGTTCTACTGGGGGCGTGCCGCGGCGTGGATAGCCGACAAGCCGATCTTTTCAAGCGATGCAATGCCGGTGATTCTGCCCCGTCACCGCGTGCAGGACATCGATACGCCAGAAGACTGGGAACGTGCAGAGTGGATGTTCAAGGCGCTGCAGACAGGATAACCAGGATGACCGGACAGGAAATTTCTTTCCGCGTTGATGCCTCCCTGCAAATCGGTACAGGGCACGTCATGCGTTGTTTGACACTGGCCGATGCCCTAAAGGCAGCGGGTGCCAGTTGCCGTTTTATCTGCCGTGAGCACCCAGGCCATCTTCTTGGACTGATCCGGCAACGTGGGCATGCAGCGATTGCCTTGCCTGAAATAGTGGTGGACCTTTCGCCTGCTGCCCGTGAGCACCCTTTTCAACCGGCGCACGCGGACTGGCTTGGCGCCGACTGGCCTACCGACGCCGGACAAACCCAGATGGCTTTGCAGGGTTTGGTCTCTGACTGGCTGATCGTCGATCATTATGCTCTAGATGCCCGCTGGGAATCCGCGGTCAAGACGAAATACCGCAAGCTGATGGTGATTGACGATCTTGCCGATCGCGAACATATTTGTGATCTTCTGCTGGATCAGAATCTGGTCGAAGGAATGGCCAATCGCTACCGTGGCAAAGTGCCCGGCCATTGTGTCTGCCTGGTTGGCCCGCAATACGCCCTGCTGAGACCGGAGTTCAGAGCGCTTCGGCCAGCCAGTCTTGCCCGGCGGAAAATGCCTGATTTGAACCGATTGTTGATTTTCATGGGAGGCAGCGATCCTGACAATGAAACCGGGAAGGTTCTCGATGGGGTGAGTCTGTCCAGGAAACTTTGGGAGCATATCGACGTGGTCGTCGGAGAAAACTATTCTGCTCTGCAAACCCTGAAGGAAACCCTGGCGAAGTTTCCTTCAGCCACGCTGCACATCCAGACACCTGATATGGCGAAATTGATGGCGGCCGCGGATCTGGCCATCACCGCAGGCGGCAGCGTGACCTGGGAAAAATGTATCCTTGGGTTGCCCAGTCTCGTCGTCATCCTCGGTGAAAACCAGCGCCCGATCGCCATGATGATGCATCAGCTGGGGACGCAGCGGACTTTGGGTATGGCCTCCGAACTGACCCCCGCCTGTTATGCGAAATATCTGGAAGGAATGGTGATCGGTGAGTTGCCGTCAATGATCGACTGTGCCAGCAACGTGTGTGATGGCTCGGGTGTCGAAGATGTGTTAAAAATTCTTTGCAATGGGAAACGCATATGAATGAAAGCCTCTTGGCTATTGCCGGGCGGAGCATCGGGCCCGATGAACCGCCTTATTGCATCGCGGAAGTCGGCATCAATCATAATGGCGATCTTGGCATGGCCAAACGAATGATAGAAACCGCCAAAGAGGTGGGTGCCGATGCGGTCAAGTTTCAGACCTTCAAAGCGGAAGAATTTTGTGGCGATCCTGAACAGATGTTCACCTACCAGTCGCAAGGGAAAACCGTCACCGAATCCATGCTGGAAATGTTCAGACGCTACGAGTTCACGCCTGAGCAATGGCGTGAAATCAAGGTTCACTGTGATACTGTCGGCATTACCTTTTTCTCGACGCCACAGAACCGTTCCGACCTCGATCTGCTGATGTCGATCGGTGTGCCTGCGATCAAGGTGGGTTCCGACGACTTCACGAACCTGCCATTGCTCCGAAGCTATACGGCGGAGAATCTGCCGCTGATTCTTTCCTGTGGCATGAGTGATCTGGCCGAGGTGCACCAGGCGCTGGAGACGGTCGGATGGTTTTCCGGCAAACCTCTGGTCTTGTTGCTCTGTACTTCCCAGTATCCAACGCCTGCACAGGACGTGAATGTCCGCAAGCTGACGACCCTGCAGCAGGCCTTTCCAGGCCTGGTGGTCGGCTTCTCGGATCACACCCAGGGTCCACTAGCGGCCGCTCTCGCTGTTGCCCTGGGAGCACGGGTATTCGAAAAGCATTTCACGCTGGACCATTATCTGCCGGGGCCGGATCACTGGTTTGCCGAAGATAGCGAGGGCCTGCGCGAATGGATACAAATGATCAGGGGTGCGCACGAGAGATTAGGCAGCCCGATGATCATGCCGACGAAAGCCGAAAGAGCGATGCGCTTGCAGGCAAGACGGAGCATCGTGGCATTACGAAACATTGAGATGGGCGAGGAATTGAATGCCGGGAATATCGGCTTGCGGCGACCCGGTGCCGGGTTGTCTCCAGAGCTGATTGATCGGGTGATGGGCCTAAAAGCGGCACATCGGATCAAGAAGGGAAACTGTCTTCAGTTGACGGATATTTCAAACTAAGGATAAAAATGGTTACCAGAATCTTGTTCAGTTACCCTGATTATTCCCTGACGGCCCTGGATGATCAGGATAAGGATCTGATCTTGAGATGGCGAAATTCTGAATCGATACGCCATTACATGTATGACACCGGGATGATCACTCCGGAAGAACACGACAAGTGGTTCCGCAAGGAGTTGAATAATGAGAAGTCCCGGCATTTCATTTTCAGGGAAAAGGGCCGGCCTGTAGGTTTCGTGTCTTTTACAGACATCAATGATCGTGATCGTCGTTGTTCGTGGGCATTCAATCTTTCCGATGAAAGGGAGAGTCTTCAGAAAGGACTGGGTGCAGTCATGGAATACTTTGCCATCGAGCACGTGTTTGAAAAAATGTCCATCGAGAAGCTTTGCTGTGAGGTTCTGGATTTCAATACTGCAGTGGTACGTCTGCACCAGCGCTTTGGATTCAACAAGGAAGGGTTTCTTCAGAAACATATCCACAGGAATGATGGCGTTTTCGGCGTGGTGGTGATGGCGCTGTTCCGGGAAGACTGGATAGTGATGAGAGGCGACATAGCAAAGACCTTGTTCAGCGCCAGCTAGCCTAATGGGGGTCATTCTCTCTGCCCATCAGCCGGCCTATCTGCCGTGGCTGGGCTATTTTGACAAGATTGCACGCGCGGATGTCTTCGTTTTTCTTGACACCGTGCAGTTCGAAAAGAACAGTTTCATCAACCGGAACAAGATAAAAACAGCACAAGGACCACAATGGCTGACCATTCCGGTCAGGGTCAAGGGGCATATTCAGGCATCGCTTCGCGAGACCTTGATTGACGATACTCAACCCTGGCGCAGCAAGCACCTGAAGTCGCTTGAAATGAATTACCGAAAGGCGCCGGGATTCAAGGAATGCTTCCCGAAAATTGAACAGTTGTTTTCCATTCAGCAATCCAATCTTGCCGAGCTGTGCTGGCAGCAGCTTCGATTCTGGGTGACGGAATTCAGGATAAACACAAGGATTGTTCGTGCATCGGAATTTCAGATAACTAGCAGAAAATCGCAGCTGATCCTGGATCTGTGCCAGCACTTCGGAGCAGGAAAATATTTGTCCGGCGCCATGGGGAGAAACTATCTGGATGAGGATCTTTTTGCAGACTCCGGAATGACGATCGATTACCAGGATTTTCGGCATCCAGCCTATCCCCAGTTGTGGGGAAATTTCGAACCCTATATGTGCATCGTCGATTACTGGATGAACTGCGGTTCGGACATACAGCATGTATTGACTGGGAAATGGCATGAGTTTTAGTTCTGAATGGGAACAGCGTTACGCGGAAAGCACTCATCTGTCGGTATGGCCTTGGTCTGATGTGGTCAGCCTGGTACATCGGCACCTTAAACCGATCCTCATGGCGGGCGGTGGGCGTGTTCTTGAACTCGGCTCAGGGGCGGGGGCTAATATACCCTTATTCATTTCGCTTGGTATGGACTATTACGGCATAGAGGGTAGTCCAACCATTGTTAAAAAACTGCATCAACGCTATCCTGATCTGATTCAGAATATCATTGAAGCGGATTTCACAACTCGGCAGCCGTTCGAGGGAAGATTCGATCTCGTTCTCGACCGGGCTTCGTTGACCCATAACAACACGGTGTCGATAAGAAGTGCATTACAGATCGTTTCGGATGCGCTCAAACCTGATGGCATATTTATCGGTTCTGATTGGTTTTCCATGAATCATAGTGATTTCTTGTCCGGAGAAGCCGTTGATGATGATTTTACAAGAACAGCTTACAGCAAGGGTCAATTCACTGGAGTAGGAAAAGTCCATTTTTCTAATGCACTCCATCTTCGGGATCTGTTTTCGAATTTCGAGATTTTGTTCATCGAAGAGAAACTGATGCGACGATATGAGCCACAGGACAACCATCAGTTCGCCTCCTGGAACATCGTCGCAAGGAAGCCGCATGCTTAAGAGTGTTCTGGTCGTTGCCGCCCACCCGGATGACGAAGTTTTGGGTTGCGGGGGAGCCATGGCCAGGCATCTTGCCCGGGGCGATCATGTCCATGTGCTGATTCTGGCGGAAGGGGTCACCAGTCGTTCGGAGCAGCGTGATCGCAGTGCGGCTACAGAGCAGTTGTCGGTTCTCGCCGCAGCCGCCAGGGAGGTGCACGATCGGCTCGGATCGACCTCTCTGGCAATGCTCGATTTTCCCGATAACCGAATGGATGGCGTGCATCTGCTCGATGTGGTCAAGGCCGTCGAATCCCATGTGAAGATGACCGAGCCTGACATCATTTATACCCATTTCCCTGGTGATCTGAACATCGATCACCGTATTGTCAGCGAAGCCGTGCAGACGGCCTGCCGTCCACAACCGGGAAACCGACTGCGTCAGGTCCTGTTTTTCGAGGTGCCGTCGAGTACCGAGTGGCGCATGTCAGGGAATAGCGGTTTTGTGCCGAACTATTTCTGCGACATTTCTTCTACGCTTGATCGCAAACTGGCCGCGCTCGGCAGTTATGCCCTGGAGATGAAGGATTGGCCACATGCGCGCTCAGTCACGGCCTGCGAGCACTTGGCGAGATGGCGAGGGGCAAGTATCGGCGTGGCGGCGGCCGAAGCTTTTGTGGTGGGACGGATGCTTGATACCCTGTTCATGACATGAAAGCGATCGGTAGGTTCGCAATGACCGCACATTCCGAAACAAGGTCATGTCATTCATCGACTGTTCGCCTCCAGTGCCCATTGTCCCCGGATTGATAGACCATGCCGGAAGGCTTTGGATGCCTGCCGTGTCCCCTCGACAGGAATCGGACCTGTATCCCACGCTTAGGAGGCGTGTGCACTATCCATTGTGCTACGAGGAGTCGGGCGCGTATTGTAGCCGCTGACCCTGGAATACGCCAACTCGCCGCCGCATTTGCTCAGACCATCCCTCAGGAAGGGGAACCGCACGCATGCCGTACCTGATTCTCTCCGACGCTTCCCTTGCCTTCGGCCATGTGCCGCTCCTTGACCATGCGGATTTCCAGCTCGATGCTGGCGAGCGGGTCGCGCTGATTGGCCGTAACGGTACCGGCAAGTCCTCTCTGTTGAGCGCACTCGCAGGTTGTGGGGCGCTTGATGACGGCAAGGTGTGGCTGCAACCGGGCCTGCGGATCGGCTATGTTCCGCAGGAGCCGCCCTTCGACGCCGATTTGACGGTCTTCGCTGCCGTTGTCGCCGGCATGGGCGAGTTGTCGGCGTTGCTTGCCGAATACCATGCCGTCGCGCACGCCCTTGCCGACCCTGTAGCAGACCATGAAAAGCTGCTGGAACGTATGCAGGCGCTGCAGACAGAACTGGAGGCACGGCAGGCGTGGTCGTTCGAGGCGCAGGCCGAGCGCGTCATCCAGCGCTTCTCGCTCGATGCCGACGCCCTGGTCGGAACGCTCTCCGGAGGTCAGAAAAAGCGCCTGGCGCTGGCACAGGCCCTGGCCGTTTCGCCCGAGCTGTTGCTGCTCGATGAGCCGACCAACCATCTCGATGTCGGCGCAATCGAATGGCTCGAGGAGATGCTGGTTGCCTCGGGCGTGACGTTGGTGTTCATCACCCATGACCGTCGTTTTCTCGAACGGGTGGCAACCCGCATCGTCGAACTCGACCGTGGCCGCCTGCTTTCCTGCCCGGGCAGTTTTGGCGAGTATCAGATGCGCAAGGAGGCCATCCTGCACGACGAAGCGCTGAACAATGCACGCGCGGACAAGTTTCTTGCGCAGGAGGAGGTGTGGATCAGGCAGGGCATCAAGGCCCGCCGCACCCGCAACGAAGGGCGCGTGCTGCGCCTCGAGCGACTGCGCCGGGAACGTGCGGCAAGGCGTGAGCGCCAGGGCAAGGTCGAGTTGGCGCTCGATGCCGGTGACCGTAGCGGCAAACTGGTGGCGGCGCTCGAGCATGCCGGCAAGCGTTTTGGCGAGCAGGTGGTGGTACGCGATTTCTCCTGTCGGGTACAGCGCGGTGACAAGATCGGCATCATCGGCCCGAACGGCGCCGGCAAGACGACGCTGCTGCGCATGATTCTCGGTGAGTTGCTCCCCGATACCGGCAAGGTGCATCTCGGAACGAAAGTGCAGGTGGCTTATTTCGACCAGTTCCGCAGTCAGCTCGATGAACAGGCGACACTGATCGACGTGATCTCGCCGGGGTCGGATTTCGTCGAGATCGCCCATCAGCGCAAACACGTCATAAGCTATCTCGGGGACTTCCTGTTTGCGCCGCAGCGTGCGCGCTCGCAGGTCAGTTCGCTGTCCGGTGGCGAGCGCAACCGGCTTCTGCTGGCGCGTCTGTTCGCACGGCCAGCGAACGTGCTGGTGCTCGACGAACCGACCAACGACCTCGACATTGAAACTCTCGAACTGCTCGAGGAACTGCTCCAGGACTACACGGGCACCTTGTTTCTGGTCAGCCACGATCGTGCCTTCATCGACAACGTCGTGACCCAGACCATCGCTGCCGAGGGTGACGGCATCTGGCGAGAGTATGCCGGTGGTTATCAGGACTGGGCCGACTATCAGGCCGTTTGCCGCAGGGAAGAGGCTTCCACGATGGAGAGCAGCAGCAAACGCGGCGATTCGCGACCGGCAGAGGTCGCCAGGCCGACCCGGCCAAAGGCCAGCGCCAGCAAACTGTCGTGGAAGGAGGCCAAGGAACTCGCCGAACTGCCGCAACGCATCGCCGCCCTCGAGGCCGAGCAGAAGCAGATCGGCGAACGGTTGGCCGATCCCGCACTGTACCAGGCACAGCCGCAGGCAGCACGAGAGCTGTCGGCGCGCCTGCGCGAAATCGATGAGCAACTCCTGGCCCTGCTCGATCGCTGGGAAGCCCTCGAGAGTTAGCCAGCGCACTCGCCGGCGGGTTTCCGGGCGGGTATGCCCGGCGGGTGGGCGGGTGTGCGCCCGGCCGGTACCGTTACGCCGACCTGGGCCGCAGGATCAAAAGCGCCGCAAGACCGCTCAACAGCCCCCAGAAAGCGGAACCGATGCCGGCCAGCGCAACTCCCGAGGCCGTGACCAGGAAGGTCAGCAAGGCCGGCTCACGTTCGGCTTCCTGTCCTAGCGCATTGGCAAGCGCACCGCCGATCGTGCCGAGTAGTGCAAAACCGGCGATCGCCAGCACCAGCTCCTTCGGGAAGGCCAGGAGGAGTGCACCGACTGTCGCTCCGAAGAGTCCAATGAGCAAGTAGAAAGTCCCGGCGGCGATGGCGGCGACGTAGCGCTTGTCGGCATCCGGGTGCGCCTCACGGCCCATGCAGATGGCCGCGGTGATCGCTGCAAGGTTCAATGCAAAACCGCCGAAAGGGGCGAGCAGCAGATTGGTCGCGCCGGTCCAGCCGATCAGCGACGAAATCGGCAACTGGTAGCCGGCAGCGCGGATGACGGCAACCCCCGGAACATTCTGCGAGGCCATGGTGACCACGTACAGGGGAAGTGCCACGCCGATCAGCGCCCGCCACGAGAATTGCGGGTTGGTGAACACTGGCGTGGCCAGTTCGAGGCGCAGCGACTGGACCTGCAGCAGCCCCTGTGCGGCAGCGATGCCGATGCCAAGCAGGAGGGTGACGACGATGGCGTAGCGAGGGTGCAACCGGCGGCAGAACAGATAAGCGCAGAACATCGGGAAGACCAGGACGAACTGGTTCTGCAGGGCGACGAAAGCATCGAGGCCGAAGCGCAACAGGACGCCGCCCAGCATGCCGGAGGCAATAGAGGTTGGGATGCGGTCGAGCATCCGTTCGAAATGGCCGGTGAACCCTGAGACGGTAATCAGCGCTGCCGAGACCAGAAAGGCGCCGATTGCTTCGGACATCGGGATTCCTGCCGCACTGGTGATCAGCATCGCCGCGCCGGGCGTCGACCAGGCGGTCAGTACCGGCGCCCGGAAGCGCAGCGAGAGAGCGATGCTGGTCAGACCCATTCCCAGGCCCAGCGCACACATCCAGGAAGCCAACTCGGCAGCCGTCGCCTGCAGCGTCTGGGCAGCCTGGAAGACGATCACCGCCGAACTGGTGAAGCCGACCAGGACTGCGACGAAGCCGGCAATCAGCGCCGATGGGGAGAGGTCCTCGAACAGTCGCATGCTTTTCTCGAGATGATTACCCAACGTGATGAAAAACTATGGGGGTTGGGGTGCGAATGAAAGTGTTGGTCGAGGTCACTTGTTCGATGGAGATGCGTTGACATCGGTGATCGCCCCTCCCCCCTTGCGGGGGAGGGGAGTATATCGGTTCCTCCCAACACTTTCGTTCACACCCCTGCGACCGAATCTGACCGCTGGACCCCGTCTGACCGGCCATCGCACGGTCCAGGCAGTATTCAGACCTTGATATTGATCGGGGCTTCGCCCGGTGCGCGCCGTCGTCCCCGGTTCGAGCGGGTGTCGAGCAGGACCGGCTGGTTCTTTGAACGACGGTCGCTGCTTCTGCGTTCTACCGGTGCGGGCTTGTTTTCTTCCTCGGTACCGATGGCGGTCGGGGGCGGTGGTTGTCCTCCCTTTTTTCTCGACGGCGGGGGCTGGCCTTGCGGCGAGGCCGCCAGTTCGTCGGTGAGTCTGGCAGCTGGTTCCACCGCTCCGGATGTCCTGTCGACTTCCTTGGTCAGAGTAGCGACCGACGGTAATAATTCAGATGGAATTCTCATAGTCCAGGTCCTGTACACGTGCTCGCGAGGCATGGAATCCGGGCAGGCGGTTATACAATCGTTTCTACGGCCATTAACGATTTTACTTTATCGCTACCTCTGTCAGAGTTATACCGTTGCAGGCAGCTTGTTTGCCAAGTTTTTCGCAGCGCGCCCATGGTCGTTGATCTGCCCGCTGTACTCTGACCCTGCCGATCGTTCTCGATCGGCGACCTTGAATCCTACTTGAATTGCCCGTTGCGGCGGGGGGATGCGGATTGAGATGACGAGCTGGAAAAAGCGTTCCTGGCTCCTGATCCCGGCCATCACTGGTCTGGTCGGGCTCGGTTACTACGCGTATACGAGTTTTCGAGAGCCGCCTGGTTCAACAATGGCGCTGCCGACGGGAGCGGCTGCCGGCCGCTCGGGCGCCGCTGCGTCTGCCGGTCCGCCGGGTGGCGGGCCGCTGCGCGTCGAAACGGCGCGCGTACGGGCCGTCGAACTGGTCCTTGATGCCACCGCCGTCGGTTCGCTACGCTCGAACGAGTCGGTCGTTCTGCGTCCTGAGACGCCCGGTCGGGTCGCCGCGATTCACTTCAGGGACGGGGTCGCGGTCAGTAAGGGCTCGCTGCTGCTGGCACTCGACGCGGCAACGCAGGCAGCCGAACTCGACCAGGCGAAGGCCAATCTGGGACTGGCACAGACCAACCACCGACGCACCCAGGATCTGTTCGCGAAAAAGTTCATCAGCCAGCAGGCGCTCGACAACGCCGAGGCCGCGCTGAAGGTTCAGGAAGCCGCCCTGGCGCTGGCGCAGGCCCGCTTCGACAAGATGCGCCTGCGCGCGCCGTTCTCCGGCATCGTCGGGATTCGCAACATCAGTGTCGGCGACTATGTCAAGGAAGGGCAGGAACTGGTCAATATCGAGGATATCCGTACGCTGAAGATCGATTTTCGCCTGCCCGAGTCCTACCTCAGCCAACTCGAACCCGGCCAATACCTCGAGGTGTCGAGCGACGCCCTGCCGGGCCAGAGGTTCACCGCGGTGCTCGACGCGATCAATCCGCTGGTCGAGGCCGGCGGTCGTGCGATTTCGCTACGCGCGCATCTGCCGAACAGCGAAGCACGCCTGCGTCCCGGCATGTTCGTGCGTGTCCGCCTGATTTTCGAGCAACGCAACAATGTACTGCTGATCCCGGAACAGGCGCTGGTTGCGGACAGCAAGGCGCCTTACGTTTACCGTGTCGTCGATGGTCGGGTGCAACGTGTGCCGATCAGGACCGGCCTGCGGCGCGACGGTCAGGTCGAAGTCATCGAGGGTCTGCGCGCCGGCGACGAGGTCGTCAGCGCCGGGCAGATGAAGCTGCGCGACGGTGCCGCGGTACGTGCCGTCAGTGAAAGCCAGGCCGAACCGGCGCCAGCAGCCGGGGCGCCGCCGGGGGCGGACCAATGAAGATTTCCGACCTGTGCATCCGTCGCCCGGTCTTCGCGACGGTTCTCTCGCTGTCGATCCTGCTCGTCGGTCTGGTCTCCTATACCCGTCTGCCGGTGCGCGAATACCCGAAGATCGACGAACCGGTGGTGACCGTCGATACCACCTACCGTGGCGCCTCTGCCGAGATCGTCGAGTCGCAGATCAGCAAGCCGCTCGAGGATTCGCTGGCCGGCATCGAAGGGGTCGACGTCATCACCTCGATCTCGCGTCAGGAGAACAGTCAGATTTCGGTGCGCTTCAAGCTTGAGCGCCATCCGGATTCGGCGGCGTCGGATGTCCGCGACCGCGTCTCGCGCGTGCGCAACAAGCTGCCGGCCGACATCGACGAGCCGGTCATCGCCAAGGTCGAGGCCGACGCCAATCCGATCATCTGGATCGCCTTCTCGTCAGACCAGCACTCGGCACTCGAAGTCACCGACTTCGCCAATCGCATCGTCAAACCGCGCCTTCAGACACTGCCCGGCGCTGCCGACGTACGTGTCTTCGGCGAGCGCAAGTTCGCGATGCGCATCTGGCTGGATCGCGACCGCCTGGCGGCCTTCAACCTGATGCCACAGGATGTTGAGGATGCCTTGCGTCGGCAGAACGTCGAGGTGCCGGCCGGCCGCATCGAAAGCCGGAGCCGTGAGTTCTCGGTGGTTGCGCGCACCGATCTTGGCGAAGCGGCGCAGTTCGCTGAAATCATCGTCAAGCAGGCGACAGACGCCAGGGGCAGCTATCCGGTGCGCATCGCCGACCTCGGTCGCGTCGAGATCGGCGCCGCTTCCGAGCGCAGCAGCGTGCGTTTCAAGGGTCGGCCGGCGGTCGCCCTGGGGGTCATCAAGCAGGCCACCGCCAACCCGCTCGAACTGTCACGGGCGCTGCGCGGCGAACTGCCCAAAGTGATCGGCGAACTGCCGCCGGGAATGACCGCGAACATCGCCTACGATTCGTCGGTGTTCATCGACCGCTCGATCGACGCGGTCTTCAAGACCATCGGTGAAGCAATGCTGCTGGTGCTGCTGATCATTTTCATCTTTCTGCGCAACTTCCGGGCGACGCTGATTCCGCTGGTGACGATTCCGGTTTCTCTGATCGGCGCCTTTGCGCTGATGCTGGTGCTCGGCTTCACGATCAATACCCTGACCCTATTGGCGCTGGTGCTGGCGATCGGTCTGGTCGTCGATGACGCGATCGTCGTCCTGGAAAACATCTACCGCCACATGGAGGCGGGCATGCCGCGGCGCAAGGCGGCCTTTCAGGGAGCTCAGGAGATCGGTTTCGCGGTCGTCGCGATGACCATTACCCTCGCTGCGGTGTATGCGCCGGTCGCTTTCATGACCGGGCGGACAGGCAAACTGTTCGTCGAATTCGCGCTGACGCTGGCCGGGGCTGTTCTGGTTTCCGGTTTCGTCGCATTGACGCTGTCACCGATGATGTGCTCGCGGCTGCTCAAACACGAGGCCCGGCACGGCAAGGCCTACGTCGCCGTCGAAAACCTCCTGGAAGCGCTGACGCGGGCCTACCGCCGTGTGCTCACCGCGGCACTGGCGCAGCGCTGGCTGGTGATGCTGGCTTTCGTGCTGGTCGCGGGGGCGAACGTCTTTCTACTCGGTGCGCTCAAGTCCGAACTGGCGCCGATCGAAGACCGTGGCATCATCATCGGCGTCTTTCTCGGGCCGGAAGGCGCGACGCTTGATTACACCGACAAGTATGCCCGGCAGATCGAGGACCTCTACGCGCATACCGCCGATGTCGAGCGCTACTTCGTTGTCGCCGGCAACCCGACTGTCAGCCAGGGTATCTCCTTTGTCGGTCTCACCGATTGGCAGGAGCGCAAGCGCAACTCGGTGGCGGTGGTCAAGGAACTGTTCCCAAAGTTCTCGGGAATTCCCGGCGTGCTGGCATTTCCGGTTTTGCCGCCGTCGCTCGGCCAGAGCCCGCGTGAGCGGCCGATCAATTTCGTCATCGTCACCTCGGCGTCGTACGTCGAACTCGACAAGATCACTGCCAGGCTCCTCGACGAGGTGGCGAAGAACCCGGGCTTGACCAATGTCGATACCGATCTCAAGCTGAACAAGCCCGAACTGTCGGTGATCGTCAATCGTGACAAGTCGATGGATACCGGGGTGCAGATCGAAACCGTCGGGCGGACGCTCGAAACCATGCTAGGTGGTCGCCAGGTCACCCGTTTCAAGCGGGAGGGCGAGCAATACGACGTGATCGTTCAGGTCGCCAACGCCGACCGTGCGACGCCTTCCGACATCGGCGACCTCTTCGTTCGCGCCAGGGATGGCAGCATGATCCCGCTGGCCAACCTGCTCAGCGTCGACGAAACGGTCAGCCCGCGCGAACTCAACCATTTCGGGCAGCGCCGCGCGGTCACCCTGACCGCCAACCTGACCCCAGGCTACGCCATGGGCGAAGCACTGCGGTTTCTCGACAGCACCGCCGGGCTCCTCCTGCCAGCCGGTTATGCCATCGACTATGCGGGCCAGTCGCGCGAGTTCAAGCTCTCGTCATCGTCGCTGGCGCTGACCTTCCTGCTCGCGCTGGCGTTCATCTACCTGGTGCTCGCCGCCCAGTTCGAGAGTTTCCGCGACCCGTTCATCATCATGCTGACGGTGCCGCTGTCGATGACCGGCGCATTGCTGGCGCTGCTTCTGAGCGGCGGGACGCTCAATGTGTACAGCCAGATCGGACTGGTCACGCTGGTGGGCCTGATTACCAAGCACGGCATCCTGATCGTCGAGTTCGCCAATCAGTTGCAGGCGCAGGGGCGCGGGGTCCGGCAGGCGGTGATCGAGGCTTCCGAACTGCGCCTGCGACCGATCCTGATGACCACCGGCGCGATGGTGCTGGGCGCGATTCCGCTGGCGATCGGCAGCGGTGCCGGCGCCGAAAGCCGCCAGCAGATCGGCTGGGTCATCGTCGGCGGGCTGCTGCTCGGTACCTTCCTGACGCTGTTCGTCGTGCCGACGGTGTATACGCTGCTGGCCAGACGCCAGGCCGGGGCGCACGCGGTGAGCAGGGCGGCTGGTGAGCTGGGCTGAATGGCAGCTTTCCGGCATTCTCCCTTATGGCGGTAAGTGTCGATTAATTTTACAGTTTGAACCAAAGGAAACCGGCCAGAATGCTTCGTGACCGCCGAAATGACTATTTTCATCATTAATTTTAATAACTTAATAAATTATTGGCGTGATCTGGCACGGCTCTTGCTCCGTGTTCTGCAGGTGCCTTTGAGTCCTCCAGGACAGGCCCTTCAACCTTTCTCAAAGGAGATATCAAATGCAATTTACTTCGGTTCTTCCAGCCCTTAAAAGAGCCGGCGCCGCTGCAGTCGGTGCCCTGGGAATCCTGGCCTCCGGCGCCGTTTACGCCGATTCGATTGCGCCCACCAGCTTCAGCGCCAGCCTTGGCGTCGGCGAGTCGGTGACCATCACCAAGACCGTCACCGTCACCGCAGCGCCACCGACGGATGCCCTGATCGACGTGATGTTCGTTTTCGATACCACCGGCAGCATGGGTAGCGCGATTGCCGGCGCGAAAACGATGGCGGGGGGGCTGCTCGCCAGCCTCGGTTCATTCGGCAGCGTCGCGAGTGGAGTCGCTTTTTACAATGACCCTGGCGCAGGTACAGTGAAGGCCCCGGTCGACACGACTGCCGCGACCACCGTGGCCGCCATTACCGGACTGGGCGCCAGTGGCGGCGGTGATTACGCCGAACTGGGTTACGACGGCATCAGCGCTGCGGCGGCTGGCGGTGGATGGCGTGCCGGTTCGAACCGCTTCATCATCGCGCTCGGTGATGCCGGCTTCAAGGCGGGCGCCGCTACTCTTGCCAGCACGTTGGCGGCAGTTGGCGGCATCAGTGCCGATGTGATCGGTATCGACTTCTGCTCTTCATCCGGCACCTGCGCCTTGGCTCCGACCTTCGCCAGCAGCATCACCGGCCTCGGCGGCTCGGTCTTTGCTTCTTCGACCACACCAGACGCGATCGCCGCGGCGATCACCGCCGGCATTACCGCCAGCTTCGCCACCTACAGCAAGGTGACGGTCGATGATCTCGGCGGCGGGCTGCCCGAGATCGCGGTCTCCACCGTCTGCACGGGCGCCGACATCGGTTCCTGCTCAGGTGCCGACGCGGTCGGTTCGTACGACCGTTCGGTTGACCGCGTGTTTACCTTCGACTATACCTTCACACGTGTGGCCGCTGGCGACAAGGACTTCGTCACCTTCGCACTGGTCGACGACAAGATCGTGGCCCGCGAACTTGACAGCTTCAAGACTCCCGAGCCGGCCACACTGGTCCTGATGGGCATGGGCCTGCTTGGCCTGGGGGCAGCGCGCCGTCGTTCAGTCTAAGTTTTACTTTTACCCCGACCCCTCTCCAGCGAGTGGAGAGGGGAGATTCGTGAGTCGCCGACGCGACTTGCAGATTGGACGAATCGGTAGGGCAAAAAAGCGGCCTGCGGGCCGCTTTTCTTTTGTGGAGCAGCCACCACACTGGCCGCCCGCCCTCGCTACTTCGCCGAGAGTTGCTGCAGGCGTTGTCTGGCGTCGGCCGCTTGGTTGAAATTCGGGTCGAGTTCGAGTGCTTTCTGCAGCGCGGCGACCGCTTCCTTCTTCTTGCCCTGTTCGGCATAGACCACCCCGAGGTGGTAGCGGAAACCGGCCTTCTTGGGGTTGGCGGCAACCGCCTTCTCGATCGCCTGCGCGGCGGGGCCGAGTTCACCGCGGGCCCGGTGGACCCAGCCAAGCGTGTCCTGGATCGTCGTCACTTTGGGCGCCAGTTCAACCGCCTTCCTGGCCCAAACCAGCGCATCGTCGAGACGCTCCTTGCGCACCGCGGCCATGAAGGCGAGATTGTTGTACGCGCCATACATCATCGGATCGTTCTGAACGGCCTCGAGATAGGCCTGTTCGGCTTCGGCCCAGCGCTGCTGACCTTCGAGCACGGTCCCGAGTTTGAAGAAGGCCAGCGCCGGGTTTTTGGTCACCTTGGTAGCAGAGCGATAGGTGTTGGCTGCCTGGTCGAGGTTTCCCTTGGCCAGATACAGATCACCCAGATCGATGTAGGCAGGGAAAAAATCCGGCGCCATGGCGATGATCTTCTGCTGTGCGGCCATAGCCAGATCGAATTTGCCCTGTGACGCCAGGAAGCGGGCGAGGGCGTGCGCGAACTTCGGGTCGGCAGGCGCGAGCCTGACCGCCTGCTCATACTCGGCGAGTGCCGCATCCGGGTGGCCTTGCGCCGCCAGCGTCGCGGCCAGACCCGCATGTGCCTGCGGATTGCCGGCGTCGAGCGCGATGGCCGCACGGTAAGCGTCTTCTGCCGGTTTTGCCTTCTTGAGGCCGAGCAGATAGTTCTCGGCGAGGTTGAGCTGCGCATCCACCGAGCGTGGGTCGAGCGCGACTGCTTTCTTGAAAGTGGCTTCGGCATCGACGAAGCGCCCTTGCTGAAACTGGTAGCGGCCCCAGGTGCGCTGCGTCAGCGCGCCGTTCGGATCGGCCGTCAGCGCCTGCTTCAGCCAGTGTTCGACGCGGGCGGGCTTGTTTTGCCGGGCGGCGACTTCCGCCAGACCGATGTAGGCTGCTGACAGCTTGGGATCGACCCGGGCCGCTTCCGTGAATGCGGCCTCGGCGGCCACCAGTTCGCCAGCGTTCAATGCCTTCAAGCCGGCGTCCACCTTGCTTTGTGCGGGAGACGCGCCGGGGGGCTGCCCCCGCGGGGAATCCTGCGACGGAATGGGTGCTGCCGCCGTCGAGAATGGTTCTGCCGCCAACAGGGCAGCGATCAGTCCGGCGACGATCGATGGTCGATGAATCATGGGAGTGATGCCCTCCAGGAACGTGGATTGAGTCGGTCGGCCGCCACCCGCGGTTTGGGCATGCGCGTGCACCATGGCCGCAGCCAGTTTTTGGCCAGTATCGTCACCGTCCAGACGGCGCCGACCGATGCAGGGGGCAGGCTGAGGAGGATCGGGAATCCAACGGGACTGCCGAAAGTATCGGCAGCCCGGTCGGGCCTGTCAACTGGCTTGACAAGGCCGGCGTCGCCTTAACTGCCACGAGGAGTACATCGTCTTCGTCGAGAGCGCACGTCGCCTGGCGACAGCGTTCTGGCAATCTCATTGACATCCCGACCGCCGCGGCCGGTTTTCATTCCCCGCGCACGCGCGTATCCTCTCGCGCCATACCATCGTCGATGGCGCGACGGTAGCCGACCTGGGGGGATTCATGAATCTCGAGAAAGTGGTTTTCGGTTTCTTCATCGTTCTGGCCGCAACGCTGAACTTCGGTTTCTTCATCGGCGACATCGATCAACCCAATCACCATCATATCTACGAGCTGTTCGCCGCTATCGCCGTCAACCTGGTGGCCACGGTCCTGAAATTCGGTGATCGCACACAGATCGGTGCGGTGCACCTGTCGACCAGCCTGGTTGCCGACCTGCAACTGGTGGCGGCGGCCTGCGTCTGGGGCGTCGCGGCGCATGTCACCGGCGAAGGCATGTCGCCGGATGTCACCATCAGTGTGGTTTCGTTGAGCGGCGGCGCGCTCTTTGCCAACATCGTCTCGGTGATCCTGCTGATCGCCGAAACCGTGATGCTGCGGCGTTGAACGGCATTCCACGATGAACGCCAGCGTCTTTTTCATCGCCCTGCGGCGGATGCGGGCGCCACTGATCGTGCTGATCGTCATCTATGCGCTGTCGACGCTCGGCCTGACGCTGATTCCCGGCATCGACGCAGAAGGGCGGCCAGCGCCACCGATGAGCTTCTTTCACGCTTTCTACTTCGTCAGCTACACCGCCAGCACGATCGGCTTCGGCGAACTGCCCGGCGCGTTTTCCGAAGCGCAGCGGATGTGGGTGACGGTGGTGATCTTCCTCTCGGTGATTGGCTGGTCGTACTCGATCATCAGCCTGCTGGCGCTGGTCCAGGACCGGGGCTTGCAGCAGGTGTTGCTGACTGGTCGATTCGTTCGCCGGGTCAGGCAGCTTGGCGAACCCTTCTACATCCTCTGTGGCTGCGGCGAGACCGGCCTGCTGATTGCTCGCGCGCTCGACCGCGACGGCATCCGGGTAGTGACCATCGAACGCAATGAGGGGCGCATCCAGGAACTCGAAATCGAAGACTTCTCTGCCGACGTTCTTGCTCTCTGCGGCGATGCGGCGCAGCCGCAACACTTGCTGATGGCCGGCCTCAAGCACCGCAGTTGTCGCGGCGTGCTGGCGATCACCGACGACGACGCGGCGAATCTTTCCGTGGCGATAGCCAGTCGGCTGATGAATCCGAGCCTGATGGTCATCGCGCGCGTCGCGAGCCCGTCGATCGAGGCCAACATGATGTCGTTCGGAACGCATTACGTGGTCAATCACTTCGAGAAATTCGCCGACTATCTGGCGCAGGCGATCCATTCTCCGAACTGGTACCGTCTCGTTGATCTGCTGACCGGCCTGCCGGGTCAAGAACTCCCTGAACGACACGATCCTCCAGCCGGCGACTGGGTGATCTGCGGTTATGGTCGTTTCGGGCAGGCGGTGGTTCGCAATCTGGAGCGGCAGGGGGTGAGCCTGACGGTGATCGACCCCGATCCGAACCTGTCGAGCAGCGTCCATCACATCGTGGGTCAGGGTACCGAGGCCGAACCCCTGCGCCGGGCAGGGATCGAAACGGCGGTCGGAATCGTCGCCGGCAGCGACCACGATACCAACAACCTGTCGATCGCGATGACCGCCAAGGAGCTCAACCCGGACCTGTTCGTCGTCCTGCGCCAGAACCGGATAGCCAATCAGGTGCTGTTCGACGCTTACGATGCTGATTTCACGATGGTGCCGTCGAAGATCGTCGCGCGCGAATGCCTGGCGCTGATCACCTCGCCCCTGCTGAGCCGTTTCTTCGGCCTGCTTCGCGGTTGGCCGGATACACGTGCGGAGGCACTCGCCGGGCAACTCGAAGCGCTTTGTGGCCGGCGCGTGCCGCTGGTCTGGGGAGTCAGGCTGAATGCCGCCGAGGCGCCGGCGGTGCATCAGTGGCTGATGATGGAGCAGAAGCCGATGGCGCTTGGCCGCTTGCGCCACGATCCGGCGGCGCGTACCAAGACACTGCCGCTGATGCCCTTGCTGCTGCTGCGCGACGGTCGTGACCATCAGCAACCCGCAGACGAAATGCTTCTGCAACCCGGCGACCAATTGCTTTTTGCCGGGACGCGCGCAGCCAAAATGGCGCAGAACCTCGTTCTCGACAATCGTAATGTCCTTGACTACGTCCTGACTGGTCAGGATGCACAGGGCTGGTTATGGAGTTTGCTGAGCCGATCCGGTCCAGTCGGTGATGTCGGCATGCAAGTGCGGAGGAAATAGAGAAAGATGAGCGAAGCCCTGATGCCGAAAACCATCCTTCACGTCGGCTGCGGTCGGGCGCCACTGCCCGCACATTTCCGATCGCCCGAGTGGCGCGAGATCCGCTACGACATCGACCCCGCCGTCCAGCCGGATCTCGTCGGCAGCATGACCGAAATGGCCGAGCTGCGTGACGCCAGCGTCGACGCCATCTGGTCGAGCCACAACCTCGAGCATCTGCTGCCGCACGAGGTGCCGACCGCTCTCGCCGAGTTCCGGCGCGTGCTGCGGCCCGGCGGGATGGCGTATGTCGTCGTGCCCGATGTGCAGAGCCTGGCCGAAAAGATCGCCAGTGGCGACCTGGAGGGCGAATTGTACCGCTCGCCGATCGGGTCGATCGCGGTGCTCGACGTGCTCTGGGGCCACCGCGCGTCGATCGCTGCCGGACGGCACTACATGGGGCACCGTACCGGCTTCAGCGCCGCTACCCTGCAACGCCGGCTGACCGAGGCCGGCTTCGATCCGGTGTCGGTGGAACGGCGACCACAGGCATTCGAGCTGTTTGCTTCGGCTGCAGGACCTGCGGCGATCGAGACACTTTTCGAGAGCGCACGGCAGGCGCACACCGCCGGCCGCTGGGTCGATGCCGAGGTACTCTACGGCGAAGTCGTCGCGCGCTCGCCTGGACATTGGCCGGCATGGCTCGAACGTGGCATCGTCTGCTGGGCGCTCAAGCGGCGCGATGCCGCCCTGGCCCACGTTCGGCAAGCGCTGGCCATCGAACCGGACTTCGCACGCACGCAGGCGACGCTCGGCGCCTTTCTTGGCATCAGCGGCCAGCCCATGGCGGCGCTGCCGCACCTGCAGCGCGCCGTCGAACTCGATCCAAAGGCAGTCGAGGCGCATTACAACCTCGGCAAGGCCTTGCAGGAGCAGGGCGAGGTCGCCGCTGCCGAATACAGCTACCGTGCGGTGCTGCACCTCGATCCTGATCACCAGCTGGCGCGCCTGAACCTTGGCAATGTGCTGCTGGCGCAATGGCGCGGCCCCGAGGGTTTGCCGCATTACCGCGCGGCGACGCGGGCAATCGACGATCCTTACGTACAGAGCAACTGGCCCATGCTGTTGAATTTTGCGGCCGAACCCTCGGATGACGAGGTTTTCGCCGCACATCGCGAGTTCGACGAGCGGATGATCGCGCCGCTGGCCGGCCTGATCGTTGCTCCGCTCAACCCACCCGACCCCGGACGGCGACTGCGCATCGGCTATCTGTCGCGTGACTTCTGCCGCCACGCCGTGCGCTACTTCCTGCTGCCGATCATCGAGCACCATGACCACCAGGCCTTCGAGATCTGCTGCTACTATTTCCGTGACCGCGCCGACGAGGTGACCGAGCTGTTCCGCCGGCATGCCGACCACTGGGTCGATTGCCACGATCTCGACGACGATGAACTGGCCACGCGCATTCGTCGGGATGGCATCGACATCCTCGTCGATCTGGCCGGTTACACCGATCGCAATCGTCTGCTCGTGGTCGGCCGCAAGCCTGCGCCGGTGCAGATCGCCTATCTTGGTTATCCGGCAAGCACCGGCATTCGCACGCTCGATTACCGCATCAGCGACTCATGGATCGACCCTGATCCGCCAGCCCCCCCGGTCGCCTCGTCGGAGATGCCGCTACGGCTCGCGCATGGCTACTACTGCTACGCACCCTTGCCGGATTCGCCGCCGGTGGGAACGCTGCCGCTCGACCGTAGCGGCAAGGTCACGTTCGGATCGCTCAACCAGGCACCCAAGCTGAACCGGCCGTTGCTTGAAGCGTGGGCCGAGATTCTGCGCCGTCTGCCAGCATCCCGGCTGTTGATCCAGAACGCCGCCATGCACGCCGGTCCAGCCAGTGGGTACGCGATCGCGCTCTTCGAGCAACTCGGCATCGACCGTGCCCGGCTGGAATTCCGGCCGTTCGGCAAGGCCCCAGGCTATCTGCAGACCTACCACGACGTCGACATCGCGCTCGACAGTTTTCCCTACAACGGCGGCACCACCACCTGCGAGGCCCTGTGGATGGGCGTGCCGGTGGTCTCGCGTTGCGGTGGCCGGCAGGTCGCGCGACTGGGTCTGAGCATCCTGAACCAGGTCGGCCTCGGCGACCTGGTCGCTGATTCGGCCGAGCATTATGTCGAAACCGCGCTGGCACTCGCCAACGACGCCGATCGCCTGCGCCGCCTACGCATGACGATGCGCGCGCGCCTGCTGCAGTCGCCGCTGATGGAGCAGGCGGGTTTCACGCGCGAACTGGAAGCCTCGTATCGCGAGGTCTGGCGGCGCTGGTGTGCTGAACGCTGAACCTCTGGCAGGAAGCGGGCGCACGTTCCGCTGAGAGGTTGTGAAGAAATCGTCGCGAGCAGGCCGAGATGCAAGGCGCGATGGAGCGAACGACGAGACATATCAAGTGGATAGGCGAGGAGTGAGCGACTGAGCAACGCAGCAGATCGGTCGCGCAGTAGATTTATTCACAACCTCTGAGCTTGCCGGCAGGATCGTCTTGCCCTTGCGACGCCTGATCGACGATGTCGCTGCATCCAATCGCCCGCGCGGCACGTATGAAGGGATGATGAATACGAATGAATACGAACCACCGAAAGGAAATCGATGAACAGCCGCCTGGCACCTGACCCGCGACGCGATTGCCAGGAGATCGTTCGCCATCTGGCGACGCTGGTCTTTCCCTGGGATACCACACGCTCGCTCGAACTTGCGCTGTTCCGCACCTTCGCGTCGGCGCGGATCGGCGGTCTGCTGCATGCCACCGGCGAATTCGAGAAGCGCACCGGGAAACGCTACGATGATACCGACCTGATCATCAGTGAAATCATCGAAAACGGTTTCGACAGTCCGCGCGGTGCCAGCGCCATCGCGCGCATGAACGCCCTGCATGGGCGTTTCAGGATTGCCAACGAAGACTTCCTGTACGTGCTGTCAACCTTCGTCTTCGAGCCGATTCGCTGGAATCGACGCTTCGGCTGGCGTCGCATGACCGAATTCGAGCAACAGGCATGGTTCTGGTTCTGGCGGAACCTCGGCGAACGGATGTCGATCCGCGACCTGCCCGACCATCTCGGCGACTTCGAGCGCACCAGCCGCGCCTATGAAGCGGCCAACTTTGGCTTTAGCAGTGCCAATCAACAGGTGGCGCTGGCCACGCGCGAACTCTTTGCCGGCTGGTTTCCCGCCGTTTTGCGCCCGCTCGTTCGCAGCAGCATTCACGCGTTGCTCGATCCGCCGCTGCTCAGCGCCTTTGGTTTGCAACCGGCACCGCGCTGGCTGGTCTGGGCTGCCGAACATGCGCTGCGTTTTCGGGCCAGGGTCCTGCGCTGGCTGCCACGCCGCCGGCGTCCGAAACTGCGCACGCAGATTCCGCGGACGGATTATCCGCAGGGCTACCGCATCGAATCGCTCGGGCCGCCCCCGCCGGGCTGACTGGACGGCGACCCCTGTAAAACTGAGGCACTACGGGTGCCTATTCTCAAGACCACCCATACAAGGAAGAAACGATGATCAGAATCATGGCCCGAATTACCGCCCGATCCGGTAGAGAGGACGAACTGCGGTCGGTATTGCAGGATTTGCTAGGCCCAAGTCGCCAGGAAAGCGGCTGCGTGAGCTACGAGCTGTTTCAGAATCAGGACGATCCGCTTGAGTTCGTGACCGTCGAGCAGTGGACCGATCAGGCAGTCGCTGACGCCCATCTGGCGAGCGCCCATGTGGCCAAGGCGATCACGCTGGCGGCTGAACTGCTGGCGCAGCCTCCCCTGATCCATCGCTTCAGCTCGATCGATTGACATGGTCGGGCTGAGCATGGCCAATGTCCGGGTTGCTGCCGACATTGGCGCGCTGTGGCGGCGCGCGCTGGCGCTTGTCGCCGCATTGGCCGGCAGTTCTTACCTGGTAGCGCTGGCCTGGGTCTACTGCTACCAGGAGACTCTGATCTTTCAACCCGATCCGCTGCCGGCGACATACCGCTTCGCGCTTGCCGATGTGCATGAGGTGGATATCCCGGTCGCCGGCGCGACGCTCTCGGCGTTGCACTTGCAATTGCCGAATCCACGCGGAGTGGTTTTCTATCTGCATGGCAACAACGGTAATCTGGCGACCTGGTTCAGCAATGTCGAATTCTACCGGGAGGCCAACTACGATCTGTTCATGTTGGACTATCGCGGCTATGGCAAGAGTAGTGGCCGCATCGAGAGCGAAGCACAGCTTCGCGCCGACGTGCTGGCCGCCTGGCGTTTTGTTGCGCCGCAATACGCCGGCAAGCGTAAGGTCATATTTGGGCGCTCTCTCGGCACGGGGCTGGCTGCGGGCTTGGCGGCAGCGGTTCAACCCGACCTGACGATCCTGGTCTCTCCGTATTGCAGCATGGCCCAGCTCATGCATTCGAATTATCCGCTGCTGCCGACCTGGCTGTTGCGCTACCCGCTGGCGACCTGCCAGGATGCCTCGCTTTTGCATGGTCCATTGCTGCTGGTGCATGGCGAGCAGGATCGGCTAATTCCGGTCACGCATAGCGAACGACTGTTGTCCGTCGCATCGCAGGCGCGCCTGCTGCGACTCCCGGCGGCGGCACACGCCGACGTCCATCGCTTCAGCGCCTACACTGAGGAACTTCTCGGGGCACTGCAAGCACTTTGACGGTCATGACTTTTTCAGGCACTTCGGATCATCATCAAAGTCATGACAGTTTACTTTTCCCGACCCATGAGGGGGAGGGGAGATCGTGAGTCGTTGACGCGACTGTTACATTAACTCCAACCGATACAAGGGGGATACCTCATGCTCAGGGGACTCATGCAGGAGCGGCCGTTGTTGGTCTCGTCACTGATCGAACACGCGGCACGTTGCCATCCACAGGCCGAGATCGTTTCGCGTACCAGCGAGGGGCCGCTGCATCGTTGTACCTATGCCGACATCTGCCGCCGTTCCAGACAGGTGGCGAACGCACTGACCGCACTAGGGGTTGTTCCGGGCGAGCGGATCGCCACCCTGGCGTGGAATGGCTACCGGCATATGGAGTTGTATTATGGCGTGTCGGGGATGGGAGCGGTTCTGCACACCATCAACCCGCGCCTGTTCCCGGAACAGATCGAATACATTGTCAGGCATGCCGAAGACCAGTTCCTGTTCTTCGACCTCGGTTTCATACCGCTGGTCGAAAAGCTGGCGCAGGCGGTTCCCGGCGTTCGCGGTTTCGTGGTCATGACTGACCGGGCGCATCTGCCGGTATGCGACATTCCCGGCCTGCTCTGCTACGAGGATCTGCTCGGCGCCGCATCCGATGCCTACGACTGGCCGCAGTTCGACGAACATACCGCCTCGTCGCTGTGCTATACCTCCGGAACCACCGGCAACCCGAAAGGCGTTCTCTACTCGCATCGCTCGTCGGTGCTGCATGCATGGGCCGCCTGCGCGGTCGACGGCCTGGCTATCGGAGTTGCGGAAACCCTTTTGCTGGTGGTTCCGATGTTCCATGTCAACGCCTGGGGAATGCCCTACGCTGGTGCCATGAGCGGTGCCCGGCTGGTGATGCCCGGCCCGGCACTCGACGGCAAGAGTGTCTATGAACTGCTGCGCGACGAGCAGGTGACGCTGGCCCTTGGCGTACCCACGGTCTGGCGAATGCTCCTGCAGCATGTCGATGGCGCCGGTCTGAAGCCACGGGACGAACTGTGCCTGCGCCGCGTCGTGATCGGCGGTTCATCGGCTCCGCGCGCGATGACCGAAGCCTTTGCGAACACCTTCGGGGCTTTCGTCGTTCATGCCTGGGGAATGACAGAGATGTCGCCGGTCGGAACGGTCTGCAATCTGTTGCCCAAGCACGAGGACTACACCTTCGAACAGCGACTGGACATCCAGGAGAAGCAGGGGCGGGCGGTCTATGGCGTCGAGATGAAGATCGTCGACGATCAGGGCGAGCGCCTGCCGCAGGACGGACAGGCCGCCGGCCACCTGCTGGTGCGCGGGCCGTGGATCACCAGCGGCTACTACCGGGACGAGGGCGGCGGCATCGTCGATGCCGATGGTTTCTTCGACACCGGCGACGTCGCGACCATCGACCTCGATGGCTACCTGCAGATCACCGACCGTTCGAAGGACGTGATCAAGTCCGGGGGCGAGTGGATTTCGTCGATCGCCCTCGAGAATGCCGCGGTGGCACACCCGGCGGTCGCCGAAGCTGCGGTGATCGGCGTGGCGCACGACAAATGGCAGGAAAGGCCGCTGCTGGTGGTCGTCAGAAAACCCGGCGAGGCGCTGACTCGCGAGACGATGCTCGAGTTCCTGCAGGGCAGGGTGGCAAACTGGTGGATTCCGGACGATGTCGCCTTTGTCGACGAACTGCCGCATACCGCGACCGGCAAACTGCACAAGCTGAGGCTGCGGGAGATGTTCAAGGACTATCGTCTGCCATCGGCGTGAGCGCAGTGGCAGTTGGTGACGGGCGGCATCTGGCATAATCGGTCCCACAGCGTTTGACCATCTGTGCGTGCCCATCAACCCAAGGAAACCAGACTGCCATGAAGCCATCACGCCCTGCCCAAAAAGCCACCGCGCTCTATACCTGTTTGGCGCTCCTCGCACCCCTGAGCGCCTCGGCTGTCGCGCCTGAACCGGCAGCGGGACGGATTGCCCTGGTGATCGGCAACGGCGCCTATGTCGCCTCACCGCTCGTCAACCCTGCGCGCGATGCGCGCGCAGTCGCCGAACGCCTGCGCGAGGCGGGGTTTCGCGTGACGCTGAAGGTGGACTCGCCGCGCCGCGAATTGCAGGAAGCCATCCGCGGCTTCGGCGATGCGCTCGCGCGCGACAACCGGGCGGTCGGTGTCTTTTACTACGCGGGCCATGGAGTCCAGCTCAACTGGCGAAATTTCATGCTGCCGGTGGATGTACGCATCACCCGTCCGTCGGATATCGCTGCGCAGGGCGTCGACGTCGGTCTCTTGCTCGAAAGTCTCGGCCGTGCGCGCAATCCGCTCAATCTGGTGATTCTCGACGCCTGCCGCAACAACCCTTTTGGCAGCGATTTTCGCACCGATGACCGGGGGCTCTCGCAGCTCGACGCGCCGCCCGGCACGCTGCTGGCCTATGCCACCGCACCCGGCAACACCGCCGATGACGGGGACGGTGCGCACGGGCTGTACACCGAGAACCTGTTGAAGGAAATGAAAGTGCCGGGCGCACCGGTCGAAGATGTCTTCAAGCGCGTGCGGCTGGCGGTGCGACGGGCATCCGAAGGTGCGCAGATTCCTTGGGAGAGCACCTCGCTGGAAGGTGATTTCGCCTTCGTCGGTGGTAGCGGTCGTGACCTGAGCCGTGAGCAGAAAGAGTTCGAAGCCGATCTGGCGACCTGGAACAGCCTGCGCGAAGCGAAGGATCCCGAGCCACTGGAGGCCTTCATCCGGCAGCGGCCAAGTGGCAAGTTTGCCGAGCTTGCGCAGCATCGACTCGACGCGGTCCTGCGCGAGCGCGGCGAAAAGCCTGTCCAGGCAGCGCCCCCGCCGCCGCTCGGGCCGGAAATGTGCGTACCGGGCGCTGCCGACGGCAAGGCCGCCTCCTACAGCGGCAAGGTGGTTTCGTTCCGCCCTGGCGAGCGTTATACGTATCGTACCGTCGATCTCGTCAGCCAGACCGAAACCGCACGCAGCACGGATACCGTTCTCAGGATCGCTGGCGACGAGGTGTTGTACAACGACGGCAGCAAGGTGAGCGATCTGTTCGGCAACAACGTCCGCGCGCCTGACGGTACAAGCTGGACGCCCTATCAGTTTTTCATCAACGACTACGCGCTCGGCAAGCGCTGGCCGGCACAGTTCATCGTCACCCGAGCGGATGGCACGAAGGCCAATGTGCGCTTCGAGTTGCGTGTCGCTGCACGCGAGAGGATCACCTTGCCTGCCGGAACTTTCGACAGCTACCGTATCGAAGCTCGCGGCGTCGACCTGGGCAGCGGTGTTCAGCTCGACCGCACGGCCTGGGTTGCTCCCGAGAGGATGCGCGGCTTTCTGGCAATGGAAAATCTGGTTCGCAAGGGCGGATCGGTGATCGGAGGCGAACGGATCGAACTGGCCGACTACGCTGCCGGCGCTGCCCTGGCGACCCCGGACGCTGCGCCATCGGCAGAGAAGAAGCCGAGGGATCATGGAGGCTGGCGACCGTCTTATTATTAATGTGGAAGTCGCGTTAGCGACTCACGAATCTTTCTTCCCCATCTGCGCGCGAGCCACCGTCCTGCGCTGCGCAACATTTCCAGGCGTAAGTTCTCGATCTGGGAAGATCTGTTCGGCCATGCGAGCGGCGAAGACATCGGCTCAATGTTCAGCAGCCTAAAAGTCCGTCAGCCTGTTAGTCACCCTGTTTACATTAGTTTACAGACTTGACCGGTCTCCATCGATGGGGCCGGTAAGAAAGTATCCATTTCGTAAAATTAATGCAAAGAAAAATTCGCCTGCAGAGCTCATTGGGAAAGCTTACGTCGATGTTTTTTATATTTATTCTTCCCTGGCACGGTTTTTGACTGCATCGCCCCTGATTAGCGCAGATGTAAACCTCCCGGCCAGCGGTCGGACGACGAGATAGGGGGCAGTGAGATGGCAAATACCGGTCTGCTGAAGCTGGAAGGTGATTCGCGTATCGCCGCGGCGAGCAAACGACTTGACCTGTCGCGACGGGAGTTTCTGCAGTTCTGCACAACCGTCGCGGCCAGCCTGGGCTTGCCGCAGGGTGCTGACGCAGCCGTTGCCGAGGCGATAGCCGACAAGAAACGGCCGTCGGTCATCTGGCTGCAATTCCAGGAATGTACCGGCTGTACGGAATCCATGCTGCGCTCCGAGCATCCGACGCTAGAAAAGCTGATTCTCGATGTGATTTCGCTCGATTATCATGAAACGCTGTTTGCAGCGGCTGGCCACCAGGCGGAACAGGCACGCAGGACAGCCATGGCCGAGAACAAGAACAGCTACCTGCTGGTCATCGAAGGAGCCATTCCGACGCGCGATGGCGGCATCTATTGCAAGGTCGGCGGCCAGACTGCGGTCGAGCTGACCCAGGCATGCGCCGCCGATGCGGCTGCTGTCATCGCCATTGGTTCCTGTGCGAGCTGGGGTGGCATGCCATCGACCGATCCCAACCCGACGGGTTCTTCAGGCGTCGCCACGGTCCTAGGCAAGCCGGTCGTGACGATTCCTGGTTGCCCACCCAATCCTTATAACTTCCTGTCCGCAGTAGTGCACTTTCTGGCATTTGGCAGCTTACCTGCGGTCGATGATCTGGGTCGACCAAAATTTGCGTACTCGCGCCTTATCCATGAAAACTGCGAGCGCCGCGCCCACTTTGATGCTGGCCGTTTTGCCATCGAATTCGGTGATGAAGGCCACCGCAAGGGCTATTGCCTCTACAAGCTGGGTTGCAAGGGGCCGGAAACCTACGCCAATTGCCCGACCATCCTGTTCGGCGACGCCGGCGCCGGCACCTGGCCGGTTGGCTGCGGTTGCCCGTGCATTGGCTGTACCGAGCAGGGCGTCGGCTTCAGCAAGCCGATTCACATGCTGGCGAAAGTAAAGAACGTCGAACCTCCGCAGCAGTACCCGCGCATCGTCGAAGAAAAAGGAACAGGCGCGACACTGGGGTCGGCCGCGGTACTGGCCGCCGTGGCAGGTGCGGCGGCTGGTGGAGCGGCCATGGTGGCGCGTAATCTTGGGCTTTCCCACAAGGCCGAGGAGGCTGCCAAGGCCCAGGCCGCGAGTGAAAAAATGGAGGTGTGAGATGCCTGCCAACAGTCCCGATACCCGAACCGAGGTGAACTGCCGCCGAAAATTCCTTGAAGGCTGCCTGGGTGCCGCCGGCACCGCACTGGTTGCGAGTGCCGTCAGCGTCCGGGTCGAGGCACGCGATACCTACCAGCGCCCACCCGAAGCACTCGGTCTGCTCTACGATGCCACCCTGTGCATCGGTTGCAAGGCCTGCGTCGCCGCCTGCAAGCAAGCCAACGACAACCCGGCCGAATTTTCAACGACCGACAAGCTGTGGGATACCCCGCTCGATACCAGTGGCTATACCTTCAACATCATCAAGATGTATCGCAGCGGAACGATGGCGACCAAGGACGATGAGACGAACGGTTATGCTTTCATGAAGACATCGTGCATGCATTGCGCTGACCCATCCTGCGTTTCGGCCTGCCCAGTCACTGCAATGACCAAGGATCCGAAGACGGGTATCGTCGCCTACGACGCCGAGGCCTGTGTTGGTTGCCGGTATTGTGTCGTCGCCTGTCCGTTCGGCATTCCCAAATACCAATACGACTCGCCGACCGGCAAGATCGGCAAGTGCGAGCTCTGTCGGCATCGCTACAAGGATGGTCACTACTCGGCGTGCGCCGAGGTCTGCCCAACCGGCGCTACGCTCTACGGGCGAACCAGCGACCTGTTGTCCGAAGCCAAACGACGTCTGGCGCTAAAACCTGGCAGCGTGACCACCTATCCGCGCGGCAACCTGAGCGGCGGACCAGATCAGAGCTATGAAGGCTACGTCGGCAACTACAAACAGCATATCTATGGTGAAACCGAATACGGCGGCACCCAGGTGCTCAAGCTCTCGGCCGTTGATTTCGAGAAGGTCGGTATGCCCTATCTGTCCCCCAATTCGTCGGCGTCGACCTCGGAAACGATTCAGCACACGCTCTACGGTGGACTGCTGGCACCGTTCGCTGTACTCGGCGTGATGACCTATGTCGCCAAGCGCAACGTCCATCACGAGGACGATGCGCCGGCGGACGAACCCGGGAAGGAGTGATCATGAGCACTCTGCAACACGCCAGACCGGCACCGATCGGCGGCAGCATGTTCAATGCCACGACGCTGGTCTGCTGCATGCTGATTGCCGTCACCGCAACCATCATCCTCGTCCGTTTGTTCTTCGGCCTGAGTTCGACGACCAACGTCAACGATGGCTACTCCTGGGGCATATGGGTGGTGGTCGACGTTTTCATCGGTTCGGCTCTCGCCTGTGGCGGCTTCTCGATGGCGCTGCTGGTCTATATCTTCAACAAAGGCAAGTACCATCCGCTGGTACGTCCAGCCTTGCTCGGCAGTCTCTTTGGTTACACCTTGGCCGGAGCGGCCATTACCTTTGATCTGGGTCGCTGGTGGAATTTCTGGCATATCTTCTGGCCGGGATACTTCAACGTCAACTCGGTGATGTTCGAGGTTGCGGCCTGCATCACCTTGTACATCATTGTCATGTGGATCGAGTTCTCGCCGGTTTTTCTCGAACGCCTGGGCCTGCGCGATGCCCGCCGGAAACTCGAGAAGGTCCTGTTCATCTTCATTGCCCTCGGCGTCGTCCTGCCGATGATGCACCAGGCTTCGCTAGGAACGATGCTGGTCGTCATGGGCGGCCAGGTCAACCCGCTCTGGCAGACACCGATTCAACCACTGATCTACCTGCTTTCGGCAATCATGCTCGGTTACGGAGTGATCCTCTTCGAATCCTGCGTAGCCGCTTCAGCGTACCGGCGCGAAATCGAGGTCTCCCTTCTCAACCCGATGGCGAGGGTAATGCTCGGCATCATGGCCCTGTTTCTGGTCGTGCGTTTTACTGATCTCGTCGTGCGCGGTGTCATCGGCCAGGCGTTCGCACCGACCTACGTCGCGCTGACTTTCTGGGTCGAAAACGCGTGTCTGCTGGGCACATTCCTTCTCATCGGCACCACCGAGGCACGCCGTAATCCGGCCCGCTTGTTCCTCGCCGGCATTGCGGTCATGCTCAGCGGTATCATGTTGCGACTCAACGGCTTCCTGATCGCTTTCGACACCGGGCCGGGCTGGAACTATTTCCCGTCCGTACCGGAACTGCTGGTCACCATCGGGATCTTCGCCGCCGAGGTGTTCGGCTATATTTACATCACCCGCCGATTCCCGGTCCTGCCGCGTGAAGAAACGTACGCCCAGCCAGCACGCAGCCAACGGTCATGACTTTACCAGGCACCCCCCATCATGACAGTCCTGACCGTTGTCCTCCCTCGCAAGTGGGGAGGAGGGATTCGTGAGTCGCTGATGCGACTTTCAAATTAACGCTCTTTTCAGGAGACAACAAGATGTCGCAAAGAGTCACCATTGATCCGGTCACTCGCATAGAGGGTCACCTGCGCGTTGATGTCGAAGTCGACGGCGGCAAGGTCAAGAAAGCGTGGGCATCAGGCCAGATGTGGCGCGGTGTGGAGAACATCCTGATCGGTCGCGACCCGCGTGATGCCTGGGCGATCACCCAACGCATCTGTGGCGTATGTACGACGGTACATGCGCTGGCTTCGGTCCGAGCCGTGGAAAACGCACTACAGCTCGAACTGCCGGTCAACGCCCAATACATCCGCAACATGATCATTCTGGCGCATGCCGTGCACGATCATATCGTGCACTTCTATCACCTCTCGGCGCTCGACTGGGTGGACGTGACCAGTGCCCTCAAGGCCGACCCCGGTCAGGCAGCCAGCCTCGCCGAAAGCCTTTCGAACTGGTCCGGCAACAGCAAGGCCGAATTCACCAAGGTCAAGGAACGCCTAAGCGGCTTTATCGGAACTGGACAACTCGGTATCTTCACCAATGGTTACTGGGGTCATCCGGCGATGAGGCTGCCACCTGAGGTCAATCTGATCGCGGTGGCGCACTATCTGCAAGCGCTGGAAGTGCAGCGGCATGCCAACAAGGTGGTCAGCATTCTCGGAGGAAAGACACCTCATATTCAGAACGTCGCCGTCGGTGGCGTCGCCAACGCACTGTCCATTGACTCGCAATCGGTACTGACCGTCGAACGCCTGCTGGCAGTGAAGGACTGGATCGATCGGCTCGGTGACTTCGTGAAGAACGTCTACCTGATCGACGTCGCGGTGGTCGGTGGCTTTTATCCCGAGTGGACGACGATCGGGCGTGGCATTGTCGATTACATCTCGGTGCCGGATATTCCGCTCGATGGCAAGAACACCCAATTTGCCCTGCCTGGCGGTCATATCGCCGGTGGCGACATGAGCAGCTTCAAGGAAATCAAGACGCATAACGACGCATACTTCAAGGAGGGAGTCGAAGAATCGGTCAAGCATTCCTGGTACGAAGGTGGCAAGGGCCCCCTGCATCCCTACAAGGGCGAAACTCGGCCGCAGTACACCGATTTCCAGGAAAACGGCAAATACTCGTGGCTGAAGTCTCCCACCTTTTATGGCAAACCGATGCAGGTCGGTCCGCTGCCGTCCGTACTGGCCATGGTTGCCGCCAAATACCAGCCGGCCATCGACTACGCAACTCATACACTTGAACTGGTGTCGACGGTCGCCAAGACCAAGGTTGGCCTCGATGCGCTGCACTCGACGATTGGTAGACACGCGGCACGTGCCGTCGGCTGTGCGGTACAGGTCGATGAACTGGCTCGCCAATGGGATCTGTTGCTTGCCAACATGGCCAAGGGTGATCTGAAAACCTTTAACAAGCCGGTATTTCCGAAGGGCGAAATCTCAGGCGTCGGCGTACACGAGGCACCGCGCGGTGTACTCTCGCACTGGCTGGTAATCAACGACGGGAAAATCAGGAACTATCAGTGCGTCGTTCCCACCACCTGGAATGCTGCACCACGCAACGAGAAGGATGAACCGGGCGCCTACGAGGCGAGCCTCGCCGGAACACCGGTAGCGATTGCCGAGCAGCCGCTCGAAGTGTTGCGCACGGTTCACTCCTTCGACCCCTGCATCGCCTGCGCAGTGCATGTCGTCGATGAGAAGAATCATCCGGTGGTCAAAGTCAAAGTGGCGTAGACTTGAGCTGGGTCTCGCACTCTATTCACCAAGGCCAGGATGCTCTCCTGGCCATTCTTTCCCATCCGGGTAGACCACCGTGCGCATCGTCGTGCTGGGCGTTGGCAACATCCTGTTGAGCGATGAGGGGCTGGGTGTGCGTGCGGTCGAGCGCCTGCTGCGCTCCTATTCCTTGCCACCGGAAGTGAAGTTGATCGACGGCGGCACCTGCGGCATGGAATTGCTCGAGGATATCGAGGGTCTTGATGCGCTGATCATGGTGGATGCAATCCGTGCCGGCAAGGCGCCGGGGACGCCGATCCTGCTCACCGGCGACGCCATACCGGTGTTCTTCAAGACCAAATTGTCACCGCACCAGGTCGGGCTATGCGATGTCCTGGCAACGCTCGAGTTCCTTGGGCGGGCGCCCAAGGACACCACCATCATGGGCCTGCAACCGTATTCCCTGGCGCTGGGCATGGAACTCAGCAGCGAAATCGAGGCCAGCATGCCTGCACTGATGCAAATGCTTGTCGCGCAACTGGCAAAGCTTGGAATCAGCGTCCATCCACTTGCCCCCGAGGCTGCCTGATGTGTCTGTCGATTCCGATGCAGATCGTCGCCCTGGAGGGACCCGACCTGGCGATTGTCGAGCGCCGCCAAGGAACCTCGTTGCTACGGGAGCAGGTCAATCTGATGCTGATTGGCCCGCAGCCGCCAGGGACATGGATTCTGGTCGCCCTCGGCTTGGCCAGGGAAGTTCTTGACGATCAGGAGCGGGTGCTGATTGAAGATGCACTGGCGGCGCTCACCTCCTCATGGGCAGGCAGCTACGACTCATCGCAGCATTTTACCGACCTGAGCAGCAGATTAGACGATTGGAACAGCCGGCCATGAGCCCGCGTTCCCGCAATGCAGCCTTTCAGGCACCGCAACCTCCCCCTGCGGCACCCATCAGCGAGAACCCGGCAGTGTGCCTGGAGTCGATGTTTCTGCATATCTGGACTACCAGCATGCGCGATCTGCCTTTTGTCAACGCCGCCTTGTCGGTTGAGGCGGTCGGCTTTCGCCGCTGGAATTCCAGCAAAGCGTCCGTGGTCGACCCGCCGCTTCTGGCAGCGAGTACCAGTGATGTGGGCTGTGCATTGGGTGACTGGGTGGGCGCGGTGATTACACCTTGGTTCATCAATCTTTTTGTCCTGCCCGGCGGCGGCAACCTGTGGTCCGACCGACGTTCCGGCGAGCGCTGCCAGATTAATTTCCCAATTGGTCCGCTGGAGTTCATAGCGGATTACAGCCCATCAGCAGTGATTCCCTCCTACCAGTATTGTCCGTTGTTCGCTCCTCCCAGCCAGATCGCCTCCCAGGCCGCCGCGCGCGCCGCCGCCATGGCCGCACTTGATGCAATGTTCAGAACACTCGGCGAAGCTTCGGGTCCTGCTTTGAATTCTGTCAGCACTACGACCGTGCCCACGGATCCCCTTCGGCGTGCATTCTTCCGTCGCGTCGTCCGACGCTGAGCGCACGCCTCGCGGCGATGAGTTGTTCGGGAGTAGAAACTCTCGGCCACTGATGCCACAGCCTGTTGCGCAAGGCATTCCATTCAGGCCTGTGAACCTGTTCCCTCATGGTGATTCGGGGTTTACAATGGCCATTCCCCGGATCTGGTGACCCCCTTCAACTCTTTTCTGCATATTCGGTGCCACCATGATGCATTTCCTGGCCGATGATAACGAAGTGATCCACCTGCAGGTGTCCGGCAAAGGCTCGCCGATCATCATGTTGCACGGCTGGACTGCCAGCCACCGCGAGTGGTCGCCATTTATTGACCAGCTGACGCCACATCATCGGGTCTTCCGCTGGGACGCCCGTGGACATGGTGGGCATCGACTGACGCAAGAGACCGTTCCAACGGTGCAGCGAATGGCGCAAGACCTTCGTAATCTGATCGAATACTATCATCTGGACGATTTGGTGGCCGTCGGCCACTCCATGGGCGCCCTGACCCTGTGGCAGTACATCAAGGAGCATGGCTGCGAAAAGCTGCGCAAGGTCTGCTTCCTGGACCAGTCACCAAAACTTCTGACCGATTCTGAATGGTGCGATGGCATCTACGGCGATTTCGACCAGGACCGTTCAGCGACTTTCCTGAGCCATCTCCAGACCGACTTCACGGAATCCGTTCTCCTGCTGGGTGCAATGGGTCTCAACGCGAGCGCCCGGGAGAAGTATCACACGGGCTCGCGGGGCCTCGACAAGGCACGGCAATGGCTGAACGAACAGGATCCGGCCCCGCTGATTGCCTGCTGGGAAAGCCTGACCGAAGCCGACTATCGAGAAACCCTCGAGAGAATCGACATTCCTGCCCTGCTGGTCTATGGCGGTGCCAGCAATTACTACCGCAGCGAGACCGCACACTACGTTCATAACAAGATCGCCAACGCGGTACTACACATCTACGAAGGCACCGATCACTCGCCACACCAATGGGATCGCGAGCGCTTCGTTCGTGATTTGCTTGACTTCATCGATGCCTGACGGTCATGATTTTTCCAGGTGCCCCCGTCATGAATGTCATGGCCGTTTCCCTCTTCCCAGACTCCTTGACGGGGAAGCGGTGGCGCTGGAATGGATCGCGCTACGCTGCGCAGCAGCCACTGATATTCGCTCCCGAAGGATGCCGCTATTCCTTGACGATCAGTTCGGCAATCCAGCGCTTGAAGTCGCTCAGCCTCGGGTCGTAGCTCTCGCAGGCCATCAGACTCTGCCCGAATACGTAGGCGTAGAGCAACAGGCTGCGACTCTTCGCCTCGTCGTCGGCGAGGCCGCGGGCAACGAACAGTTTGCGGGTACATTCCAGACGGCAGTGGTCGACTTCCTCGACCATGGCAGCGGCCTGGGCATCCCGGCGTGCCCATTCGCGTACCGCCAACTCGATCGAGATGCCTTTGTGGTTGCGCGTGGCACCGTAGACCTCGATCAGGTGCAGGAGTTGTTCGTGCTCCTTGCCGGGAGTGGCGACCGTCTGCTTGTTGATGTCGCGGATGCGACCATCACGCCAGGTCGTGAGAACGGCATTGAAGAGGTCCTGACGGTCCTTGAAATGCCAGTAGAAACTGCCCTTGGTGACGCCGAAGTCCTTTGCCAGAACCTCGATCCGCATGCCTTGCACGCCCTGTTCTGCAAGAACCGCGATGGCTGCTTCGACCCACTCGTTCCGGTCGAGTGCCGCCCGTGGCCGGATATTTCTGTGCTTCATCGTCCTGTGCTCCTTTCCTGAATCACGCGGCTGAGGCAATATTACTATTTCACGCACCGCTGCCGCGGGCTATGGTGTTGACAGGCATCACCCCATACGGTACCGTACGCTATCCATACGATCAGGTATGGCGTATTGTCCGGTGAGCATTCGGCAATGTCAAACGCGGACTGCCTAGATCGCGATTGCTATCGATTACGCTGCAGTAATAAAGGAGAGAAAAATTGAAGATCCTCGTGCCAGTCAAACGGGTGGTGGATTACAACGTCAAGGTGCGCGTCAAGGCGGATGCGAGCGACGTCGATCTGGCCAACGTCAAAATGTCGATGAATCCCTTCGACGAAATCGCCGTCGAGGAAGCGGTGCGCCTCAAGGAAGCTGGTATCGCCACGGAGGTGGTGGTGGTTTCAGCGGGGGTGGCGAATTGCCAGGAAACCCTGCGCACGGCAATGGCCATCGGCGCCGACCGCGGCATTCTTGTCCAGAGTGATGGCGAATTGCAGCCACTGGCCGTCGCTAAACTGCTCAAGGCGGTGTGTGAGAATGAACAACCGCAGATGGTCTTGTGTGGTAAGCAGGCGATCGACGACGATGCCAACCAGACCGGGCAGATGCTGGCCGGTTTGATGAACTGGCCGCAAGCGACCTTCGCCTCGAAGATCGTCGTCGCGGGCGGGCAGGCGACGGTCACGCGCGAGATCGATGGCGGTCTTGAAACCATCGAGGTGCCGTTGCCAGCGATGGTTTCTGTCGACCTCCGCCTCAACGAGCCGCGCTACGCGACCCTGCCGAACATCATGAAGGCCAAGCGGAAGCCGCTTGCGACGACCACTCCGGCGGCGCTCGGCGTCGATGTCACTGCGCGCCTGAAGACACTGAAGGTTGCCGAACCGCCAAAACGAACGGCGGGCATCAAGGTGGCCGATGCCGCCGATCTGGTGATAAAACTCAAGACTGAAGCAAAGGTGATCTGACCATGTCCATTCTCGTTATTGCTGAGCACGACAATACCTCGATCAAGGCGGCGACACATCATGCCGTTACTGCCGCAACCCGGATCGGTGGCGACATCCATCTGCTGGTTGCCGGTAGCGCCTGTGCGCTGGCAGCCGAGTCTGCGGCACGGATCAGCGGTGTGAGCAAGGTGCTGGTCGCCGACGCTGCCGCCTATGCCGAGCAGTCGCCCGAGAACCTCGCCGCGCTGGTCGTGGCACAGGCTGCCGCCTATTCTCACCTGTTGGCTGCCGCGACCACCAGCGGCAAGAACTTTCTGCCACGCGTCGCCGCCTTGCTCGATGTGGCGCAGATCTCCGAGATCATCGCCGTCGATTCGGCCGATACTTTCAGGCGTCCGATCTACGCCGGCAACGTGGTTGCCACCGTCCAGTCAGCCGACCCGATCAAGGTCATCAGCGTGCGCGCGACCGCTTTCGAAGCGGCTGGCGAGGGGGGCAATGCCAGTATCGAGACTCTCGCTGCAGGTCCCGATATAGCCAAGAGCAGGTTGATCGGCCGCGAACTGACCAAGTCCGAACGTCCCGAACTGACCGCCGCCAAGGTCATCATCTCGGGGGGGCGCGGCATGGGCAGCAACGAGAACTTCCACAAATTGCTCGAACCCCTGGCCGACAAGCTGACGGCTGCGGTGGGTGCATCGCGTGCGGCGGTCGATGCCGGTTATGCGCCGAACGACTATCAGGTTGGCCAGACGGGCAAGATCGTCGCGCCGCAGCTCTACATCGCGGTCGGCATTTCGGGAGCCATCCAGCATCTGGCAGGAATGAAGGACAGCAAGGTGATTGTGGCCATCAACAAGGACGCCGAAGCGCCGATTTTTCAGGTTGCCGATTACGGGCTGGTCGGTGACCTCTTCGAAGTCCTGCCGGCGCTGCAGGCCGCCCTTGGCTGAGCGCTGCCGGGAACCGGAGCCGTGGGTCGCATGAACCTGCCGGACGGACTGCTCGATGGGCAATGGACCTGGCTGGCATGGCTGCTGTTTGCCGCGTTCGCCTGGTTGGCGGCCAGGCGGGCGCCATGGCGGGTGCTGGCTGATAGCACCCGTTTGAACGCCTTTCTGGCGATGATCGTCGCGCTGATCCTGCTCTGGCATCTGCAGGCCGGAGTCAAACCCGGCCTTTCCCTGCACCTGCTTGGCGCGACGCTGTTGACCCTGTGTTTCGGATGGTCACTGGCATTCATCGGCCTTTGCCTGGTTCTGGTCGGGGTAAGCCTGAACGGAGCGGCCGGCAGCGAGGCTTTTGCAATCAACGCCCTGCTGATGGCGGGCGTCGGCGTGGCCGTCAGTCAGGGACTGCATCGACTGGTCGAATGGCTGCTGCCGCGCCACCTGTTCATCTATATTTTTTGCAAGGGTTTCTTCGCCGCGGCGCTGGCGGTGATGGCCGTCGGCGTGACGGTGTGCCTGCTGCTGGCGATGGCTGGAGCCTACTCCAGCGAGTATCTGATTGACGAGTATCTCCCGTATTTCTTTCTGCTCGGTTTTTCCGAGGCATGGATTTCGGGAATGTTTGCTACCCTGTTTGCCGTCTATCGGCCGGATTTGCTGGCGGATTTTGAGGATGCACAGTTTCTCGGAAGAAAATGAATTCTCCTTGCCCATCCTTCGCACGCCACGGCCCGCTTCTCTGATGGCACAGCCCGTCACCGGCTTCTGGCCGGGCCTTCGGCCAATGATCTGCGCGCTGCTTCTGCTGCTGGCGGTACCCGAGGCGCCAGCGCAGCCGCCGGCCGGAGACCCCGCAGATGCGGTCCATCGAGAGCCGGGCCCTCTGCCGGCAGTCAAGCGGCGCGTGCCGCCGTTAACAGCCGGCGGCGTCAATGCCGAAGTGACGATGCCCTTGCGCCTGAGCGAAGAGCTGTCTGCGTCATCCGCAACCAGCGACCTTGGTCGTCAGTTGCTGCGCCTCGAACAGCGGACGATCGAGATCCTAAGAGGTACGAACACGGACCAGCAGGGGCTGAGCGACAAGCTGGCCTGGCTCGAAGCCAACGTCGCCGAACTGAGACGGGCAGAGGATCGCCTTGCAGGTGTGGCGGCGGCGATACCCTCGCCATCGGCAGCTCCTCCCAGCGGCGGCGCTGCCGCAGCGGGGACGCCGTTGCCAGCTGCGACTGCTGCGTTGCCGGCAACCACGATCCCGACCGGGCCGGCTGCGGCCATTGAGTTTGAGCAGTGGGTCCTGTATGCCGGGGTCGCCGCCTTGGTGCTGGTGCTGGTGCTGTTGTTCCGTCGTCCCGCTGTGGTAGAAGTTCTCCCGAGTAACCCGAACGTTTCATCGATGCCGGATCGCAGTGAGCCTGTATTGTCTAACAGACCCAAGCGGTCGGCAAATCCGCCGCCGCCGGCCGCACCGGTTGATATGCCGCCTCGCCGCGGGGAAACGACTGCTGCGCGACCATCGTGATGGGCAACGCAGAGGCTTCATCTTACCGGTAGTCGAGGAAGTATTGTTCCTGATCGATCTCACGGTGGCCTGAGAAGCTGCCCAGCCGTTCTACACAAACCCTATGAGGAGAAACACATGAGTGAATACATTGCCCCACTCCGTGACATGCAGTTCGTGCTCCAGGAACTTGCTGGGCTTGAGCGGGTGGCTGAGCTGCCGGGTTGCGAGGAAGCAACGCCCGATCTGGTCGACGCGGTTCTCGAAGAGGCCGCGAGGTTTGCCACTGAAATCCTGTCACCGCTCAACTGGCCGGGAGACCAGGAGGGCGCCCGCTGGCACGACAAGATGGTGACCATGCCGGCGGGTTTCAAGGAAGCATACCGGATGTTCACCGACGGCGGCTGGCCGGCACTGGCCTGCGAACCGGAATGGGGAGGGCAGGGACTGCCGAAAGTGGTCGCGGCCGCCGTCGCCGAGATGTGGAAATCGGCCAATCATTCGTTTTCGTTGTGTCCGCTGCTTACCGCCGGTGCCATCGAGGCTCTGGTACTGACCGGCTCCGACCAGTTGAAGGCGACTTACCTCGAAAAGATGGTCAGCGGTCAATGGAGCGGGACGATGAACCTCACCGAGCCGAGCGCTGGTTCAGACCTGGCAGCCGTGCGCACGCGTGCGGAACCGCAGGCCGACGGTAGCTACTTGATTTTCGGGCAGAAGATCTTCATTACCTACGGTGAGCACGATCTGACGGAGAACATCATCCACCTTGTGCTGGCGCGGACGCCGACAGCGCCCGAGGGCGTCAAGGGGATTTCGCTGTTCGTCGTGCCGAAGTTCATGGTCAATGACGACGGCAGTCTCGGCGATCGTAACGATGCCTACTGTGTGTCGATCGAGCACAAGCTCGGCATCCACGCCAGCCCAACCGCGATCATGGCCTTTGGGGATCATCGCGGTGCTGTCGGCTATCTGGTCGGTGAGGAGAATCGCGGTCTCGAGTACATGTTCATCATGATGAACGCCGCGCGCTTCGGCGTCGGTCTCGAAGGCGTCGCCGCTTGCGAGCGCGCATACCAGCGTGCACGCGATTACGCACGCGAACGTGTACAGTGTACCGATATCGGCGTGCGCGGTGGTCCAAAAGTGGCGATCATCAAGCATCCCGACGTGCGCCGCATGCTGATGACCATGCGCTCGCGCGCTGAAGCCACGCGGGCACTGGCCTACGTGGTGGCGGCAGCACACGACACCGCGCTCCGTCATCCGGATGTCGCCGAGCGCAAGCGCCAACAGGCCTTCGTTGATCTGATGATTCCGGTAGTCAAGGGCTGGAGCACCGAGTCGGGTGTCAGCATCGCCTCGATCGGCGTGCAGGTGCACGGCGGCATGGGTTATGTCGAAGAGACCGGTGCCGCGCAGCACCTGCGTGACGCACAGATTTCGACGATCTACGAGGGCACCACCGGCATCCAGGCCAACGATCTGATCGGCCGCAAGATGGCACGCGAAAACGGCGCCACCCTGAAGGCGGTGATCGAAGAAATGCGCGCGCTCGACGCCGATCTCGCCGGACGGGAGGGCGGACATCTTGCGGCCATTCGCAGTCGCTTCAGGGCTGGCATCGACGCCCTCGCGGTTGCCGGCGAGTGGCTGGTGACCACCTACGGGGTGGACGTTCGTGCTGCATCGGCCGGCGCGGTGCCGTTCCTGATGTTGCTCGGGATTGTCGCCGGTGGTTGGCAGATGGCGCGTGCGGGGCTGATTGCGCAGGCGAAGATCGACGCTGGTGACAGTGATCCCTTCTATGCCGCGAAGATCATCACTGCCCGCTTCTATGCTGACCATGTGTTGTCGCAGGCTGCCGGCCTGGCGAGCAGCATCACCGAGGGTGTCGAAGGCGTCAACGCCTTGCCTGAAGACCTGTTTTGATCGGGCCGGCCGGTTGCGGTCCCGTGTATGGCGGTCGCAGCCGGCTTGCGCCGGCATCTCCGGGTGACTGGCGGGAGTCGTCAGCTACCCGATCAAGGAATTTCCATGACCAATCCACGCATACTCGTCCTGACCACGCAGATTCCTATCCGCTGGGGTGACATGGACGCCTACGGCCACGTCAACAACACCATTTATTTTCGTTACATGGAGCAGGCGCGGGTCGAGTTTCTCGAACAGATCGGCTGCACGCTGACGCCGCGTGGCCAGGCGCCCGTGATCATCAACGCCAGTTGCACCTTCCTGATCCCGATCAACTACCCTGGTGTCGTCGAAGTGCGAATGTTCTGCGGACATCCCGGCCGCAGCAGCGTACAGACGCATTACGAAATCCGCCGACAGGGAGACGATACGCTGTACGCGACCGGCGACGCCAAGATCGTCTGGATGGATGTGGCGACCGGCAAATCGGTGCCGATTCCGGAAAGCATGCGCGCTGCTCTGCCAGCCTGAAGAGGGGAGGGGAGATGGACCCTGCAGTTCTCTGGCGCCCGAGCGCCGAACGGATCGCGGCAGCCCGGCTGAGCGCCTTCATCACCGCAGTCCACCGCCGCTGGCAGCTCGACTGCCCGGATTATGCGAGTCTCTGGCGCTGGTCGGTGGCGCAACCCGAGGCTTTCTGGACTTCGCTATGGGAGCAATGCGGCGTGATCGGCGAACGCGGCCCGATAGTCCTTGAGGAAGGCGAGCGGATGCCCGGTGCCCGCTGGTTTCCGCAAGCCCGGCTGAACTACGCCGAGAACCTCCTGCGCCGCCATGACCACGCCGATGCACTGGTCTTCTGGGGCGAGGACAAGATCCGTCGTCGCCTCTCGCACGCCGAGCTTTACGCGCAGGTTTCGCGCTGCGCGCAAGCCTTGCAGGCCGCCGGCATCGGCCAGGGGGATCGTGTCGCCGCTTACCTGCCGAACCTGCCCGAAGCGCTGATCGCGATGCTCGCCACCACTTCGCTCGGTGCGATCTGGTCGTCGGCTTCGCCCGATTTCGGTGTCCAGGGCGTTCTCGACCGTTTCGGACAGATCGAACCCAAGATCCTGCTCTGCGTCGATGGCTACTGGTACAACGGCAAGCCGGTCGATTGCATGGCCAAGAACGCCGAAATCGCCGCGCAGATCGACAGCATTGACAGGACGGTCGTCGTCTCCTACCTCGACGACTCTCCTGTGGTGGCGACGATTCGCAATGGCGTGCGCTATGCCGATTTCATCGCACCTTTTGCCGCCGATGAAATCGCATTCGCGCCGCTGCCTTTCGCACATCCGCTGTTCATCATGTTTTCCTCGGGCACCACTGGCGTTCCCAAGTGCATCGTGCACGGTCACGGCGGCGCCCTGCTGCAACATCTCAAGGAACACCAGTTGCACGGTGACCTCAAGCAAGACGACCGCCTCTTCTATTTCACCACCTGCGGCTGGATGATGTGGAACTGGCTGGTTTCCGGCCTCGCTTCGGGCGCGACGCTACTTCTTTACGACGGTTCCCCCTTCATTCCGGGCGCCAGCGGCCAACCTGGAGCGATCCTCTTCGATTACGCCGACGCCGAACGCATGACGCACTTCGGCACCTCGGCAAAATTCATTGACGCGCTCGCCAAGACCGGTTTCAAGCCGCGCGAGACGCATCGCCTCGAAACCCTGCGGACGATGTTCTCGACCGGCAGTCCGCTGGCTCCGGAAAGCTTCGACTACGTCTATCGCGAGATCAAGGCCGACCTGTTGCTGGCGTCGATTTCTGGAGGTACCGACATCCTTTCGTGTTTTGCTCTTGGCAATCCGATTCTGCCGGTGTTCCGCGGCGAGCTGCAATGCCGTGGTCTGGGAATGGCCGTCGCGGTCTTCGACGACGACGGTCAGCCGATTCCGGCCGGCCGCGGCGAGCGCGGCGAACTGGTATGCACAGCTCCTTTTCCGGCGATGCCGATCGGCTTCTGGAACGACCCCGACGGCGCCAAATACCATGCCGCGTATTTCGATCGCTTCCCGAACGTCTGGTGCCATGGCGACTTCGTCGAACTCACTGCCAACGAAGGCATGATCATCTACGGCCGCTCCGACGCCGTGCTCAACCCCGGCGGCGTGCGCATCGGGACCGCCGAGATCTATCGCCAGGTCGAGCAACTGCCGGAAGTGGTCGAATCGCTGGTGATCGGCCAGGACTGGCAGCACGACGTGCGCATCGTGCTTTTCGTCAAGCTCCGCGAAGGACTGCTCCTCGACGAAGTGCTGCTCGACCGCATCAAGCAGCAGATCCGCCACAACACCACGCCGCGCCATATTCCGGCCAAGGTCCTCCAGGTCGCCGACATCCCGCGCACCAAGAGCGGCAAGATCGTCGAACTCGCCGTCTGCAATGTTGTGCATGGCCGGCCAGTGAAGAACATCGAAGCACTGGCCAACCCCGAGGCGCTGGAGTACTTTCGTGAGCGGGTCGAACTGCAGAGCTGAACAGTTGAGTCTCTTGCCGTAGCTTCGCGCAACGGCCACATAGACTGTCAGTAACCTGTTCATTGGATGGCGCTAATCCTGACGCATGGCGTGCTGGCGACACTGGCTGGCCTCCTCGGCGCTTTTATTGCGCAACATCACCCGCTGTGGCCGGCATCGCTGAATACGATTCTTGTTGTCTGGTGCCTGGCCGTCTACTGGTACCCGTATATCTGGCTATTCGTTCTGCCGGCGCTGTTGCCGGTCGCCGGTTTTTCCGCGTGGACCGGATGGATCGGCATCGATGAGTTCGACTTGCTAGTGCTTGGTGCGGCGGCCGGATGCCATGCGCGCATGGCAACCGGCCAATTACGGAGCATCTCTCAATCCAAACTCGTCACCAGGCAGCCACCCGAACCGCAGCGCTTTGCGGGACAGTCCATAGATACGTGCCGTGAGCCCGAATGGACCAGGCAGTTCGGCTTCACGCAGATCTGGCTGGGCGCCTTGGCCGTATCCTACCTGTGGGCAACGCTGCGCGGTCTGGCCGATGCCGGCGGATTTTCCCTGGGGTGGTTCCAGGGTTATGAAGATCCCTTGAACAGTCTGCGCATTGCCAAGAGCTTCTTGTTGGCAATGCTCTTGTTACCAGCCTTGCGGAGTCAGCTGCAGAATGGGGCGGCACTGGCGGGGCAATGCCTTGCGGCCGGGATGGCGAGTGGGCTGGGCGGGGTGGGTCTGGCCGTTATCTGGGAACGTAACGGCTATCCCGGACTGCTGGACTTTTCAACCCCCTATCGCAGCACGGCGCTATTCTGGGAAATGCATGTCGGTGGCGCAGCGATCGATGCTTTCCTTGCCCTGGCGGTGCCATTTGCGGTCTATGCAGTGGTGCACGCGCGCACCCGATGGCACTGGGTGGTCGCTGCGTGCCTGGCAGTGGTCGCTGGCCATGCCTGCCTGACCACTTTTTCTCGTGCCGTTTATCTGGGTGTCGGCGTGTCCCTGCTCGTCCTCGCCTGGCGTTTGCCGGTGCCCTGGCTGCGGCGATTTCGGCTGGCGCGCGCCATCGGTCCTGTCGCCACCGCCAGAGTCCCCGAGCCGGAGCCTTGGCGGCGGTGGGGAGGTCGGCTGCTGGTTAGTGTGCTGATCCTTGAGGTCCTGACGGTCCTGTGTCTAGGGGATTTCATGGGCAGCAGGGTGTCAGCCGGGGAGCGCGATCTGGTTGGTCGCCTGCAGCATTGGCAAGAGGGCCTGAGCCTGCTACGTACGCTCCCGGAATGGCTGCTGGGCAGAGGACTCGGGCGTTTCCCTGCCAGCTATTCGCAGACCATTCCCGGACGTGCGATGCCAGGTCGCCTGCAGATCGTCGAGGCAGGCGAGGGGAGCCATCTACGCATTTTCCGACTGCCTCACAGTGCACGCGCTAGTGGCGCTTTCGAACTGCTTCAGCGGGTCCCGGCGTTTGTTGCAGGGAGTACCTATACGCTGGCAATGGACCTGCGCGCGCCGCATCCAGCGAAACTGCGTGTCGGCTTGTGCCACCAGCATCTTCTTTATGCCGCGAACTGCGCACAGACTGGCCTGACCTTGTCGGGCAAGGATGAGCAATGGGATCACTTTACGCTGACCTTCACAGCGGGCAAGGACGGCTCCCGAGGTTGGCCGCCATGGCTGGGGTTCCTCTCACTACGGCTGGAGGGAGGAGCTGACTTCGTCGATGTTGACCATTTGAGCCTGATCAATGCGAACGGCCATCAGCTACTCGACAACGGCGATTTTTCCAGTGACATGGCGCACTGGTTCTTCGCTGGCCGCCATTACTTCCTGCCGTGGCATGTCGACAGCATATTCATCGAGACCCTGATTGATCAGGGAGCCGTTGGCCTGCTTCTGCTTCTCGGTCTGCTCGGCCTGGCGTTGGCCAATCTGCTGTGGGGTCGCGGGCGCGAGCATGTCCTCGCACCCTACTTGCTGGCAGCCCTGACGGGCTGTCTGGTCGTTGGTATGTTCTCGAGCGTGCTGGACATGCCGAGGTCTGCTTTCCTGTTGTACTTGCTAACATGCTTTGCACTGTTCCTCGAAGAAGGTTCCCCCTGAGGGGCTTTAAAGCGCCTTCCTCATCCCTGAAAACATCTTGAAGGTTGTCGCCGGATGTATAATTCCAGCATATAGGAAACTTTGTGATTATACAATAATTAATTATATCATATGGTTGTTTCGTTTTTCGAAAGTATTATCTTGATTTTCAACAGGCATGGCAGGGCTTTCTTCCTCTCTGGTATTGTCCCTGGCTTGTGCATTAGGTCACGTTCTCCAATTATCTGCGGTGATAGCCTTCGTTGCGTGTCGTTCGCCGAGCTTTTCTGATTTAAAGCAGCTCTCAGAGCAGCAGTCATCAACGAGAAGTATTCAGGTTTATGCCTGCAAGGAGTCTATCGTGATCAAGGTGTTCAATCATTGGTTTCATCGGAAGACGGTTGCCCAAGTGGCAGTTGACCTGATGTTCCCGGTTGCGTGTGTGGTTCTTGCCGCCATGTGGATCGGGCATGGCGCTCCGCTCGCTCTGGAGCGGGTGGCTTTCTATGCAGTGATTTTCGCGCTGACGATGATCATCCTGAATGCCTGGCTGGGCATCTATCAGCGGGTGCATAGCCGCACGCGGGAAGAGACCCAGGCGCGCGCGGTGCTGTCGCTCTACCTGGCGATTCCGCTGGCGTATCTGGTGTTTGCGCTGCTTTCGGTAGCCGAGGTCGATCGCGGTTTCATGTTGCTGTCCGGCCTGGCGGCGCTCTTTGCGACATTGTCGCGGCGTGTGCATCTGGCGCATAGCCGCACAAGTTCCTTGCTGAGTCACCGCGTGCTGGTTCTCGGGGTCGGTGAGGAAGCGGAAAACGTCGGTCGCGTACTGCATAAATCGGATCCGGATATCCATATCGTTGGCTTCTATCCTTCCGTCAACGACACTGAGATCGTTGTTCCTGCGCAGGTCATTCTTTCCCAGGATCGGTCGCTTTCAGACACGGCGCATGCCTTGAGAGTCGACGAGATCATCGTTGCCGTGCGCGAGCGCCGCGGGGGCTCACTACCCTTGCGCGAACTTCTCGACTGCAAGCTCTCCGGTGTCCGTGTGCTCGATCTGGCGAGTTACTTCGAACGTGCCCTTGGGCAGATTCGCCTCGATTCCCTGCGTGTAGGCTGGCTGATTTTTGGTGAGGGTTTTCGGCAGAGTTGGCGGCGGACGACGATCAAGCGGCTGTTCGACATCGTGGTAGCGTTCCTGATGCTGCTGCTTGCCACACCGGTGATGCTCCTGGCAGCGATTCTGATCGTCCTCGAAGATGGTTTTCCAATCTTTTATCGGCAGGAGCGGGTCGGTCTCGATGGTCGTTTGTTCAAAATCATCAAGTTTCGCAGCATGCGCAACGATGCCGAGAGTGACGGCAAGCCGCGCTGGGCGATGGTCGATGATGATCGTGTCACGCGTGTCGGGCGTGTCCTGCGCAAGCTGCGTATCGATGAATTGCCACAGTTGTACAATGTGCTGACGGGGGATATGAGTCTGGTAGGGCCGCGTCCGGAGCGTCCCTATTTTGTCGACCAGCTGACACGTGACATTCCTTTTTTCGCGGTACGCCATAGTGTCAAGCCAGGACTCACTGGCTGGGCGCAAGTGAGTTATCCCTACGGGGCGACGATCGATGATGCTGTCCAGAAACTGCAATACGATCTGTATTATGTCAAGAATCACAGTCTGTTCCTTGATGTGGTCGTTCTCTTCGAGACTGTCGGCGTGGTCTTGACGGGCAAGGGGGCTCGGTGAATAGTCTGCCACGGGCTACACCATGATTGCGGATGGTCATGCGAAAGTATAGATCTCGTTGATGGACAGCAAGATGGCAATGGTCACTGCCTGGAGTTACGGCTTGGCGGCAGTTCTGGCAGCCTTCCTGACGCTCTACCTGGCGTCCGGCTGGCGCGCTGGAGGTCGCAGTCGAGCGATGTTCCTGGCAGTGAGCCTGTGCGCACTGTGGGGTGGGCTGTCGCTGGCCTTTGTGATGACCGGAAACGTGGTATTTCTTGCCGGTAGCCTATTGGCTGATGTGCTGCGCTTCGGTGGCTGGTATTTCTTTCTCCTCGTCCTGATGAAGCCGGAACCGACAGACGCCGAGATTGCGTCAGCGCGCTTTGGCTGGCTGAGCGGTTTCTCCTGGCTGCTGGTCGTCATTGCACTCGCCTCGCAGCTTCTGTTGGTGTTCGGTATTGATCTCGTCGTCCCGTCACAACGGGTGGTCCTGTTTGTCTCTCTGGCGATGACTGTCTTCGGCCTGGTGTTGGTGGAGCGACTGTTCCGCAACGTTTCTCCGGACTTTCGCTGGAGTATCAAGCCTTTGTGTCTCGGGCTTGGCGGTGTTTTTCTGTTCGACCTGTATCTGTACTCGGACGCACTGCTATTCAACCGGGTTGACTCGGATGCCTTCAGTATCCGCGGCTTTGCGCACGCCATGGGCTTGCCTCTGGTGGCTTTGTCGGCGATTCGCAGCCATGACTGGAAAAGACGTTTGGTGATGTCGCAACGTGCCGCCCTGCAGTCGGTAACGCTGCTGATTGTCGGCATCTATCTGCTGTTCATGGCGGCGGCCGGCTATTACGTGCGTTTCTTTGGTGGCGAGTGGGGGAGGGCATTGCAGTTGGCGCTGCTCTTTGCAGCCTTGCTGGTGCTGGTGGGACTGACATTTTCGGGTTCGATGCGGGCGCGCCTGCGTGTGCAGGTAGGCAAGCACTTTTTCAGTTACCGCTACGATTACCGTGAAGAGTGGCTGCGCTTTACCCAGACACTGTCCTTACAGGGCGGCTTCTCCGGTATGGGACAGCATGTGGTGCGTGGCCTGGCCGACATGGTCGAGAGTCCGAGCGGTGCACTGTGGCTCAAGGATCCCTCGGGCCGGTTTTTTGCCCAGGCAGCGTACTGGAACATGCCCGCTTCGTCAGCGACCGAAGATGTCGGGAGCCCGTTGTGCAGGTTTCTGCTCGACAGCGGTTGGGTGATCAACCTCGAAGAGTATCGTTCCCTGCCGCGTCGTTATGATGGTCTCCAGATTCCGTCCTGGTTGGTCGAAGTACCGAATGCGTGGCTGGTGGTGCCGCTGACGACTGGGAATGAACTGATCGCTTTCGTGGTGCTGGCGACAGCCCGTACCAAGATCGATGTGAATTGGGAGGTCAATGATCTGCTGAAGACGGCTGCTCGGCAGGCCGGCGCCTTTCTGGGTCAGATGCAAGCTAGCGAAGCCCTGCTTGAGGTCCGGAAGTTCGACTCGTTCAATCGCATGTCTGCTTTTGTCGTCCATGATCTCAAGAATATCATCACCCAGTTGTCGCTGATGCTCAAGAATGCCGAGCGTCATCGCGACAACCCCGAGTTTCAAAAAGACATGCTGATGACTGTTGAACATTCTGTCGAGCGTATGCGCAAACTGATGATGCAACTGCGCGAAGGCGCGACGCCGCTTGATGGTCCGCGTGGCATTGATCTGGCAGGTGTCCTGCGACGGATTCAGACCGCCAAGTCCGGGCAGGGACGGGATATCGAGTTGAAGATCGAGGAGAAACTGGTTGCCCGTGGGCACGAAGACCGGATTGAGCGGGTGATCGGTCATCTGGTGCAGAACGCACTGGATGCCACCGAGGATCGTGGGCGGGTGTGGGTCAGGCTGACCCGGCAAGGGACGCAGGCCTTGGTTGAAGTCGGCGATAGTGGGCACGGCATGAGCCCGGAATTCGTTCGCGAGCGCCTGTTCAAGCCTTTCCAGACGACCAAGCCGACGGGAATGGGCATTGGCGCTTACGAAAGCTTTCAGTACATTCATGAATTAGGCGGCAAAATGACTGTCGACAGTGCGGTTGATGTCGGCACGCAGGTGGATCTGTTGTTGCCATTGTTTGATGTTGGACACACCACCGCATCCGCTGACTTGCTGAAGGAATCAGAATGAGCACGGGAAAGCTTCCGCACCTGTTGATCGTCGAGGACGATCGCGCGTTGCAGAAACAGATTCGCTGGGCTTTCGATCAGTACGAAGCACTCACCGCGGATGATCGTGAGAGCGCGCTGTTGCTGGTACGGCGCTATCAGCCGCCAGTAGTGACGATGGATCTCGGATTGCCGCCGGACCCAGATTCGGTCTCCGAAGGTTTCAAGTTGCTCGAAGAGATTCTGACCCTGGCACCGGATACCAAGATTATCGTCCTCACTGGTCAGAACGATCGCGCTAACGCGCTGCGTGCGATTGCTCTGGGCGCCTACGATTTCTTTGCCAAGCCATTCGAGATTGACATGCTTGGCCTGACCATCCAGCGCGCCTACCGTCTACATGAACTGCAACAGGAGAACGAACGACTGCAGTCGATGCAGCAACCCGCCGTACTGTCTGGTTTGCTAACTCGTGACCCGGAGTTGCTACGTATATGCCGCACCGTCGAGCGGGTTGGCGTTACCGACGCAACGGTGTTGTTACTGGGCGAAAGCGGTACCGGCAAGGAACTTCTGGCGCGTGGCCTGCATGAGGCGTCACCGCGTCGGCGCGAACGTTTTGTGGCCATCAATTGCGCGGCAATTCCGGACAACTTGCTGGAGAGCGAACTTTTTGGTTACGAGAAAGGGGCTTTCACCGGGGCTGCCAAAACGACGCCAGGCAAGATCGAAACAGCTAACAATGGCACGCTGATGCTTGACGAGATCGGTGACCTTCCGCATTCGCTGCAGGCCAAGTTGCTGCGTTTTCTGCAAGAGCGCGTCATCGAAAGGATCGGTGGGCGACAGGAAATCCCGGTCAACGTCCGGATCGTTTGCGCGACGCATCAGAATCTCAAAGTCCTGATCAACGAGGGACGTTTCCGCGAGGATTTGTACTATCGCTTGGCGGAGATCATTGTCAATATCCCGCCCTTGCGTACCCGCTCCGGTGACCCCGCCTTGCTGGCGCACGCCTTCCTGAGGCGGTTTGCGGCCGAGAACAATCGCGGCAACTTGACCCTGCGCGAGGACGCCGTACGGATGATAGAAGCACACTCCTGGCCGGGGAACGTGCGCGAGCTGGAGAACTGCATCAAGCGGGCGGTCATCATGGCCGATGGCAATCAGATTACCGCCGATGACATCGGTTTGGCGGGGGATCATCACGAGGATGCAATCAAGCTGGACCTGCGGCATGCGCGTGACCACGCAGAGCGGCGAGTGATCATCGCCGCGCTGGCGCGCGCCGACGGAAATGTCGTTCGCGCCGCCGAGTTGCTCGGTATCAGCCGCCCGACGCTGTACGACATGATGCACAGATTTGGACTGAAATAGTGTTGTTCCTGCAAACGTTGACCGATCTCATGAGGACTCTGATGAATACTGGTAACCCGATTCGCCTGCTGCGCAAGGCCACCGCTTCAGCACTGCTGGCTACTCTTCTGCTGTTGGGTTGCGGCGGTGAGAAACCGGAGACCATGCTGAATTCTGCGAAGACATTTCTGGAGAAGAACGATCACAAGGCAGCCGCAATCCAGCTGAAGAACGCCTTGCAGAAAGACCCTCAACTTGCCGAAGCGCGTTTTCTGTTGGCCAAGGCGTTGCTTGAGGGAGGCGATCCGACCGGAGCTGAAGTCGAGTTGCGCAAGGCACAGGGGGGGAACTATCCTGCTGAACAAGTGACGCCATTGCTGGCGCGCACGATGCTGATGCTCGGGCAACCCCAGAAAGTGACCGAAGAGCTGGCCAAGGCGCAGCTTACGACACCGGCGGCAATTGCTGACTTGCAGACCTCGGTGGGTCACGCCTACCTGATGCAGGGCAAGGAAGATCAGGCTGTGGCGGCTTATGCAGCAGCGCTGGTGGCGCAACCGGGCTATGCACCCGCGCTGCTCGGCCAGGCGAGACTGAAAGCGAGCCGCGGTGATCTGCCGGGTGCTTTGGCCTTGCTCGATTCCGCCCTTGAGAAACAACCCTCGCTGTATGATGCCTGGCAGTTCAAGGGCGACATGTTTGCTGCCCAGAACGACCTCGCGGCGGCGACGAATGCCTATCTGAAGGTGCTGGAAATCAAACCGCAATATCTGCCGGCGCATTCGACGATCATCAGGATCCTGATAGCGGAAGGCAAACTCGAAGAGGCGGGCAAGCAGATCGAGACGCTCAAGCAGTTTGCCGCCAATCATCCGCAAACTCAATACCTGCGGGCCATGCTGGCTTACCAGCAGAAGGATTATGCAGCGGCCAGGGAAGCCATTCTTCTGCACCTCAAGGCCTCTCCCGAGAGCCCTCTAGGCCTGCAACTGGCGGGCCTGATCGAGTACGAATTACAGGCTTACGCGCAGGCCGAGACCTATCTGCTCAAGGCTTTGCCGCGGACACCGCCACTCGGTCTCGCGCGTCGTGTCCTGATCGCCAGCTACCTGCGCAATGCCCAGCCGCATAAAGCTCTGGGCATTCTGGAGCCGGTCCTCGACAAGATCGACAAGGATTCGAACTTGCTGGCGCTGGCTGGCCAGGTATTTCTGCAGAATGGTCAGGTTGACAAGGCCGGGAGCTACTTTGCCAAGGCCGCAGCGCTCGACCCGAAAAATCCTGCCAAACGTACTTCGCTGGCGCTGATCAACCTCGCGAAAGGCGACAGCGATGTGGCATTTCGTGATCTGGAGCAGGTAGCGGCAGCTGATACCGGCATCCGGGCGGATCTGGCCCTGATCACTGCGCACTTGCAGCGCCGCGAATTCGATCAGGCACTGAAGTCCATTGCGGCGCTTGAGAAGAAACAACCCGATAACCCGCTGACGTATAACCTGCGAGGCACTGCCCTGCTTGGCAAGCGCGATGCTGCGGCTGCCCGCAAGAGCTTCGAGAAGGCTCTGGCTCTGAATCCGGCCTTTTTACCGGCAGCAGCCAATCTGGCCAATATGGACCTCAACGAGAAGAAGCCCGAGGACGCCCGGAAGCGTTTCGAGTTGGTGCTCGCAAAAGATCCGAAGAATGTGGAGGCCTTCATGGCACTCGCCCAGATGCGGGCAAAAGAAGGGGGCACGACCGCAGAGGTTGCGACTCTGATCAGCAAGGCAGTGACGGCGAATCCGACCAATCCGGTACCGAGACTGGCGCTGATCAGCCTGTATTTGGGCAAGAAGGAGGTCAAAAGCGCGCTTGCTGCGGCCCAGGAGGCTGTTGCCGCATTGCCGGAACGGCCAGAGATCCTGGACGCTGCCGGACGTGCTCAACAGGCCGCTGAGGACTACAATCAGGCACTCGTCACCTATCAGAAACTGTCGGCCTTGAAACCGGATTCTCCGCTTCCCTATCTGCGGATGGCCGAAATTCAGATGGCGTCGAAGAACAAGGACGCCGCGCTGGAGAATCTGCAAAAGGCGCTCAAGATCAAGCCGGACTCGCTGGATGCACAGCGCGGAATCATCCTCCTTGATCTCGATGCCGGTCGTAGCAAGGAAGCGCTCGCAGTCGCTCGCGAAGTGCAGAAACAGAGACCCAAGGAAGCCATTGGCTACATCTTCGAGGGGGACGCACACGCGTCGCAGAAAGCCTGGGGGGATGCCATAACCGCCTATCGGACTGGGCTCAAGGAAGCCCCGACGACCGATCTGGCGGTCAAGCTGCATGTGGCGCTGCTGGCTAGTGGTAACCCCGCCGAGGCCGACAAGTACGCTGAAACTTGGATCAAGGAACATGCCAAGGACAACCGTTTTCGCCTTTATCTGGCCGAGACCGCGAGCATGCGCAAGGACTATGCGGGCGCTGCCCGGCAGTACCGCATTCTGCTCGAGGCACAGCCGGACAGCCCAACCGTACTCAACAATATGGCCTGGGTTTCCGGGCAGCTCAAAGACCCGAAGGCGGTCGAGTATGCCGAGAAGGCCAACAAGCTGGCACCTGATCAACCGGCTCTGCTGGATACTTTGGCGGTCTTGCTGGCGGACAAAGGCGATTACGCTCGCGCCATGGGACTTTTCAAGAAAGCCCTGGAACTGGCTCCGCAGGCGTCACTGATTCGCCTCAACTACGCCAAAGCGCTGATCAAAGCCGGGCAGAACAGCGAGGCCAAAAGAGAACTGGATCAGCTCGCAAAGCTGGGCGACAAGTTCCCGGCGCAGGCAGAAGTCGCGCAGTTGCTCAAAGGACTCTAGAAGCCGATGTGGCTGAAAACGAATAGCACTCAGAGAATGGAGAATTGATGACTATTGTTGCAGTGGTGGGTTTGGGTTACGTCGGTTTGCCGCTGGCTGTCGAATTCGGCAAGAAGCATCGAACGATCGGTTTCGATCTGTCGGCAAACAAGGTGGCGCATTATCGGCAGCATGTCGATCCTACCGGCGAGGTAAGCAGCGCTGATCTCAAGGCGGCAGTCCATCTGGAAGTCGGCACAGATGCGGCCGCCTTGAAAGAGGCTGATTTCGTCATCGTTGCGGTGCCGACGCCCGTCGATCAGGCACATCAGCCGGATTTCGGACCATTGATCGGTGCTTCGGAAGCCGTCGGCAGGAACCTCAAGCGCGGCGCGACGGTGGTCTTCGAATCGACGGTTTATCCCGGTGCAACCGAGGAAGTCTGCATCCCGATCATTGAGAAATATTCCTTGATGAAGTGGAAAGACGATTTTTTCGTCGGTTATTCGCCGGAGCGGATCAACCCTGGTGACAAGGAGCGGACGCTGACGAAAATCGTCAAAGTAGTTTCGGGTGATACCCCGGAAACGCTGCTGCAGGTCAGGAAGATCTATGGCAGCGTGATCACTGCTGGCGTATATCCGGCTTCAAGCATCAAGGTGGCGGAAGCCGCCAAGGTCATCGAGAACACGCAGCGGGACTTGAATATTGCCTTGATGAACGAGTTGGCCATCATTTTCGATCGCATTGGCATCGATACCCTGGAGGTGCTGGAAGCGGCCGGCAGCAAGTGGAATTTCCTGCCTTTCCGTCCAGGTCTCGTTGGCGGTCACTGTATTGGGGTCGATCCGTATTATCTGACGCACAAGGCGGAGATGCTCGGATATCACCCGGAGGTGATCAACGCCGGACGCAGAATCAATGACGGGATGGGCAAGTTCATTGCCGAACAGACGATCAAGCAGATGATCCGTAATGGCTGGCAGGTCAAGGGTGCGCCGATCATCGTGCTCGGACTGACCTTCAAGGAAGACTGCCCGGATCTCCGCAACTCCCGGGTTATCGACGTGATCCGGGAACTCGAATCCTATGGAGCGCAGGTACTGGTGCATGAACCGGTTGCCGACGCCGACGAGGCCCGGCATGAATATGGCGTCGAGCTGACGGCGTGGGAGCAGCTCCCGGTAGCCGGAGCGATTGTTGCGGCGGTTGCCCATCGCCAGTTCAAGGAGCGGCCACTCGCGGACTATGTCGGTAAACTGCAGCAGGGTGGCGTTCTGGCCGATGTGAAAAGCATGTTCAGTGAGGCCGAGCTGGTAGCGCAAGGAGTGACCGTGTGGCGTCTCTGATATTCCCTTCCTTGCCGGCTGCGCTGGTCGATCGGTTGTTGACAGAGCCAGCCTGTTGGCTGGTGACCGGCAGTGCCGGCTTCATCGGCTCACATCTGGTCGAGACCTTGCTCAAACTCGACCAGACGGTGATCGGCCTCGATAACTTCGCTACCGGTCATCGTCGCAATCTCGACGAGGTTCACTCGCAAGTGACGTCTGAGCAGTGGCTGCGTCACCGCTTCATCGAGGCGGACATCTGCGATCTGGATGCCTGCCGCGAGGCTTGCAGTACGGTCGATTTCGTGTTGCATCAGGCAGCATTGGGGTCGGTGCCACGATCGCTGGCCGATCCAGTGGTTACCAACGCGGCCAATGTCGACGGCTTTCTCAATATGTTGGTGGCGGCACGCGATGCTGGTGTCAAGCGATTCGTCTATGCCGCGTCGAGTTCGACCTACGGCGATCATCCGGCGCTGCCCAAAGTAGAAGACTGTATCGGTCGACCTTTGTCACCGTATGCCGTCAGCAAACTGGTGAATGAGCTTTATGCCGAGGTCTTTGCACGTTGTTATGGGTTTGCCTCAATCGGTTTGCGCTATTTCAACGTGTTTGGCGCCCGTCAGGACCCGGAAGGCGCTTATGCTGCGGTGATTCCACGCTGGACGCGCGCACTGTTGCGCGGCGAACAGGTGACCATCAATGGTGATGGTGAGACCAGCCGTGATTTCTGTTTTGTGGACAATGCCGTTCAGGCCAATCTCCTGGCCGCGACGACTGCAGATCCGGCGGCGCTGAATCAGGTCTATAACGTCGCGGTGGATGATCAGACCACGCTGAATCAGCTGTTCGAGATTCTGCGTGACGCCCTCCTGACTTTTCGGCCGGAGGTGCAGCAAATCCAGCCGGTGTACGCCGACTTTCGGCAAGGTGATGTACGCCATTCGCGGGCCGACATTACCAAAGCAGGGCGCCTGCTCCGTTACCTTCCCAGCCATCGGCTGGCAGAGGGCATCCAGGTGGCGATCCCGTGGTATGTATCACGCTTTGGAGTCGCTGACGGAGTCCATGGATGAGGTCTGTCTGGCAATGTCTGTCACTGCTGCATCGTGGCATTCTGGTTCACTGCGGCCTGCTGAGTCTCTTTGTCTCCGCTGCTGCAGCGGACGTTCCGAGCGAGGCGGCTGCCGAGCGTCTGCTGGCTTTGCGCAAGGAAGCGCAGGCGCATGAACATGGAGAGGGGGTACCCAGGGATTATGCGCGGGCGGTCAAACTGTATTGCGATGGTGCCCGCATGGGTGATTCCGAGGCTCAATTCAGTCTTGGCTGGATGTACGCCAACGGGCGAGGTGTCGATCGAAACGATGCACTGGCGGCATACTTTTTCAGCCTGGCTGCCAAGCAGGGACATCTGCAGTCGCAGAAAATGCAGCGTTTTGTCGGCGACCCGACGTCAGATGTGCCGGATTGCATGCGCCTGCTGCCGCCTTTCGACGAGGGCACCGATGACATGCTGCCGCGCAACGAAGCGCAGAAAATGATCGTCGGTCTGGTGCACCAGTTGGCTCCCGAATACGGTGTCAGTCCGCGTCTGGCTCTGGCGGTGATTCGGACCGAATCCAACTTCAACGCCGGAGCTCTGTCGAGCAAGAATGCACAAGGACTGATGCAGTTGATTCCCGATACTTCGGCACGCTTCAACGTCAAGAATCCCTTTAATCCTGAGCAGAACCTGCGCGGCGGTCTGGCCTATTTACGGTGGTTGCTGGCCTATTTTGAAGGCGATGTCAGTCTGGTAGCGGCTGCCTATAATGCCGGTGAAGGAGCGGTCAACCGTTACCGAGGCGTTCCCCCTTATGCCGAGACACGAGGTTACGTGCAGCGGATCATCAGCCTCTTCAAACGCGACGACCATCCCTATGATGCCAGGATTACGACGCCTTCGCCGGAGTTGCCGCGGATTCGCCTGAGCAAGGGAGCTTAGGGATGAGAGTCTGCTCCTGGCCGATCTGTGGGGGCGCTTACCGGCGTACTGCGGACGTTATGCGGTGGCTGGTAACTTGTGTGCTAATCCCTGGCTTGCTGTGGGGTGCCGGACCCGCCTTGGCAGATTTGCCCGAGCTGATCGAACGGGTCAAGCCTTCCGTGGTGGTCATTGGTACCCTTCAGCGCACGCGTAGTCCGCAATTCGTGATGCGCGGTACCGGTTTTGTTGTCGGGGACGGTTACGAGGTGGCGACCAATGCGCATGTGATTCAGGAAGAACTCAATGAGGCCGCAGGCGAAACGTTGGCGATCGTCTTCCGTTCGGCTACCGCCGCAGCCCAGCAACGCTTGGCGAAGGTGATCCGAGTCGACAAGGCGCACGATCTGGCCCTGTTGCGTATCGAAGGTCAGGCCTTGCCGGCGCTCATCCTGCACGATTCGGAGTCGGTCAGGGAAGGGCAGTCGGTTGCTTTTACCGGTTTTCCGATCGGCGGGGCATTGGGGCTGTCGCCAGTCACCCACCGCGGCATCATCTCGTCGATTACTCCGATTGTGCTGCCCAGTGCGAATGCACGACAGCTCAACGCCAGGGTCGTGCAGCAGATTAGGAGCGGCAGCTTTGACATTTATCAGCTTGACGCAACCGCCTATCCCGGCAACAGTGGTGGCCCGCTGTATGAAACGAGTCGGGGCGAGGTGATCGGCATCATCAACATGGTATTCGTCAAGGAAAGCAAGGAGTCGGTCCTCAGCAAACCGTCGGGAATCAGCTTCGCCATCCCAGTGCGCTACCTGCGCGAGTTGATGGCGCAGAATCACTGATCTTCGACTGTTCGTGTCATTGGCGTGCATGGCGATAGATATCCATGATCAGCAAATTGACTATGAAGAGATCAGTGTCTCGCAACCTTTGAGTAGATATACGCGCATCCGGCCTTTGCCCTTGACTGCAATTTCGCCACGATCTTCACAGATAAAGTTACTTGGCAGCAAGGCGTGCGTCGCGTCGCTGATCTGGATCTCGCCGGATATCCCCTGCGATTCCATGCGGGCGGCGATATTGACCGTATCTCCCCAGAGGTCGTAGATGAAGCGCTTCTTCCCGATCACGCCAGCCACGACTGCTCCCGAATTGATGCCGATACGGATCTCCAGCCCAGGGAATTCCTTAATTGCCGTCTGCATTCTCAAAGCCAGCTTTGCGGCTGCGATGGCGTGATCGGGGCGCGCAACGGGAATACCCGCTGCGACCATGTACGCATCGCCAATCGTCTTGATCTTTTCCAGCCCGCTTTGCTCGGTCAGATCATCGAAGCGTGTAAAGATGGCGTCCAGGAGACCAACGACGTTGGGCACTGATTCGGACAACGCAGTGTAGCCCACGATGTCCGCAAAGAGCACGCTGCATTCCCCGAAGGCATCGGCGAAGGTGCGTCCCTCGCGGCGCAAGCGCTGGCTGATCGTCAGTGGCAGCATGTTTTCAAGAAGTGCTTCCATACGCGCATTGGCACCCGCGAGTTGCTTCTCGGCTTCGGCCAGATCGGCCACAAAAAGCCGGGCTACCCAGATCAGCGAAGCAAAATTCGCCAGCGAGAGAATCCAGCGGCCCGTCCCCTGAGCGTCGGGCGGGTAGGCAAGGCCCAGTGCTGGCCAGGTCAGCAAACCCAGTTCGACGGAAACGAAGATCATTAAACAGGTGCTTACATACACCCGTCGCCCACGCTTCCCGTGCTCGAAGAACAACAGATAGGCGCCGCCGATCAGTGGAAGCAAGTGGTAGTGGCTCATGCTGAGAAATGGACCCGTCACGCCCTCGAGTGCAATCATGCCGGCAACGACCGGAATGACGATGCAGAAATAACTGTGGCCGGCAAGTCCGAGTTGACCTCGGCAGAGACAGAACCACACCCAGGCCCCCCCGCAGACTGAAACTCCCTGCAGGATCAACGTTAACCAGTCGCCCCGCGTCAGTGCAACAACACTCCATGCCATTGCATAGGCAAGCAGGAATCCGACTCCGGTATGCAACAAGCGCAGCGCCCGGCGGCGGCGATACTGGCGAAATTCGACGTCGGTGTAGACGTATTCACCCAAGGCACTGCGGTTACTCATCTCGCCTCCTGATTCCTGTCGGCCGACCTCGGGAAAACGGGTGCATGCAGGCAGGATGGCGGATCTCAGGCGAAAAGATCAATGGCCGACCCCGACGATTGCTCGCTCGCAACAGCATCGGTATAAGCAGCCAGCGTCGGCTGGCCTGTCGTGCCGGATGTGTCGTTCCGGCTGACACTGGTGTTGCCCTGGGTTGCCAGCTCCATTCTGGCCTGCATCGCCATGCGCGTAGCCATGGCGGCAACCTGCCGGTCTTGACCAGAGGGGTCGGTGGGAGCCAGCGCAGCAGCCCTGATCTGGTCTGCCTTGGCCAGAGTTTCAACGGGTGTGCGTCCGGGCGACGTATCAATCCCGACTTCACCACCCATTGCATAACGTTGCCCGTCCGGGCCGACTTCGTAGGTAAAACTGGCGCCACCGCGGACCAGGCTGCCGCCGGCGGCGACATGCGCCATTTCGTGAGCGCGTACTTCGCGGTCGCGTTGCCGCAAGACCTGTAACTTTTGCAGATCGGCTTCGGAGAGTTGGCCGTCTCCTTGGCCCCTGGATGGCATGCCGGGTTTCCTGTGTTCGCTCGTGCCGTCCGCTTCGGCACGCGATGCGGCATCGCCATCGGATGCCGTATCCCGACCCGATAGTGATGCATCAGGACGCTCTTGACGTACGGCGGTGAATGTACTGCTTGGCGACAGGCTGGCGATCATTTCTCGACCCCTGCTCTCTGTGGTCAAACGCCCACAAGTTTGAAACAAGATATTGACCGAACCCGCGGCAGTTCATACGGATCCAGATCAAGGCTTCGAGTCCAAACGACATATAAAGTATATACGCCTTGCGGGCCTTGATCGTCCAAGTTCGACAGATCGAAGATAACAATCTGATTCCTTGAGCTTTTGTTGTGTCACTACAGAACCCGCCAACGTACAGAAATCAATGAGTGAAAGGCCAAAGTGTCGAACTCGGGTGATCATCGTTCCGGCCATTCCCGCTACGCCGCAACCTGCATCAGATAGGGTTGCTTGGGCGGTCTGGTCGTCAGCGCCCTGGTCGTGGGGCAGTGACATGCGCTGGAGTAGCTACACGAACAGCGTTTCGTGGGCACAACCAAAGAAGCGCTCGGTGGCGGCCGTGCTGCCGGCGCAGCCGATGGGTAACCGTTCACGCCCCCCAGCAGATGGGTGGCCAGCCCCCACGGCGGTGCCTGCGGACGCACGAAGCGGCTCTTGAGCTCTTTGTGCCGGAGCACAGTCCCTCCAGAAGCGAGTAGGCAATTGGTCTAAGGTGATTTCCTCATTTTTCTATACCTTTGTGTGCGATACTTAGAGTAGATTCTGAGTGGAGGGATGTTAGGGATGAAGCTCGGTACTGATGAAGGAAGTCACGTTCGTCTCGAGGCCAGTCACCTGGAAGATATCCAACTTGCTTCGAGCAAGATGACGGGTGCGGATCGCCGGGCGTTTCAGGCGGAGATGGCGTTGAAGTACTGTGGCGGCAATCCTCGACGCGCGGAGGACGTCTTCGGATGGAGCCGGAAGGCGGTGCAGCTTGGCTTGCACGAGAAGCGTAGCGGGATGGTTTGTTTGGGGCATCACCAGTTCTGCTGCGGAGCCAAATTGTGGGAAGAGAAGCACCCGGAGGTGGCACAGGCCCTCTGGGCAGTGGCAGGCAGCCATTCCCAACAGGATCCGACCTTTCGCACGACGCTGTCGTTCACCCGCTTGACGGCCGAGGAAGCGATCAAGCAGTTGCGGGCGCAAGGATTTGCCGAGGACGTGCTGCCCTCCAGGAGCTGCATGTCGGAAGTGTTGAACCGTAATGGGTACCGGCTGCGTCCGGTGATCAAGGCCAAACCCCAAAAAAAGTCCCCGAAACCGACGCCATCTTTACCAACATCCAGCGACAGGACCGGGCTTGCGAAGGCAAAGCCGTGATGCGCTTGAGCATCGACTGCAAGGCGACGGTGAAGATTGGCGAGTACTCGCGAGGCGGCCAGACGCGGGGCGACCCTAAAGCGGCCGACCACGATATGGGATGCGAGCAGCCTGTCGGACTTTACCCTTGCCGCCCGCTGAATATGCTACAATCATAGCTGTTCCAGGAACGGAGGTCCGGCATGTCCCATTTCATCGTCACCGATCGCAAGACCGACTACCTGCTGCCGCCGTCACTCGACGATTGGTTGAACGAGGATCATTTGGCGCGATTCATTGTGGAGGTGATCGACTCGCTTGATTTGTCGAAGCTGACGCGGCAGTACGCTGGACGGGGATCGAAGGCGTACCATCCGGCGACGCTGCTGGCCATTCTGGTCTATGGCTACGCGACGGGTATTTTCTCCAGCCGCAGGCTGGAGCAGGCGACCTACGATTCGGTCGCCTTTCGCTACATTGCCGCCGGCAGCCATCCCGATCACGACAGCCTGGCGACGTTCCGCCGGCGTTTTCTGGAGGAACTGAGCGACTTGTTCGTGCAGGTTCTGGAGATGGCCCGGGAGATGAAGCTGCTGAAACTGGGCAATGTCTGTCTTGACGGCACGAAGATTCAGGCCAACGCCTCCCGCCACCGTGCGCTTTCGCACGGCCACATTGAAAAGCTGGAAGCGCAACTCAAGGCGGAGGTGCAGGAACTGTTCGCGCTGGCCGAACAGGCGGATCAGGCGGAGGTTCCGGACGGCGTCAGCCTGCCGGAAGAAATCAAGCGCCGCGAAGATCGGCTGGTGGCGATGGCGGCGGCCAAGGCGAAGATTGCGGCGCGGGCCGAGGAGCGCTATCAGCGAGAGAAGGCGCAGTACGACGAGAAGATGGCGCGGCGCAAGGCGAAAGAAGAAGAGACCGGCAGGAAGTGGGGGGGCAGAGTGCCCAAAGCCCCCGAGCCCGGCGTACGGGACAGTGACCAGATCAATCTGACCGACGAAGAATCGCGCATCATGCCGGTGGCCGGTGGCGGCTTCGAGCAGGCGTACAACGCCCAGGCGGCGGTTGATCCCGCGACCCTGCTGGTGGTGGCGGTCGGCGTGACGCAAGCCCCCAACGACAAGGAGCAGGTCGAGCCGATGCTGGCGACGCTCCAGGCGCAGGCCGATGGGCTGGGTTCCGTGCACGGGATGATCGCCGACACGGGCTTCTACAGCGAGAAGAACATCAAGGCGTGCGAGGCGGCCGGCATCGTCCCCTTGATCGCGGTGGCGCGCGACGAGCACCATCCTGACTGGCGGGAGCGGCATAGCGAACCGGCCGCGCTACCGGAGAATGCGACACCCGTGCAGGCCATGTCGCATCGTTTGAAGACCAGAGCGGGGCGAGCGCTCTATGCGTTGCGCAAGCAGACCGTCGAGCCGGTCTTCGGCATCATCAAGTCGGTCATGGGCTTTCGCCAGTTTTCCTTGCGGGGTTGGCAGAAGGTCACCGGGGAATGGACGCTGGTCTGCCTGGCGTGGAATTTGAAGCGCATGGCCAAGTTGCGCCCGCAGTAGAGAAAAACGAGGAAAAAACCTCAAAAAGGCCGGAAAATCGACAAATTCCGGCCTTTTTCATGCCGAAAAGTAAAATTTGTCGGTTTCCCGGGCGCCAAGTCCGACAGGCTGCGAGGAAAAACACCCCCCGTTTGGCGTGGTCAACGAAGACAGCGGACAACTGCACCTGTCCTTCGGAAGCTCGGCCAAGACCAGCGATTTCCTCGTCGACAGCCTCTACGCCTGGTGGAAGTGTCAATCGCCGGAGGAGCAGGCTCGTGTCACGGACCTGCAGATCAAGACCGATAACGGGCCGGAGAGCAGCGGCCGACGCACCCAATTCCTCAAGCGAATGGTCGAGTTTGCCGATCACACCGGCAAGTCCATCCACCTTCTGTACTATCCGCCCTACCACAGCAAATACAATCCCGTCGAGCGTTGCTGGGGAATCCCCTTACCACCTATCAGGTTTCTGCCCCCTGGAAGAACTTGGGTAGAGGCAGTGCGCTGACAGCGCGCCTCAACAGGAGACGGAGGCCGCGTTTGAACCAGGATAGCGCGCTGCGATAGGCTTTGCGGACGCTCCAGTGGTTGGGATCGGTCTGCTCACGGGCTTTCTTTTCAGTGGCAGTGGGGTTGCATCGGGCGTCCTCTTGGCCGGATTGAACACACCAGTACATGGCCAGCGCCATGATCAAAATCAGGCAATCGAGACGCTTGGGTGCTTCGAGCTTGGTATCCTCCAAACGAAAGCCGCGGCTCTTGAAGTCCGAGAACATGGGTTCGATGGCCCAGCGCGAGCCGTAGTCCCGGACCGCAGCCCGGTTGGGCGGACAATCCATGGCGATTATCCAGGGCTCGGGGTGTTCAGGCTCATGCAGCACCCCAATGGCCGTTGGGATACCCGCTTCGAACAGACGCGCATTCCCCTCATAGCGCTCTCGCACACCGGCGGCTAGCTCGCCGGTGGTCCCGATGTCAGCGCAACCGATATCGACCAACAGGTTCCCCTTCAGGCGCAGCCGATACTGCCAGCCCGCCGCGATGAGCCACTCGAACAGGGCCACAGAGGGGTAAAATCGATCCGCCAGCAGCATCACCGCCACGCCTTCCGACAACCCGGCCCGTACCTGCTCCAGCAGCACCTGCTGCCCGGCAAAGCCAATATTGGCCTCGCCTTCCTCGATCCGCCACACCAACGGCAGAGAGCGATCACCGCAGCGCACACTGATCGTCAGCACCGCGAAACGATCGCCCAAGTCGGTCTGATCCATCGACAGCAGAATCGTCTGCCCTCCCGCCGCCGCTTGCTCAAGCGCTCGACGACCGAAGGGTTCGAGCACCTCACTACTGTCGATCAGCCGGTTCGTCAGCAACCTACGCAGCCACTGCTCGCGCATGTCCGCACGTTCCGTCTCGAGCGGCAGCAGCGTCGACAACTCCATCGTGTTCGGCGTGCGCGCCTCGATCATCGCAGCCACCGCCAACGGCAACTTTTTCAGGATCGTCTTGCGCATCCCAGGGAGGGCCTCTTCCAGACCAAGCCGTACCTCGTCCGCTAATTTGTTCGTCTTGCCCATCGTCTCTCAATGTGTTGGCCCATAGTAGTCAGAGATTACATGGCGTTGGTGTAGTATATTGACATGAGCCCCCTCCGGAGTTCGGGGTCTGGCGGCAAGAAGAGGTGCGAGATGGCGATGCGGGTGAACCCGGAGACGGGCGAGGTGGGGCTGAAGCAGCGGTATCGGGTGACGAACTGGTCGGAGTACGACCGAGCGCTGGTCAACCGCGGCAATCTGACGATCTGGTTCGACGATGAAAGCCTTCGGGACAAGTGGACGCCGCCGCCGCCGGTAGGGCGTGGCACCCCGGGGCGGTACTCGGACGTGGCGATCCAGACCTGCCTGACGATCAAGGGACTGTTTCAGTTGCCGTATCGGGCGACGGAAGGCTTGGTGAGGTCGCTGATGGGCCTGTGCCACCTGGATCTGCCGGTGCCCGACCACAGCGACCTGTCGCGACGGGCGGCGGAAATTTCGGTGCAGATTCCGCGGCGGCCGCGCCAGGGGCCGACGCATGGGGTGGTCGATTCGACCGGGCTGAAGATATTCGGTGAAGGCGAATGGAAGGTGCGCCAGCACGGGGTGGGCAAGCGGCGCACCTGGCGCAAGATCCATTTGGCCGTAGACGAAACTGCCAAGGACATCATCGGCATTGAAGTGACCACGGCCGAGTGGGGCGACAGCGAGATCCTGCCCGGTCTGCTCGACCAGGTCGAAGGCGAGATCGCCCAAGTCTCAGCCGATGGCGCCTACGACAGCCACGGCTGCCACGCGGCCATCGCCGAGCGGGGCGCTCGTGCCACCCTTCCCCCTCGGGAAGGGGCCGTCGCTTGGGGAGACCATCATCCCCGCGATACGATCCTCCAGGAGATCGAAGCCAAGGGAAGCCGCGGCTGGAAGAACGAGAGCGGCTACCACCGGCGCAGCATCGCCGAGAACATGATGTACCGGCTGAAGCAATTGGGTAGCAGCCTGTACTCCCGGACCTTCGAGCGGCAAGTCACTGAAGCTCATGTCCGGGCCGCGATCCTCAACACCTTTACCTATCTCGGCATGCCGGCATCTGTCCGGGTAGGGCAAATTGCGCCTGCTGCATGACGTAGTGCGGAAAAAGAGGGCGGTCTTGCCGAAAACCAGGAATGTAACCGTATGGAATATCCCTCCGAAGTTCATGCCATTATACTACACCAACGCCAGATTACATTAAAAGTGATGGGTGGTAAGGGCGTACTCTATAAGTCATAGCCTTATACACAACGTAAGCGTTTAGCCCCCCTACGACACCTACCCAGCAGGTTGGCGCGGAGTTGAGCAATTGAGCACAGCGCTTGCCAGCGCAGGACGGTCTGGGTATCTTATAGCGGCAGTGAGGGTGTGATCGTATCCCGTGGAGCCAATAAGTGTACCTGAGCGACTTTGATCTTCAGCAACTGGATGAGCAGAAGCTGAAGGAGTTAGCAGCGAAGCAGAAAGATAGTAAACGTTCACATCCCCCTCCGTTTTTTTACGCTGCTGCCGGGATAGCGGGAAGCGGGGGAAGTTCCAGGCCCTTGCGAGCCGCCCGGATGACAGTGCCGAGATAGCGCCATGAGGAGGCGCCGCGAAGACGGCAAGTTTCGATGACGCTGGCGAGGAGAGCGAAAGCACGCGTACCCGCTTCGGAGCGCGTGCCGTGGCTGATGTGGCGGGCAATGACCCAGTGGCGCAGGGCCTGTTCGGCGGCGTTGTTGGAGAGCGGCAAATGCGGCTCGCCGAGCGGACGCATGATCACCTCCCAGTCGTAGAGGAATTCACGCGCGACGCTGCGCAGCGCCGGGTGGGCATCACTCCAGTGAGCGGTGCACAGGCTCTTCAGCCGATCGACATGGGTCGCGTAGAGGAAGGGTAGCCCTTCCGGCGGAAGATCGATCCGCGCCGCGTAGATGGCATCCTTCAGCGTGTGCATGAGGCCTTCCATCTCCTGCCCGACGCCAGATACCCGGCCATCGCTGGATTCGGCCAGGCCCCGCAGCTTCCGTATCAGATGCGGCCAGCAGCGCAGGCGATTCAGCCAGGCCCGGTAGACACGGTAACCATCGCTGATCAGGATGCCGTAATAGCCATCCTGCAGGACATTCTCCAGCATTTCCGCGTGCCGCGGGCCAATCACGAAGAGGACCGTCCAGGGGGTTACCAAGGCCCACAGCCAGAGCAGCAGGCGGTTCTCCGGCCAGGAGGTCTCATCCACATTCAGTTGCGGTTCCTGCAGGAGGTCGGCCACCAGCACGTCCTCCAGCGGAAAACTGGCGCGCCCGGCTTCCCGGAGGGTCTCGTCGATCACGCCGACACTGAGCAGCAGGCCAAACATTTCCATCAGCGCCTCCCGAATCCGCGGCCGGGACAGACGCAGGCGCAGCGCAAGGAACACGATGAGTCCGGCCAACTGCGGACCAACCAGGCGCCATTCGCCCAACTCAACCTGCTCCCACTCATGCTCTCCTGCGGACCGCCAGGGCTGCGCACGGCTGACATGGTCGCAGTGGTCGCAGTTCGTTTCGAGCAGATAGTGGCGGATGATAAGGAACATCAGCCCAATCTGGCCCTCGACCGGTGGTGCAATGTCGATCTCGTCCCAGGCGGTGTAACGCTTCGAAGGAGCGTCCGCTGAAAGCGCCTGCGCACAAGCGGTACAGTTCTCAGGGCGGTGATCGCAGGTGCCAGTGACCGCGAGCTTTTGCGTCCGGCCGTAGCCCGGGCTGCCGGGCTGCTTGCCCGCTTTCTTGCGGGAAGCTTTCGCCGCTGTCGAAGGCTTCACGGCGGCTTTGGCCGTGTCTTCCTCGACCTCGGTGACTTCTGTCTCGGTCTCGCCGGGCAAAGTCTCGATGACCGGAACAGTGCTCTCCTCAGGGCCTTCGGGTTTCGCCCAGGGCGCCTGACTGGTCGGCGGACGCGAGCTGTTCTCCGGGTTCCGGTGCAGCCGATCCTGCAACTCCTTGACGTCGTGCAGCAGACGCTTCGACACTTCCAGCAATAGCTCCGCCGGCAGCCTTTTCAGCCAGTCGTCGTCCATCTGGAGAAGGTCGTGCTTACGCAGGTACATCGGGGCGGGTCGTCGTTGGGTGCCGACATCATGACATAGAAATTTTCGCTGCGGCGTAAATTTCAGGAAAATTAACGTTCACTGAGCAGGGGGGTGAACGTTTACGAAAGATAGCTTGCTGGTGAAGTTGCTGTGGGATTTGAAAGAGGCGCGGGAACGGCTCAAAGCGAACTCGCAGACCAGTTCTCGGCCGCCGCGCAGTGACCCCCCGTGGCACGGAGCAGTCTCCCGGGAGGCAGACTCGGAAGCCTCTGGGAACGCAGATAATCCAGAGGATCCCGATGCAGACGAGGATCGTGCGGCAAGCGCGGTGAAGAATACCGAGCCGAAGGGCCTTGCCACCCCGGCGGAGGCAGACCTGCCGGGCGGCGCGGCGGCAGCCCCGACCAAGAAAGCGGGGCGACAGCCCGGGGCCGCGGGCCATAGCCGGCCGGTGACCTTGCCGATCAACGACACCGTGATCCACGCTCCGGAATCCTGCGTGCGCTGCGGTGAGGCTTTGGATGCGGCCGGGTTTGTCGCGCACGGCGGGCGGTACGTCCTGGATCTCGAGACCAACCTGAATGCGGAGCTCCCCGGCTTGCGGATGTGCCATGACAAACCTCTCTACGGGGAAATTTTCTGTGGCCAATGTGGGCATGTCAATCGCAGCGAGCCCGGCCGCTGCCAAGCCGAGCCCGGGTGGAGCGTCGGCCTGAGCGAATGGCACCTGGTCGGGCCGATGCTGGTCAGCCTGCTGGTGTGTTTCTCCCACCGCATGCACCTGTCGCGTCGGCGGACGCAGGAATTTCTGCGAGACTGGCTGGGCGTTGCGCTCTCCACCAGCACGATTAACCAGTGTATCCACGAAGCCGGTCGGGCGGTCGAGCCGATTGAAGAGCAGTTGGTCGAAGAACTGCAGCAGGAAGCGTTGACCCATGCCGATGAAACGCCGTGGAAGGAATGGGGCCAGTTACTGTGGCTGTGGGTGCTCGTCACGCCGACGATCTGCCTGTACTTTATTGGCTACCGCAGCAAGGAGATCCTGGAGAACGTCCTGGGCGAAGGGTTTGTCGGCTGGCTGATGAGCGATGGCTACCCAGTCTATCGCCGGTTCCAGAAGCGGCTGCGCTGTTGGGCGCACCTGTTGCGCAAGGCCGAGGGACTCAAAGAAAGCCTGAGCACCGAGGCGCGGGCCTTTGGACAGGCCACCCACGACCTCCTCAACGAGCTGATGATCGCGATTTATGAAGCGCGGGAAGGTCCGCCGGTGGATCTCACTCCCCGCTTCCACGAGCGCTTGGAGTCCTTCCGTGAGCTTTGCGAAAAGCACCAGGATTGTAAACGTTCACCCCCCTGCTCAGTGAACGTTAATTTTCCTGAAATTTACGCCGCAGCGAAAATTTCTATGTCATGATGTCGGTACCCAACGACGACCCGCCCCGATGTACCTGCGTAAGCACGACCTTCTCCAGATGGACGACGACTGGCTGAAAAGGCTGCCGGCGGAGCTATTGCTGGAAGTGTCGAAGCGTCTGCTGCACGACGTCAAGGAGTTGCAGGATCGGCTGCACCGGAACCCGGAGAACAGCTCGCGTCCGCCGACCAGTCAGGCGCCCTGGGCGAAACCCGAAGGCCCTGAGGAGAGCACTGTTCCGGTCATCGAGACTTTGCCCGGCGAGACCGAGACAGAAGTCACCGAGGTCGAGGAAGACACGGCCAAAGCCGCCGTGAAGCCTTCGACAGCGGCGAAAGCTTCCCGCAAGAAAGCGGGCAAGCAGCCCGGCAGCCCGGGCTACGGCCGGACGCAAAAGCTCGCGGTCACTGGCACCTGCGATCACCGCCCTGAGAACTGTACCGCTTGTGCGCAGGCGCTTTCAGCGGACGCTCCTTCGAAGCGTTACACCGCCTGGGACGAGATCGACATTGCACCACCGGTCGAGGGCCAGATTGGGCTGATGTTCCTTATCATCCGCCACTATCTGCTCGAAACGAACTGCGACCACTGCGACCATGTCAGCCGTGCGCAGCCCTGGCGGTCCGCAGGAGAGCATGAGTGGGAGCAGGTTGAGTTGGGCGAATGGCGCCTGGTTGGTCCGCAGTTGGCCGGACTCATCGTGTTCCTTGCGCTGCGCCTGCGTCTGTCCCGGCCGCGGATTCGGGAGGCGCTGATGGAAATGTTTGGCCTGCTGCTCAGTGTCGGCGTGATCGACGAGACCCTCCGGGAAGCCGGGCGCGCCAGTTTTCCGCTGGAGGACGTGCTGGTGGCCGACCTCCTGCAGGAACCGCAACTGAATGTGGATGAGACCTCCTGGCCGGAGAACCGCCTGCTGCTCTGGCTGTGGGCCTTGGTAACCCCCTGGACGGTCCTCTTCGTGATTGGCCCGCGGCACGCGGAAATGCTGGAGAATGTCCTGCAGGATGGCTATTACGGCATCCTGATCAGCGATGGTTACCGTGTCTACCGGGCCTGGCTGAATCGCCTGCGCTGCTGGCCGCATCTGATACGGAAGCTGCGGGGCCTGGCCGAATCCAGCGATGGCCGGGTATCTGGCGTCGGGCAGGAGATGGAAGGCCTCATGCACACGCTGAAGGATGCCATCTACGCGGCGCGGATCGATCTTCCGCCGGAAGGGCTACCCTTCCTCTACGCGACCCATGTCGATCGGCTGAAGAGCCTGTGCACCGCTCACTGGAGTGATGCCCACCCGGCGCTGCGCAGCGTCGCGCGTGAATTCCTCTACGACTGGGAGGTGATCATGCGTCCGCTCGGCGAGCCGCATTTGCCGCTCTCCAACAACGCCGCCGAACAGGCCCTGCGCCACTGGGTCATTGCCCGCCACATCAGCCACGGCACGCGCTCCGAAGCGGGTACGCGTGCTTTCGCTCTCCTCGCCAGCGTCATCGAAACTTGCCGTCTTCGCGGCGCCTCCTCATGGCGCTATCTCGGCACTGTCATCCGGGCGGCTCGCAAGGGCCTGGAACTTCCCCCGCTTCCCGCTATCCCGGCAGCAGCGTAAAAAAACGGAGGGGGATGTGAACGTTTACGATTGGGGGGCTCGCAATCGGTGGGGGCTAAACGCATACTACACAACTCATCTGATATCATAAATATCAATATGAAACAATAAGTTACCGAATTGCATAAAAACCTGCTCGTTTGAGCATGTTTCATCTAAAAACAACGAGTTAGATCGCTTTGTTGCTCATGCTGAATGAGTTGTGTATAAGGCTATGCTCTATAAGTACGCTCGCAATGGCCGTGCAATCTGAAACAAGGCCATGTAATTCCTGAACTGTTCAGCGCGAAAGTAAAATAAAGTGGTCGGGTCCGAGGTGAACCACTTTAATCGGAGCAGCGTATTTTCAACGCTTTCCTGGGGAACAAGCCGGGCATTGCCAAGCGTCATCTCGGAGGGTGCCAAGTATTCTACAATAGGGTTAAGAATGGGGATGGAACATTTCAGGAAGTGCAGTGCACCGGTTGTTGGCATATCGTACATCAAACAAAGATCACAACTCTCTGCATGCTGATCCATGGTTTCGTTGGCGTTTCTAGTCAACTCTGCAGCGGAAACTCCAATATCCCTCTCCAACAAGTTTATAATCGAGTAACTCGGTTTGCAGCGTATTTTAAGGACGATGCCGTTCTGGTTGCACCAGGAAACGATCTGTCTTATTCCTTGCATGTAGGGTTGGTAGCGCGTGAAATAAAATCCATTGAGTGACAGGGAATTAAGCAGCAGAGAGATCGTCCTAATCTCGCCAACGATACTCGAGCTTCTGAAGGTTTCCGGATAAGCAATTTTAAAATTCAGTACGCTCTTGTGGTTGGCATCAAAAATTTCCTGGCCATGTATCGGATGACTGAGAACCGTGATGTTCCTGTATTTGAACTCGATGTCATTGACGCATTTGGAGTGGGGTAGAAGAATGACGGGCAGTGAGTGCTTCTGTGCAAAAGAAATGATCGGGCCATGAAATCCGGCATCGTGATCGGATAACACTATTCTTGATGGTTTCGAGTTTTTGAAATACCTGGAAAGCTGGTAATAGGTGACCAGCTGCGCACAGTAAGTGTTGCTGATTTGTTGGGTTTGGCGCTGGCGGTAATTCGGTATGACCAGATGTGGCTGCAATATCCGGTCCAGTTTTTCAGCTAATTTACGGGAAAAATTATTTATTTTTGTGCGGATCTCTTCCGGTAAATTGGCGAGGGTACTCTCTAATTCGGTCAGTGCCAGGGTTTTAATTGCGGGTAACGGGATGTTGAAATTCTTTGCCTCGATATTGATCAGTGTTTTCCCGGTCGAAATCATTTCCTGGAAAAAATAATTGATATCATACCAGCATGTCGGTAAATGAATCAGTAGCTGTTCAAGTTCTTCATTCTGATTTCCTTCTGGTAACTCAGGGATCAGATGGCCGTCATCATCCTTGCTTCCATAGGTAAAACCTGAAAATTCGATGTCATTGGACTTCAGGTTCCACAAGAGCAAGATCGAGGGAATGAATGAATTGAAGTAATATGAGCCAGGGGTATCACAGATGAAGAGGTGTACCTTCGTTCCGGCTAGTTGGTTACCAAAATTCTCCCATAGTGCCGTGTACCACTTGAGGGTGATGAAAATATAATACAGATTCAGATGCTGCCATCCCTCTATGGATACCTCGGGGACAATATCTCTGACTTCGAGATCAAGAGTCCTCTCCAGGTCGAACGCAGCAGAGTGGGCACTGGCGTCCAGTTCATGATAGAGCGGGCAATTATCAAAAGGTGTATAAACGATGTTCCTCAGTCCGCTCGCCGAGATCGGGTCAACCAGTATCGGGTCGAATGTGTATACGGTATACGAGGACAGGTTTCTGGCGATTTGTAGGGCTGGGGGAATATCCGCAGCATTGATAATTATGATCGAGTTTTCCATCGCAAGATTCTTCTTCCCTCATTCCCGCAACTTGTCGCGCAACTGCGAGTACGCTTCCCTGTAATCGTGGAACCCCTGCTCCCTCATCGCGATTTTCAGAGCGTCGCTCAGCACGGCTTCGAACTTGAACTGATTCAGGCGGCTACCCGACCAGGCACAATCGAAGGTATTGTAAGCGCGGACACGCCACCTGGGATCGACCGTCAGCAATATGGATGCAATACGTTCCATCAGGAAGACTTTTCTCTGCACGGAGCCTGGGTAGGATGTTTCGAAAATCAGCAACTGTTTGAGCGCGCTGTCCTCTCCTTCGCAGATGGAAAATAACTGCTCGTTGAGACTGAGCCAGGCGCGCCAGAACGCGGGACGTGCGGCAAAGAAATTGCTGAAGATGATCTGCCGAGAATCCATGACCAGCGGCGCCAAGCCGATCGGCATGCCAACTGCCGCAAAGAAGGTTTCGCTGGCCGCGATAAAACCCGGCGAAAACAGTTCCTCCTGTTCGAATACATTGAGGAAAAAGGCCCCCATGTCAGGTTGCGGGCTGAATGAAACCACATCCATGTCTGTGCCGGCTGCCTGCACGAAATTTTTCACCTGGGCATGGCTCAGTCCAGTCTTCTCCTGGAAGCGCGGTGAGAAGAAACCATAATACGCATGCTCTTCGAGATCTTCATCGATCAGGAATCTGCGAATCGGCCAATATTCACGCCAATCATTTCTGGGGCTATTGACATTGTCCAGGATCAGGTAACCCGGAGGGGCCTCAGCAAGGGTCTTTTCAGAGTAGGCAATGTGATAGAGATGGACCGGGTGCAATGCTGGATTCATTACCTGCTGCGTCGGGCCATTAGTTTTCCCGGTTTGCATCAGCCGTCCGCTAGCGCCTTGACCACATATTGAAATGGGACTGCATCCTGTAGGGCCATCTCGGGATCGTTACCGGATGCACGTGCCATCTGCCGGATCGCTGCAGCCATTTCATCAGTAGGTTGATCGAGGAGACGGGCAATCATGTTGAGCACCTGGAATCCGTGCGAATTGAACAGATCGATAATGGTCAGGCGGGTAAGCCAGCGAATATGGGTACGATCAAACAGACCGGAGTCCTGATAGATGAACAGGCCGGCGTTAAGCCGGGACTGGACGCCCCAATATTGCGCATTCGGGATGCAGGCAATCACTTCGGTGCGGCTGCGCGCATTGGCCTTGATGCGCTCCAGCAGTTGCCATGGATCGTAAAGATGCTCCAAAGCGTCAGCAAATACCCAGCAGTCGGCATCACTCAGCTGGTGAAATGTTTCGGCAGATAAATATTCGACATTGCCATGGATCACCTCCGTGCAATGCTGCCTGGAGGCTTCGGCGTAGTCCGCATCGATTTCTATGCCCACATAGCGGCAGCCGGGATTGATGCCGCGATAGGCTCGCGCCAGAGCACCACTGCTGGAGCCCACTTCCACCACGCCTGTATAGTCGCTACGCATGAAGTTGAGAACATCCGGATTGTGAATTTGATTGAGCGGGGTTTGTCGCATTGCTGGTGCTGGATGCACGGGGGTCCTTTCAAGAAGGTCAGATTTGCTTCACAGTGGCGATGAAGTTGTCGGGAGATGCATGGTCAATTGCAACAACCGGCTTTCCAGATTGCGTACGAACAAGTGAGTATCGAACAGCACTCCCTGAGTGCGCTCTCTGATCAGGTGTGCCCGCATCCGTTCGCATTCGGTTCGACGATGACCCAGGGCAACCGCCTTTTCTTCATAGTCACTGAGCTGGTAGGTAATCAGTTCCCCGAGATTGGCTGCGGTCAGCAGCGCGCCAGCCATACGGGACGCAAAGGTACGTCCACTCCGGGTCAGTACGGGCAGGCCCATCCATAGGGCGTCGTTCGCAGTTGTGCCGGCATTGAATGGAAAGGTGTCAAGGAACAGATCCGCAATCTGGTAGCGGGCCAGATAGTTTTCAGGAGCAACCCGCTCGGTGAAGATCAGGCGGGAGGGTTCAATGCCCTGATTGATGGCTTCCTGACGCAGGTTTGTTTCAGCCCAGGGATTGTCGGCCAGTAACCACAACACGCTGCCGGACACACGGCGCAGGATGTTCATCCAGACGCTGAACATTTCTGGGGTGAACTTGAAGTTGTTATTGAATGAGCAGTACACAAAGCGGTCTTCCGGTAGCCCGCAGCTCGCCCGGCTAGGGGGGGTTCCCAGCGCGCGCTTGCGGTCGCTGACCTGATAGATGTCAGGCATATAGAGGGGCTTTTCGGAATAGTAGCGTGCTTCCTCTTCGGGGATGAGGAAGCGGTCGGCAATGACATAGTCGATGAATGGGAGGCCGGTGGTGGCAGGCAGGCCGAGATAGGTGATCTGTATTGGGGCCGGTCGGTAGGCCAGCATGTTCATTCGGGCACCAGCAGTCTGGCCCTGCAGGTCCACCAGAATATCGATCTCGTGTTCCCGAATCAGGCAAGCCGCTTCCTCGTCGCCGAGTTGATCGATACGTTGGAAGTGATCCATGGCGGCAATCACCCGCTTGCGTACCTCCGAGCCATCTTCCGGACTCCAGCAATACGCATAGACCTCGAATTTCTCTCGGTCATGGGATTCGAACATCTCCACCATCAGCATCGCGACCGGATGCAGGCAGAAATCCGAGGAGCAGTAGCCGATGCGGATTTTCCGGTGTCCGTAGCCTCCTGGCTTGGCGAGGGATGGCAGATCCTTGAGTACCTTCTTGTCCGCGTAGCGTCGCGCGGCGGCCAGTTGTACCGCAGGATCATCGGTCATCGCAAGCATGGCCAGGGCGGAGGTGGAATTCTCCATCAGTTCCGGGCTGACCTTGCCGGTGGGGCGATAAACTGGCCAACAGCATTGTTTCATGCGCAGGAATACCCAGTGGTGGAGTACATCCGACTGGGTGGGATCGATCGACAGACTCCTGTCGAGATAGTCTGTGGCATCCCGATATTCCTTTTTGATCTCCAGTACCCGGCCAAGATTGTTCAGGGCAAGCAGCAGGAAGGGCTTGTATTCATCCGTGTCGGCGGGAACATTGCGTTCAACCCATAGCCACTCTTCTACCGCCTGGTCCAGAAAGCCCCGGCGCTCAAGGACCAGCCCAAGGTTGAGTCGAGGTTGAATGAAGCCAGGAGACAGGGCGATCGCCTGCCGGTAAGCCTCTTCCGAAGCCACCAGATCCCCGAGATTCGACAGCGTTGCGCCGAGGTTGAAGTACGCCGCATGGGCGTGGGTTGAAGGGGTTCTCTTGAGCCAGGTCTGGTAGAGGATCGCTGCCAGGGGCGCGCGCCGTTCCTGCTCCAGTTTGCTGCACTGGTCGATGAGTTGCAGCAGTTCGAGTTGCCCGTTCCATGCCTGCATCAGCAGAGAAACAATTACATCGTCGCGCACTACCACTCCCCTCAAGGCTGCCATCCCGAATTCATGGTTACAACGAGCCTGGATTATATCCTGAAAACGGGCCTCGGCGATCTTTGCAGGGTAATCATAACTGATTGTAATAATTGAATAAGATCATCGGTTCAGAGGGTACGCTTGCTGCAGATCAGGCGACAGACGGATGCTGCACGCACAGCTTCCGATCAATCGGCAGACTGTCCTGGATGGCATGAGACATCTTCAGCCAAAAAAGGAAGCGGGGCCGAAAAAGCCCCGCTGCATGGCTGAACCGCTGTTTAACTACCTGTCGCGAGCATGCCCTTGGTGATCGCATCCAGGCTTGGCGGATTGGTCAGCGAGTTGGTCGCCACCGTCTGTGAAGCCTGGGATGGACCGAACGGATTGCCGTTCGGATCGTATTGCTGCAACAAGGCCGCAATGCTTGCCTGCGGGGCGAGTTGAGGCAGGAGGCTGGTACCAAAAGCGTTCGGGTCGGGCGCTGCCTGTCCGGTGTTGAACGAGGAGATGGCCTGCAGCATGTTGCCCACATTCGCTCTGAGATCCGCCGCCGCCGCAATGGTAGGCGGCGCTGCCTGGATTGCGGAGTTCTTGTCGGTTGCGAACCAGACGTCGGCCATCTCGTGACTTGTCCCATCGGTGGTCTGGTAACTCGAAATCAGTCCGACGATATTGCCCGCATCGACCACCGCAGTTCTCGTCGCATTCAGGTCGAGTTGAACTATTTCCAGCGACTCGAGGGAACGTAGTTCTCCCGACTGGCTGATCCCGTCCGAATTGCCGTCTACCCAGACTGCCAGATCCGACCAATGATCGTCTGCCGAACTAATGACGCCGTCGGCATTGCTGTCGATTTCGCTCAGGGCGACATAGCCGTCTGCAGCCTTTTCGCCGTTGGCCAGCGTGACCGATGATCCGAACAATTCACCGCCGTCGTTGATGGTTCCGTCGCCATTGCGGTCCATGACCAGGAGGCCGTCACCGCTGGCAACCCAGCCGGTATGAATCTTGTCGCCGGTTGCCAACAGGTCGAACTGAACGCCCGAAGAAATGCTCTGCGATAGTTTGCCATCCTCGTTGAGATCAAGAATCAGGGGCGTCGAAGCGGAGTTGACCTGAGCCGTGGTCAGGGCGGCGAGTTGTGTGGTCGTCAGGAACATCCCCTTGAGGGCATAGGTCTGAGCGGTGCTCATGGCGGCGAGCTGGCTGAGGGTCAGGACGGGAACCTGAGCGGCGGTGAGTGCGGCGAGCTGAGTGGTACCGAGTGCTGCGACATCGGCGGCTTCCATGGCCTTTACCTGGGCAGTGGTGAGGCCGCTGGCGATCTGGGTGACCGTGAGTGCGGCAACCTGCGCGGTGGTCAGAGCGACGATCTGGCTGGTTCGCAGAGCTGCGATATCGGCAGCTTCCATCGCTCTCACTTGGGCAGTGGTGAGGCCGCTGGCAATCTGACTGGCGGTGAGCGCGCCGACCTGAGTCGTGGTCAGCGCGACCACCTGAGCGGTGCCAAGGTTGGCGATCTGACTGCTGGCAAGGGCGGCAATCTGGCTGGTCTTGAGTACCGCGACATCAGTCGCCTCGATCGCCTGCAACTGGGTGGTGGTGAGGCCGTTGACGAGCTGATTGGTGGTCAGTGCGCGGACCTGCGCCGTGGTCAGTGCGACGACCTGGGCGGTGTCGAGACTGGCCACCTGGGAGGTAGTGAGGGCGGCGATCTGCGACGTGCCGATGCCGGCGATCTGACTAGTGCGCAGGACGATGGCGATCTGACTGGTGGTGAGCGCGGCTACCTGGCTGGTCTTGAATGCCGAGACTTCGGTGGCATCCATGGTGCTGAGCTGGTTGGTGGTGAGGCCGCCTGTGATCTGGGTGACCGTGAGTGCGCCGATCTGTGAAGAAGTCAGCGCCGCGAATTGGGAGGTGCCGAGGTTGGCGATCTGAGTAGTGCTCAGAGCGGCGATCTGGCTGCTCTTGAGTGCTGCGACATCAGTCGCCTCGATCGCTTGCAGTTGGGTGCTGGTGAGGCCGTTGACAAGTTGATTGGTGGTCAGTGCGCGGACCTGCGCCGTGGTCAGCGCGACGATCTGGGCGGTGCCGAGACTGGCGACTTGGGCGGTGGTGAGGGCGGCAACCTGCGACGTGCCGATCCCGGCGATCTGGCTGCTGCCAAGGACGATCGCGATCTGGCTGCTTGTGAGCGCGACCAGCTGGCTGGTCTTGAGTGCCGCGACATCGCGGGTTTCCAGGGCCGTCAGCTGGTTGGTGGTAAGGCCGTTGATGAGCTGGTTGGTGGTCAGGGCGCGGACCTGCGACGAGGTCAGCGCGACGATCTGGCTGGTGCCGAGATTGGCGATCTGAGTGGTGGTCAGGGCGGCGACCTGACTGGTCTTGAGGGCCGCGACATCGGCGGTTTCCATGGCCGCCAGCTGCGCGGTGGTGAGGCCATTGACGAGCTGATTGGAGGTGAATGCGGGAACCTGCGCCGAGGTCAGGGCGGCGATCTGGGCGGTGCCGAGAGCGGCGACCTGGGTGGTGGTCAGGGCGGCGAGCTGGGCGGTTCTGATCGCAGCGATCTGGCTGCTGCCAAACACGATGGCGATCTGGCTGCTGGTGAGCGCGGCCACCTGGACAGTCTTGAGTGCCGCCACATCACGGGTTTCCAGGACCGTCAGCTGGTTGGTGGTGAGGCCGTTGATGAGCTGATTGGTGGTGAGCGCGGCGACCTGGGACGAGGTCAGCGCGACGATCTGGCTGGTGCCGAGATTGGCGATCTGAGTGGTGGTCAGGGCGGCGACCTGGCTGGTCTTGAGGGCCGCGACATCGGCGGTTTCCATGGCCGCCAGCTGCGCGGTGGTGAGGCCATTGACGAGCTGATTGGAGGTGAATGCGGGAACCTGCGCCGAGGTCAGGGCGGCGATCTGGGCGGTGCCGAGAGCGGCGACCTGGGTGGTGGTCAGGGCGGCGAGCTGGGCGGTTCTGATCGCAGCGATCTGGCTGCTGCCAAACACGATGGCGATCTGGCTGCTGGTGAGCGCGGCCACCTGGACAGTCTTGAGTGCCGCCACATCACGGGTTTCCAGGACCGTCAGCTGGTTGGTGGTGAGGCCGTTGATGAGCTGATTGGTGGTGAGCGCGGCGACCTGCGACGAGGTCAGCGCGACGATCTGGCTGGTGCCGAGATTGGCGATCTGAGTGGTGGTCAGGGCGGCGACCTGGCTGGTCTTGAGTGCCGCGACATCGGCGGTTTCCATGGCCGCCAGTTGGGCGGTGGTGAGGCCATTGACGAGCTGATTGGTGGTCAGGGCGCGGGCCTGCACTGTGGTCAGCGCGGCGATCTGGGCGGCGCCAAGCGTGGCGACCTGGGCGGTGGTCAGGGCGGCGACCTGCGACGTTCTGATCGCAGCGATCTGGCTGCTGCCAAACACGATGGCGATCTGGCTGCTGGTGAGCGCGGCCACCTGGACAGTCTTGAGTGCCGCCACATCACGGGTTTCCAGGACCGTCAGCTGGTTGGTGGTGAGGCCGTTGATGAGCTGGTTGGTGGTGAGCGCGGCGACCTGGGACGAGGTCAGCGCGACGATCTGGCTGGTGCCGAGATTGGCGATCTGAGTGGTGCTGAGGGCGGCGACCTGGCTGGTCTTGAGGGCCGCGACATCGGCGGTTTCCATGGCCGCCAGCTGCGCGGTGGTGAGGCCATTGACGAGCTGATTGGTGGTCAGGGCGCGGGCCTGCACTGTGGTCAGCGCGGCGATCTGGGCGGCGCCAAGCGTGGCGACCTGGGCGGTGGTCAGGGCGGCGACCTGCGACGTTCTGATTGCAGCGATCTGGCTGCTGCCAAGGACGATGGCGATCTGGCTACTGGTGAGCGCGGCCACCTGGACAGTCTTGAGTGCCGCGACATCACGGGTTTCCAGGACCGTCAGCTGGTTGGTGGTGAGGCCGTTGATGAGCTGATTGGTGGTGAGCGCGGCGACCTGCGACGAGGTCAGCGCGACGATCTGGCTGGTGCCGAGATTGGCGATCTGAGTGGTGGTCAGGGCGGCGACCTGGCTGGTCTTGAGTGCCGCGACATCGGTGGTTTCCATGGCCGCCAGCTGCGCGGTGGTGAGGCCATTGACGAGCTGATCGGTGGTGAATGCGGCGACCTGCGCCGGGGTAAGCGCCACGATCTGGGTGGTGCTAAGGCCGGCGGCGATCTGGTTGGTGGAGAGTTCCCGGATCTCGCTGGTCGTCAGTGCGGCGATTTGTCCGGCATCGAGAGTACTGATCTGCGTGGTCGTAAGGGACGTAATGATTGACATCTATTCATCCTCGGAGACTTCTTTTGCCCTGAAAGAAGTCTCGAAAGTAAATTAAATTATTGCGCAAGGGCGTTTTTTGGGATGCCGGTCGAGCACATCGAAACGCGTCAGACGATTAGATCATCGGCTTGCGTCAGGAAAACTTTAGCCAACTTTTAGCCAACTATTTCACAGATTCAGTCTTTTTTGCCTGCGCCCGAACATTGGCCGTGCAGGGTTTCCCACGCCGGCCAGCAGCAGGAGGCCGAGCCTGCCTGGTCATGATTGGCCTGCTTTCGGTTTCGCATCATGGGTTGCTGCGGCGTCTGCCGCTGCTCATTGAGCGGGCTGGATACTCGCTGGTGGCGCGGTAATTCCCAATGACGCGAGGTCCAGGCCGGCCTGTTCGAACTGGCTGCGCAGGGCTGCGACCTCGCTGCGCAATCGTGTGCGGGTTCCGGCGTCGGGGGCGACCACGGCCAGCGTGATCTGCTTGCCCTGGATGTGCAGCCGGGCATCGACCTCGCCGAGCTGGGGAAGTGTTAGACGCAGCCGTGTCTGCCACTTTTCGCTGTTCTCGCCGGAATCAGCAGCGCCGTCACCCCTGCGTTCACGGTGGTTAATTTCGTTGGCAATCTCCCACCGGATTTGCTGACCGGGCCAGATTTGTCCCTGCCATGAAAAATTCTGGGTCGCAAAGGCTTCGAGTTGCTGCTGGACGATCGCCTGCGCCTGTGGGGCGACGGGCTGGGAAGGCAGTACTGATGAGGGAGGCTGAAGAGTTTGGGATGGTTGGGTTTGGGAAGATTGGGCCGACTGGCTGCTAGTAGGGTTCAGATCCACTGGCCTGGCCTGTGCCTGGGTGGTTTCCACGGCACTGCCTGACATGGCCGGTGGTTCGGCAGCCTGGGGGAACTCCTGCAGGGTCACGACTGGGGTAGCCGGAAGCCGGGGCGCCGTGACTGGCGGTTCGGCCAACACTGGAGCCGGTCTTCCCTCTGGCACTTGCAGCAGTGATGCTGACTGGTGGGTGGCGGGACTTGGGTCTACTGGCCTGGTCTGTGCTTGCGTGGCCTCCACGGCGGGGTCTGTCATGCCGTGGGGTTCTCCTGCCAGGGACGATGCCTGTGCAGCCGTGATCTGGGGAGCCGCCTCTAGTGGTGTGGCCACCAGGGAAGCCGATTTCCCCTGCACTTCCTGCAATCCGGGTGCCGGCGCGCTGATGGAGAGGTTCAGGTTCAGGTCCACCGGCCTGACCTGTTCTGATGTGATCCCGACGGATGCGTCTGGCATGGTGAGAGGCTCGGCAACCGGGGATGATGCCTGCGTGGTCGCAACTTGGGAAGCTGTGAGCTGTTTCGCTGCGACCAGGGGAGCCAGCTTCCCTTGTGGCTCCTGCAGCAATTGCGCCTTGCTGTAGCGGCCCCCAAGCCATTCCGCCTGATGCGATTCGTAAAACATGCCGCTCTTGCTGATCGCCTCCTTGAGTAGCGGCAGCAGCTCCTGGGCGTTAGCCGGCGGGCTGGCGGCGATCGGCTGATTGCCGTTGAGCGGCAGCGCCACGGGGCCGGCGTTGCGTGTGCCGCCAAGCAGATCGCCGATCAATTGCCCGGTGCGGCTCAGACTGGTGGTGGCAGCTTCGATACCACCCCGACCGCCGTCGGCTCCTGCTTTTGCCAGCACCGCCAGAGTCAGCTTGCCGTTGCTCTCGGCGACCTCCAGCTCGATCGCGTCGCCGCTCCTGGCGGCAAAGGGCAAGGCAAGGGTGACGCTGCGCTGGTTAATCAGCGCACGGTACGAGCCGTTAGGCAGCAGCGACTGGATTTCAGCCAACAAGCGCTGTCCGACGACGAGGCCGGACAGTTTGTCGGTAATCTCCTGTCCCGGTGGTGTCGGCCGCGGCGCGAGATCGGCAGTCGGCTGCAGGCGGTTGGCGATGTCGGGGCGGATCATGGCTTACCGTGAAAATCGCATCAGCGACTCACGAATCTCCTCTCCCACTCGTGGGGGAGGGGTCGGGAGAGAGGGAAACGGTCATGACTTTCATGATCGGGGGGCGTGGAAAGTTCATGACCGTTAGACGGCAATTCCCTCAAACCTCTCGCAGGACGACGCGCAGTTCGTTCAGGCGGGCTTCGACCAGCGGGCGGATGCGCGCATCGCAGCGCTGGCAATTCTCGATCAGCGTGCGCGCACGCACGGCCGCCGCAGGTGCGAGCTGGCTTGTCAGGTTGTTTGGCAGGCTGTCGGTCAGGGCTCGGCGGTCAGCCTCGTACCTGGCCAGCAAGTCCCAGTCACTGTTCTCGGCGGCACTGAGCATCGCTTCGGCAAGCGCCAGCAGGTGCTCGAGCGCGCTCAGGGAGGAACTCATGCAACGGCTCTTTGTCGCGCTTGGGGTGAGATTTCTCGCCAGGCGCCATGAATCTCTTCGAGCAGGGCCGCGACTTCTTCGAGCGCGCGCAAATCGTTGTCGAGGTTGGCGCGCAGCAGTCGCAGCACCATGTAGTCGTAAAGGGCATAGAGGCGCTCGGCGAGTTCGCCACCCTGTTCGAGGTCGAGGCTGACCTTGAGGCCGTTGCCGATGATGTCGATGGCCTTGGAAATGGCTTCCCCCTTGGCGGCGATCTGTTGTTGCTGCATGGCAGCGCGGGCCTTGCCGATAGCGGTCTGGGCGCCGGCGAAGAGCAGCAGAATCAGCCGGTACGGGTCGGCCACCTCGATGGCTGCATCGATACCTACTTTCTGATAGGCTGAAATCGCGTTGCGTGCATTGCCGAACATTGCGGACTCCTGGTGAACGATTAACTATTACTGTACTTGGGCAGATTGGCGAGTTGCTGCGTCAGGAAAGTGCTGGTCGTGGTCATTCCTGCGATGAGCGTGTCGAGAGAGGTGAATTGCTTGCGATAGCGCGCTTCGATATCGATCAGCCGATTCGATATCACGGTCGATTGCTTGCCGAGGTTGACGATCGAGGAATTGAGTCCGTCGCTGCGGGCGGCAATCAGGCCACCGCTACCGACCAGTCCATCAGCAGCGCTCTTGACCGCGCTGCCGTAGGCGGCGACCAGGTTGGCGACGCCGTTGAAATCCTTGCCGATGGCCGTGCTCAGTTTGGCGGCATCGACGGTCAGCGTGCCGTCCTTCTGCAGGCTGACGCCGATGTCCGACAGACGTTGCAGGCTGGCACCGGTGAGCGCGGAGGGAATCTCGCCAAGTGCGGTGCGGAAGGAATTCTGTGCTGTCCGCAGCGTGCTGTCACCGTTGAGCGTACCAGCTTTCTTGCTGGTGGCATCGTAACTGCCGAGATTCCTGGCGGTACTCTGGAAATCGTTGATCGCCTTGACCAGCGCATTGACGCCGGTGGTCAGGCTGGTATTGTCCTTGCTGATCGTCAGCGTGGTGCTGAGCGAGGTCGCGGGCGCTTCCGGGCCTTTCAACAGATTCAGGGTGATGCCGTCGATCGCCGTCGTCACGGTGTTGGTGGCGGACGACACCGCAACGCCATTCAGCGTGAAGGTGGCGCCGAGTGCGGCGTGCGTCTGGGTAAAGGTATCTGCCGGCTCGACCGGATCCGAGCGGGTGTTGGCTGGGGCGGCGCTCCCCGACAATTCGATGAACTGGTTACTACCGCTGGCGTTGCTGGTCAACACGAGCTGCTTACCTGAGGTGCCGTCTATGACCTCTGCCGTCACGCCTGCGCTCGCGCTGTTGATGGCGTCGCGCATCATTTCCGGGGTGGAGTCGGCGGCGATCGTGACATCGGTGGTCTTGTTGATATTGGAACCGTCGCTGTCACCGAGTTTGATGGTCAGCGTGCCGCTAACCGGCAGGGTGCCGCCGACCCCGGAAAATACGCCGATGTCCGTGCTGACGCTGTGGTGCCTGGCCTCTGGAGCGACGAAGGACAGGCCAGTACTTCCAGAAATCTTGATGACCTGGTTGCTGCCGGCGGTGTCGCTGGTCAACAGGAGTTGCTTGCCATCGGTCCCATTGATCACCAGCGCCGCAACGCCAGCGTTGGCGGCGTTGATCGCGTCGCGGATGGCCTCAGGCGTGGAGTCATCCGCGATGGTGATGTCGGTCGTCTTGCTCACCGTGACGCCGTCCGCCGTGCCGAGTGCAAGGGTCAGCGTACCGCCGTCCGAGAGGGTTCCGTTGGTTCCCGAGAAAGGCGAACTGGCTCCGCCCGGCGTGGTGATGCTGTGCTGAGTGGCGAGTTGGGTCACTGCCAGACTATAGGTGCCGGCTACCGCGCTCGATGTCGTGGTCGCCGAAGCGATCGTCGCGTCGGCCACCGACGTTCTCAACACCGTGAATTTCTGCGCTGCCGTCGTGCCACTGACGGGCACCAGATTCCCTGCCGCCGTTTGCATGGCCGAAATCGTCCCCTGCAGCGATCCGAGCGCCGATATCTTGGCCTGAAAGCCGGCCTGTTTCTGTGCCAGAACGGTCAGCGGTCGTTTTTCCACCGCCATCAACTGGCTGACGATGCTGTTCACATCAAGGTTCGAACCGAGGCCCGGTGACGAGACCGTCATGATTTTCTCCTGCGGCTGTGAGCTGCGAACTGCAAGCGAGGCAACTGGTCAGGCCGACTGTTTGACAAATAATCCCTTGATGCTGTCGAGAGCCTTGGCGATGGCCAGCATTTCCTGCGAAGGCACCTGGCGAATCACTTCCTTGGTGGCGCTGTCGATGATCTTGACCACCAATTGCCCGGAATCTCCGTCCACACTGAACTCCAGATTGTCGTTGATCGGCTTGACGAAATCGCGGACGCTCTGGGTGGCTGCTTCAAGCTGTGCCCGGTCGGGGGGCTGTACCGGCAGCAGGGTCAGCGTGGGGTCAATGGTTCTGCTTTCGCCCGTTGTTTTGATGTCACGTGCCGCAGAGCTGACAACAACCAGATTGCTCTGGGGAGGTAGTGAAGCGGCAGTGGATGGAATGTTCATCTCGGACTCCTTAGGAACAGACGCCAGGGCGCGACCGCCTGATCACGACCGCGCCCCTGATCTTAGCGCTATTTGACGGCGTTTGCTTAGCCGCGTAGCAGCGAGAGTACTCCTTGCGGCAGCGAGTTGGCCTGCGCCAGCATCGCCGTACCGGCCTGCTGCATGATCTGCCCGCGGCTCAGGTTGGCGGTCTCGGCAGCGAAGTCGGCGTCGAGAATGCGGCTGCGTGAGGCCGTCAGGTTTTCCGATGTGGTCGCCAGATTGCTGACGACGCTGGCAAAGCGGTTCTGCAGCGCACCGAGGTTGGCTCGACTTGAGTTGATGTTGGCCAGCGCCGAGTCGATCGTCGCAATGGCGTTCTGCGCGCCGGTGGCGGTGGTCAGATCAACGCTGGCGATGCCGGCACCAAAGGTGGCCGTGGCAGCCGTATAGGCTGAACTCAGTCCGGAGCGTGCAATGTCGGAACCACTCAGGGTGATGCCGGCACTGTTCGTCGAGCTTAAAGTGATGTTGCCTCGCGTAATGACGGCATTGGAAGATGCCGCGTTGGCGGTCTCATCAGCACCTGCGCCGAGTTGATCTGCGCTGAAGCCGGTGGCGGTTTCCGTAGCAGTTGCGTGCGCCAGGTTGCCACTGATAGTGATGGCTTGTCCCTCGCCAGCCGACAAGGTCAGGGTGCCGCTGTTATTGGTGGCCGTAACTCCGGTCTTGCTGGTCAGTGCATTGATCGCGGCGGCCAGATTGTTCCCTGGCGTCGCGGCAGCATCGGCGGCGACTGCGCCAATATCGTAGCCATTGATCGTCAGATCTCCGGCAGCCAGGGCGGCCCCGGTACTGGCGCCGGCGGCGACGATGTCGCCACCGGCGCCGATGGTCAAACCGGTGTTCGCGATATCAGCCCCTGTACCAGCACCGATCAGGCTGATGTTGCGGCCATCGGCAGCGGTCAGCGAGACCGCGCCCGTCGAGGTACTGAAAGTGGCGGTGACGCCGCTTTGGTTGGAAACGGCATTGAATGCCGCGGCGACGTTCGCGCCCTGGGTGACGGCGTCTGCTCCTGCCGCGATAGCACCCAGCTTGACGTTATTGACGTATATGAAGTCGGTGGCATCGCCAGCGATGGCAGCCTGTGCCGTATTCGCGATACCGGCCAGCGTAGTGGCACTCGCCTTGGCCGTGACCCCCGTCTGACCCGACACGGCATTGAAGGCGGCTGCTTTGGAGATGGCGCTATCGTTGCTTCCGGCTGCGGAAAGTCCGTCCCGCACGCTCGGTCCGATGCCAAAGCCATTGACGGTGATGCCGCCAGCGGCAATGGCCCCGGTGGCGACTGCGCCGGCGGTGGTCGAACTGAACGAGGAAGTCGTGCCGACGCCCAGCGCATCGGCTTTTGCGCTGGCGAGCGAATTGATCGTCAGCGCTTCGCCGCTGTTCGCGCCGATCTGGAAGGACTGCGCGTTGAAGGTACCGTCGAGAAGCTTGACGCCGTTGAATGCGGTCTGACTGGCGACGGTATTGATCTGCTGCACCAACGTGTCGACTTCCTGTTGCAAGGCGGCGCGGTCGGTGGCGGTGTTGGTGGCGTTGGAGGCCTGCACCGAAAGCTCGCGCATCCGCTGCAGCGAGTCGGTGATGCTTTGCAGGCCACCTTCAGCGGTCTGCGCCAGTGAAATGCCGTCGTTGGCGTTGCGCGAAGCCTGGTTGAGGCCGGTGACCTGTGAACTCATGCGCGTCGAAATGGCGAGGCCGGCGGCGTCGTCCTTGGCGCTGTTGATGCGCAGGCCGGAGGACAAGCGCTGCAGCGAAGTGGAGAGCGAGGCTTGCGACATGTTGAGGCTGCGTTGCGAGTTCAGCGACGCGACGTTGGTGTTGATGATTTGGGGCATTTTCTTTCTCCTGGCTTGGTCGAATAACTTCGGGTTCCCGGTGATCTGCCTCTCAGGTGTCTGCCGGCCCGTCCTGTGTGGCGATTGTTTCGCTGACAATTTTTCTTACGACGTGCCGCTGGAAAACTTTAGCGGACAATATGCAAATTTCCGAGCATCGACTCCAGGCCGTATTCGAACAATTGTTGCAGGGGGGCGCCCAGATACGACAGGCTGACCATCAGGGCAGCGAATCCGAGCGCGATGGTCAGTGGGAAGCCGATGGCCATCAGGTTGAGTTGCGGCGCGGCGCGGCTCAGCGTCGTCAGGGCCAGGTTGCTGATCATCAAGGCGACGATGATCGGCAGCGCCAGCAGTAGCCCCGAAGAAAAGATGATCGCGCCTGCGTTCGCCAGTTTCACCCAGAAGTCCGCTGCGAAACCCTGAGTCCCGATGGGAAGTACCGTAAAACTATGCGCCAGGGTGGCAACCACCATCAGGTGGCCGTTGATGGCCAGGAACACCAGCAAGGCAAGCAGTACCATGAATTCCGAAATGACTGCAGTCTGGCCAGCAGTCTGCGGGTCATATGAGGTGGCAAAGCCAAGACCCATTTGCAGGCTGATCAGGTGGCCTGCCATGTCCACGGCAGTGAACACCAGGCGGATGGCAAAACCCATGGCGAATCCGACGAGCAGTTGTTGGGCCAGGATCAGCAGGCCGGTTCCCGATGCCGGGTCCAGCGGCGGCGCGCCGGGCAGTACGGGCACGATGGCCATGCTGATCGCCAGGCCGAGCAGCAATCGGACCCGCGTGCTCAGTGCAGGATGGTCGAATGGCGGAGCCGCGGCGAAGACGGCCAGGATGCGCGCCAGCGGGAAGAAAAAGGCCACCACCCAGGCGTTGATCTCGGCTGTGCTCAGGCTGATCATCCGGCGTTCAGCCGATCAGGAGCGGGATGCTCTCGAACAGTCGCCGCACGTAATCGACCATCAGTTCGAGCATCCACGGGCCGGCCAGAAGCAGAACCAGGTACATCCCCACCAGCTTGGGAATGAAGGAGAGAGTCTGCTCATTGATCTGGGTTGCCGCCTGAAAGATGCTGATGATCAGGCCGATTACCAGCGCAGCCAGCAGCAACGGTGCGGACATCAGCAAGGTCATCTCGACCGCCTGGCGTCCGATATCCATGACCAGTTCGGGAGTCATGTGGCAAAACTCGCGACCAGCGATCCGAGCAGGAGATGCCAGCCATCGACGAGCACGAACAGCATCAGTTTCAAGGGCAGCGCCACCAGTACCGGCGACATCATCATCATGCCCATCGACATCAGCACGCTGGCAACCACCATGTCGACGACCAGGAAGGGGATGAAGATGATGAAGCCGATCTGAAAGGCCGTCTTCAGTTCGCTGGTGATGAACGCAGGGATCAGCAGGCGCATCGGAATGTCGTCGGCCGACGCAAAGTTCGCGGTCTTGGTCATGCGCGCGAAAAGAGCGATGTCAGCCTCACGGGTCTGTTTGAGCATGAACTTGCGCAGCGGCACCGCACCTCGCTCAATGGCTTCGAGGTAGCTGATCCGGTTCTCCGACAACGGGAGGTAGGCATCGGTGTAGACGGTGTCGAGAACCGGGGACATGATGAAAAAGGTCAGGAACAGCGAGAGACCGATCAGTACCTGGTTCGGTGGCGAACTCTGGGTGCCCAGCGCCTGCCGTAACAGCGAGAGGACGATGATGATGCGCGTGAAGCTGGTCATCATCAACAGCGCAGCCGGCAGAAAACTGAGCGCCGTCAGTGTCAGCAGGGTCTGGATCGACAAGGTGTAGGTCTGGCTGCCACCGGTACCCGGCGTACTGGTCAGCATCGGCAGTTCGACTGCCTGAGCCCAGGCAAACGTTGGCGCGGCGAGTGCGAGCAGAAGAAGCACCCAGGGGGTGTGTTTAACCGCCTTCATTCTTGCGCTCGGTGATCTGTTTGAGCCACTGCGCAAAATGCCGCTCGCCATCGCCGGCTGGTTTGAGGTCGCCTTTCGGCAGCGTGTGCAGGGTCCGGATCTGGCCGGGCACGAGGCCGACGACGATCCAGGTGTCGCCGATTTCAACGAGCACGATACGTTCGCGGGTGCCAATCACCAGACCACCGACGACGCGCAAGGGGCCACTGCTGCCGAATCCGCGGCCACCATTGAGCTTGCGCAACAAAAACGCGGCAAGAAACAGGATGCCGATGACCAGGATCAGAGCCAGAACGGTCTGCAGCAGCATGCTGGTTGAAACGTTTGGCGGTTCGGCGGTCTGCGCGAAGGCGCTGCCCGCATACAGGGTGAACAGCAATAGACCCACCCTGCGGGTGCCGTGACGGCCAATGGGTTTGCAGTGTCGAATCAAGAGGGTCGGCCAGATTTGGTGACAGGTCACTATGTTAAAACAAGTGGAGAGAAGGTCAAAACGTCGTGATCGGTTAGAAAGACGCTCGACAGAGACGCTCAGTGCCCGATTTTGCGCGCCCGTTCCGAAGGAGTCACGATATCGGTCAGACGAATGCCAAATTTGTCGTTGACCACCACCACTTCGCCCTGCGCGATCAGCGTGCCATTGACGAAGACATTCAGTGGTTCACCTGCCATGGCGTCCAGTTCGACGACCGAACCGTGTGCAAGTTGCAGGAGGTTCTTGATGGTGATTTTGGTGCGCCCGAGTTCGACCGAGATCTGGACAGGGATGTCCAGGATCATGTCGAGTTCGTTCATCATCGAAGTCTTGTGGTCCGAGTCATCAAAACTCGGGAAGATGTTGGCGGGTTGTGCCCTGGCGGCTGGTGCTGCTTCAGCCATGGCCTGTTCAGCCATCGCTGCAGCCCAGTCATCTTCAGCGTCGTCGGTCGTCGGAGACTCGAAATCGTCTGTTTCTTTAGCCATTGCCTTCTCTCACGGAAGCCTCCGCGATCTCGGAGGCGATGAAACGCTCGATCTTGAGCGCGTACTGCCCACCTTGCTGTCCGTAGCGGCATTCCAGCAGGGGAACTTCGTCGACCAGCGCGGCAATTTTCTCGGGGACTTCGAGAGGAATGACGTCGCCGATTTTCAACCTGAGAATCTCGCGCAGGGTCACGGTCTGCGTGGCCAGTTGAGCCGTGATTTCGACTTCAGCATGCTTCAATTGATTGCGCAACATGATGATCCAGCGTCGATCGGTTGACAGCTGATCGCTCTGCATGGAACTGTACAGCAGATCGCGAATCGGTTCGATCATCGAGTAAGGAAAACAGATGTGCATGTCCGCGCTTGAGCCGCCGAATTCCAGCGAGAAAGTCGTTGCGATGACAATCTCGGACGGTGTGGCAATATTCGCGAACTGCGAGTTCATTTCGGAGCGGATGTACTCGAATGTGAGATCGTAGACCGGCTTCCATGATCGGCCATACTCGCTGAATACCACTGTCAGCAGTCCATGAATGATGCGTTGTTCGGTGGCGGTGAAATCCCGGCCCTCGACGCGCGTGTGAAAGCGGCCATCGCCGCCGAACATGTTGTCTACCACCAGAAAGACCAGACTCGGATCGAAGACAAACAGGGCCGTACCACGCAATGGTTTGGCAGCGACCAGATTCAGGTTGGTCGGTACCACCAGGTTACGGGTGAACTCGCTGTATTTCTGCACACGTATCGAGCCAACCGAGATCTCGGCGCTGCGGTGCATGTAGTTGAAAAGGCCGATGCGGAGGTAACGGGCAAAACGCTCATTGACCAGCTCGAGCGTCGGCATGCGTCCCCGAACGATTCGTTCCTGCGTTCCGAGATTGTATAGACGGGGACCCTCGCCAGCCTCTTCAAGCTCTTCGGGTTCGTCGGCTTCGCCGCTGACGCCTTTGAGCAGGGCGTCGACCTCATCCTGGGAGAGGAAATCGGCGCTCATTGCGGTTTATTGGATGATGAACGAGGTGAATAACACATCTCTGATGGGTCCATCGCGGTTCTTCCCTTTGCCGGCCGGGTCGAGAACACCGTTCATTTTCTCCATGATCTCCTTCGCCAGCTTCTCCTTGCCTTCGGTACTGATCAAATCCGAAGCTTTCTTGCTCGACAGCAGCAAGGTCAGGTCGTTGCGCAGCTTTGGCATGTAGGCCTTGAGCTGGTCACCGGTCTGCGGATCGTCGACCTCGACCGACAGGACCAGTTGCAGAAACTGATCACCACGTTCGGGGACGAGATTGACGGTAAAGGCATCGAGTGCGATATAGACGGGCGGTGCATTCCTGTCAACTTTCTTTTTCTTGACCGGTTTGACTTTTTCCACGGCGACTTCGCCGTCATCGTCGCCCTGCTCCGGGGAATGCCTCAACATCAGAAAGGCGGCAACTCCGCCGATGCCGAGAACCAGCACCAGGATCGCGATGATGATGAACAGTTTCTTGTTGTTTTTTGCTGGTGGGGCGTCCACGCCCTCGGTTGCGGGCTTTGCATCCTTGGCCATGCGGCAGTTCTCTCCCTGGGTGTGCAGCCTGGTCCATGCCGTTACGCGAGCTTTGTCCCGGCTGGACGGCTATTGCTACGCGAAAATATCGATCAGCCCGCGGCCACGCTGCGCGACGAAGGACTTGCCTGATAGCAGGCCGTTGGCGGAATCGCTGTCAAGTATAGCGTTATCAGCCTGTGGTCGGGGTCGGTGCGACGATTCCCGCTGCCCGTCTGGCTGCTGACGAAACGATTCGCTGCCGATACTGACCTGTCCGAGTTCGATTCCCGTACCGGCGAACATCTCGCGCAGGCGTGGCACCGCAGTTTCGATCGCGCCCCGCACGTCGGCGTGGGGCGAGACAAAGTGCGCGGTGGCCGCGTCCTTGTCCAGATTCAGGGTGATCTCTATCGACCCGAGTTGTGGTGGATGCAGGGTCAGTTGGGCGAGCTGCTTTTCATTGCTGGCAAACCACAACAGTTTCTGACCGAGGTCGCCTGCCCAGGACGGGTCCCGCAGCGGTGTCCGAAGGTGGTCAGTGGTGCCGTCGGTGACTGTTGCACCACTCACGGCATTGCCGGGGACGGCTGCCAGCGTGCTCAGGCTGCTGGCCGGATCGCGCAGCTCGGTCGTGTTCGACCCAGGCTCAGGGAAGGGTATTGTGGAGAGCGTGTTCGGCTGGCTGGCCGGATCGCGTAGTTCGAATGTCTTCGTTCCGGACTGTGTGGGGGAAGCCATCGCTGCGAGCGTACCTGGATTGCTGGCCGGATTGCGCAGTGCAAAGGTGTTTGACCCGGACTGCGTGGGAGAGGGCATCGCCGCGAGCGTACCCGGGTTGCTGGCCGGATCGCGCAGTTCGAAGGTGTTCGTCCCGGCTTGCGCGGGGGAGGGCATCGCCGCGAGCGTACCCGGATTGCTGGCCGGATCGCGCAGTTCGAAGGTGTTCGTCCCGACTTGCGCGGGGGAGGGCTTCGCCGCGAGCGTGCCCGGATTGCTGGCCGGATCGCGCAGTTCGAAGGTGTTCGTCCCGGCTTGCGCGGGGGAGGGCATCGCCGCGAGCGTGCCCGGGTTGCTGGCCGGATCGCGCAGTTGAGGCGTATTCGTCCCGGATTGCTTGGTGGAGGGTATCGTGGATTGAGAAACGGCAAATTTTGCCGGTTTGTCGTCGGCAGCCAATAAGGTCGATGCCAATTGCTGCCGGTCATTGCTGCTCTTCGCCCTGATTTCCAGGGTGTCTGGCCCGAGTCCGGAGAACCTCGATGGCAGCGGTGCCTCGCTGCGAATTGGCAGGGAAGGGGCAATCTCAGGATTGCTTGCAACTTCTGAACGGTCTGGCGATGGCAGATAGCCAAGAGTCGCAAGGAATTGTGGGTCGGCAGCAGCGGTCACTGTGCCGGCGTCATCAATGACCTTCTCGTGGTTGGCTGGTTTGTCATCTTCGGGCAGGGGACCGGTGGCAATGACCGGCAGGCCGAGTAGGATGCTGGCAAAGTCGAGGCCGTGCTTCTGGGGGTCAGTCGCCGGAGGGTCCGTGTCCTCAACCGACTTTGCCTGGAGGGGTGGCTGGAAGGACGCTGAAACGACGGCAAGGGTCATGATCGATCACTTTCGGAAGGAGTTGCAGCGAGATAAGCAAACATCGTGCCAAAGTTTGGTCAGCGGTCTTCCTCGCGGTTGTTGTGGCGGGCAGCAAACTCGTCCTGGGTCTTCTGCTCCTGGCGAGATTCCCACCGTGCTTCGCTGGCGCGATGGCGTTCGGAGAGCGCGTCGAAAGCCTTCAAGCGCTTCTGCTGCTGCCGCCACTCTGCCTGACCGGCGGCAGTATGCGCCTCTTGCAGGCTGACGGACTGATGCTGCTGAGTGATGGCCTCATCGAGCCGGTTCAGGAATTCCTGGAAATTGCGCCATTCGGGTTGCCCCAGTCCGTCCTGGGCAGCTTCCCGGAAGCGGGTGGTGTATTCTTCCCGATACTGCTGCAGCATCGCGAGCTTCTTTTTGGCGTCACGTTCGGCTGCCAGCAGACGAGCGAGCGATTGTGTTGCCTCGTCGTGACGATTGCGCATCAGATCGAGCACCATCTGTAGGGAGAAAGGTTTGGCCACGCCGAGTCCTCTGAGGAATGTGAAAGCCGCGCCAGCGACTCACGAATCTCATTTCGCTCGCAAGCGGGAAGGGGTCGGGGATAGGAGAAACGGGCATGACTTTCCTCATGGGGGGGCCTGGAAAAATCATGACCGTTAGGTTGCTTTCAAGGTCATGTCAGCGGCTCACGCAGTCGGCTCGAACAAGGCGCGCAGGCGCGCGACGCTGGTGGTGAAATCCGAGCGTTGGCTGAGGTTTTGCTGCAGCAATTCCTCGAATCGCGGATAGATGGTGATCGCCTGGTCGAGCTGGGGGTCAGAACCCGCAGCATAGGCACCAACGCTGATCAGGTCGCGCGATCGCTGATAACGCGAAAAGAGGCTCTTGAATTTGCGGATGTACTGCAGATGCGCCGGACTGACGAGATTGACCATGGCGCGCGAGATCGATTGTTCGATGTCGATGGCCGGATAGTGGCCCGCATCGGCGAGCATCCGTGACAGAACGATGTGGCCGTCAAGGATGGCTCTTGCGGCATCGGCGATGGGATCCTGCTGGTCGTCACCTTCGGCGAGTACGGTGTAGAAGGCAGTGATCGAACCTCCGCCTTCGAGGCCGTTGCCGGCGCGCTCGACGAGTTGCGGCAAACGTGCGAAAACCGACGGCGGGTAGCCACGCGTGACCGGGGGTTCGCCGATGGCCAGGGCAATCTCGCGCTGTGCCATCGCGTAGCGGGTCAGAGAGTCCATGATCAGCAGCACCTGCCGGCCGCGATCCCTGAAGTATTCGGCGATACAGGTCGCATAAGCTGCGCCCTGCATGCGCATCAGCGGGCTCACGTCAGCCGGTGCGGCAATGACGACCGAACGGCGGAGGCCTTCCTCACCCAGGATCTGTTCAATGAACTCCTTGACTTCACGTCCGCGCTCTCCGATCAGTCCGACGACAATCACCTCGGCCGCAGTATAGCGAGCCATCATGCCGAGCAGGACGCTCTTGCCGACCCCCGATCCGGCGAAGAGTCCCATCCGCTGGCCGCGGCCGATACAGAGCAAGGCATTGACTGCGCGTACTCCGACATCGAGTGGCTGGTTGATCGGTGCCCTGGACATGGGATTGAAGGGCCGACTCTGAAGCGGGCGAAGGGAGTTCGTGTGCAGGGGACCAAGCCGATCAAGCGGTCGGCCGGCGCCATCAAGGACACGTCCGAGCAGCGACTCACCGACCGGAACCAGTTTGGCACGGTCGATCCAGCGCCGGCGTGCGGGGGGTGGCCGACCGACCTGCGGGGGCGGGTTGGGTGTTTCGAGGGCGACCACCCTGGCTCCCGGCGAGAGACCGTAGACATCTTCCGATGGCATCAGGAAAAGTCGCTCGCCGTTGAAGCCAACCACTTCCGCCTCGATTGGCGAGCCGCCCGGTGGAACGATCCGGCATGAACTGCCAAGGGGTAGTTTGAGCCCCGAAGCCTCCATGACCAATCCATTGATGCGGGTCAGGTGGCCACTTGGCAGCAGCGAGTTGGCCTGGCTGGCGGTCTGACGGCAACCATTGAGGAAACCGTGCCATGCGGCAAGGTGCTGGTTTTCAGTCCGATCAGTCATTGTATTGTCCAACGGATTTCATGTCCGGGCCTTGAGCCATTCCTGATTGACGCCGATGGCTTCAATGACGCGTCGCCAGCGTGTTTCCAGGGTGGCGTCGACCTCGCTGGCACCGAGTTCAACTCGGCAACCACCAGCGCTGAGCGACTTGTCGTCAATGATTCGCCAGTTGGCATGGGCGAGCTGTTCGCCCAGATGGCTGCGAACCAGCGTTGCGTCATCCGGGTGCACGAACAACAGCGGCTGGCCATGATGCGGGTGCAGGGTAGTGACCGCCTCTTTGACCACCGGCAAGATCAGCTCCGGTTGAATGTGCAGACTCTGACGCAAGACCTGATTGGCAATCTCGATTGCCAGGACCAGCAACTGCTCGGCCACCTCCTGATCTATGGTGGCCAGTGCCTGTTGCAGGTGGTCCATCAGCGAGGCCATATCGTTTGCCACCGACTGTGCCGCCTTGATCCCTTCATCATGGCCGGTGGCGTAGCCGGTACTGTATCCCGCAGTGTATCCCGCAGTATGCGCCTCTTGATGGATACGCTCTATTTCCTCAGCTGTTGGCAGCGCCAGCGCTAGCTCCTGCGGCAGTGTTTCGATTTCGCTCACCACCTGCTCTATCTCGGCCTGGGGGAACTCCGGCAGAACCTCCGGCTGAACCTTCGGCGGAACCTCCGGGGGGGCCACTGGCGGCGGTTCGGGATCGAATGAGGCCAGTTCCCAGCGCTGGTAGGCGGTCATCTTCTCCTTCGGAATCGAGTGACTCATCGACATTGCAGGCTCACACCATTTCCTCGCCACCCGCCGAGCCAAGTACGATCTGGCCCTCATCGGCGAGGCGGCGGACGATCTTGAGGATTTCCTTCTGCTCGGCCTCGACTTCCGAGAGGCGAACCGGGCCGCGTGAATCCAGATCCTCGCGCAACATTTCCGAGGCACGCTGCGACATGTTCTTGAAGATTTTCGCACGTAGGGGCTCGCTGGCACCCTTCATGGCCAGGATCAGCGATTCCGACTGGATTTCCCGCAACAGTAGCTGGATACCCCGGTCGTCAAGATCTAGGAGGTTCTCGAAGACGAACATTTCGTCAAGAATTTTCTGCGCCAAGTCTGGATCGTACTCGCGGATCGAGTCCATGACTGCGGTTTCATTGGCGCTTCCCATGAAATTAAGCATTTCGGCCACCGTGCGTACGCCACCCATGGCTGACTTCTTGATGCTGGCTGATCCCGAGAGCAGGCGTAACATCACGTCATTCAGCTCCTTGAGCGCTTCCGGCTGAATGCCTTCGAGAGTGGCCACACGCAGCACCACGTCATTGCGCAGCCTTTCCGAAAACTGGTTCAGGATATCGCTGGCGTGATCGTGGGCGAGATGGACGAGAATCGTGGCGATAATCTGCGGATGCTCGTTCCTGATGAGATCGGCGACCGTCGGTGCATCCATCCATTTCAGGCCTTCAATACCATTGGTGTCGCCGGGTTGCAGGATGCGGGAGATCAGGTTGGAGGCCTTGTCGTCACCCAGGGCCTTGGTGAGGACCGAACGAATATAGGAATCCGTATCGACGTGCACCGCAGCCGATTCGTCGGCAGTTTGCTTGAACTCGGTCAGAACCTCGTCGACACGCGCGCGAGGAACCGATTTCAACGCCGCCATGGCATGACCAAGTTTCTGCACCTCCTTCGGGCCGAGATGCTTGAGCACGGCTGCAGCATAATCCTCGCCAAGCGAGATCAGCAGTATGGCGCTCTTCTCGAGGCCATCGTCAGCTGCCATTGCCGCCCATCCATTCCTTGATGATGTTGGCTACCAGTTGCGGGTCCGCTTCCGCCAGTTCGCGTGTCTTAGCTAGCTTCGCCTCAAACAACTCGGCGGCGGTCGGGACGTGCTCCTGCACGGGTTCTTCGCTCTCTTCCTCATCAATCACGTCAATCTTGCTGCCGACGATGGGGGGGCTTTCGGCAGGGGGAGCGGGGAGCATGGTCTTGAGCAATGGACGCACGACGCCGAGCAGCAGATAGGCAATGATGCCGGCAAGGGCGCCGTACTTGATCAGATCCTTGATCAACGAAATCATTTCGGGGTCACGCCAGATTGGCATTCCTTCGTCCTTTTCGATGACAGTGAAAGGCGCATTGGCCACTGAAATGGTATCACCGCGATCCGTGTTGAAGCCCATGGCTTCCTTCACCAGGTCGTTGATCTGCTTCAGTTCGCCATCCGGCAGTGGCTTGTTGGCCGGCTTTCCATCCTTGCCGATTTCCTTGCGCTGATTGACCACTACCGCCGCCGACAGGCGTTTGATAGTACCGACCGATTGCTTGACATGGCGGATGGTCTTGTCGATCTCGTAGTTGATCGTCGAGTTCTTGCTGGTGCTGATCGGCTGGCCGACATTGGCGATTGACGCCTGCACTCCAGCTGCATTGATCTGTCCGGGCACCGGCGGGGTGGGCGTTGTGGCGGCCCCGGCACCCGCAACCGGAGGTTGTGTCAGCGGCGCGCTGGCCGGTGCCGGTGGTTGATTGCTCAGGGCGCCGGGAACGCCCTGCGCGGCCGGGTTGGTGCTGGCGGTTTCGTTGATCTGTTGGCTGCGTATGCTGATCTCCGGCGGTGTCACGTTCGGTCGATGCGTTTCGGCAGTCTGTTCCGCCTGCGAGAAGTCGATGTCGGCGGCGATCTGGACACGGGCGTTGCCGGGGCCGACGATCGGCGCCAGAATGTCTTCAACGCGCTTGATGATGCTTGCCTCGACTTCCTGGATGTACTTGACCTGCGTCGGGTCGAGGCCGGCCTCGAGCAGCTTGCTCTTCATCTGCGACAGCAGCGTCCCGCTCTGGTCGAGCAGCGTGACGCTGGCTGGTGCCAGCTGCGGAACGCTGGCCGCGACAAGATTCTGGATGCCGGCGATCTGACCCGCATCCAGCGATCGTCCAGGGTAGAGATTGAGCATCACGGATGCCGATGGTTTCATCTCTTCGCGCATGAAAACACTCGGCTTCGGTATGGCCAGGTGCACGCGCGCGGCCTGAACCGCCGCAATCGATTGAATGGTGCGCGACAGTTCGCCTTCCAGACCGCGCTGATAGTTGACCTGTTCGGCAAACTGGCTGATGCCGAATTTCTGGCTCTCCATCAGCTCGAAACCGACCGCTCCGCCCCTGGGCAGCCCCTGTGAGGCTAGCCGCAGGCGCACATCATGAACGCGGCTGACAGGCACGAGGATGGCATTGCCCGAGTCGTTGAACTTGTAGGGAACGTTCATCTGCTCCAGCGCGGCGATGATCGCACCGCCATCCCGTTCGGAGATGTTGGAGAAAAGTATCTTGAACTCGTTTTGTCTGAACAAGGTTCCCGCTGCAACGAGCAGGGCTATGATGGCCGCGATCGAGACCATCAGCAGTACTTTCTGCTTGTTGTCGAGGCGTCCCAGCGCCTCGCGAACGCGATCAAGCGGACTGCCCGCGGCGGCTGTCGGAGTGGTTTCGGCTGCTGACGGAGTGGTTTCGGCTGTCGCCATGCTTGTGATACGGTGATGAGCCTGCGATCAAGCAAGCAAAAAGCGAAAAAAGGCTGATAATTGCGATGCTATTGTAGCCGTTTATTGTACGGGAGCTGCCAACCGATGAGCGAAGTCGCACCAATGCCGGGTCACGAGGCACAGGAGCTGCAACGGGCTTTCGACGTCTTCAACCAGGTTTCACTGGCATTGACGCAGGCGTATCAGGGGCTGCAGCGGCGCGTCGAGTCGCTGACGGCCGAGTTGGCAGTCGCCAATGGCGAATTGCGCCGGCAATACGAGGAGAAGGAGGCACTTTCCGAACGTCTTTCGCTGTTGCTCGATGCCTTGCCTGCCGGTGTGGTGGTGCTCGACAGCGCCGCCTGTGTCAGCGAGGCCAACCCGGCGGCTTGCGAGATGTTCGGAGCGGCAATCATCGGTGAGTTCTGGCCAGTCGTGCTGGAGGCAAGGCTGGTGGCAACCGAAGCGCCGGGAGAATGGCATTTCGATGAGCGTCGCCTGGCCGTCGTCGAGAGTTCGCTCGATTCGGCTGGCGGGCGAATCCTGCTGATCCATGATGTGACCGCGGCGCACGGCCTGAAGGCCGAACTGGAACGTCATCAGCGCCTAGTGGCCATGGGCGAGATGGCGGCTACGCTGGCACACCAGTTGCGAACCCCGCTGGCGACGGCCTTGCTCTACAGCGCCAATCTCGGTCAGGCAGATCTCGCAGATGCAGCGCGCATCCGTTTTGCCAGCAAGACGACGGCACAACTGCAACGCCTCGAGCGCCTGATTCAGGAGGTGTTGCTGTTTGCCCGCGGGGAGAGCGAGAGCATCGGCTGCGATACGATGTCTGCCGAAGAACTGCTGGGTGATGCCGCGCAGACCGTGCAGCCACTGTTTATGGAAAAACAGGTTGTTTTTCGGGTGATCTGCAGCGCTGCCAGGGTAATCGTCACCGGCAGCCGAAAAGCCTTGGCCGGAGCCCTGGTGAATCTGCTCGAGAACGCTTTGCAAGCCTGTACGGTAGGCGGACGAGTCACCCTTTGGGCCAGCGAGTGCGGCCGGCAGTTGCGAATCGGGGTGCGTGATACCGGTTCAGGGATCGCGCCCGAGGTGCAACTGCGCGTTTTCGATCCGTTCTTTACCACACGAGCGCAGGGCACCGGACTCGGTTTGGCCATTGCCCTTGGCGTGGTGCGCGCACACGGCGGGACGATCAGCGTCAGTTCGATTCTGGGCGAGGGTTCGGATTTCATGATCCTGTTGCCGATCGATACGGCGGCAGCGCAACGGCACTGACGATCATGACTTTGCAAGACACCTACGATGATGAAAGGCGACTTTCACATTAACGGCCATGCTTTTACATTAAGGAATAGGGACATCATGGCTCAAGGATTGCCGATCCTGGTGGTCGAAGACGATGCCGCACTGCGTGAAGCGATCTGCGATACCCTTGAACTGGCGGGGCAGAAGGTGATCTCTGCTGGTGGAGGTGAGCAGGCGCTGCAACTGCTCATCAGGCATGCCGTGTCGCTGGTCGTCAGCGACGTGCGCATGTTGCCGGTCGATGGCATCGCCTTGCTCAAAGAAATCCGCAACCGCTTCCCGTATCTGCCGGTGGTCCTGATGACCGCTTTCGCCGACGTCGACCGCGCTGTCGAAGCCATGCGGGCAGGTGCCTGTGACTTTCTGCTCAAGCCTTTCGAGCCAAAGGCGTTGCTCGAACATGTGCTGCGCTATCGCTTGACGGAAGCACCCGATGATGGCCGGGTGATCGCCATCGATCCGATGACCAGCAATCTCTTTGCGCTGGCCAGGCGAGTCGCACAGACCGACGCCACGGTTCTGCTGAGCGGTGAAAGTGGAGTGGGCAAGGAAGTGGTGGCGCACTATATTCACCAGCACTCGGGGCGCTGCAAGGGCCCGTTCGTTGCCATCAATTGTGCGGCGATTCCGGATAGTCTGCTGGAAGCAACGCTTTTTGGTTATGAAAAGGGAGCCTTCAGTGGTGCTCAGCACGCGCAGGCTGGAAAGTTTGAACAGGCGCAGCATGGAACATTATTGCTCGACGAAATCACCGAAATGCCGCTTGGCCTGCAGGCCAAGCTACTGCGCGTTCTCCAGGAGCGCGAAGTCGAACGTGTAGGCGGCAGCAAGCCGGTCAGCCTCGATATCCGTATCGTCGCCACCTCCAATCGGGATATTGCCGAAAGCGTGGCGAAGGGCCTGTTTCGCGAGGATCTGTACTATCGGCTCAACGTCTTTCCGCTACTGATCCCGGCCCTGCGGCAACGAAGCCAGGACATCATTCCCCTGGCGCGTCATTTTCTGGCCACCCACGGCGGTCGATCGGGTCGTCCGCACTTGCGCTTGTCCGCCGCTGCCGAGGCCGCCCTGCAGTCTAATACCTGGCCTGGCAATGTCCGTGAACTGGAAAACATCATCCAGCGAGCGGTCATTCTTGCCCCTGGCGACCTCGTCGACGTCGATGCACTGCAACTCGCGCTTGAACGTCGCGTCGATCAGACGCCGGTGAGCACCATACCCTGCCGGACCCAGCCAGCCGAAGACTTGCGGGACGTAGAGCGCGAGCATATCCTGCAAACGCTGGAGGCGGTGGGTGGTTCGCGCAAACTGGCCGGGCAGCGTCTCGGGATGCCTGAGAGAACCCTGCGTTACAAGTTGCGACAGTATCGCCTGGAGGGCTTTCTCAAGGACTGATGGGGCCGGGTCGATGGCCGAGTTGAGAGGGATGAATCAGTTGGTACGTTTTTTGCTTGGAGACCTCGGAGTGCGTTTGGAGAAGTGAATGGATACCCAGGGTATTGATCAGATGTTGAGCATGTTGCGCGCGAACTCGGCGGCGGCCGGTGGGCGTGTCGCCGAGGCGCAGAGCGCCACTGGCGGCGGGACCGACTTCGCCCAGGTATTGCAGGCTTCGATAGCCAAGGTTAATCAGACGCAGCAGAAGGCCGATGCGATAGCGGCAGATTTTGCCGCTGGCAACAGCAGCGAGAACTTGCACGATGTAATGATCGCGCTGCAAAAGGCCAACATCTCTTTCCAGGAAATGATTCAGGTCCGCAACAAGCTCGTCTCGGCCTACCACGACGTAATGAACATGCAGGTCTGACACAAAACAGCTGCACGCAGCGCTTGTGTTCAAGGGTCACTGTCCCCATAATGGCAGGCATGGTTGTAATTCCGGCAACCCGGAAGCGTTCTGGACGCGGGTTCGATTCCCGCCACCTCCACCACTGCGGGGGTGTACTGGTTTCGACAGGGTGACAGATGGTGAGCAGGCAACCCGAAAGGCGACGGACGTAATCCGAGCAAAACCACAAACGCCAACGATGAGCGTTTCGCACTGGCCGCTTAGGCCTGCTGAGGACGTAGCCGTCCAATAAACAGAACGGCTATCGGCGGGGGCTTCGGCCCCCGCCGTTATGTTGGTTTCAGCCCTTCAGCCCCACCGCCGCCATTTGTCCGTCCGGTCATCGTCAACTTCCCTGTCTTTCCATTACATCTGCCTTGTTCAGGCGATTTCCAACGATTTCCAAGAATAGATCGTCCGTATCAGGTTTCCTTCGCGGTTTGATCCGGGTGTTCGCTGAAACTAGTGAAATCGGCCAAATCGGTTAGCTGCACGGTCAAATCGGTCAGTTGCGTTTCGAGTGCGTTGAAACCTGGTGCCGGTATCTGGCCCAGGCCTGACAGGCGTCGAATGAGCCGCTGCTGGGCAAAGGTCTGTGAGGGATCGGGTTTGCCAAGCTGGTACGCAGAGCCACGCTTGGTCAGGATGACCATCGAGTTGGCATCGATGCTGTAACCGGTGACCGGTGAGGTCCTGATGTGCGAGGAAGCCGGGAATCTTGGATTGCTGCCATACACGCGCCCCTCGACGCATACCAGAGACTCGCCGTCACGGGTGATCAGATCCAGCATCTTCCAGTTATTGAGAATGTTCATTACGCAGCTCCACCCTATGCGAAACGCGAAGCGCCGTAGCGTTCTTAAAAAATTCTAAGCAAAAATTTCAAGCCATCAATCGATTCTGTGGGTATGTTCGCACGGCTCTCCGACAAGAAAAGCAGATTCGGGAGAGATTCCAGCTGTGCTGAACAGTCCTCCAGAAATGGCCGCCCACGCTATAAGCAAAAATCATACCATATTTTATGTATCATATTTCTTTATTAAAACAAAGAGTTTTTAGAGTGCTGAGGCCTTGCCAGGATCTCGGTGTAAAATTTTCCGACACTCCGCAGGCAGTGCCGGGCGTACACGTCAGGCAGTACTGAGGAACATCGCCTTGGGAAAGCGGCTGACAAGCTTAAGAGCGGGTGACACCGCATTCGCCAGGATCGGGATCGCGTTGGCTCCTTACAGCAGGTTCTTGAGTTCGTCAGCAGACAAGGGTTCGACTTGCGCCAACTGCCGCTCGAGTACTGCGAGGGTCGCTTCGGAAGCATCATGGCCCTTTTCCCGCCGGCCGGTGACGCGTGCCCGCAATTGTGCCGGCGTGGCTTGCGGTGCGACGATGAAGAACGCAACTCCCAATCGCTCGGCCAGCGCGCGAAAGGCATTACGCCGCGAGCGCTCGAGGAAAGCGGCGTCGACGATCACCGACCAGCCGGCGGCGAGCAGCTCGCTGGCCAGTGCGTGCAGCCGTTGGTAGGTGAGATCACTGGCGCCTCTGGCGTAAATGCCGCTGCCCGGCGCAGACTGGCTGTTGGCGGTGGGCGCGAGGCCGAACAGGCGCTTGCGCTCGACATCGGAGCGCAGGCGCAGTGTCGCTGCCGCCTGGTCGCCCAGCATCAGGCGTCTGGAGGCGCGGCTTTTGCCGCAGCCGGCGACGCCGTGGGTGATGATCAGCCGTGCTGGCGGCGGCGTCACCAGGCGCTCGGCGAGCGCCAGGTAGGCGATTGCCTGGCCGAGATCGGCGTTCGCCTGTCTGGCCTGGAGGGCGGCCACCTTGGCCCGTACCAGCGCGCGATAGACGGCATAGAAGCGCAATACTTGCACCGCATCGTAATCACCGCTGCAACTGAGCCACTCATTGACCAGCCAGCAGGCCAGACCGGCCTGACCCTGATCGTAAAGGTCGATGTAGGTGAAGGCGATCTCACTGCTCACGTCGATCCAGCGCAGATCCTCACTGAACTCGATGCAATCGAAGATCTGCACCTGCCCGTCGATCAACACCAAGTTGCCAAGATGCAGGTCGCCGTGACACTCGCGCACCCGTCCTGCGGCCTTCCGGGCGGCGAAGTGCGGTGTCAGGCGCGCGAACTCTGTGCCTGTCCATGCCGCCAGCCGCGTCAATCGCTCCTTCTCTTCGCCCCCGGGCAGCAGCTCCGGAAGTTCTTTAAAATTCTCGAGCGCTGGCAAGAGCACCTGTTCAGGTTCGCCGAAGCGTGTCGAAAGGGGGGCCGATGCCGCACGCTGGTGAAATTCGGCTACCGTGGCGGCGAGTTCGGAGATCTCTCGAGCATGTAGTCGGCCGTTTCTACAGAGGTGGTCCAGGCGGCCGGCTTCGGCAAAGCGGCGCATCCGGACCGCAAACTCGATGGCTGTGCCGGGGCCGCCGATCTGCGGGTTTTCGGGAGAACCGGTAATGCCAACGACTTCCAGGTAGATCTGCGCAGAGAAACGGCGGTTCAGACCCAGTTCGGCTTCGCAGCAGGCGCGCCGTTGCGCGAGTGTGCCGTAGTCGAGAAAAGGCAGAACGATCGGCTTCTTGATTTTGTACACGTAATCACCCGCCAGCAGCAGCCATGAGGCATGCGTCTCGATGAGCTCGACTTGCTGCGCCGGATCGGGATAGCGTGCCGGATCGAGCAGCGCGTTGATCAGCGGTGGCAGGGGAGTGCGCATCGATCAGCCCTGCACGGCCTGTCGTAGCCAGCGCTTGCGCAGCTCTTCGAGCAGGCACATGGCCGCCGCGCAGGTCGTCGCCAGCAGCCAGATGGTGCCGCTGATCGGCGCCGTGCCGAACAGCCAGTTGCCGGCCGGCGTATACAGGATGAACAGGATCACCGCCAGTTCGGCCAGGATGCCGATCTGCAGATAGCGATTGCCACCCAGGCCGTAGCTGAGCAGAGAGTGCAGCGGGTGGCGGCAGAGATAGACGTTGACCATCTGTGTGACCACGATCGTCGCCAGGCAGGCAGATGTTGCCTCCAGATAGAGTGTCTGGTGGCGGTCGAGAAAGTCACCGTAATGCCAGCTACCGGCCTCGAGGACGAAGAAGAATACACCCATCGCCGCTACTGCTTCGAGGATGCCGAGAAACAGGTAGGCACGCGCAATCAGGCCCCACGATAGCAGTCGCTCGCTGCGCGTGCGCGGTGGCCGGGTCATCACCGCCGGGTCGGGTTTTTCGGCGCCGAGGGCCAGCGCCGGCAGCATGTCGGTGCCGAGGTCGACTGCCAGGATCTGGAGAATGGTCAGCGGTAGCGGAATCCGGAACAGGACAAAGGCGAGATAGGGGATCAGCTCGGGGATGTTGGAGCTGAGGATGTAGGTGAGGAACTTGCGGATGTTTTCGAAGACCGCGCGCCCTTCCTCGATCGCTGCGACGATGCTGGCGAAGTTGTCGTCGAGCAGGATCAGGTCAGCCGCGGCCTTGGCGACGTCGGTGCCGCCGATGCCCATGGCGATGCCGATGTCGGCGGTTTTCAAGGCTGGTGCGTCATTGACACCGTCGCCGGTAACGGCGACGATCTCGCCCTTATTCTTCAGGGCCTCGACGATGCGCATTTTCTGCTCGGCAGCGACGCGGGCGAAAATGATTTCCGGGGCGTCGAGTGCCAGTTGCAGTTGCGTCGGTGACATCAGGCGCAGTTGCTCGCCACTCACCACCACCGGCTGCTCGCTTCTCACCATGCCGATCTGGCGGGCAATGGCGAGGGCCGTGCGCGGGTGGTCGCCAGTCACCATGATGATCCGGATACCGGCCGCGACGCAACGTGCAATGGCTTCCGGCACCTCGGCGCGGGGGGGATCTTCGAGACCGATCAGCCCGGCCAGGACCATTCCCTGTTCTTCCTCCGGCATGCCTTCCTCGCTGACGGTTCGATGTGCGAAGGCAAGAACGCGCAGTCCGGCGCCGGCCATCTCGTCCTGTGCCGCCAGCAGGCGGGTGCGTGCGGCATCGTCGAGTGGCGCCAGGCCTGCGTCGAAGTGGATGAACTGGCAGCGGGCGAGCACCGTCTCCAGGGCGCCCTTGCAATAGAGCATGCGGCCTTGCGGTGTTTCGCAAAGCACCGACATGCGTTTGCGGTCGGTGTCGAAAGGAATTTCGTCAAGGCGGCTGAAACCCTCGAGATCGCCGGCCATTTTCCGGCCGATCTCGGCCAGCGCGATTTCCATCGGATCGCCATGCAGGATGTGCCGACCCTGTTCCTCAATCTCCTTCAGATTGTGGCACAGCGCAGCATTGACGAACAGCTCGCGGTGATCATCGATCAGGTGGGCACGCATTCCCAGATCGGCGCATGGCAGGAAAGCGCCGCCGACCCATAGCTGGTGTACCGACATGCGGTTCTGGGTCAGCGTGCCGGTCTTGTCGCTACAGATCACCGTCGTCGACCCGAGTGCCTCGACCGCCGGCAGATGGCGTACCAGTGCGTTGCGCCTGGCCATCCGCTGGGTGGCCATGGCCAATGACAGGGTGACGGTTGGCAACAGTCCCTCCGGGACGTTGGCGACGATAATGCCGATGGCGAACAGCAGGTTCTCCCAGGTCGGCAGACCGATGGCCTGACCGACCAGGAACAGCGTCACCCCCATGCCTGTGGCCAGGCCGGCAACGATGCGCGACAGGCGGGCGATCTCGCGCTGCAGCGGCGAGGAGGTTTCGCCTGCGGTCTGTGTCAGATGGGCGATGCGGCCGAACTCGGTGCGCATGCCGGTGGCGTATACCACGGCGCGCCCCTGCCCCGACACGACCGAGGTACCGGCGAGGACAATGTTCTTGGCGTGCAGCGGCAATTCTTCAGCGCTCGGCTCGATGTTGCGGGCCTGGGCCAGCGACTCGCCGGTGACCGTCGACAGGTTGACGCGCAAGCCGAAGGCATCGATGACGCGGCAGTCGGCGGCAATGAAATCCCCTTCTTCGAGGAGCACGATGTCGCCCGGCACAAGTTCGCTGGCAAGAATCTCGACGATCTCGCCGTCACGCAGCGCCTTCACTTTTTGCGGCAGCAACTGGCGCAGTGCGGCGACTGCCCGCTCTGCCTTGTACTCCTGCCAGAACGAGAAGATGCCGTTGATGATGATCACCCCGACGATGGCCACGCCCAGACGCGCCATGCCCTGGCCGGGATCGAAATGTTCGGCGGCGAACGCCAGCGCGGCACCGATCCACAGGATGATCGCAAAGAAGTGGGTGAACTCCTGCGCGAAGCGCAGCAGCAGGTGCTCGTGCGCGACCTCCTCGAGATGGTTGGGACCGTACTCGGCCAGGCGGCGTGCCGCTTCGCTGGAATGGATGCCGGCCGCCGAGGTGTTCAGGCTGGCCAGGGCCTGCTCGGCATCAAGAGCGTGAATACGCAATTCGGGATGATCCTTTCAATCCACTCTACGCTCTCGGTGGCCGCTTCCTGCGCCAGACGGGGAGCAGGGCAGCGAGTTTGTCGCGATGCGACAGACGTTCGTCGGAGAGCGCTTCGAGAAAGTCCGAGAGTGGTTTCGACTTGACAACCGCAAAACCCGTGAGCAGCACCGACGGGATGGCTACCAGGGCAAAGAAGAGGATCCGGTCGACCAGATCATCTTGGGCTGCGTCGATCAGATTGATGCCGAGGAAGCCGGTGGTAATCGTCGCCACCAGACCGGCGGTGGTCACCACGGTGAGCCGGACGACCGTATTGGCCTGTCGGCGCAGACTGTCGCTGTCGAGGTACTGGCTCATGTCCTGGATCTCCTCGCGTAGCTCGGTGTAGAGATTTTCCGTGCCGAGGTGGTCGCTGGTGATCCTGAACAGAGCGCGCGCCTGCATCTGGTCCGAGACCTCGTGGAACCAGTAGCGATGGCTGAAGCGCAGAAAGACCTCGAGGATCTGCCGGATCGCGCGCTTGAACTGTTTGACCGATTCGGCGTGACCGATTTCGAGCCGGTTGAGCGCGGCGACCAGCCGATCCGAGAGCATCAGCAGCGCTGCCTTGTGGAAGTGGGGAATAAGAAAGAGCAGGAAGAACTGGTGGCGGAACTGTCCGAGGAGGCCGTTTTCCAGGCCGGTGAAGTAGGCCTCGCGCGCGCTGCCGACCATTACGAACGCGTGCCCGCAGGACATCAGCCGGGTTCCTGGTGGTTCGGCTTGCGGATGCCAGTAGCGGTCATAGCAATAGCGCGATTCGAAGCCTTCGAGGTGCTGGTCGGAGTAGGGCAGCGAGCCGGGCTTTCCTGGGCCGGCAACCAGCACCAGGCGGGCAAAGTCGCCGCGCGTCAGGGCGCGGGGATCATCCACGGCCAGGTAGGCGAGCAGGGGCATGCGGTGATACTCGATCTGTCGGTAGCGCACCAGGCCCACCTCGCCCGAGTGGTGCTGCACCAGCGGGCGGAGCAGGAATTCCCAGTGCGAGGAGATGCACGGTGCCCGGCAGCGGGAAACGAACGACAGGTACTTGCTGCGCATCTCGTAGTCGGAAACGGACAGCACCTGGCCATTTGACCCGATCCACTCCGCACGCTTGAGGCAGTGGCCGCCACTGCCATCGTCGTCCCAGTACGGCGGGTAGGCGCGGCCGAAGCGGTACAGCGTATCCTGTACCTGTCGTAGCTCGAGGTCGTCGGCGGCAATCTCGACGACCAGAATGACGACATCGATGTCGTAGAAGAAATAGAGATCGAGATGCACGATGTCGAAGTCGATCGGCTGATCGCTCTCCTTGAAGGTCATGCGCACTTTTGCCACGTCGTGGCGACGGAAGACGCGGATTGGCGATTCGCCAGCGTGCGACGAGGCTTCTTGACCGACCCCTTCTCCGTACAGAAAACGCTGAACATAGGGCAGGAAGGTGATGAATTCACTGTAATGGCGCTCGTGGAATTGCTCCGGGTCGCCGCAGAATTCGTCCGCGAGTTCGCGCCACGGGTGGTCGGCCGAAACCTGCTCCAGCAACTGGCTGTGGCTTTGCAACGGGCCATCGTCAGGCAGGGGCATCAACTGCAGCGGCCACAGCAGGATCTGGCGGAAATGCCTGACTCGAAGCTTGGCAGGATTCGTTGCGAATTCCATGGGCACCTCCGGAATCGGATCAATCCGCCGGATGCCGGCTTTCGCCGGAATGACGGCAGGGATTGCAGTCAGCAAGGATAAATGTACAAACATCCCGGATGTACAAGCTTCCGGGTTTTAACCAGAGATTTCTGCCAATAGCCTGGCGATCATGCGCTCGGCCTGGCGCAGATAGCCGCCGCCAAACAGATTCAGGTGGTTGAGTACGTGGTAGAGGTTGTAGAGCGTCTTGCGCTGTTCGAAACCGTCGTCGAGTGGCCAGGCTTCGCGGTAGGCAGCGTAGAAGCTGTCCGGAAAGCCTCCGAACAGCTCGCTCATCGCCAGGTCGGCCTCGCGGTCGCCGAAATAGACCGCCGGATCGAATAATGCCAGCTTGCCCGAAGCGTCGGTGGCGGCGTTGCCATGCCACAGATCCCCATGCAGCAGACTCGGCTGCGGCTGATGATCGACGAACAGCGCCGCCAGTTTCTCGCTCAGGCGTTCGCCATCGCGGATCAGTTTGTCGTGCTGCGCGTGTCGCCTTGCCCGTTCGAGCTGCGGCAGCAGACGCTGGCGGGCGAAGAAGAATGGCCAGTTGCGATGCCATGTATTCGACTGTGGCGTACTGCCGATGAAATTGTCACGGTGCCAGCCATGTTGTGCGCCCTGGATGCGGTGCAAGGTCGCTAGCGCATGCCCGGCTGTCCGACCCTGTGTCCGTTCGCGCAAGGCTTGCAGGGGCAGGTATTCCAGCACCAGATAGGCTTGCCGGGCAGCGACGCCGTGCCCAACGATACGTGGCACCCGCACTGCCGGACAGCCGGCCAGCGCGCTCAGGCCGTCGGCTTCGGCGGCGAACATCTCGGCCAGACCAGCGTCGTTCAACTTGACGAAATAGCGCTGCCTGGCGTTCTCGACCAGGAGCGCGCGCGAGATCGAGCCTCCGCCGATGTCGCTGACAGAGTCGATGCCCGGCGACGATCCGCTGTCGCTGCCGATCACCTCGCTCAAGGCATTTTGCAGCGCGCTATCCAGATGGCAATAAAGCGAACTCATGATATCCTGGCTGACGCCGGTTGGCGCGGCCTATTGGACTCCCGCAGACTGTGGGCGTGGCGCCAGCACGACGCGGTTGCGTCCCTGTGCCTTGGCCGTATAAAGGGCCCGATCGGCGCGGCTGACGAACTCGGTGGCGGACTCGCCGGCAATATGGTCGGCGACCCCGATCGAGACCGAGATGTTGCCGATCATGGCTTCCTTTTTACCACTGCGCCGGACCCGGCTGGCAAAGACCGTCGCGCGCAGTGCCTCGGCCAGGCCGATGGCTCCGCCGCGAGGCGTTTGCGGCAGGATGACGGCGAACTCCTCGCCACCATAACGGGTCGCGGTATCCTTGCCCTTGACGTTTGCGCGCAGGATCTGGCCGACACTGCTCAGTACCTGATCACCGAAGACGTGTCCCAGGGTGTCGTTGAGCCGTTTGAAATGGTCCAGATCGATCATCAGCAGGCACGGCCCATGCGTCTCGGGAGTGACTTCCTTGAGGCAGGCGTCGAGTGCCAGATCAAAGCCCTTTCGATTGGTCAGTCCGGTCAGCGCATCGATCAGCGCTTCCTCACGGGCGCGGGCCACTTCCTGCCGCAGTTGCTGGACTTCGCGCCGGCTCTCCTCGAGTCGTGTCTGCAATACCCCGATCGCCGCCTGCATTTCCCGGGTACCGCGCAGGATGTCTTCAACACTGCTTGCCAACGACCCATGGCTAGTTGGCAGGTTCAGTGCATCGCTCCAGCTCGCCAGCGAACCGCCAAAGCGGGACGCCTGCTCGTCGGCGGTGGTCGCCGACTCCGAGATCTGCTCGACAATCTGGTTGACGCTGTCGCCGATGCGCGAGGCGGTTTGTGTATCGAAGTCGGCCACATGCCTGGCGTAGAGCGCATGGGTGGTGGCCTCGTTCAGTTGCCCGTCGCGTTCGATCTGCGCGTCCACCGCTGCCTTCAGCACCGGATTGGTGCCTGCCACGTACTCGTACCAGAGGGCATAGCTTGCCGGGTGCAAGCCGGCATCCTGCTGGCTCATGCGCTTGAGTGCGAGCCGCAGGTAATCTGCGCTTTGCGCGGTGCTGTGACGATACTTCATCGTGCCCTGGTCTCCTGGAATGGATTGCAGGCTCTGCCCGAGAGAGCCTGGCTTATTTTGCAGTATGGTCGCTAGGTGGTGTGATACTGCCACGACGCAAGAGGATTTCGACTTCGTCGGGCGGCAGCGGACGACTGAACAGATAGCCCTGTAGCTTCGTACATTTCGCCTGCTGAAGAAACTCGAATTGCTGGCGAGTTTCGACGCCTTCGGCAATCACCTCCAGACCCAGGTTGTGCGCCATGGCGATGATCGCGGTGGCGATCCCCGTATCGTTGGCGCTGTTGGGCAGTCCGCGAACGAAGCTCTGGTCGATCTTGAGCATGCCGATCGGGAAGCGCTTGATGTATGAAAGCGACGAGTAGCCGGTGCCGAAATCGTCGATCGCGAAATGCACGCCCAGCGCACGCAGGCGACACAGTCCCTGAACCTGCCTGGACTCCGGATCCATCAGGATGCTCTCGGTCAACTCCAGTTCGAGCTGCTCGGCGCGGATGCCGGTCTCGGAAATGATCGCCGCAACCCGGTCGAGGAAATGAGGTGAGCGCAACTGGCGTGCCGACACATTGACCGCCACCCTCGCGGTCAATACCCCGTGTAACTGCCATTCCATGATCTGGCGGCAGGCAGTATCGAGCACCCATTCCCCCATCGGCACGATCTGACCGCTTTCTTCGGCCACCGGGATGAACTGTGCCGGTGAGACCATCCCATGCTGCGGATGTTGCCAGCGAATCAGCGCTTCGATGCCGACGATCGTGCCGTCCGCGGCGCTCACCTGTGGTTGGTAGAGGAGGTGGAATTCGCCTTGTTCGAGACCCTTGCGAATATCGGTTTCGAGCGCCATGCGCGCCGTCGTCTGCGTCGTCAGGGACTGGTGATACAACTGCCAGTTGTTGCGTCCCTGATCCTTGGCGTGGTACATCGCCGTATCGGCGTGCTTGAGCAGCGTCGCGGCATCGTCACCGTCAGCGGGGAAGAGGGCGATGCCGATGCTCGAAGTGACCACGATTTCCTGGGTGCCGATCAGGAAAGGCTGTGCGAGCAGCGCCTGCAGTCGCGTCGCGACCATGCTGACGGTATGGGTCTCGTCGACATCGGGCAGGACGACGGTGAACTCGTCACCGCCCAGACGGGCAACGTGCAGACCGGATTCATCCAGCGCCGGCCGGGCGACGAAATCACCGGCGCGCAGCTTTTCCTTCATTCGCTCGGCGACGGCCTGCAGCAGGTAGTCGCCGGCACTGTGGCCGAGCGTATCGTTGATGCGCTTGAAGCCGTCGAGATCGAGGAACAGCAGCGCCAACTGGTGATGGTTTCGGCGCGCGCGCGCCAACTCATGGTCTAGGCGTTCGAGGAAGCTCTGGCGATTCGGCATGCCGGTCAGTGTGTCGAAGTAGGCCAGACGGCGGATTTTGTCCTCGTTGAGTTTCTGGGTAGTGATGTCACGCACCACGATCACCACCTTGTCCACCCCGTTTGGCGTGATGCGCGCTTCGTAATGGTGGCTGCCGTCCGGCATCGGCAGCTTGTAGAGCACCGTTTGCAGATGGCCTCGCAAGAGCGCCAGTTCAATACCCTGCTGGATCGGTTTTGCCACCTCGGCTGGCAGGATTGCCGCCATGTTCTTGCCGAGCAACTCGCTGGCGGGAACGAAGGCCGTTGTGGCGTAGCCCTGCTTGTAATCGAGGTAGGTGCCTTGCCAGTCCATGACGAAGATCATGTCGGGAATCGCCCGCATGATCGCCGCCTGCTTTTCCTTGAGTTCGCTCAACTGGCGCGCCGCTTGCGCCGAGCGCAACACATAGCGTGCCCGATGTCCGAGGATCGGCCAGTTGATCGGCTTGGCGACGAAATCGTTGGCGCCTGACTCGTAGGCCCGGTTGATCGACGCTAGATCATCCATGCCGGTGACCACGATCACCGGCACCCGCGCCATGTCCCAGCGCTGGCGGAGGCGACGGCAGACTTCGAATCCATCGATGCCGGGCATCTCGACATCGAGCAGCAGCAGGTCCGGCGGTGGATCGTCCAGCATGTCGAGGGCCTGTTCGCCATCCGCGGCCTCGAGCACGTCGAATCCGAACTGGGCCAGCGTCTCCCGTTCCAGCATCCGCATCACATAATCATCGTCGACGATCAGCGCCGTTGGCAGTACGTGCTCTGCATTCGAGAGCATGGTCGATTCTCCGGGGGTTCGAGACGCGCAACGGGTGACATGACTGTGATCGGGCCGTCGGGTGGCAAGCAACGCAAAAGGATAGACCGAAGCTGTTCACATGGGAAGGGTTCAGCCAGAGAGGTCTGTCCTGAAAGATCGGGAAGTCGTTGCGTGTTCGTCCATCAGCGCCTGCAAGACGCGCAGCAGTTCCTGATCAGCGCTTTGCAGCAGGGACCTGGCGCCTTCGAGGGTGCCGCTGCAGCCGAGCATCTGCAGCACCTTGCACAATGCCGCCAGACGCTCGGCGCCGTCGTTGGCGCTGCTCGACTTCATCCCATGCGCCGCCTTGCGCAATGCATCAGCGTTGTCGGCATCGGTTGCCGAATGCATCCGTGCCAGGCGCATCGGCGAGGTAGGCGTCGATCACCTTGTTGACCAGCAGCGCGCCATTGGCCCCCGGTAATTGCCGGATGCTGTCGAGGGCGCGCGGATTGATGGCCGGTTCGGCATCGGCGGTCTCTGCCTGGCCGTACAGTGCTGGCGGTGGCACCGCTGCCGGGGTGGACGCCGCCGTCCCGGTGTCCGCACGCGGAAGCCAGCGCTCAAGCATCGACGACAAGCTCTGGGCGGTGCAGGGATTGCCCAGATATTCTTCCATGCCGGCGGTGAGACTACAGCGACAGAGGGTTGAAATGAATGCGCTTGATCTCGAGTTTGCTGACTTCGATCCTGAGAAGTCGAGAATGTCGTTGATCATGCCGAGCAGATGCTCACCGGACTGATCAACGGCGACAACGAAGCGCTGCTGCTGCGGGCTCAACGGGGTGCCGCGCAGCAGTTCGGTCAGGCCGAGAATGCCGTTCATTGGCGTGCTGATCTCGTGGCTATTAAGGGAGCCCTTAAATTCCTTCCATCCGCACGGCGCCTTCGGGCTCGTAGACAGTTACCAGGCCAACGAATTAAAGGGCCGGGTTAATAATGGTCGCCAGGAAATCGCTCTAGCAGCCTGTCGGCCTTTGGGCCCGCTCGCCGCCAAATATGCTAAAATCATATGGATTAGCGCAACCGGGGTTCGGCATGTCCCAATTCATTGTCACCGACCGCAAGACAGACTACCTGCTGCCCCCGTCAGTTGACGATTGGCTGAGCCAAGATCACTTGGCCCGGTTCATCGTGGAGGTGGTGGACCAACTCGACCTGTCGAACCTGACCCGGCAGTACGCTGGGCGCGGATCGAAGGCGTACCATCCGGCGACCCTGCTGTCGATTATGGTCTATGGCTACAGCACGGGAATCTTCTCGAGCCGCAAGCTGGAGCGGGCGACCTACGACTCGGTGGCGTTTCGCTACATTGCGGCGGGCAGCCATCCGGATCACGACAGCTTGGCGACGTTCCGGAGGCGTTTTCTTGACGAACTGAGCGACCTGTTTGTACAGGTCCTGGAGATGGCCAAGGAAATGAAGCTGCTGAAGCTGGGGACCGTTTGTCTTGATGGGACGAAGATCGAAGCGAACGCTTCGAGGCACAGCGCGCTCTCGCATGGACACCTCGAAAAGCTGGAAGCGCAGCTCAAGGCCGAGGTACAGGAGCTCTTCGCCCTGGCGGAGCAGGCCGACCAGGCGGACGTTCCGGACGGGGTGAGCCTCCCCGAAGAAATCAAGCGTCGCGAAGACCGGCTAGCGGCGATGGCGGCGGCCAAGGGGAAGATTGCTGCTCGGGCCGAGGAGCGCTATCAGCGAGAGAAAGCCGAGTACGACGAGAAGATGGCCCGGCGTAAGGCCAAGGAAGAAGTCACGGGCAAGAAAACCGGCGGCAGGCCGCCGAAGGCGCCCAAGCCGGGAGCGCGGGACAGCGACCAGATCAACCTGACCGACGAAGAATCGCGGATCATGCCGGTGGCCGGTGGCGGCTTCGAACAGGCGTACAACGCGCAGGCTGGGGTTGATGCAGCGACGATGCTGGTCGTGGCGGTCGGCGTAACGCAAGCCCCCAATGACAAGGAGCAGGTCGAGCCGATGCTGGCGACGCTCAAGGCACAAGCCGAGGTTCTGGGGACTGTCGAAACGCTGATCGCCGACAGCGGCTTCTGCAGCGAGAAGAACGTCAACGCGTGCGCGGCGGCCGGCATTGATCCGGTGATCGCGCCGGCTCGCGACGAGCACCACCCGGACTGGCGGGAGCGACACAGCGAACCGGCAGCGCTGCCGGAGAACGCGACCCCCGTACAAGCCCTGTCGCATCGCTTGAAGACCCAAGCGGGGCGCGCCCTCTATGCCTTGCGCAAGCAAACCGTCGAGCCGGTCTTCGGCATCATCAAATCGGTCATGGGTTTTCGCCGGTTCTCGCTGCGGGGCTTGAAAAAGGTCACCGGAGAGTGGACGCTGGTTTGCTTGGCGTGGAACTTGAAGCGTATGGCCAAGTTGCGCCCACAGTAGGGAAAAACGGCAGAAAAACCTTGCGATAGGACTGAAAACCAACCCAATCCAGCACTTTCATTCCGTATCGTGAAGCTTGGCGGGGCTTCAGACGTCAAGTCCGACAAGCTGCTAGGCGCGGCTGGGGGCTTCAGTGGCCTCCTTGGCTACGCGCAAGCAACGCCACCTCGTGCTTTTCAACCTGGTCGATGGCCCGACTGACACTGGCGGCGATGCCGGTCACCAGTTGCTCCATGGTTACCTGCCCCGTGCCTTTCATCGTTTGAACGACACCCGGATCTTCATGGTGCCCAGCGCGCTAAGGGTGCCGCCAATCCGGGTGGGTTCGCCGCTGGCGCCGCCGGGCAAGACCAACAGTACCGCTACCCATGGGGCGCAATGCCTGCGTATGCCGATGCCCATGCTGCGCTTGAGAGTAAGGCCAGGCATCAACGTACACGCAAGTGGCCGAGCGCCTGGTCGAGGTGCGCGGCCAGGTCACGCAAGGCCTGCGCCGACTGCGCCGTGCCCTGGGAGGCCGAGTAGCTGGCTTCGGCCATCTGGGCGATCTGCTCGACCCCCTGGGCAATCGTCTGGCTGGCGAGGCTCTGTTCCCGGATAGCGCCCGAGATGCTGCCGACCGTCGTGATGACCTCGTTGGTGCGGCCTTCGATTTCACCGATCGCCTGACCCGCCCGGTCGGCCAGGACGCCGCCCTGCTCGACCTGGGCGACGCCGTCTTCCATCTGGTGGACAGCCGCCTTGGCGCCATCCTGAATGTGGCCGATCATCTCGCTGATCGAGTGCGTGGAGGTTGCCGTCCTTTCGGCGAGTTTGCGCACTTCATCGGCAACGACCGCAAAGCCGCAGCCCTGTTCCCCCGCACGCGCCGCCTCGATGGCGGCGTTGAGGGCGAGCAGATTGGTCTGATCGGCGATCTCGCGGATCACTTGAACAACCGCCGAAATGTCCTGCGAGCGGCGTCCGAGTTCGCTCACCGTCGTCGACGCCTGGCGAACGAAACCGGTGATCTGGTTCATCGCCCCTACCGCCTGGTGAATCACCTCGGCGCCCTGGCTCGCTGCCTGCCCGGAGGAGACCGATAGCCCCTGTGCCGCGTGTGCATGTTCGGCTACCTGATCGATGCTGACGCTCATTTCCTCGACCGAAGCCGCCATTCCGGTCGCCGCATCGCGCTGCACCTGCGCGCTGCCGCTGACCTTTTCGGCCGCCGTTACCAGCGCGAGCGACTGTTCGAGCATCGTTGACGAGGCCTTGCGGACGCTGCTGACCGTCGTTTGCAGATTCTCCGACATCTTGCCGATGGCCTGCTTCAGACGACCGACTTCGTCGGCACTGTCGCCCGTCAGCCTGCCCGTCAGATCGCCAGCAGCAATCCGGTCGGCTGCGAGGGCGATTTCCTGCAGCGGCTGCGTGACCCATTGCCGGGTCATCACGAAGCCGCTGAGCAGGGCAGCGGCGATGATCACCAGCGCCATCCAGGCGATGTTACGGACGGCGGCGTTGGCGCCGCCACTGATTTCTTCGACGTAGCTGGTGGAAACGACCACCCAGTCCCAGGCCGGAAAGTGATCAAAAACCGCCACTTTTTCGCGCGCGCTGCTCTCGCCGGGATTTGCCCACTCGTAGCGGATGCTTCCGGACTTCTTGTCGACCATCTCGCGAATAAACTCGAAACCGAGGCTGTCCTTGGCTGCCAGCAGGTTGGCCCCTTCCTTGGCCGGGTGGATGGTCGCGACACCCTTCTGCTTGCCGGCGTCGAGCGCGGCGACATAACCCGTGCTGCCGATCTTGATCGCCAGGATGCTCTTCTTCAAAGCCTGCAGCCCTTCGGTAAATTCCAGTCCGGCGAAAAAGGCGCCGATCACCTTGCCCGAGGCGTCGCGTACCGGGACATAGTGGGTCATGAAATCCCTGCCGAATAGCGTGGCCTTGCCGGTATAGGGATTGCCCGCGAGCAGCGAGGGGCGTGCGGGGTGGTCGGTACCGAGCAGGGTTCCCGTCGCCCGCGCGCCGTCCTCCTTTTTCAATGAAGTGGCCGCGCGCAGGAAGTCGTCCCCCTGGCGAAGCAGAATCGTCGCCACGGTTCCGGCCTTTGCCGTGAAGGTGTCGGTGAGGTCGAGGCGATCGTCGATTCGCGTTCCGCCATGCAGCAGTTGCGGCGCTGCGCCTGCCTGGAGCAGTTCAAACGGCTTGTCGAAGCTGCCCGAGAACAGCCGGCCGCTGCGCTCGATGTCGTTGCGCAGGCTGCGGTCGTAGGTCTCGAACATCGACACGGCCAGGCGATTGATCTGTTTGAGATCGTCGAGCGCCGTTTGGGTCAGTTGCTGGCGCAGATGCGAGGCGGTCCACCCTGTCGCGGCGAGAATGATCGCCAGCAGGACCAGACCCTGCACCAGATTGAGTTTCAGAGCGATGGCAAGATCGCGGAAGCGATGTGGCATTGGAGTTTCCTTTCCCTCGGCTTGGCAACAAGGCCAATATCAAAATATTGTAACGGCGGCCGGGGGCAGATCCATGAGGTGAAAATGTCGGGTTACGCTACGCCAACGGTCATGACTTTTCCAGACACCCCGGATCATGAAAGTCATCAACGGTCAATTGAGCAAGGCCGGGATCTCATCCGCTGGCAGCGGACGGCTCAAGTGGTAGCCCTGGATTTCGTCACATTGATTAGCGCGCAGGAAGGCCTTTTGCGCTTCGCTTTCGACGCCCTCGGCGATCACGGTCAGCGACATGCTGTGCGCCATGGCGATGATCGCCAGCGTGATCGAAGCGTCCTCCTTGCCGAGGACCAGATCGTGCACAAAGGATTTGTCGATTTTCAACTGGTCGATGGGGAATTGCTTCAGATAATTGAGTGAGGAATAACCGGTGCCGAAATCGTCGATCGACAAGCGGACGCCGATCGCCTTGAGCGCATGCATGGTCATGATGCTGCCCTGTACGTCCTTCATCAGCAGGCTCTCGGTGATTTCGAGGTCAAGATAGCGGGGTTCCAGACCGGTTTCCTGCAGGATTTCCGCGATCATGCTCACCATGCCGGGACGCAGGAACTGGCGGGGCGACAGGTTTACCGCCATGCGCAGCGTCGGCCGGTGCTTCTGCTGCCAGGCTTTCGCCTGCTGGCAGGCGGTTCTGAGCACCCATTCGCCGATGCTTTCGATCAGCCCGGTTTCCTCCGCCAGGGGAATGAAGTCGAGCGGCGAGATCAGCCCGCGCTGGGGATGCCGCCAGCGCAACAGGGCCTCGACGCCGATGATGCGGTCCCGGCGCAGATCCATCTGCGGCTGGTAATGGATTTCCAGTTCCTGACGCGCCAGGGCATGGCGCAGACCCTGTTCCATGTTCAGCCGTTCCAGGCTGCGCAGATGCATGTCGTGGGCGTAGAACTGGATGTTGTTGCGGCCGCTCTCCTTGGCGCGATACATCGCCGTGTCGGCATTTCTCAGCAAGGTTTCGACATCACCACCATCCTTGGGGAACAGGCAGATGCCGATGCTGGCAGTGACGACACACTCATTGTTGCCAATCTGGAACGGCGTTTCGAGCATCCTCAACAGCTTATGGGCGAAGTCCACGACCCGGTCTTCCTGACGCAAGTCCTCCAGCATGCAGATGAATTCGTCACCGCCGACGCGGACGATGGTGTCGTCCTTGCGACCACAGAGCAGCAGCCGGTCGGCGACGGCCCGCAGCAGGGCATCACCGGCGCTGTGACCCAGACCCTCGTTGATCTTCTTGAACTGATCCAGATCGACGAACAGCAGCGCCAGGCTCTGACCGCTCCGGCGCGCGCGCGTGATGGCATGCTTGAGGCGGTCGCGCAGCAGGCCGAGGTTGGGCAGATGGGTCAGCGCGTCATGGTTGGCCTGATACCGCATCTGCTCGGTCAAACGGCGGGTTTCGGTGATGTTGCTGAAGGCGATGACGACTCCGACAACCCGCATCTGCTGGTCGTGGATCGGGGCCGCCGAAGCCCGGATGGCGTATTCCTCTCCGGCGTCGTTGCGCAGGATGGAGGGCTCGGGCAGCCTGACCAGTGCGCCTTCTTCGAGGCATAGGGCCACCAGATTGACCGCGCGGTAGCGCTCCTGCTCGTCGGCGACCTCGAACATGCTGCCCAGTTTCTGTCCGCGCAAAGCGCCTGGCTCCACACCGAGCAGGCTTTCGGCGACCGGATTCAGGTACTGCACGGCCCCATTGGCGTCGGTGGTGATCACGGCATCACCGATCGAGTGCAGCGTGACCTGGGCACGTACCTCCTGCTCGAACAGCGAACGGATGAGCAGGAGCAGGCGTTGCCAGCTCCACAAGGGACAGCCCAGCCCCTGCACGAGCAGTGTCGCCGCCGGCGGGAACCAGAGTTGCCTGGTGTAGAGCAGAACGAAGCTGCTGATGAGGGTCAGCAGCAGCGACAGAACCGCCACGGGCAAGGTCCAGCGCGCCGGGCAAGCGCTATGGAGCAACATCGGGAAGAACACCAGTACCCCGGTCAGCAGCAGCGTCCAGTGAGCAGGCAAAGCCTGGATGGTCAAGCCTTGCTGCAGCGCGTCGAGAACGTTGGCGTTGTATTCGACGCCCGGCATCAGCCGCGACAAACCAGAAACCGGTGTGGGAAGCGCATCCGCCATGCCGCTGGCCGTCGCACCGACCAGTACAAACTTGCCGCGGAAGCTTGCCGGCGGGAAATCCCCGCGCAGGACGTCGTGGTAGGAATAATGCTGAAAACGTCCCGGCGGGCCGACAAACGGAATCAGGATGCGATAATCGCGATGCCAGGCGTCGGGTGACGGTGAAGCTGAAGCGGTGGGGCGCGCTCGCTCGCCGGGTAAGGCCCGCTCGGCAGCGGGGTCGCTCAGTTCGAGCATGGCCAGGGCCAGTGTTGGCCAGCGGGACGTTCCCAGGCCGGCCTTGAGGAATACGCTGCGGGCAATGCCGTCGAGGTCGAGTTCGACATCGACGTGGCCAATGCCGGCGGCCGCTGTCCGCAATAGAGGAATCGGCAGGGTCTCCCGCAACTCCTCACCGAGGCGGTGTTGCTCATTGAGCAGCGGCAGGACGATGCGGCCGTTGGCCGCGAGCGCGCTGGCCAGTTCCGCATCGGCGCTGGGATCGGTGGTCTCGGGTTCGGCGAAGACGATATTCAGGCCGATGACCCTCGCCTCGGCCGCGGAGAGCTGGCGGATCAGTTGCGCATGGATACGCCGCGACCACGGCCAGCGTCCGATTTCCCGCAGGCTTTGCTCGTCAATGGCCACAATCACGATGTCCTCGGCCGGCGCGCGCGACCACGCCATCCGATTCCAGTCGTAGAGGAACAGGTCCCAGCGATACAGTAAGTTGCTGTCGCTCAGCAGCAGCGCGGCAGCCGTCAATAACAGCGAGACAAGGACCCGCTTGGACCAGCCGGAACGGGCCTTGAACGTTGCAATCACGACACCAGGATCAAAAGATCAATACCAGCGCGAGCAGGACCACCAGTGCCGCCGGCCAGTAGTTGCGCGCGGGAAGATCGATCCGCTGCACCGGACCATACGGTCCCACGTAACCGTCGGCCTCGATGGTGCGTACGCGCAGGTAATAGACGCCGGAATCCGGGCGCGGCAAGCTCACCTGCGCTTCGGATACCCTGCTTTCTTGTTCGAGAACCGTGAAATCGACATCCCTGGCCAGTTGAAAGTCGTATTGCAGGCCGGGCGCAGCCGTGCTCCAGCGGAAGGTCAGGCGGTCGGCGGCCAGTTCGGGGGGCTGCATCTGCGCTGCGGCCTGCAGCCTGAACGCTTGCGGGTCGCTGAACGGACCCTCTCGCCCGGTCGAGTCGCGGACAGCGACCCGCCAGAAGTACGGCCCGGGTTCGAGCGGCTGCTCGACGGTCAGGCGCGATTGGCGGTGATCGTCCTGCTTGAGCAGCGGGGTCAGGAAGCGTTCGTCGTTGGCCAACTGAAAGAGGTAGCTGGCGGCGCCCTGCGGTTCCGACCACTCGAAGAGCAATGGTTTTTCGACCACGCCGCTCTGGTGGGGCGGCCGGACGAGGAGCGGAGGTTCGGGGCGGGCGTGCAGACGGAAACGGTGTTCGGCGTCGTTTCCTTCAAGGCCCCTGGCGTCGATGCCGCGAATCCGGAGGACGTAATTCCCGTCCGGCAGGTCCGGCCCGCGTATGGCCGGGGTCGACGAGACGGTGTCGAACACGAGGAGGTCGAATTGTTCATTGGGTGCGAGCTGTGCGCGATACGCCGCCGCCTCCGGCACGGCCGGAAAACTCCAGCGGATCGGTACGCGCGAGACCAGCGGCGGCAACTCGCCGAGCGCCGGGGGTGGCAGCAGCGCTACCGGCATGAGCGGTGGCTTGCCGGTTTCGGCCAGGGAGCCGAAGCCTTGCGGAATTGATCGGGTCTTGCGGCCACCCTGCAACTCGACCAGTCCTTCGAGCACTTCCAGTCGCGATGTCGCTGTCGCGGGGTCCATGCTGATCCGGTAGCGCGTACCGCGCACGGCCGAATGGGCGGCGGGGGTCCAGATTTCGTAACGGTTGCCAGCGCCTGTCGTGCGCGGCATCACCTCGCTATCGGCGCGACCCTTTTCAAGGCGGGCGCGGGTCTCGACCAACGGCGTCTGAGCACGCGCGTTCAGGATCACCAGTCGCAGCTCGCTATCCGCCTGCAGCAACACCCGCGAGCCATCGGCGAATCTCAGGGTGACATTGCTGTCGGGCCCGGTACCCAGGATGTCGCCCTGATGCAGGAATAGTCCGGGATCGACGGCCACCCATTTTCTGGTCGATGCGATCAACGCCTGCACCTGCCCCTGTACCGCCAGGACCATGGCCTTGGCCGGCAGGCGCTTGAGCCAGGCGACCGGAATGCGCAGCTTCGTCCCTGGGGGCAGATGTTCGGGATCGGTCACTCCGTTGAGTGCCTGCAGCTTCGGCCAGTAGTCCACAGCCATCAGATAACGAGTCGAGACATCCCACAGATTGTCGCCTGGACGCACGGTATAGTGCCATTCCTGAGCCGGTGCGGCGGTCGCGAAGAGCAACATCAGAAACAGCAGAAGTGCGTGCATCGATCGTTTGGCCGAACCGAGCCGCGTGGCTGTGCGGGGGAAGGTGTGCATTTTGTGTTCCTTCGTGCAGCAATCGTGTGGTGATATTCTCGATTCCCGATCCAACGGCGCTATCCAGGTGTGATCAATATGGGGTTTCGCTTGCCGGTGATGTATTGTGCTGCGCAGCCGAACTCCCCACTCTGCTGTCCATGCATTGTAGTCGATGCTGCCAGCAAAGCCCTTACTGTGAGCAGCCATCGTCGCAGGCCGGGTTAGCCCGCAGGGCGTCACCCGATATTCGTTGGTCAGGATGTCGGGTGACGGGTGGGCACCGGCAAGCAGGGGTTGAAACGGTCACCGTTCCGGAGGAGGGCCTCGAAGCGATCGGGTGGCAGCGGTGCTGAAAACAGGTAGCCCTGCTGGAGCCGACAGCCATGGGCGAGCAGAAAGCCGGCCTGCGCGTGCGTCTCGACGCCTTCGGCAACCACATGCATGCCGAACTGGCGACCGAGTTCGATGATCGACAGAGCGATTGCGGCGTCCTTGCCGCCCTTGGTCACGTCGGCCACGAAAGAACGATCGATCTTGAGCTCGTCGAGCGGAAAGCGCTTCAGATAGCTCAGTGAGGAAAAGCCGGTGCCGAAGTCGTCCAGCGACAAGGCAAAACCCCTGGCTCGCAATTCGTTCAGACGGGCGATGGTATTGTCGGCATCGACCACCAGTAGCGACTCGGTCAGTTCGAGAATCAGTTGCTGCGGCGAGACGCCAGCACATCGCACGGCGTCGCAGCACTTTTGGGTGATGTTCTCCTGCAGGAAGCTCGGGCTGGCCAGGTTGATCGACAGGCGCAACGGTTCGAGTCCGGCGTCGGTCCACTGTCGCAGGTGTCTGGCGGCGGTCGCCAGCACCCACTCGCCGAGGGCAACGATCAGCCCCGATTCCTCGGCCAGTGGAATGAACTGGCCCGGCCCGAGCAGCCCGTGCTGCGGATGTTCCCAGCGCACCAGCGCCTCGGCGCCAGCGAGCCGGCCGCTGGCGGCGTCGACCTTGGGCTGGAAATACAGGCGCAACGCGTTTTCGGCAATGGCCTGCCGCAATTCATTTTCCAGATGGAGTTTGCGGCTGGCCGCGGCGTTCATTTCCTCGTCGAAGAAGCGGCAGGCCGATGGGCCGGCCGCCTTGGCGACGTACAGTGCCTGCTCGGCGTGGCGCGACAAGGCTTCGACCGAATCGGCGTCGCGTGGAAAGACCGCGATGCCGACGCTGGCCGTCAGCACCACTTCATGGCCGTCGACCGACAGTGGTCGGGCAATGGCCTGCTGCAGACGCTCCGCGATCATCGCCGCCTGGTCGGGAACACGCACTTCGAGGATCAGCACGGTGAAGGCATCGCCGTCGATGCGCGAGATCATTTCGGCGGCACGCATCGGTGGATTCAGGGCCAGCAGGTCGGCCCCACGTACCGACACGCTCAGCCTTTTGGCGACCGCGCACAACAACTGGTCACCGACGGCGTCGCCAAGAGCATCATTGAAGCTCTTGAAGTGGTCGATATCGAGATGGAGAATCGCACATAGGCTCTTCTCGCGGCGCATTCGCTCGAGTTCGACCTCGGCCAGTTGGGCGAAGAACTGCCGGTTGGCCAGTCCGGTCAGGCCATCGTGCAAGGCCAGATGCTCGATGCGCTGCTGCGCCTCGACGCGTTCGCTGATGTCCTGCGTGAAGCCTTCAATTTTGACGATCCGGCCGCTACCATCACGAACCGCCTCTGCCTGTTCGAAAACTTCGCGCAACGCGCCGTCAGGGCGACAAAAGCCGTAGGAGATCTGGTACGGCTGGCCGTCGATCATCAGCGCCTGGCGCGCTGCGTTCACGGCCGCGCGATCGCTCTCCCGCACCATGCTCAGAAAAAGCTCGACCGTTGCCGCGCCAGCGAGTTTCCAATCGCTGCCGAAGAGCTGCCGCAGTTCGTCCGAGCACGCGAAGCGCGCATTGCTGAGCGACCATTCCCAACTGCCCATGCGCGCCAGACGCTGGGCATGCGCCAGACTCTGCTGGCTGCGCGTCACCTCTGCGATGGCATGACTGGCACGCAGGCCATAACGTACCCGTTGGGTCAGCAACAACCAGTTGATCGGTTTGGTGATGAAATCGGTGGCACCGGAAAGGTAAGCCTGTTCGATCGAATCACTGTCATTGAGGCCGGTCAGCATCACGATCGGCAACCACTTGCCGCGCTCGTGCTGCCGCAGGCGTTGGCAGACCGTGTAACCGTCGATCCCGGGCATCATCACGTCGAGCAGCAGCAGGTCGAAATCCTGCTCCTCGAACATCTCCAGGGCCTGCTCACCGCAGTCGGCCTCGTTGACCTCGAAGCCTGCGTGGCGCAGCGACTCGGAGGCGAGCATGCGGACCATCAGGTCGTCGTCGACAATCAGCAAGCGTCCGTGTGCAGGAATGTTTCTCATGTTGCCTTTATGTGAAAGTTGCGTCAGCGACGCACGGATCTCTCCTCCCCACTCGTGGGGGAGGGGTCGGGGGAGAGGGAAACGGTCATGACTTTCATGATCGGGGAGCGGAAAAGTCATGACCGTTGGCCACTTCTGCAGCAGCGCGATGCCGGGCCAGGGCGCTGGCGAATTCATCGTAGGCACCGCGCAGCGCTTGTGGCCAGTCGGTCGCCGGCAGCTCACCGGAGCGCAGGCGCATTTCCAGATCCCGTGCCTTTTCGGAGAGCGCCATCGCACCGACCGTTGCACTCGATGATTTCAGGGTATGCGCCGATCGCTGCAAGGTTTTGGCATCGCCCTGCTGCATCGCACTGTCGATGGCTGCAAGCAGCGTGCTGGCGTTACGGGTGAACATGTCGAGAACGCGGTCGGCAAACTCGGGGTTCGAACCATCGGCGACCATCGGCAGCGATTGCACGATGCTGGGGTCGAAAGTCGGTGTGGCGTAGGCGACGGTGTCGATGCTGTCCGCGGTGTCTGCTGCGAGGCTCGATCCGGCGGCGTCTGCTGGTGTCTGCAGATGACGCGCCAGGATCGTCGTGAGTTGCGCCCGGTTGATTGGCTTGGCCAGATAGTCGCTCATGCCGGCGGCCAGGCAGGCCTCGCGGTCGCCAGCCAGGGCATTGGCCGTCAGGGCGATGATCGGTCGCGCGGCATCGCCTGCCGCCTGCTCTGCGGCGCGAATCCGGCGCGTCGCCTCGAAGCCGTCCATGACCGGCATCTGGCAATCCATCAGGATGAGGTCGTAGTGGGTAGCCGCGGCGGCGGCCACCGCCTGCGCGCCGTCGTGCGCAAAATCCACCTGACAACCCAGCGTCTCGAGGATCGCTCCGGAGATTTCGCGATTGGTCTCGTTGTCCTCGACGAGCAGCAAGCGTCCGCTGATCCGGGCAGCGGCCGGTGGATTCGATGCCGGTTTGGCCAGGGGATGATGGTGAAGCTCGACGCGCTGCCGGAACCAGAAGGTTGACCCGCGACCTTCCTCGCTCTCGAAGCCCACTTCTCCATCCATGCGCTGCGCAAGTTCGCGAATGATCACCAGACCGAGGCCGGTACCGCCAAACTTGCGGGTTGTCGAGTTGTCGGCCTGCGTGAAGGGGGCGAACAGCTTTTCCCCGTCGGCGAGCGCAATGCCGATCCCGGTATCGCTGACAGCGTAGCAGAGCTGGTAGTGATCCGGGTCGGCACGGCCTGGGGAGCCGCCGTTTGCGGGGGAAGGCTCTCGGGTCAGGGAGAGGAAGATGGTGCCGTGTTCGGTAAACTTCACGGCATTGCTCAACAGATTGCTGACGATCTGCTTGACCCGATAGGGGTCGCCGAGCACCGCAGCAGGCAGGTCGGGCGCCAGCACTTCGCTGAGCAGCACGCCTTTGGCCGAGGCCATTTCGACGAAGGGCTGCACCACCTCTTCGATGAGTTGCCGTGGGTCGAACGGGATTCTCTCGACCTCGAGTCGGCCGGATTCGATCTTCGACAGGTCGAGCACGTTGTTGAGCAGATGCATCAGCGATTCGGCCGACATCCGCAGGCGATCGACCTGGCGCCGCTGCGATTCGGAGAGCGAGGTATCGAGCAACAGGTCGGCCATGCCGATGACACCATTCATCGGAGTGCGGATCTCGTGGCTCATATTCGCCAGAAAACGCGACTTGGCGAGATTCGCGCTCTCGGCCTGCTCCTTGGCCAGCCGCAGTTGCGCGGTGCGTGCTTCGACCTGCTGTTCGAGTGTGGCACGGTGTTTGCGGAGTGCCTCGTCGCGCTCCTCGACCTCGCTCAACATGGTGTTGAAGCCCTTGATCAGTTCGCCGACCTCGTCGCGCTGCTGCACCGGCAGCCGGTGCGAATAGTCGTTGTCGTTGGCGACCAGCCGCATCACCTGTGTCAGCTCGAGAATCGGTCCCGACACCGATCGCTGCAGGCGCATCGCGAGCAGCAGGGCAGCGGCAAAAGCGAGCAGCGCTCCGGCCAGAACCAGCAACATTCGGTTCGCGGTACTGCGCCACATCGGTCGCAGATCGGATTCGATACTGAGCGTTCCGATCACCTCGCCACCCTGGGGAACCGGATACTCGATCTTCATCGCGTCGGCAAAGTAGGAACCGATGACCCGCGGCGTCGCGGCGCCGGCTTGTGCCGCCGCTACGGCAACGCCTCCGGCTGGATAGTGTGCGAAGACGGTGCCGTCGGGCAGGGTGATCGATCCGGCGAGGATCTCCGGACGGGTGCGCAAGCCGGACAAGGTCTCGCTGGCCGTGCGCGCATCGTCGAAGGCAATCGCCGACGCACTGCTGGCGGCGAGGATTTCGGCCATGCCGGTCAATTTGGCTAGTTCCGATTCGCGATTGTTGTTGATTTCCGAAGCGGCAAACAGCAGCGTACTGATCGCCAGACCGGCGCCGACCGTCACGCCGATGATCAGCATCAGTTTGGCCTTCAATGGCCGATCGGCAAAACGCATCTCAGTTCTTTCCCTTCAGATTGCCCAGATTGCGCGCCAGTTTGAGCAGATGGGAGCTGGCCCTGAGCTGTGCCTGCTCGAGGCTGTCGCGATTGACTTCGAACTGCAGCCGTCCATCGCCCTGGACGATGCCGATGGCGCCGCCGACGTCGATGAAGCCATCGGTGTCGCTGACCGTCAGCACCGCCTGTCCGGTGAGTGCGCGCAGCACCAGAGTCAGGCGGCGTGCTTCCGAAGCGCCGATGTACAGGACCTGGCAGGGGCGTGTTTCGTCGATGCCGTTCAGCAAACGGACGGCCACCAGGCGTCCCTGCACCTGGCGGTCCTGAAGCGCCGTCAGCGCGCTGCCGATCGAGTCGCGACCCAGGAGGCAGATCAACAAGGGCGATTCGCGGCTAACGAAAGCGCGCTCGGGCCACTCGATATAACGCGCGAAGTTTAGCACGAAGGCCGCTTTGGCCTGTGGCTCGGCGAGGGTGCCTTGTGCCAGCGCTGGCTCATCCAGTCCGATGGCCAGGGCGATGGCCCACAGCAGGGCAGACCAGCACCGGGCGGAAATCATCACGCGAATGGTCTCAGAATTGCCACCTGGCCTTGACGTACATGCCGCGCTGCAGTTCGAGTTGCTGCGAGGGCAGCAGGCTGGGGACGAACTCCGGATGACTGCGGTCGAGAAGGTTCTGGCCGACCACCGACACTTCGAGGTCGTGCGTCGGTTTCCAGGCATAGCGCAGATCGAGGGTAGTGTAGGCGGGAATGGCGATCTGGGCGTTTCTCGCGCCAAGTTTGCTGACATGGCGCAGCCAGAGGTCGAAGCGATGTTTGTCGGACAGCGACAGCGACGAACGCAACGACAGTTGATGTTGCGGATCGCTGACGTTCATGTTGTTCGCATTGCTGACCGATACCGGATCGCCGGTTTTCGCGGTGGCATCGAGACGCAGGTAGCTGTAGTTCGGCTGGATTCGCCACCATGGCCGCGGGTACCAGTCCATGGAAATTTCGAAGCCATGGGTATGCGCCTGGATACTATTGTCCGGGACGATGTTCTGGATGAGGTACGGGGACCGCTCGAAGGCGATTTGTTGCGTGCCCAGCATCGCCGAACGCAGGTCGCCGTACTGATTGTAGAAAGCCGCGATGTCGGTGGACAGACTGGCGGAAAACTGGTGCCGGTAACCGAGCTCATAGGCGAGCACGGTTTCGTTCTGCAGTTTGTGATCGTCGGGGATGTTGCGCGTCAGCAGCGGCAAGGGAGTTGGATTTCCTGCTGCGCCAGGCGGCGTGACCGAAAAGATCACTTCTCCATCGAGCTCGGCGCGCGAAGGCGTGCGCACCGCACGCGCGACCGAAGCCCACAGCGACTGGCTGTCGGAGGGCGCCCACATCAGGCGCACGTTGGGCAGCGGTTCGACGCCGGTGAAGCTGTTGTCTTCGATGCGCAGACCGAGCATCAGCCGCAGCGTATTCGGCAACAGGGTGATATCGTCGTAAACGAAGGCGCTCGCGAGGGTGAAGGCGCGACTCGACGGCTGCGCGACGATGATCCCCGTGGAGTTCATCCGGTCGCGCGAGTAACGGTAGCCGAGACCCCAGATGAGATCGTGGTCCTGCCCGAGGAGAAGGCGATGCTGGAAATCGAGATCGACGGTGGTCCGATCCTCCTTGAAAGCGGTCTGCAGTTCGATGCTGCTGACGTCGATGTAGGCTTGTAGGGCGGCCTGCGAACCGTTGGCAAGCGTCCACTCGTTGCGGCCCAGAAGGTGTCCGCCCTTGCCACCCTGGCGCCGGTCGATCAGGTTGACGCCCAGCGGCGATCCGAGGTCGGCGAGATTCCAGCGGTCGCCGGTCGGGCTGGAATACATCTGGCCGCTGAGCATCAGACGCTGATCGCTACCCATGTGCCAGTCGCCGCGAAAGCCGATACGCCCGGCCTGCCAGTAGTCGTTGCCGGTGTGGCCATCGGTGGTGAAAGACTGGTCGCGCTTGAAGGCCTTGCCCCAGACGCGGAAATGTCCATTTCCCGCTTCTCCGCCGTGGCGGAAAGCCAGCAGAGCGCGTTCTTCGCTGCCGGCCGCGGCAACCAGCAGGTCGCCCTCGGTGTCGCGTGCGCGGCGGGTGATGATGTTGATCACGCCATTGACCGCGTTGGCGCCCCACATCGCGGCACCGGGGCCGCGCACCACCTCGATGCGGTCGATGTCTTCGAGCAGCGTATCCTGATCTTCCCAGACCACGCCGGAAAAGAGCGGCGAGTAGATGCTGCGTCCGTCCATCAGCACCAGCAGCTTGTTGCTGAAGCGGTCGTTGAAACCGCGCACGCTGACCGCCCAGCGGTTGTTGGCGAGGCTGGCGACGTTGACTCCTGGCGCCAGGCGCAGGGCTTCGGGGAGGTTGGTCGCGCCCGAGCGTTCAATGTCGTCGCGGGTGATGACGAACACGGCTGCCGCGACTTCATGCAGTCGCTCGGCCTTGCGCGAAGCGCTGGTCACTTCGGTGCCGAGCAGGTCTTCGAGGCTGATGTCGGGGGGGGCGAGGGCCTCCTCGGCGATGCCTGTGCCGGCAACGCAGGCCAGGGCGATGCTTAGGGCAAGATGGCGGATCGGTGATCGGGGCATTGGTTCCACTTGTATTTGATTTGTCTTGTCGTTTGGCCGAATGCAGCGGCCAGGATTGTATCGGCAATTGGGGATTGCACGCCCATCTCCGGCGGCGTGACTGAAACGGATAGGGTTGAAGGGGGGGCTGTTGCTGGCGAAAGTGATCCAGCTCAAGTAACGGACATTTGTAACGGGTATCTGCCGGTAAAGACTTTAATGATCAAAGGTGTATGAAAATGTCATGACCTTTGGCGTTCGTCCTGCGGGCATCTGGCGTGGCCGACCGCCAGCAGCGCGGTGTCGATTCGATGGTCATCATGCCCCTCGCGGCCCTTGGCTGATCAGATTGAGCGGGCTTCGGGGGGGCCGGCATAATCGCGGCACAACCGACAAGTTTGCTAAACTCCGCGACTGGTGGAGTGCCTGTTTGAATCAGCGGGCGCTGCGGTGGTCAGTCGCCGCACCGACCCTCCCCGGAGAACAGGAGTGGATGATGAGTTCAGTGCGTCAGTGGTGGATCGTGTTACTCGCCTTGTTGCTGGCGGGAACGGGTCGCGCCGAGGATCTGGTGATCCCCGGCAGCGGCAATCCGGAATATGTTCTTGACCAACTGGCCAAGGCGTTCAATGCACGACAGGCGCAACACCGCGTCGTCATCCCGCCGTCCACGGGCACCGCCGGCGCGCTGCGCGATGTCGGCGAGGGAATTTCCAGTGTCGGGCGTGTCGGACGGCTCCTCAAGGACGAAGAACGCAGACAGGGCTTCGTCCATATTTCCCTCGGGCGTGACCCGGTGGTCATCGTCGGCGGCGCTGGCGTGACCGTCCGCAGCCTCAGCGCAGCGCAACTGGTCGACATTTACAGCGGCAGGATCACCAACTGGAGAGAACTGGGGGGCAAGGCCGCGCCGATTCGCGCCGTCGGACGCGAAAACTCCGACGCCAGCCGCCAGGCGATCGCCAAGGTCATCAAACCCTTACAGGACATCACTTTCGGGCCGGGAGTGAAGACCGTGAACCTGGACCCCCAGTTGATCGCGCTGCTCGACCGTTACCCGAGCAGCCTGGGCATGCTCAATCGATCGGCACTGTCCGCCTGTACCACCCGGGTCGTGCACCTGGCGCTCGACGGCGTCGATCCGACCCCGGAAAATCTCGAGAAGGGAAGCTACCTGGCCTGGGTCGAACTCGGCCTGATTCACAAGCAGAACGGGGTGACGCCTGCCGCCAGGGCTTTCCTGGATTTCATTCGCTCGCCTGATGGCCAGCGTATCGTGCGCCAGCACGGCATTCTGCCGCCGAGGACGGCGGGCTGAGCGAAGCCCCCCGAACGCTCCGGATGCAACGCAGCCTCTTTTCCCGCTTCTCTCTCCACTTCACGCTGGTGCTGGTTTTCGCCTTGTTGGCGGCTCTGGCGCAGTGGACGGCTTTCAGGGTTTCCAGGGAAACCCTGAAGGCCACGGTGGACGCTCAGGAGATAGAGAAGATTCAGACCGTCGGACGTGTTCTCCTGGAACTCCTGGAGGCCCACGCCGAGCGTGCCCGCTTGACGGCCCGGCTGATCGCCCTTGGGGATAGTCTGGGAAAATATCTGGCCAGCTCGCGGGGTGGAGACGCGGCAATGAAGCTTCGTCAGTCACTGGACGATGCCAGGGTGGCCAGCGAGCATGGCCACATCGAAGTGACCGACAATCGGGAAATTGTTCTCTACCGGAGCGATGACGGGGAACCGGTTGGCGATCGATCGTCAGCCTGGGGGGTCTTCGAAGCCTTGCAAGGCGAGAGCATCTTGGCCACCGAGCTTGCAGCCGGGATTTTGACGGTGCGCGCGATCGAACCGATCACCTTGCAAGGACAGCTGCTCGGTACGATCTGTGTGGGTTTCCGGGTCGACTCGGCGCTGCTGGAGAAACTCGGCCGGGAGCTCGCCGCCGAGCTGTTTCTGGTCGCACGAACCGGGCAAGTGCTGGCTGCATCAACAACCCGGTCGCGCAGCCTTGACCCCGTCCTGATCCAGGAGGCACTGACCCAGAAGATCCCGGTCTTTCGCCAGTCTCGTGAGTCACACGAGTCGGTCGGCTATCTGCCATTGACGATCATCGACACTGCCTACGTGGTAGTGGCCGTCCTGGACAGTTCGACGGCCTACCGGCGGCTGGACGAGGGGCAGGAACGCGCCGCCGTATATACCCTGGTCATTCTCCTGGGCTGCAGTCTGCTGGCGATTCTGCTGCTGCGTTGGACATTGCACCCTCTGTTCGCGCTACGCAACAAGGCGGAAGGATTGGCGCTGGAACTGACCGGCAGTGGCATCGCTGTGGAATCGGGGAACGAGGTGCAGGTCGTGGTCAATGTTCTCGAAACCCTGACCAGTCGCCTGGTGGCCCGCAACACTGAATTGCTGGAAGCCAAACAGCTTGCCGAGGCCGCGAGCCGCGCCAAGTCGAGGTTCCTCTCGAACATGAGCCACGAAATCCGCACGCCGCTCAACGGGATTCTGGGAATGGCCGAGATCCTCGAGCGTACGCCTCTCAACGCCGAGCAGGAACGCTATGTGCGCGCCATTGGCAGCGCCGGGCGGTCACTGCATGAGCTGCTGGGCGACATTCTCGATCTGGCGAAGATCGAGGCGGGCAAGGTGGTCATCGAACAGATCGATTTCGACCTCCAGGCCCTGCTTGGCCAGCTTGCCGACATCTTCCGGGAACTCGCGTCGGCCCGCAGCAATACCTTGATCACCGATTTTCGTATTCCTGCCCGGTTGGCTCTGAACGGCGACCCGACGCGTCTGCGCCAGATCCTGTCCAAACTGATCAGCAACGCCATCAAGTTCAGCGAGGGAGGAACGATCACCTTCTGCGTCTCCCCGCTTGATCCGCGTCCCGACGACGACCGGCTCTGGTTGCGCTGCAGCGTCAGCGACACCGGCATCGGCATCGCCCCCGAGGCGATCGCCGGCCTGTTCAAGCCCTTCGTTCAGGCCGACCAGTCGACGACCCGTCGCTTTGGCGGCAGCGGGCTTGGCTTGGTGATCTGCAGGCACTTTGCCGAATTGATGGGGGGCGCGATCAGTGTAGACAGCACGCTCGGGCAGGGCAGCACCTTTACCATCGACCTGCCTTTTGCCAGGGCGGTGGCGCCGCTGCCCGAACCGGCGACCGCCGCCCGGAGCGTCGAGAAGATCAATGCTCGCATTCTGGTGGCAGAGGACAACCCGGTCAATCAGGTGGTGATCAAGGCCATTCTGGGGCAACTCGGCGCCACCGTCACGATCGCCGAAAATGGCGCGCTGGCGGTGGAGGTTTTGCAGCAGTCGGCGTTCGATCTGGTTCTGATGGACTGTCAGATGCCGGTGCTCGACGGCTACGGGGCGACGGCAGCGATCCGCGCGCTGCCGCCGCCATGGTCGCGGGTGCCGATCGTCGCGCTTACTGCCAACGCCCTGCCCGAGGATCGCCAGCGCTGCCTCGACGCCGGCATGAACGATTATCTCAGCAAGCCGGTTCGCATCGAGCCATTGCTGTCCTGTCTGCTGCACTGGCTGCCCGCCGGCGCCAGCGCTTCGGCATCGGCTTCGCCGCAACCTACCACGTTGCCGGTCCAGGCCAGCCCGGCTTCGGCATCCTTGCTCGACCGCAGCGCCCTGGTCGACAACCCGAGCTTCAACCGTCCCGGTATGGGCAAGCTGGTAGAGAGGGTGATCGCCCTGTATCTGGACGATACTCCGAAACTCATCGCCACCATCCGCCTGCGACTGCCGGAGCCAGCCTGGCCGGAAGTCACGCGCGCTGCCCATAGCCTGAAGTCGTCGAGTGCCGCGATTGGCCTCGCGAGTGTTTCAGCCCGCGCCGCCCGCATCGAAACTCTCGCTCGCCAGCAGGACGCGGTCGAAGTGGCCGCGGCACTGCCCGGACTGGAAGAGGAATTCGCGCAGGCTGTCCCGGAACTGCGGGCCGAACTCGAACGACTGACCGGCAAGCCGCTGCTCACCTAACGGTCATGACTTTTCCAGGCATCCCGATCATGAAAGTCATGACCGTTTCCCTCTCCCCCGACCCCTCCCCCACGAGTGGGGAGGGGAGATTCGTGAGTCGCTGACGCGACTTTCACATTTACGGTTGAAAGAATGGACGTCCTGATCGCCCCGCTCAGTGCAGCCGATGTCGATCCCGTCGCCGCACTGGCCCGCCGGATCTGGCAGCAGACCTACCCCGGAATCATCAGCCAGGCGCAGATCGACTTCATGCTCGAACAGCGCTACCACCGGCAGCGCTTGCTCGACGAGTTGACCAGGCCGGATCTCTGGTGGGATCAGCTCCGGGTCGATGGTCAACTGGCCGGTTTTTCATCCTGCATGCGGGTTGACGGCGGCAAGGAAATGAAGCTCGACAAGATTTACGTCGAGCCGGCAAGGCAGCGCCTGGGTCTCGGTGCCCGGCTCATTGCGCATGTGGCCGAGCGCGCGCTGGCACTTGGTTGCGGCACGCTGATTCTGGCGGTCAACAAGCGGAATCAGGCTGCCATTGCGGCATATCGCAAGCATGGCTTTGCCGTTCGTGAATCGGTGTGCGTCGATATTGGCCAGGGATTCGTCATGGACGACTTTATAATGGCGAAACCACTGCCTGGGCACACTGCCGAATCCTGAACAACGATGAAACTGACCTTTACCAAGATGCAGGGGCTCGGCAATGATTTTGTCGTGCTCGACGGGATTCGCCAGTCGCTTGAACTGACACCCGAACAACTGCGCTTTATGGCCAACCGCCATTTCGGCATTGGCTGCGATCAGATACTGCTGGTCGAAGCGGGCACGCGCCCCGATGTCGATTTCCGCTATCGCATTTTCAATGGCGATGGCGGCGAGGTCGAGCAGTGCGGCAACGGCGCACGCTGCTTCGCCCGCTTCGTACATCAACAGGGGCTCACGACGAAACGCGAGATCCGCGTCGAAACGATGCGTGGCGTGATTGTTCCGCGACTCGAAGAGGACGGTTCAGTCAGCGTCGACATGGGGGTGCCGGTGTTCGCCCCGGACCAGATTCCCTTCATCAGCGACCGCAACGATCTGCTGCAGCCACTCCGGGTCGCCGATGAGGAATGGGCCATCACTGCGGTCGGTATGGGCAATCCGCACGCCGTGCAAGTGGTTGCCGATGTCGACACCACGCCGGTCGAGCGGCTGGGGCCACTGATCGAATCGCACCCGCGTTTCCCGCAACGCGTCAACGCCGGTTTCATGCAGGTGCTCGACCGGCACGCGATTCGCCTGCGGGTTTTCGAACGTGGCGCGGGTGAAACGCTGGCCTGCGGCAGCGGCGCCTGCGCTGCTGTGGTGGCCGGTATCGCGCGTGGCCTGCTCGATTCGCCGGTGCGCGTCGAAACCCGCGGCGGCGATCTGAGCATCGTCTGGAATGGCCAGGGAACGCCGGTATCGATGACCGGCCCTGCACTTACTGTATTCAACGGAGAAATTGAGTTATGAGGTCGGAAGAAGTCGCGCGTTACCTGCAGGACAATCCCAAGTTTTTCGAGGAACACGCTGATCTGGTCTCCAATATGGTGGTTCCGCACCCGTATGCGGGGCGGACGATCTCGATCACCGAACGTCAGATGCTGGCGCTGCGCGACAAGAACCGTCACCTCGAAGGCAAGATGGGCGAGTTGCTGCAGTTTGCCGAGGAAAACGACGCGATTGGCGAGAAAATGCACCGGCTGGCGGTGGGTCTGATCATTGCCAGGAGTTTTCAGGCGGTGCTGCACACCCTGAATTTCCATTTGCGTGACGATTTTGCCGTCCCGCACGTGGCGCTGCGTCTCTGGCATCGTCCGGAAGGCAGCGATGAACTGCCGGAATTCGCCGAGGTCAGCCAGGAGCTGCAGGCGTTCGCAGAAACGCTGACGCAACCCTACTGTGGTTCGACGGCGGGTTTCGAAACCTCATCGTGGTTCGGTGAGGCGTCCCTGCATGTCCGTTCACAAGGCCTGATCGCGATGCACCACGGGAGCGCCACGATCGGCATGATTGCCCTCGGCAGCGAAGATCACGAGCGCTTCTACGCCGGCATGGGGACCGTCTACCTCGTGCGTCTCGGTGAAATGTCGGCGGCGGCGCTGGCGCGTGTCCTCCGCTGAAATGACCTCGATGGCTGCCCGCGCGCGCGCGGCCAGTGTCAGCGCCTATCTTGACGAACTTGCGCAGCAGCGACGGTTGTCGGCGCACACGGTCAGTAATTATCGGCGTGATCTCGATCTGCTTTGCGATCTGAGCGGCGGGTTGCCGGAGGATTCGCCTGGCGAATCGCCCGCCGGTTCACGCGCTGAATTATCCGATGCCTCCGGCTTTGACGCCCTGCGGACGCATCACATCCGCCGCTTCGTCGCGCAGCTGCACGCGCGCGGGCTCGGTGGCCGCTCGCTCGGGCGCACGCTCTCGGCCTGGCGCGGTTTTTATCGCTGGCTCGGCCAGCACGGCATGGCCACGCAGAATCCCGTTGATGGCGTGCGGCCGCCGCGGAGCCCCAGGGGCTTGCCGAAAGTGCTGTCGCCTGACGAAGCGAGTCGCTTGCTGGAGGCTGATCCGCAGAACCTGTTGGCGGTTCGCGATCAGGCGATCTTCGAGCTGTTCTACTCTTCGGGCCTGCGCCTGGCCGAACTCGCAGCCCTGGACCTCGCCTCTCTCGACGAGCTGCTGGCCGGTGAGGTGCGCGTCCTCGGCAAGCGCAGCAAGCTGCGCATCGTTCCCGTGGGCAGCAAGGCCAGGGAGGCGGTGGCGCTATGGGCCGCGCAGCGCGCCTGCCTGGCGGCGGCCGACGAGGTGGCGCTGTTCGTTGGCCAGCATGGCAGACGCCTGGGCATGCGCATGATCCAGCAACGCCTGCAGCGGCGTGGACTGATGCAGGGACTGCCGGCGCGGGTGCATCCGCACATGCTGCGCCACTCCTTCGCCTCGCATGTGCTGCAGTCCTCGGGCGATCTGCGGGCGGTGCAGGAGATGCTCGGTCATGCCAGCATCGCTTCGACACAGGTCTACACGCACCTTGATTTTCAGCATCTGGCGGCTGTTTACGACCAGGCGCATCCACGCGCCAAACGCAAGCCGGAGTGACACGGGTCTTGCTCATTCGGTGCTGATTTTGTTGTTCTTGGCGCCGCGCTGAGTATGTTGTTGACTGATTGGGGCGATGTACGGGATTCGAACCCGTGACCACTGGAATCACAATCCAAACTTCTAGGCATTTTTCGACGTTGAAGAGGATGTACTGCAAGGATATGTTCTGAAAAAAATCAATTAGTTGATGAAAATAGACGTTGCTCGACGTTGAACGGAATTGATATAATCTGCTTACTGTGTGCTTACTGGATTCCGCTGGTAAGCAAAGCCGGAGACCATCAGATGAGCGAAAACAAGGTTCCTTTCACTGCCGGGCGAGTATCCAAGTTCGTTTGCGAGACAGGCAAAGCAGCGTCCTTTCTCTGGGACACGGAATCAGCCGGGCTCGGCCTGAAGGCGTCAGCCGGCGGCAGCAAGGTCTACGTCTTGCAGAGCCGCTTGGAGTCTGGCGCATCGGTTCGGCTGACGATCGGCAGCACCAAGGCGTGGACCCTGGGCGCCGCGCGCGACGAGGCCCGGCGCCTGCAAGTGCTCATTGACTCGGGGATCGATCCGCGCCAAGAGAAGCGCGACCGGATAGCCGAAGCCGAAGCGAAGCGCGCCGAAGCCGAGGCCAAGCGGATCGAACTGGAGCGCATCGTCGCGCCGGCAATGGAAGCCTGGCAGAAGTACATCGAAGCGCGCGCCCCGCGGTGGAGTCAAAGCCATCTCGGCGACCATGCGACCGTAAGCAAGGAAGGAGGCGAGCCGCGCACCCAAGGGCGGCACCCTGGCGACAGTGACAAGACGCTGCCGGGCATCCTGCGCCCGCTGCTGGCCCTTCCTCTGGAACAGATCGACGCTGACCGCGTGCGCGTCTGGCTTCAGGATGAGGCCGCCAAACGCCCGACACATACCCGCCTTGCCTTTTCTCTACTGCGTGCCTTCCTGAACTGGTGCGCCGACCGCCCCGAGTACCGCGACCAGGTACAGGCCGACGCCTGCATCACGCGCATGGCCCGCGACGAACTGCCGAAGAAATCCGCCAAGGACGATTGCCTACAGCGTGAGCAGTTGCCGGCATGGTTCGCCGCCGTGCGCCAGATTCAGAATCCCGTCATCGCCGCCTATCTCCAGACTGCGCTGCTGATTGGTGCGCGCCGTGAAGAGGTGGCCGGCATCCGGTGGGAAGATGTGGACTTCCAGTGGAAGGCGCTGACGATCCGGGACAAGGTAGAAGGCGAGCGCACTATCCCGCTCACGCCCTACGTTGCCGCGCTGCTGGCCGGCCTGCCGCGTCGCAATGAATGGGTGTTCTCCAGCGTCACGGCGGCATCTGGAAGGCTTCAGGAGCCGCGCATCATGCACAACAAGTGCCTTGTTGCTGCCGGACTTCCGGCGCTGTCTATCCACGGTCTGCGCCGTTCCTTCGGCACGCTGGCGGAGTGGGTGGAATGCCCGGCTGGCGTCAGTGCGCAGATCATGGGACACAAACCGAGCGCGACCGCAGAGAAGCACTATCGAGTACGCCCGCTCGATCTGCTGCGCATGTGGCACACCAAGATCGAAGGCTGGATTCTCAGCGAGGCAGGTATCGAGCAGCCAGTAGAAGCCGACACGCGCCTGCGAGTCGTGCAGAGTGGATTGTAAAGCAGGGATATACAGGCTATGATTGTCTCGTTTCGACACAAGGGGCTTGAAGCCTTCTTCCGCTCTGGTACGCAAGCCGGCATCCAGCCGATTCACGCCAAGCGCCTGCGGGAAATGCTGACCGCCCTGCATGCCGCATCCAGCCCCGGCGATTTGGCTCGCCCGTCTTGGCGCCTGCATGGTCTGTCCGGCGACCGCGCCGGCTTTCTTGCCATGACGGTGCAAGCTAACTGGCGGCTGGTTTTCCGGTTTGACGGAACGAACGTGGAGCTACTCGACTACATCGACTATCACTGAAGGATGAAGATGGACATGTACGACCCCGCATCACCAGGCGAAGTGCTTGCCGGCTGGCTCGAAGACCTCGACATGAGCGTGACCGCATTTGCTGCCCATGTGGGCATCAGTCGCGTCATGCTGTCGCGCATCCTGCACGGACACGCCGCCGTCACCGCCGACATGGATTTGCGCTTACATGAAGCCTTGGGTACTTCGCCCGGCTTGTGGCTGCGCATGCAGACGCAGCGTGACCTGTGGATGGCCGGCGAGCGTGCCAAGGAACGGGCGCCAGTGGCACGAATCGCCGCCTGATGGGGTTTGTGACTCCTGCGAAACTTGTGTAACATATACGTTACACATCCATGTTTGACCTCCTCGACTATCAGACGGCAGATGGGCGCGACCCGTTCAAGGAATGGCTGGCATCCGTGGCAGACAGACAGGCGCGTGCAAAGGTGGCCGTCCGGGTGCAACGGTTGGCCGCTGGCAACTTCGGCGACCACAAGCCTGTGCGCGCTGGCGTATGGGAATTGAGGATAGACCACGGTTCCGGCTACCGCGTGTATTACGCCCAAGCCGGCCGGCGGGTGCTGTTGCTGCTGATTGGTGGCGACAAGCGCCGCCAGCAAGCCGACATTGAAACCGCCGTCCACTACTGGCAGGATTGGCAAAGGAGGAATGAACCATGAAAGCCGCTCGCCCCCACGACGATGCAATGGTGGAACTGCTGCGTGAAGACCCGGCTTTTGCCGATGAATACGTCACCGCAGCACTGGAGGAAGCCGACGAACCAGGCGGCAGGCAAGCCCTGTTGCGCGCTCTGCGCCAAGTCGCACAAGCCCAAGGGATGCAAGAGGTAGCGGCACGTGCGGGACTGCGCCGCGAAAGCCTTTCCCGTGCACTTTCTCCCAAGGGAAACCCGACACTTGAAACCTTGCTGGCGGTCCTGTCTGCCGCCGGTCTGCGCCTGGCCGTGGCGCGGAAGGAAGAACACGCCGCCTGACCGAATCACCGCCGCCTGACGGCTTTCAGGCAACGAGCACCACTGCCGCGCCTATCCCGAGGCCGATCACCGAGGGAGAAAACCGGGTTCCTTCACCCGGCTGGCGCGGCACCCCAAACGAAGGAGCGCAGGGAAGGAGCGCAACATGAATGTCGTAGTTCTCATCAATGGCCGCGAGGCTATTCCAGTGCGCGCCATTCCTTACGTGACAGGTCGGTGGATGTCGCCCGATGTGGTTGCGAAATCACTCGCCTACACTGATTCAATGAACAGATTCGAGGGAATATATGCCTACCAACTGCTGGCGGATGGGGGATATTCTCAAGTCTTGCCTGGAGACTGGGATGTTGTTGACGATCTATTGCAGGGGCTCGAAAGCAGCCTCAATGCTCTGAGCGATGACCGCAAGCTGACTCGCCCGGTCTGGCTGACCGAGTCGACAAAGCAACTGCCCGCAGGTGTTTTTCTCTGGCGCGACGAATTCGAGCAGGCATTCCACCGAAACTACTCTCCGCCGCGCTTTAGCTTGCTTGACGAGCGCCCCGGCGACCTGACGCTGAGATTTTCGCCGCTAATTTCCCCGCCAGAAATGCGAGGCGTGGTCATGGAGGGGTTTGAGGATTCGGCGGACGATCTGCTGGTGGGCAAGATACGAAATGACCAAACGAGGCTGCTATTGAGTGCCGGGGACGATGCAGCGACAGATCGATTTGCGCAACGCTATTTTGAAGATGGCTTCAACAAGGTCACGAGAGAGAAGGCAGGCGAACGGAACTTTGAGGCGAAAGTTGCCGCCGTCAATCTGACCGACGAGAGGTGCATCGAGCTTGCGCATTCGCATGAACTGCGCATCGCTGACTGGACCGCGCTGACCGGCATAGGTATCGGCGTGCATTGGTCGTATGTCGTCAGCGCCGAGGGGGTTGCCTTCAGAAAGTGGACCGAGGGCGAAATCAGCGAAGCGTCTGTCGACCGACAGATCGAGATGCACCAGGATAACGAGGCAGTACCGCTCAGGTTCCCCTGCGCGCCAGCGAAGCTCTTGCAGTTCATCGACGCAGCACCGCCGGGGAGTCACCGCTTCAGTATTCCAGATGTATTTCGGCAGGCGGTGACCGAGCAAGCACCGATGACCGACACCCCGGCGCGGGTACCGGCTGAATTGCAGGGGCAGAGTGATATCACCCATTCTGGAGCGCCAGAGAAGGCCGCGCCAGTGGTAACGCCTGATGATGACGAGCAAGGCGAGGCCGCGACGACGGCGCAGGAACAGAAAGCCGACGCGACGCAGAGCACAAGGCGAATACCAGAACAGCGTCGCCAAGAACAGGAAATCCTGCAGGTACTCTGCGAACTTGGATATTCGGCTGATGCGCTGCCTAAATGGGTTTCCGGTAAGCCTGGCGTAAAGGCCGAGGTAAGAGGCAGGTTCGCGTCTTGGCAAGGCACAGTTTTTAATAAGGCATGGGATCGCCTGAGAGCAGACAAAAGAATTCGAGACGCAGACTAAACCCTACTCCCCCGACCCTGCTCCCCCAAATTGGGGGAAGGGGGATACTTGCGGGGGAATATATCGGGGGAAATATTGTTTCATTCGCCTACGGCACTTCATGTTGAAGCGCCGAGGTTTTCCAACAGGAGAACCCGCGAATGGAAAAAAGCAGCACTCAGAAATACGACCAAAGCGCCGAACAATTCGCCGCGCTGAATCAAGTCAAGGCGCAGTCAGTCCGGGCGCGCCTATGCAGAACGGGCAGCTATTTCGGCGTGGTGCCGGTCAAATTGGCAAACGGACGCCTTGCTTGGCCTGCCGTGCAGGTGGCGAAATGAAAACCGCCCGCCCCCAAAATTCGGAAGCGAGCGCCCATGACAAGCGCGATTTTATCACGCACGATTCGCTCAAAGCCCGCCTTCAGGCCGGAGAAATCGTCACCGCGACCGACTACGACGAGAGCATCAGACCGCAGTTCTGGACGACAATCGCCATCGTTCAAGACGATATGCCCGCCGTCAAATCGTCCTGGTGGACGACCGACGAGCGGCACATCGACGGCCTGCGCATCCGGCAGCGAGTCTTTGCGATTCGCCCGCGCCAGAAGGGAGTCATCGACGCGACGCTAGCCGCGCTTATCGTCTTCGCTGTCGTTGGCATCGTGTTGCTCGCGGGAGGTGCGCTGTGATGCGCGACGCCTTCGCCGAAATCGAGCGCGCTAGGGCTGCACTCTGGAGCATTGACGCCGGCACCGACCGCGAAACCTGGGTGAAGATCGCGATGGCCGCGAAGTCTGCCGGGCTGGACTTCGACACATGGCACGAATGGAGTGCAACCGCCGGCAACTACAAGAACGAGGCCGATTGTCGATCTGTCTGGCAGAGCATCAAGCCCGGCCCCGTCGGCGAGGGTTCGCTGTTCCATGCTGCGCGCGCTGCTGGCTGGAGCGACGACGAAGGAGCGCCCGCTGTGCGCCCGCAATCGCACCAGGAACGACCGAAGCAGCCCGAGGCGACCAAGCCCCCGCCGTATGACCCTCGCGTGCTGTGGGATGCTTGTGTACCCGCAACGGCAGAGCAACCTTATGTCATCAAAAAGCTCGGATTGCCTGACGGTCTGCGCGTCTATCGCGGCTCAATGACCATTTCCGGGAAACCCTGCAATGGCGCTTTGGTTCTGCCCTGCCGGACTCTGGACGGCGATCTGGCGAGCCTGCAATTCATTATGCCCGATGGAAAAAAGCTGTTCTTGCCGTGCCGCAAGTTACCCCATGACGGATGCTTGATTATCGGTGGCCCTATCCGGGAAGGCTGCCCCGTCTACGTCGGTGAGGGCGTCGGACAGGCATGGAGCGCGCATCAGGCGACGAGGGCGCCGGCTGTCTGCTGCTTCGGAATCGGACGAATGGCAGGAGTCGCCAAGGCACTGCATGAGCGCTATCCAGCGGCCCGGCTGGTGCTGGTGGCCGACGCCGGCAAGGAAAACCAGTGTGCAGCCATCGCCAAGGACGTTCACGGCGCCTGTGTGGAAATGCCTGAGGGAAGCCCGAGTAACTTCGACCTGAACGATTTTCACCAGGCGCACGACCTCAAGCCCGTTGCCGCCCTGCTGGAGCGCGTCAAGGCGCCGACCTCACGGTTCAAACTATCGGAGCGCACCGCTGACCGCCTATTCATCGGCGAGCCGCCGCCCGTCAATTGGCTTGTTCGCCGAATCTTTCCGCTGGGCGTTTGCTGTCTCGTCGCATCACCGCCAAACGTCGGGAAGAGCTTTCTGTCTCTCGAACTGGCCGCGAAGATGGCCGGCTGGCCCGGCCCGGATTCGGATTACTCCTTCGGCGCCGAAGTGGCCGCACATGGCCGGGCCGTCTATGTCTCGGCAGAGGACGACGAGCCGGAGATTCACCGCCGACTCTGGAGCCTGTGCAATGGCCGCATGCCCGACCGGCTGCATGTGCTGAGCCTGCCCGACGTGGGGCACTTCGGCATCATCGAAGTCGACCGCGTGACGAAGGAATACCGCCCTACCGAGGCATGGCGCGACCTCGTTGCGGAGATCCGCGAACTGCCCGACGTGAAGCTGATTCTGCTGGACACCCTGCAAGCTTTGACGACCGGCGACACGAACACGGTAGAGGCGACGCAACCGCTGATGAACGAATGCACCGCCCTGGCATCAGCAACGGGCGCCTGTGTCATGTTGCTGCATCACGTAGCCAAGGGCAGCACCAAAGAGATACGAACCGCTCTTGATGCGCTGGAGTGCATCCGTGGTTCTGGCGCAATCATCGGCAGTGCCCGTGCCGCCTATGTCATGTGGCCGCCCGCCGACGGCGGTAAAGCAATCTGCGATGTTCTCGGCGAGCAGTACCAAGAAGGCAAGGTGGCGCACGGCATCCTGGCGAAGAAGTACGGCGACGGACGCCGCGACCGCTCAGTGTTCGTCCGCGACGAGCGCGGCATCCTGCGAGACAGGACAAAGCAATACACCGCCCTTTCTGGTGCCGCCGACGACAGCGAAGCGCTGCGCGATGGCCTGGCAACTGGCATCCGCGAGCAGTGGCAGGCAGGCGCATCGTTCGCCGCAAGCAACGGCAGCAACGGGCTGCACGCGCGCCGCTTTGAACTGCCGGAAATGTTCCACGACAAGCCGCGCGCATGGTTCGATAAGACGATAGCGCTGCTACTGGCCGAGGCCCGCATCAAGCGCATGCCGTATCAAGGTGGGAAGCGATATTGCCCGCCCGAAGCCGCCGCCGCGATACCGAAGCACGCGCCAACGGAAGCCGAAAACGACGCCCCCGAGGCCGAAGAATCCGCGCCAGAGGAAGCGGCATGAGCGCCCGTCAATATGCCATTGGAACTTGGCCAAGAATCAAACTTGGCCGGCCAAGTTCTACCCGCCGCCAAGTTCGTGCCAAAAGAAGAATCCAGCAATGGCAAGGGTTTGCGGCCTGTTTTTATGCCATTGGAACTTGGCCAAAACTGAACTTGGCCGAAGCTCTGCCAAGTTTGCAAGCCTATGATTCAAAAGATGTTTTAGAACTTGGCAACTTGGCCCCCCTAAAGGGGGGTAGAGCTTCCGGCCAAGTACCGGAAAGCTCGCCCCTTTCGCGGGAGTCGGGGAAGGGGAAAGAACCGTCCTTCTCTGGTACGAAAAGGGGTAGATCGTGAGCATCGCCGCCAAGCGTCCGGAGCAAGTAGCGCTGTTCAGCAACCTGCCGGAGGCGTCGCCAGTCCCGAGCCACAATGCCCGCAGCGAAGCCGCCGCACTGGCCGAAGTGCTCCAGACGCTCAAGCATCACCCGCTTGTCGCATGGTGCGAGCGTCAGAATTCAGGCGTCGCGCGCATCGGTGGCCGGTTCGTGCGGTTTGGCTGGCTTGGTTGTTCGGACCTTCTCGGCATGATGACCGATGGCCGGCTGTTGGCCGTTGAGTGCAAGGCGCCGAAAGGGCGGCTACAGGTAGAGCAGCAAGAATTCCTTTCACTGGTGCGCCGCTTCGGTGGCGTGGCCTTCCTGGCGCGTGACTGCCGCGACGTGTTGCGCGAGTTATCAACAATCGAAGGAAGCAATACATGAGCACTGAAGAACGCTTCGGGCTAATCGCTCGATACATCCGCGCTGCCAGCGAACTGACGGTGCAGCTGGGGGCAACGGGAGACGAGCCGTTTAGCCTGCTGCTGCGAGCCGCACTTGACGAAGCGCAACGAGGCGCCGAGTCGTCGGGCTCGGGGCAACCATGCCAAGGCGATGATGCCCACCAACCGCCCGGCCTGTACGTGGCGGTCAGTCGCCGCGACAGCAACGATGAAATCCCGTTCTGATGAGCGCCGAGTGCGTCCGGCCAATAACATCTTAGTACTGACGTTTAGCGTTCTGACGCGCTGCACGGCCGGCCGGGGTAGGGAGGGAGATGGATGGCATCACCCGGCCGGCAATCGCCCAGCGTGGCGCGATTCTGCAAGCTACAGAGGGATTGACGAGCGACTGGGCGCTGAACCTTTACCGTTGAGGAACACGAAATGAGCGACACAAAGAAAACCGAGGGACTACGCCCCGGCTGGCAGCCTGGGCAATCGGGCAATCCGAAAGGGCGGCCGAAGGGAAGCCGCAACCGCGTCACCGTCGTGGCGCTGGCAGCGATGGAGGAAGGCGCCGATGCCATCGCGCGCAAGGTGGTGGACATGGCAAAGCAGGGCGACATGAGCGCCGCCAGATTGGTGCTTGAAAGACTGGTGCCGCCGGCGAAGGAGCGCCCGGTCTACCTCGAACTGCCGGACATGGACACCGCCGCCGGCATCGCCGAGGCGCAGCAAGCCGTCCTGCAGGCGGTGGCCGATGGCGAACTGCTACCGGGAGAGGCCGCGACGCTGGCCGGGATCGTGGAGGCGCGCCGCAAGGCCGTTGAGACACTGGAGCTTGAACAACGCATCACCGCACTGGAGGGGAAGAAATGAGCACGACACTTGAACGCCGCACCGCCAAGCTGGAACAGGCCGCGTACCTGGGCGAGGATCGCCTCGAAGTTATCGTCGTCAGAGGCATGCCGATAGTCGGCTGCGAGGTTATCCGCGCCTCCTTTGGCGATCAGGTTGTCGACCGCCGTGCCGACGAGGCTGAAGACGACTTCATTGAACGGGCAACGGCCGAAGCCCTGGCCGCTACCCGTCAGCGCCCATGCCTGGTGTTTCTCCTCTCCGAGGAGGTGCCGCAATGAGCACGCCAATGGAACGTCGCTTGGCCAAGCTCGAAGAGGCATTGCAGCTGCAACCCGTGCAGCCTTTTTGCCTGCTGGCGGAACCGCTGACCGATGCGGCCCCCGAGGCATGGGACGGGCACCGGCAGAAGGTCGAAGAAGCGAAGGCCCGCGGTGATTTCGTCGCCGTCGTGTCGTCGGCAGTCAGTCAAGGAGATCGGCCCCACAGCGCGAACGGCGTGACGTACTACCCCAACGATTTTGAAGCCCGACTTGTTGATGCGTCGATGCTTCCCTCCAATCTCGGCAACAAGAGCCTGCTGGAAGACATATTCAAAACGCTCAGAGGGGAAGTTTGGGGACCGGTGGCGCACCCTGAAGTGGTGGAGGAGGATGGCGAGCCGGGCAGCGACATGGCGATGTGACGGCGCCACAGGCACGGCAATATTTCTTGGCGAATGCGTGACGGTGGCGGCGATACCGATCCTCCATCAAACTTTGGCGCCGCACAATGCCAAGGGCAACGCCAAGCATGAATCGCTCCAAGGCTTGCCGCTGCTGACGCTTGGCCGGTAGTGGTCACTCCTGGCGCAGAAATTGCATACGCTGCGCTGCGCAATGCTATCAGAATGCCGTCACCGGCGACGCTCAGGGGTGTTTCTGTGGCGTCATGGGACAGATGTATCGACTGAGGGCTGATCGTTGGGGCGAGTGTGCAGCCTGCTGGGGCGTCCGGCTAAATCGTCAGGAGATTCAGTGGCTTGGAAAGAAGGCGAAAGCGGCAACCCACTCGGGAAGCCGCCCGGTGCACGGAACGAGGCAACGGTCATGGTTTTGGGTTTGATGGAACTAGGCGCGAAGGAAATCGACAGCTGTCAGGCTGTGGCACGCTTACGGTAACGTACAGTAAGCCCCAGCACGCCCAAGCCGGCGAGCATCAGCGCGCATGTTTCTGGCTCAGGTACCGCGGACAACAGGTAGGCGTGCTCCTGTCCTGTGATGCTGTTGCGGGCGACGCCAGTAATCCATCCACTGTCGTTGATGCCGTGACCCTCCGTTAGCACCCAGCCTGAGCTGACAGTCGCTGCGTCAAGGAAGCTATTCAGGTCAGTCCCTGCAGCTCCATTCCAAAGGGTGGCGTGGGTAACCACATTGCCCGGGATGAAGGAAGACCCGACGACCTGTCCTGAGTTGTTAATTCCAAAAGCATAGCTAATCTTACCTCCCAAGGTGCCGAGGTCAGTGGCTGTAGTGCCGTTCCAGAGCGTGGCATGCTGATCGCCGGCCGCAGTGTAGGCATCTCCGACGACTTGCCCGGAGTTGTTGATTGCATACGCAGCGCTAATCTTACCTCCCAAGGTGCCGAGGTCAGTGGCTGTAGTGCCGTTCCAGAGCGTGGCATGCTGATCGCCGGCCGCAGTGTAGGCCCTCCCAACGACCTGTCCGGAGTCGCTGATTCCAAAAGCATAGCTGGAGGTTCCACCCAGGGTGCCGAGGTCGGTCACGGCCGTGCCGTTCCAGAGCGTAGCGTGTGCAGCCGCGTCGCCCGCGGTATGCCCAAATCCCACGACTTGCCCGGAGTTGTTGATCCCGTATGCGAGGCTGTAAGTTCCACCCAGGGTGCCGAGGTCGGTCACGGCCGTGCCGTTCCAGAGCGTAGCGTGGTAACCCTCACCGACTGCGGTTGTGTAGCTCCACCCCACGACTTGCCCGGAGTCGTTGATTCCAACTCCAAAGCTAGACGTTCCTCCCAAGGTGCCGAGGTCAGTGGCTGTAGTGCCGTTCCAGAGCGTGGCATGCTGATCGCCCGCGACGTAGATACTCCCAATAACTTTTCCTGAGTTGTTGATTCCAGAGCCATAGCTAACGGTTCCACCCGGGGGGCCTAGATCGGTGAACGTGTAGACGGGCGCCGCAACCGCGTTGGTGCCGGCTGCACACAAGGGGACTGCGGATAGGAGCAGTTCGAGGAGGCGAAAACGACGGAAATGCGTGGTGATATGGGCAGACATTTGCGAGTCCCTTCCTGACTTGGGCGAGAGTGCTGCGCATCACCGACAATTTGGCTTGGCTGCTGACAGGGTGCCCGAGCCTGCCGCCCTCACCGCTCAGGCACCGCGCCGGGTATTTTTCGTTGGTGGCGTGGATTCGGATTGATCAAATCTGCCTACTATCTGCTTACCGGAAGGCCGGACAGCAAAAAGGCCACTATCGAAAGTTTCCTAAGCGCTTGATTTGATGGGGCGATGTACGGGATTCGAACCCGTGACCACTGGAATCACAATCCAGTGCTCTACCAACTGAGCTAACACCGCCACTATTCTGGCGCGCCCGGCGAGACTCGAACTCACGACCCCCGGCTTAGAAGGCCGGTGCTCTATCCGGTTGAGCTACGGGCGCGAGCACGAAATTGCCTGGTCACTGTTTCCTGCCGCCTCTTGGTACATTCGGTACTTCGGTACATTTGCCACAGGCATTTGTTCGACTGGTCGGGGCGGTGGGATTCGAACTCACGACCCTCTGCTCCCAAAGCAGATGCGCTACCAGGCTGCGCTACGCCCCGAGAAAGCAGGCATTCTACAATCTGGCACGCTGACGGTCAATGACGCCTGGCCGAATTTTGGCCATCCGCAGACTGTGACGGACCTCTCAGCCTGCGAGCAGTGCGCTGGCTGCCTCGGCCGTGACAATCATGCAGGGAACGGGCAGATGGCGGTGGCGGGCGAGCTTCAGGAGCAGCCGGTCGCGGGTAATCAGCAGGTCGGCACGGCAGCGCAGCGCGAGGATCAGGAACTTCTGGTCGTCGCTGTCGCGGCAGCGGGGCAGAGGGTAATCTTCGCTCTGGTAGCTATCGCTATCGCAGGCGCTGGCGAAACTGCGATAGCGCTCCAGCAATGTCCTTTGCGCAGCGGTATCGAGTTTGAACTGCGGGTAGGCGCTGACGCGTTCCAGTTCGGACAGGCAAGGGTGGTCGGTAAAGCAGCGCAGGGTGCCGCGCATGATCGCGCGCTGCAGCGCCTGCGTCCGCGGGTCGGCGAAGTGCAGGAGGTCCATCACGATGTTGGTGTCGAGGACCGCGCGCATGTTTTCAGCCGGTTTACCGTTCTGTCGCGATGTCGGCAACGTAGTCGGCGATCGCCAGAGACGCCGTCAGGCCCGGCGACTCGATGCCGAACAGGTTGATCAGGCCGGGGATGCCATGCTGTGCAGGCCCCTGGATCAGGAAATCGCCGGGAGGATCCGAGCAACCGGCGATTTTCGGGCGGATGCCGGCATAAGCCGGTGCCAGCGCCTCTGCGGGCAGTTCTGGCCAGTAGCGGCGAATCTCGGCAGCGAAGGCACCGGCGCGCATTGGGTCGACACGGTAGTCAAGTGAGCCGATCGGCTGCCCTGGCGTCGGGGGCGGCAACCACTCGACATCCGGACCGAAGCGCGCCTGCCCACCGAGATCGAGCGTCAGATGCACCCCCAGGCCGCCGTTCTCGGGCAGCGGATAGATGAGTCGCGAGAAGGGCGAGCAGCCACTGAGGGCATAGTAGTTGCCTTTGGCGTGATGACTCATGGGAAGCAGCGCCGCAGGAAAACCGGCGAGCGAAGCGGCGACTTCGGGTGCCCAGAGGCCGGCCGCGTTGATCACCATGGTGCTTGCAAAGCGCAGGCCGTCGCTGCCGCCACTTTCGAGGATGAAGCCGCGGCTCTCGATGGCGCCGCTGCTGAGCGGGCTGCGCAGGGCCAGCCAAGCACCGGCGCGTTCGGCTTCGCCGAGCAGCGCCAGCATCAGGGCGCGGCTGTCGACGATGCCGGTGGACGGAGAGAGCAGGGCCGCGCTGCACGCCAGTGCGGGTTCGAGGACGCGTGCCTCGGCTGCACTCAGCAGGCGCAGGTCGTCGACACCGTTCAGCCGACCCTGTTGCTGCAGTGCGACAAGTCTGTCTTCCTGCGCTGCCGAGGTGGCAACGATCAGCTTGCCACAGCGCCGGTGGCTGATGCCGTGCGTGGCGCAGAATCCGTAGAGTGTCTGCCGGCCGGCAACGCACAGTGCGGCCTTAAGCGAGCCTGTCGGGTAATACAGCCCGGCATGGATCACCTCGCTGTTGCGGGCGCTGGTTTCGCTGCCGAAGGTATCGTTGCGTTCGAGAATCACGGTCTCGATGCCCCGCCGTGCCAGCGCGCGGGCGCAGGCCAGGCCGACCACGCCGGCTCCGATGACAACCGCTGCAACGCATTCCATGGCTATGTTATCTCAACGTCATCAATCCGGTCCCTGCAGAGGCGGCTGACAGGGACGGCATCGTCAAGCCTGCATTCCGCTCGCAGCTTCGTTCAACGCTTTGTTCCCACGTTCGGGCACCCTCAGGCCATTGTGCTTCAGTCGGATCGCCATGACTCGCTTACGCTGAGACTCGCAACCACCAGCGTGCGCCATTGTAGCCGCAAAAAAAAGCGCGACCCATCGAGGTCGCGCCCTGTCGTGCTTGCCCTGTCTTTCTGGATCAGCTTGCTTCCCGCTCAGGCAGCGACTTGCGGCGACGGCTCATGAAGCCCGCAAGCGTAAGGCCCGCGGCGAGCAGGGCCAGGCTTTGTGGCTCGGGAACAACTTCCGGAACGACGGCAGTTCCAATGAAAAGCTGCTCGAAGCCATTATTCAAGCAGGTGCCGTTGCCGTTCGCATACTCCGACGAAATCCAGGGCGATACTCCCGGTACTGGTACCCTTGTGGCCGCTGGGTTGTAGCAGCCCATGCGGACGTCCAGGTGCAACGTGTAGTTGACCAAAGCGGCATCCGGCACACTGCTGAACAGAGTTGCCAAGGCGGCGTTAAGTTCCGGTACGAGGACGGAGTAGGCGACGTGGTCCGCACCCAAGTTGTGGTTGATCGGCGCCGAGATCATGGTGCCGCCGACCGCGGTCGGATCGGAGCCACAGGGCACCGGCACCGGTAGCGGCAGACTGCCACCCGTCGCCACGCAATATTGCCCGCCAGCCATGAGAAAATCCGTTGCGCCTGGCGCTACTGAGGACGGATTGCCGGCACCCGTTCCTGGTGCTGTGTAGGTGGTCGGATCACCCAGGAACGTTCCACCCCCACCCTGCGTAGTGAGGTCGTATTTGCTGTCGTCGTTGGTCAACTCATACGCAACCCCGACATTGTTGCCACCGGCGTCCGTGATCCAGATCCTTGCCCAAATGGCCAGGGTCTGGTCCGCGGCACCCCCTGAATTCACCTGGTTGTTGTTGAAGAAGAACACCATCTGCTCACCGCCGAGGACACCCTTCAGTGCCGAGAGCGACGCGTCCCAGGTGTTGGCGCCGTTGTTGGCGATCGAAGCGCCGTTGGGATTCGGGCCGTTCAGGTTCCCTGCATTGGGATAAAAATAAGGCAAGGAACCCGAGTTCGGCGTCGCATAGGCATTGTCCATGCCTGGAACGTTTGTCGTGACGGGTGCTCCATTCGATCCGGTTGCGATCACCGTCAGGTCTTTAATTGCCCCGGGAGTCGAGTCGATTGCATACGGGCCGTTGTTGGTGTTGTAACCGAACTGGTAATTGGCGACCGGCATCGAGTACACCAGTGCGTCCCCGTGCTGAATGTAGCCTAAGCCTGTCAAGTCGATATTCGCGGCCTGTACGCCAGACACCATCAACGAGCTGACCGCAAATACTGTACTCGCCTTCCGAATTGCGCTTAGGCGATATCCGCTATTCTTCATAGCATTTGGTTTCATCTCAGATTTCCTCCTGATGACATTGATGACTTTAGTGATTATTGAGTCCAAGACCTGGCGGCAACTCTAATAAAGCTGACGCCCTGATTGCCTTGCAAAGCCAAAAGCAATATCCATGCCGATTTTTTTATGTTATTTATATAATGAAAAAACCGTGTTGCTTGGTCAGACGAATCGTCGCGAACTGTAAAATTTTCTGACAGTCCCGCTGCGCCAGGACGGGAGGTGCAAGTTGGGGGTACGGCGCGAGACGATCGCCTGTTCGTGGAGGCGGTGCTGTATCGGTAACAGCGGGCATCCCCAGGCGAGACTTGCCCGAGCATTTCGGGGACTGCCGCGCGGCCACGAGGTCGGCATCCGTTTCCCCAGGACACCGCGGGTCTCTCGGCAATCGCCTGCAGGGTGGGGTGACATCGGCCTTGCACAGACTCTATGGGCTTCGCATTGCGGAACTTGGGTGCCGGCGAGCCTTCCCCCTTCGGCAGGGTCCTGCGTCAGGTCAGCCCGGATCGGCGAGAAATTGCGCGCGCAACAGGTATCCTGTTCTAATATTCCGGCCGCGGCTCCGGCAACCAAACCGGCGCGTGGGCGAGGGCTGGCGAGAGTTTGTTGTCGGGTGTGTGATGGGTGCCTTATTTGAGAGGAGGGGGCTGAAATGGCTGAGATCAAGGACACGATTGACGAAGTGCTGGACAAGGCCGGGGAGACTTCCGACCGGCTCAACAACGTCATTGCTTTGCTGGTGGTGGTGCTGGCGACGGTGATGGCGCTGTTCAACGTCAAGGGAGGGAACATTGTTCAGGCGATGGCACAGGCGCAGTCGAGAAGCGTAAACGCCTGGGCTTTTTTCCAGGCCAAAAGTACCAAACTGATCCTCGCCGAAACCATGCTCGAACAACTCACCCTGGAGCGCGAGCGAGATGGTTCGTTGACCCAGGAGGGCGCTGCCCTGCTCGACAAGAAGATTGCATTCTATCGCGAGGCAGTAAATCGTTACGAAAAGGAGAAGGAAGAAATCAAGCAGCAGGCGGAAGGCTACGAACAAGAATATGACCGCCTGAACTATCACGACGACCAGTTCGACATTGCCGAAGCGGGGATCACCGTCGCGCTGGCGGTACTGGGTATCGCTGCCTTGACGCGCCGGAAATGGCTGGTCTGGTTCGCGCTGGTGTTCGCAGGCGTGGGTGTGGCATCCGGAACGGCGGGTTTCGTGGGCGGCAGCTTCCATCTCGATTTCCTGGCCAGGCTGCTGGGCTGAGAGCGGGGACCACCGGATAACAATGGCCGGCCTGGTGGGTCAGCAATTGCGAATGGCCGGCTGTTGATAGCCACGGATGTTGAACATGAAAGAATCGATTCGCACACGCTGTCTCGCCCTCGGCAGGCTCTGCCAGGTTGCCGCGCTGATCGCGACAGCTCCTGCCATCGCAGAATCCACCGGGCTGGTCGTCGAGCTCGACGCCAGCCGCGTGCAAGGCACGATCCGCGACGTGTTCGGGACCAACAAGAAACCCAGCTTCGACGGGCGTACCCTGGGTACATCGGTCAATGCGGCGAGTCTCTACAGCGCCTTTGGCCTGTCGCAAGTGCGCTTGCACGACGCCGGCATCGACCTGTGCACCATCTACACACCGGCTAGCAAACTGAATGTCGGCGTGACGCCCGCGCAGCCGGTGACAGGCTGTGAATTGTCTGGCACCGGCAGCGTCCGCCACTTCAGCTGGACGCCGGCCTCCTCGGCCGATGCCGACCTGAACAACACCGCCAACTACGATTTCACGGCGATGGATCGCGTCCTGGCCGAAGTCGCGGGCACCGGAGCAAGCGTGTACCTGCGCCTCGGGGAGAGTTTCAATGGCCCCAACGACACCACCGATCCGGTCGCCTGGGCCAAAGTGGCGACCAACCTCTACAAACATGCAATCGGCACTTTCAAGCCGACACCGGGGCTCGCCATCGATCCGGTCTTCGTGGAAGTCTTCAACGAGCCTGATGGCGGATTCTGGCGGGGATCGAGCAGCACCTTCCACACCCTGTTCACCGAAACGGTCACCCGTGTACGCGCAGCCGCGGCGGCAGCCGGTCGAACCGTCCGCATCGGCGGGCCGGGATTCACACGCAACATTCTGACCAACAGCACCGTGGCTGGCAATCCTGCCAATGGATTCATCAGCGCGGTAGGTGCCGACAACCTGGATTTCTATTCGGCGCACCTGTACAACTCCTGCTCCACGGCCACCTTGGCGTCCGCTGGCACGTTCCTGCGCTCGCTGCGGTCGTTGGTCGATGCTCAGGGCGGCAGCGGCAAACCGATCCACATCAGCGAATGGAACATCGGATTGGGGTCGCAATGCGGAAACGATCTGTTTGCCGAGCCGCGCACGCAATCGTTTGCGAGCGGTGTGTTGAGCCTGATGCAGGACCCGGCGCTGAACATCGAGGCCGCCCATCAATACGCCGCGGTCACGATCATGTCGCTCTTCGACTTCACGTCGGTGGCCGGCCAGGCGCGCATCCATCCATCGGCCTGGGCGTTCTGGGCGCACGCCCGCCTTCGTGGCGCGCAACGCGTGGCCACCAAGGTGTGCCAGGGCAGCACGTGCGCGGACGGCTTTGCATCGGACACCCTGCCCCTGATGGCCATCGGCGCCCTGCGCGCGGGCGGTCAGACGGTGGTGGTCACCAACGAGAGCACGGGCAATCAGGCCTATACCTTGCGTATCAAGGGTCTGCCGGGCACAGAGACAACGCTATTGCTGAGCCAACCGCCCGGCGGCGCGATCGACATCGCCACCAGTGGATCGCCGGCTGCGGTCGGATCGGCCGGTCTGCAATCGCTCAGGACCGCCATCAGCCTGTCCACACAAACCGGACTGCCGGTCAACGATGGGACAGCGAGCGTCACATTGACCATCCCTGCGCGCAGCGTGCAAGTCATCGAGTTCAGCCCTACCCAACCCAGTGTCGGACAACGCGCCGACTGTGTCTTTGCCTGGGCGGAACAAAGTTACCCGGACCTGTTCTTGCCGATGTCATTGATGTCGGTCACTACCGGTGACTACCTTTATCGCTACTACGCAGGCACCGGCAACTATCTGGGCGTTCAGGTCAGTCACCAGCAACTGTTGTTTCTGAGCACGCGCACCAACCCTGGCCTGGTCGACCTGGGCCGGCTGGCCGACTGGGTCGGGCCATCCGGATGTCCCGGCAGTGACTGATCTCCAGTTGGACCGATGGCCCGCAAGCCACCGAAAGAACGGGCCGTCAGGGCGAATCTTCCGGGCGAACTGTTTGCCGCCCGGCCGGCAGATTGACCAGCACGATGCCGGCGCTGACGCAGGCTGCGGCAGCGGCAAAGCTCGTCGTCAGGCGGTCGCCGAGCAGGAGAACGCCGAAGGAGACGCCAAACAGCGGGGTGAGGAAGGAGAACACCGACAGTCTTGTGGTGAGGTAGCGGGTCAGCAGCCAGAACCAGACGAGATAACTGGCGAAGGCGACGATCACGCCCTGGTAGGCCAGGGCCAGGAGCACCGGCGCGCTCAGATGGGTGATCCCGGTCTCGCCGATCAACAGGGAGAGCGGCAGCAAGCAGGCGGCCGACACCGCGAGCTGGTAGAAAAGCACCTTGGTGGCGCTGATCCTCGCCAGTCCGCTGGCTCGAATCAGCACCGTCGTCGCCGCCCAGCCAAGCGCCGCCAGCAGACCCAGGAGATCGCCGATCCAGGCGTCCGGTCTGGAACCGCTCGCATCGGCGAAGCCGAGAACGATGCCGGAAAAAGCCAGTACGACCCCCAGGAGGTGTCGCCGACGCATCTCTTCTCCCGGAACGAAACAATGCAGGCCGAGCACCGTGAAGCAGGGTGCGGTGTAGAGAGCAACGATCATCCGCGACGCAGTGGTGTACGAGAGCCCGAGGTAGATGAAGGCGAATTCAAGGGCAAACAGGGAGCCCGCAAGCAGGCCGGCGCACAGGGTCCCGTCCGCCTGGGCGAGCGCCAGGCCACGCCAGCGTGCCCAGAGGATCAGCAGCAGCAAGGCGATTGCCGAGCGCAGGCCGGACTGCATCAGCGGGCTGACGCTCTGGCCGGCAATCTTGATGGCCACCTGCTGAAAACCCCAGGTGGCACAGAGCAGGATCATCAGGGCGAAAGCGGTGGCTCCCGGCGGCGTGCGTGCGTTCATCGATCTTCCCGTCCGAGGTCGTGCCTGGCCCGTGCCCGCTTGCTGCGACCCCAGAGCTTGCCGGCGCCCCAGGCAAAGACGAAGAGCATGATCGACCAGGGAATCACGTAAGCCAGACCGGTGATTGCACTCGACAAGCCTTCCGACAGATGCGACGTGAAATTTGCCAGCGCCTGTGATAGCGGACGCATGAACGAGCGATGGTGAACAGCATCGAGGTGGACATTGAGAATCTCGGTTTCGACACGCTGACGCAAGCGGGCGATTTCGCCATCGAGTGCCTCGATGTCGTTCTGGACCTGGGCCAGTTCCTTGTTGATCCTGATCAAGGAATCGATGTTGCTCCCGGCACGAACACGCAGAACCTCGAGTCTCGACCGGTAGTCATGCAGCATGGCGAGTTTTCTTGAATGATCGGCCATCGGTTGGGCGAGGTCTTCTGCTGTCCTCGAGATATGGGTGACGCTACCCTGGATACTCAGCAGAGTCAGCAGTTTCTCGATGCCCGTTGGTCTTGCACGCAATCTCAATGTGGCGGAGGCATGGTTGCCGGTATCCAGTCTCGATTCGAGTAGCACGCATTTGTCAGCTGTCGCTTCACGGCAGGCGGCCTGCACTGCCTCATATACGGAGCCGATCTTGTCCTCGTGCACATCGAGATGCAGCGAATGCTCATAGGCGATGGATGGACTCCGGGCTGCTCGCTTCTCTCCTGGGGATTGACCTTGAACGGCTGCCGCAGGTACCGCCAGGCTGGACGTTTCGGCATGATTGCCGCAGCCAGGCAGGGTCAGTAGCGCTATCGACAGCAGAAAGGGAAATCTCATCGAGTACTCGAAAAGTGATCCGCATGGTCAAATCTTGGGACCACTATAGTCCCCTGTGCTACATCGACAAGTGGGTACGACGTAAGTTACGCTCCAAGTTCTGGAAACAATGGGGTCGAGCGGGCTATCGGGAACTGTGCAAACGTGGCCTGTAGACCCGTGGCTCAGGTAGGCATTGGCTTCATCGCATTGCCGGATACGTGTCCCGTGCGTCCGGTGCTGTGGGAGGGGGAGACCGTGAAGCTTTCTCCTGTCCCGATTGGGCGTTTTGAAAGGGGAATGTTTGCTGCTCGAAGGAGAGGGTACATGCCAAGAACGATACTTGCTGGTCTCGCGGGGGGAATGACAATGAATGTCACAATGTTGCTCACGTTTCGCCTGCTTGGCTTCGGTTGGAATGGCGGTGGCATCCTTCTTTCTTCTCCTGTCCAGAGCCCGAAGCTCATCGCCATTTGGACTCAGATAGAGCCTTTGCCTCTCGTCGTTGCGAATCCGGCGCCGATCATCATCGGCATGATGCTCTTCGGCATTGGACATGCCTTCATCTATCGCTCAGTGTCTGCCGCATGGCCAACGGGTATTTTCCAGAGAGCAGTGCGTTTTGCTGGTTTGCTGTTCTTCATGACTTTCCTGTTCTGGGAATTCTTCACCCCATTCAACCAACTCGGTGAGCCGTTGCCGCTCGTCGCTCTTGAGCTCCTTTTCTGGGCAACCATTGCTTTCGCGGAGGCATTTGTCATTGCGTCTGTATGCGAGCGCAAAGTGAGCGGCGTGTGATGTGTACTGCGAACGTTATTGATGTTTCAATGTTCACGGACGTTGATGGCATCAGCGAATGTTGGGTAAGAAAAAGGCAGCAACAGCCATGTTGTCAATATGATCCTGATTACCCCGTGATGGCACTTTGAACACTCCATCACTTCTCGTGATTACTCAACGCAAATCATGTGGTTATCGACAAGGCCATCAACCGTAAACGTTCACATCCCCCTCCGTTTTTTTACGCTGCTGCCGGGATAGCGGGAAGCGGGGGAAGTTCCAGGCCCTTGCGAGCCGCCCGGATGACAGTGCCGAGATAGCGCCATGAGGAGGCGCCGCGAAGACGGCAAGTTTCGATGACGCTGGCGAGGAGAGCGAAAGCACGCGTACCCGCTTCGGAGCGCGTGCCGTGGCTGATGTGGCGGGCAATGACCCAGTGGCGCAGGGCCTGTTCGGCGGCGTTGTTGGAGAGCGGCAAATGCGGCTCGCCGAGCGGACGCATGATCACCTCCCAGTCGTAGAGGAATTCACGCGCGACGCTGCGCAGCGCCGGGTGGGCATCACTCCAGTGAGCGGTGCACAGGCTCTTCAGCCGATCGACATGGGTCGCGTAGAGGAAGGGTAGCCCTTCCGGCGGAAGATCGATCCGCGCCGCGTAGATGGCATCCTTCAGCGTGTGCATGAGGCCTTCCATCTCCTGCCCGACGCCAGATACCCGGCCATCGCTGGATTCGGCCAGGCCCCGCAGCTTCCGTATCAGATGCGGCCAGCAGCGCAGGCGATTCAGCCAGGCCCGGTAGACACGGTAACCATCGCTGATCAGGATGCCGTAATAGCCATCCTGCAGGACATTCTCCAGCATTTCCGCGTGCCGCGGGCCAATCACGAAGAGGACCGTCCAGGGGGTTACCAAGGCCCACAGCCAGAGCAGCAGGCGGTTCTCCGGCCAGGAGGTCTCATCCACATTCAGTTGCGGTTCCTGCAGGAGGTCGGCCACCAGCACGTCCTCCAGCGGAAAACTGGCGCGCCCGGCTTCCCGGAGGGTCTCGTCGATCACGCCGACACTGAGCAGCAGGCCAAACATTTCCATCAGCGCCTCCCGAATCCGCGGCCGGGACAGACGCAGGCGCAGCGCAAGGAACACGATGAGTCCGGCCAACTGCGGACCAACCAGGCGCCATTCGCCCAACTCAACCTGCTCCCACTCATGCTCTCCTGCGGACCGCCAGGGCTGCGCACGGCTGACATGGTCGCAGTGGTCGCAGTTCGTTTCGAGCAGATAGTGGCGGATGATAAGGAACATCAGCCCAATCTGGCCCTCGACCGGTGGTGCAATGTCGATCTCGTCCCAGGCGGTGTAACGCTTCGAAGGAGCGTCCGCTGAAAGCGCCTGCGCACAAGCGGTACAGTTCTCAGGGCGGTGATCGCAGGTGCCAGTGACCGCGAGCTTTTGCGTCCGGCCGTAGCCCGGGCTGCCGGGCTGCTTGCCCGCTTTCTTGCGGGAAGCTTTCGCCGCTGTCGAAGGCTTCACGGCGGCTTTGGCCGTGTCTTCCTCGACCTCGGTGACTTCTGTCTCGGTCTCGCCGGGCAAAGTCTCGATGACCGGAACAGTGCTCTCCTCAGGGCCTTCGGGTTTCGCCCAGGGCGCCTGACTGGTCGGCGGACGCGAGCTGTTCTCCGGGTTCCGGTGCAGCCGATCCTGCAACTCCTTGACGTCGTGCAGCAGACGCTTCGACACTTCCAGCAATAGCTCCGCCGGCAGCCTTTTCAGCCAGTCGTCGTCCATCTGGAGAAGGTCGTGCTTACGCAGGTACATCGGGGCGGGTCGTCGTTGGGTACCGACATCATGACATAGAAATTTTCGCTGCGGCGTAAATTTCAGGAAAATTAACGTTCACTGAGCAGGGGGGTGAACGTTTACCATCAACCTGGTTGACCGTGGGATGATTGCCCATCAATAAAGCTGACCATGTTCACCCCCGGCTATTCTTGGGGATGGTTACTGGGTAACCCCGTTCCTCTTGAATGGGGTAACAGCTCGACGACTGCCACCCTCTATTACAGCTTGCCCTTCAGAGCCTCTCGTACCGCCGCAGCTTCACCGGTCTTCTTTCCCATCTCGGCAGCCGAAGCGAACATGAAGGATCCCGAATCTACGTTCACGGAGCGCGTTTCCACTACTAGTACATTTCCCTTCTCGTCCATCCAGTTAAAAGTAAGTTTCTCGTACGCTACCCCGATACGAGTATGCGCCGTCGAAAGCTCCTTCTTTGGTTCTCCGAATTTCTCTGTGAGAAGGCTTGCCAACTGAATCAATTCATCATTTCTTCCGTAACCCTTGACAAAGTTTATGGCTCCATCCGCACCAACGCGGGTGTCGAGCAGGGGAACATGAATGTTCCCGAACTGGACATCTACAAGGTGCTTGTCCTGGTCAGGATTTATCTCATAGCAATATTCTTTCCTCTTGGCTGTCTCAAGACACAGGCTTTCAAGCGCAGCACGCTGCTTCGGCACACCGATGAGAATGCCTCGAAAACTCAAAGGGATAGAGGTAAGAGAAGGTTTCTGGACGGAACCCACATTTTCAGCATCCGAGTTGCTTTTCAGCTTTTTGACGGCACCCATGCAAAGCACCTTCTGATTAGGGGTCTTGATCAGATCGCACCCCTTCATCATTGCAGCCATCTCATTAGGAGTCAAAGGCGGTTGGTGTGCGTAAGCACCAGTGCCAAGAACCCAATATGTAAGACCCACACCAACGAGTCGCAACGTGCTATGCATTCCTGGTTCCTGAGAAGGTTTGCCTGCCAAGTATTGGGAGGAGAGGAAAAGCCGAATTGTTACATACTTCATCCTTTCCGCACCACGCTCTCTCTGCTTCAACCATTTTCGTCGGCGATCAATGCCGCTTCGCGGCCGATGGCCACCGAGCTGGCATCGTTGCGCGTGCGCAAGGCATCGAAGGCGCTCACTTCCTTGCCGGTCAGTTCGCGGTTCTTCGAAGCGGCGTGCTCGGTGAGGCTGCGCGCTTCCTTGACCAGGGTGGTCTTGCGATCCTGAAACTCGCGCAGGTGCTTACTCTTATGGTTGCCCAACAGCAATAAGCCGCGGGCGGGTTCTATGGGCACAACAAAGCCGACCGGATGCGGTTTGGGTTGGGGACGACGACCGACCAGTCGGCTTAGTGTGGGGTGGCGAGTAATCGGACAGATAGATTCATCGACGCTGGCGAAGCGCCATCGACTGTGCAGGTGTAAGTATTTCCGACAAGAGCGATGGATGTAGGCTGGTGAGCTCTAAAACGACTCGGCGACCTTGTGCGCCGAAGCATGGGTCGCCGATTGGTCGAGGGCTTGAAATCTAATTGCTGGTACGACCCCTCACGCGCCGCCGTGCCAGCATCAGCCCGGTTAGACCGAAGCCCAGTAGCCCAACGATCGAGGGTTCCGGAACTGGCACGGTATCGAATTCAACGACATAGCCATCAGCAGAGGTAGCCCCGTTCAAATCGTTCCAGGCCTTTCCATCGGCATGAACACCATGGTCGAATACGATTCTGTCCTCGGTCCCTCCCGAATTGTTCGGCTCTCCGGGTTCCCAATTGGAGTAGGCAAACGCCTCACCAGTGACCCACGACCAGCCATCAGCGGGTTCCGTCGAGCCGGGCTGCTGCACCCCACCCGTCCAGTGAAGGTGAATAGCTAGGGCACCAAATGTTGAGGTAAGGAAGATGTTTTCTGAGGAACTCGTGATCGTGACCAGATGACCCGCTGCACCGAGATGCGTCATGGCCGACGCGGCGGAATTGGCGTCGCTCCAGGTTATCGGCGAATCAATAACCTCATAGTAGTGACCATTGCTGCCATTCAAGACCGGAACCGCTCCAGCCTCCATGCATGGCAGCACCATCAGTGACACGCCGGCCAATAGCCCCGCCAGGAGTTTTTTCGCCATCTTTGCCTTCATTTTCGCACTCCCTGAATATTTCGTCTGTGGTTTCGGGTGACGGCGATGTCGAATCTCAAAACACGTCCGTGTAGCCGTGTTGTTGGAATACCCATGCCGTTAGTAGTGTAAAGCAATAATGGTGCCATAATTGTAGTTAATTGTTGTATATGGAAAATTCCCGCAGACAAGCATCGGCAAAGGCAAAGGTGTAAAAAATATCGACACCACTACGTTAAGGAGAATGGCCATGCCGGGACGATTCATCACGTCGATCCAGGTCCCGCGCAGTGAAATATCACTCGCAAACCACGGATTGCCCTCATCTTATAATCGGCAGCACATCTCTCGTCCGCACCAACCGCGACGCCCCGGGCTTCACCGCGGCCCGGGCATCCCGCCGCATCTTCCTGACGACCTCGTCGAAGAGTACGCTCCTGCCCATGTAGAAGTCCTTGCCGATCCGGACATATCGGAGTTCCGGACATATCGGAGTTCCGGACATATCGGAGTTCCGGACATATCGGAGTTCGAGCGAGTACAGGACAAGGTCCGCCAGCGTCTGCCCCGGCAGAGCAATTTCACGGGCCTTTCTGGCATTCCTTCCTGGCCCTTACCCGTCGCCTGCCATCATCAACCATCGCCTGTCGGTGCAGCGCGGCCTTGGCCAGCAGGTGCGCGGTGACGGGCGCGCTGATGAATAGGAAAAACAAGATCGCCAGCTCGTGCAGGCTGATGCCGCCGTTCTCGCAGCTTGAAAAGAAGATCGCCGAAGCGAGCAGCAGTGCCCCGACGCCGAGCGTCGTCGCTTTGGTCGGACCGTGCAGGCGAGTCAGGAAATCCGGCAGGCGCGCCAGACCGATCGAACCGAGCAGGACGAACAGGGCGCCGAGGACGATCAGGGCGGCGACGGTGGCTTCGCTCAGTGCGTTCATTCGATGATGTCTCCGCGCAGCAGGAACTTGCACAGCGCGACGGTGCCGACGAAGCCGAGCAGCGCCAGCAGCAGCGCCGCCTCGAAATAGGCGGTGCTGGCGCTGTTGATGCCGAACAGCACCAGGAGCGCGATGGCGTTGATTCCCAGGGTGTCGAGCGCCAAAATGCGGTCGCTGGTGTCGGGTCCGCGCAGCAGTCGATAGAGGTTGAGTGCCAGGGCTGCGCCGATCAGGACGAAGGCCATCTCGATGGCGGAATTCAGCATGCAAAGATCTCCTTGAGCGGCGACTCGTAACGCGTCTTGATTTCGCGCACCAGTGCCTGCGGATCGGGTGCATCGAGCGCATGGATCAGCAAAGTCCAGCGTTGACGGTCGACGTCGATCGACAGCGTGCCGGGGGTCAGAGAAACGACGCTGGCGAGCAGGGTGGCGACGAATGGGTCGCGCAGGTCGAGCGGCACTTCGACGAAGGCTGGAGATAGCCGGTGCAGCGGCCCGATGACCTGGCGTGCGACCCGCCAGTTGGCGGTGACGATGTCGAGCGCAAAGACCCCGAGGAAACGCAGCGCCTGCCCTGGCCGCACCAGGCGCGGCGGGTCTGGCCAGAAGGGGCGGGTCAACCGCGGCACGACGATGGCCAGCAAGGCACCGAGCAACAGCAGGCCGGGCGGCGCTGCGTTGGTGATCACCGTCCACAGCAGAAAGACGGTCAGCGACAGGAATGGCCGCGGGAACAGCCTGTGGATCATTGCGCCGCCTTGCGTAAGGAGGTCGCCATGCTTGTTCCGAGCACACCCGCGACATACGCGCCGGGCGCCTGCAGCTGGCTGGCTGTGCGTTCGGCGTAAGCCGCCAGTGGGCGCGCGGCAATGGCCAGCAGCGGTCCGGCGGCGACCAGCAGCAGCGTTGCCGTCGCTCTCTGCCAGGCGATCGCCCCGCTCGGCGGCGGTGCGGCAAGCGTCGCCGGTTTCCAGATCAGCAGGCAGCCGTCGCGTGCGAGGGCGATCATGACGATAAAACCCGACGCCAGCAACACGCTCCATATCGCCGTCCCGGCCGGGACGGCACGCAGCGTGGTCAGCAACATCAGCTTGCCGAGGAAGCCGGAGAAGGGCGGCAGTCCGGCAGTGGTCGCCGCGAGGATCAGGAAAGCGACCTGCAGCCAGGTCGTGGGCGGCGGTCCGGCGCGGAAGTGATCGGCAGCTTCGCCACGCCGTTCGGCAATGACGCCTGCCAGCAGGAAGAAGGCGGCGCCGGCCAGTGTCGAGTGCACAAGGTAAAAGAGCGCAGCCGCAGCGACCTGGGCGTTTGCCTGAGCCGGCGTCAGCAGCAGCGTGCCGGCGGAGAGCAGCACCAGCCAGGCGGCGAGGGCGCGCAGGCGGCTGGCCGTGAGGACGCCGAACGCGGCGAAGACGACGGTGGCGATTGCCAGCGTGGTTAGCCAATGGTCGAGCAGATCGGGGATGGTCGGTGTCAGGGCGATCGCCTGCACGCGCAGGAGGGCGACGATGCCGACCTTGGTCATGATCGCAAACAGCGCGGCGACCGGCGCGCCGGCGGCGCTATAGGTATGCGGCAGCCAGAACGACAGCGGCAATAACCCGGCCTTGAGGACGAAGACGGCGATCAGCAGCGCAAACGCCAGCCGGGCGAGCGCCGGATCGTGCCCGGGCAGGGTCAGACGATGTGCCAGATCTGCGAGGTTGAGCGTCCCCAGTGTCCCGTAGAGCAGCCCGAGGGCGATCAGAAAGAGCGCCGAGCCAATCAGATTGAGCACCACGTAACTGATTCCGGCGCGTGTTCGGGCGAGGCCGCCGCCGTGTGCCAGCAGCGTGTAGGAGGCCAGCAGCATCACTTCGAAGAAGACGAAGAGGTTGAACAGGTCGCCGGTGAGGAAAGCACCGGTCAGGCCGACCAATTGCAGCTGAAAGAGCGGGTGGAAATGCCGTCCGCGCTCGTCGAAGCCGGCACTCGCGTAGAGCAGGGCGGCGAAACCGAGAACTGCGGTGAGGAGCGTCATCGCCGCTGCCAGGCGATCGACGACGAGGACGATGCCGAAGGGTGCCGGCCAGTCGCCGAGCGCGTAGATGCGCAGCAGGCCATCGTCGGCGAGCAGCGTCAACCAGGTGGTGACCAGGACCAGCAGGGCGGTCGCCAGCAGGCCGACGACGCGCTGGCAGGTCAGTCGATCGGCCAGCATCTGCAGCAGGGCGGCGGCAAAGGGGATCAGGATCGGCAGGATCGGCGCGTGCGTGTTCATTGCCGCACATCCTCCGTGCTGACGGCGTCGACGTGATCGCCGCCCGACTCGGCCAGACTGCGCAGGGCGAGGATCGCCAGATAGGCGGTCATCCCGAAACCGATGACGATGGCCGTCAGTACCAGCGCCTGTGGCAAGGGATCGACATAGGCGGCACCGGCGCGGATCAACGGCGGTGCACCAACCTGCAGGCGGCCGCTGGCAAAGAGAAACAGGTTGACGGCATAGGACAGCAGCGTCAGGCCGAGGAGCACCGGGAAGGTGCGCGCGCGCAGGATCAGGAAGACGCCACAGGCGGTCAGCACGCCGACGGCGATGGCCAGCATGGCTTCCATCAGGCCGTCTCCTCGCCATTGCCATCGCGGGCGCGCAGCGACAGCCGGCCGAGTTCCGAGAGGACGGTGACGACGACCGTCACGACGACGACATAGACGCCGAGGTCGAAGACCATCGCCGAAGCCAGTTCGACATCGCCGAGCAGCGGCAGCGGCACGTGCCCGTGCGCGCTGGTCAGAAACGGACGGCCAAAGAGCCAGCTGGCCACGCCGATGCCGGCGGCGAGCAGCAGGCCGAGGGCCAGCAGGCGGACCGGCTGTTGCGGCATGCGCGGCTGTGCGAAGGCGATGCCGTTGGCCAGATACTGCATGACCAGCGCGATGCTGGTGATCAGGCCGGCGACGAAACCGCCGCCGGGGACATGGTGCCCGCGCAGGAAGAGGTAGACCGAAACCGTCAGCGCCAGCGGCAGGAGCGGACGCATCAGCATCGACAGAAACAGGGGATGTGCTTCCGCCGCCCAGCGCCGTCCGTCCTCGTCGCGCTGTGGCGCGCCCAGGATCAGCCGGTCGAGCAGGGCGTGCGAAGCCAGCGCGACCATCGCCAGCACGGTGATTTCGCCGAGCGTATCGAAACCGCGAAAATCGACGAGGATCACATTGACGACGTTGGCGCCGCCGCCGCCGGGAAGCGATTGCTGAAGATAGAAACCAGCGATCGTATCGACCGGTGCCGCCAGCATCTGCAGGGTGATCAGCGCCAGGCCACCGCCGGCGAGCAGGGCCACAACCAGATCGCGGATCAGCCGGCGGGCAGTGCTCTTTGGCGCATTGCGCGGGGGCAGATAATAGAGCACCAGCAGCATCAGGATGATCGTCCCCATCTCGACGGCGAGCTGGGTCAGCGCCAGGTCGGGCGCTGACAGGCGAACGAAGGTCAGCGTCACGGTCAGTCCGACGACGCTGACCAGGATCAGCGCCAACAGCCGTTCGCGGTATAGCGCGGTGGCGCCCAGCGCACCGATCAGCAGGACGAGCAGGGCGGCGACCGCCACCTCGTCAGCGGGCTGGGCCGCTGGTCGGACGCCGGTGCCGCCCGGTGCCGAGAAAAAGGACCAGCTGCCAAGGAGCACGACAAAACCGAAAAGCAGAGCGCTGTAACGCTGCAGCGAACCGTTGTCGACTGCCGCCATGGTGCGGCGCGCACCGCTGGCGAGCGCGCGGTAGAAGCGCTCGAAGGATGTGCGCGGGTGCATCGGCGGCAACTGGTCCTGCCAGGCGAAGAGGGGGCGGCGTAACGCATAGACCAGCACGCCACCGGCGAGCGCCAGCAAGCTCATCAGCACCGGCTTGTTGAAGCCGTGCCAGAGTGCCAGATGGAAATCCGGCAGCGGCGCCTGCAGCGCGGCACCCGCTGCGGCGTCGAGCAGCGGCCCGACGGTCCAGCCCGGGAAAATGCCGACCAGCAGACAGAGCACGACGAGGAGTTCGATCGGTGCGCGCATCCAGCGTGGCGGTTCGTGCGGCTGACGTGGCAGGTCGACCGGTTCGCCATTAAAGAACACGTCGTGGACGAAGCGCGAGGAGTAGGCGACGGCGAGCATCCCGGCGATCGTCGCGAGCAGGGGCAAGGCCCAGCCGAGCGGTTCGAACTGCGGGTAACTGACGGTTTCGGAAAAGAACATTTCCTTGCTGAGGAAACCGTTGAGCAGCGGTACGCCGGCCATCGAACCGGCGGCGATGATCGCCAGTGTTGCGGTGATCGGCATCACGCGGAACATGCCGTTCACGCGGCGCATGTCGCGCGTGCCGCATTCGTGGTCGATGACGCCGGCGGCCATGAACAGCGAGGCCTTGAAGATCGCGTGGTTAATGATGTGAAAGATGCCGGCGACGACCGAGAGCGGTGTGTCGAGACCGAACAGCAGCGTGATCAGGCCGAGATGGCTGATCGTCGAATAGGCGAGCAGCCCCTTGATGTCGTTGCGGAAAAGTGCCGTCGCCGCGGCGTAGATGAGCGTGATCGTGCCAACGCCTCCGACCAGCCAGAACCATACCTCACTGCCGCCGAGTGCCGGATAGAGGCGGGCAAGCAGAAAGACACCGGCCTTCACCATCGTCGCCGAGTGCAGATAGGCGGAGACCGGCGTCGGTGCCGCCATCGCGCTCGGTAGCCAGAAGTGGAAAGGAAACTGCGCCGACTTGGTGAACGCGCCGAGCAGAATCAGGATCAGCGTTGGCGTGTAGAGGGCATGCGCGCGGATGCGCTCACCGGCAGCCAGGATGACGCTCAGCTCGTAGCTGCCAGCGATGTGGCCGAGGAGCAGAATGCCGGCGAGCAGCGCCAGACCACCACCGCCAGTGACCGCCAGCGCCATGCGGGCGCCGATCCGCGACTCATGTTTGTCGCTGCGGTAAGCGACGAGCAGAAACGACGACAGGCTGGTAAGCTCCCAGAAGATCAGCAGCAGGATCAGGTTCTCGGCAAGCACGACACCGAGCATCGCTGCCATGAACAGCAACAGGATCGAATAGAAGCGGCCGAGGCGATCGCCCGCCGGCAGGTACCAGGCGGCATAGAGCACGACGAGCAGGCCGATACCCAGGATCAGCAGGCAGAACAGCAGGCCGAGACCGTCGAGGCGCAGGCTGAGGTCGAGCCCGTAGGCGGGCAGCCAGGCCAGGCGGGCGACTTCGCGATGGCCGGCCAGAGTGGCCGGTGCCAGCGGCAGCAGCAGGCCCAGGCAGGCCGCCATCACGGTTGCCGCAGCCACGGCCGCGCTGGCTCGCCCGTAGCGCTGCAGCAGCAGTGGCAGGGGAAAGGCGGCAAAGGCCGTCGCAGGGATGGCCGCAAGCAGCAGGTTCGAGTTCACAGTCGCCTTGGCCCCGCTCACCGGCACTCCAAGAATGATCTGCCAGTCTAAGCCAAACCAGAAAGAGCCAGCAAGGTATTTTGCTGACAAGGAAGCCCAGGCCCGGAGCGAAGCGCCTTTCCGGCCTGCCTCTCGGTCGACCCCGGTGGCGCGACGCGTCCCCGCATCCGTGTGATTCCAGATCGAGGTATCGGCCAGGATCATGCCGACTCATTTTCACTTGTGCCGCGATGACCATGGCTGCAGAATAGCGATACGCCGCTAAATTCAGTGGTGATAACAAAATAATCCATCGTATTGGAGGAGACAATGAATAGAGAACCCTCGATTGCCTGGCTGTTGACCATGCTGACGGCGGCCCTCGCCGCTCCTGTGCATGCCGACGTGAATGTCGGGGTCACCGTGTCCGCTACCGGGCCGGCGGCTTCGCTGGGCATTCCCGAGAAGAACACCTTGACGTTGGCACCGACGACCATCGCCGGGCAGAAGATCAACTACATCGTTCTCGACGATGCCTCGGATACCACGACGGCCGTCAAGAACACGCGCAAGCTGATCGCCGAGAATAAGGTCGACGTGGTCATCGGTTCGACAACCACGCCGAATTCATTGGCCATGATCGACGTTGCCGCCGAGGCACAGACGCCGATGATCAGCATGGCTGCGGGAACACGCATCATCGAGCCCATGGACGCCAAACGTGCCTGGGTGTTCAAGGTTCCGCAGAGCGACTCGCAGATGGCGACGGCGATTGTCGAGCACATGACCAACAACAATATAAGGACAGTCGCTTATGTCGGGTTTGCCAATGCCTATGGCGAAGGCTGGTGGAACGAGTTCTCGAAGATAGCCGAGGTGCGCAAGATCCAGATCGTGGCCAACGAACGCTTCAATCCCACCGATACCTCGGTAACCGGTCAGGTGCTCAAGATCCTGGCCGCGAAGCCGGACGCGGTACTGGTGGGCGGCTCCGGAACACCGGCTGCCTTGCCGCAGAAAGCGCTCAAGGAAAAGGGTTACAAGGGAATCATGTATCAGACCCACGGCGCGGCCAACGCGGACTTCCTGCGAGTTTGCGGAAAGGACTGCGACGGCACCTTCATGCCGACCGGTCCAGTACTGGTCGCGGCACAGTTGCCCGATAGCAATCCGATCAAGAAGGTGGCGCTGGAATACGTCAACAAATATGAGACAGCTTACGGCAAGGGATCGGTATCGGCTTTCGGCGCGTACGCCTGGGACGCCACGATGCTGCTTGGCAATGCCATTCCGGAAGCACTGAAGAAGGGTCAGCCGGGGACGCCGGAGTTCCGCAAGGCTCTGCGTGACGCCATCGAGAGCACGAAAAACCTGACCGCCACGCATGGCGTATTCAATATGAGTCCGCAGGATCACCTCGGCTTCGACCAGCGCGCACGAGTGATGGTCAAGATCGAAGGGGGTGGCTGGAAACTTGTCCAGTAACAGGGTTGCAAGCCGGCGGCTGGGTACTGCAACTGCCAGAGCTTGCCGGCCTTGCCGGCGAGCTCTGGCAGCGTCTCGACATGACGACACCTGCGCGCCCGTTCCCAGGCAGCCGGACTTGCGGCCGCCGATAGATCGACTGGAGCACAGTGCTGATGGACATGCAAATTGCCTTGCTGCTTGGGCAGGACGGCCTGACCAACGGCGCCATTTACGCGCTGCTGGCGCTGGCGCTGGTTCTGGTTTTTGCCGTGACGCGAGTGATCTTCATCCCGCAAGGAGAGTTCGTCGCCTTTGGCGCCCTGACTCTGGTCAGTCTGCAGGCCGGGAAGCTGCCCGGAACACTCTGGCTGTTGCTGGCCCTTGGCACGCTGATCGCCTTGATCGATGGCGTTCTGGCGCTGCGCAACCATCAGTTCAGGCGAGTTTTGTGGATTGTGTCGGTCTATTGCGTGCTGCCGCTGCTGCTCGCCGGTGCCCTGTTCGCCATTCCCGCAGCGACTCTGCCATTACCGGTGCAAGTGGGTCTCGCGCTGATGCTGGTCGTACCGCTCGGGCCGATGATCTATCGCCTGGCCTACCAGCCGATTGCCGAAGCCTCGGTGCTGGTCCTGCTGATCGTTTCGGTGGCGGTGCACGTGACCATGATGGGCATCGGGCTCCTGTTCTTCGGCGCCGAAGGTTCGCGCACCCTGCCGTTTTCCGATGTCAGTTTTTCATTCGGCGATGCACTTTTGCAGGGGCAGGCGATCCTGGTCGTGGTGACCAGCATGCTGCTGATCATGGCCTTGTATTTCTTTTTCGAGCGGACGATCTACGGCAAGGCGCTGCGCGCCACGGCGATGAACCGCACCGGCGCGCGCCTGATGGGTATTTCCGGAACCTTGGCCGGCATGCTGTCGTTTACCCTGGCAGCGGCAATCGGCGCATTCTCCGGCATCCTGATTTCACCCATCACGACGATCTATTATGACTCTGGTTTCCTGATCGGCCTCAAGGGGTTTGTCGGGGCGATCATCGGCGGTCTGGCGAGTTATCCGGTTGCCGCCGCCGGCGCCATCCTGGTCGGCCTGCTCGAATCGTATTCGTCGTTCTGGGCCAGTGCTTTCAAAGAAGTCATCGTGTTCACGCTGATCATTCCGGTGCTGCTCTGGCGCTCGCTGAAAACGCACCACGTGGAGGAGGAATGAAGCACGCTGCGCACACCACGACCGTCCTGTGGCTGTTCATCGCCGCCCTGGCGCTGGCACCGCTACTGCTGCCCGAGTTCTACATCACGCTGCTCAACTATATCGGGCTGTATGCGATCGTTGCCCTCGGGCTGGTCCTGCTCACCGGCGTAGGCGGTCTGACTTCGTTTGGCCAGGCGGCTTTCGTCGGCCTGGGCGCCTATACTGCTGCTTACCTGACGACCGTACACGGGGTCTCGCCATGGTTGACGCTGCCGGCCGGTCTGCTGGCCACTGCGCTCATCGCCCTGTCGATCGGTATCGTGACCTTGCGGCTATCCGGACATTTTCTACCGTTGGGGACGATCGCCTGGGGGATCAGCCTCTACTATCTGTTCGGTAACCTCGAAGCGCTTGGGGGTCACACCGGCATCAGCGGCATTCCGTCTTTGCAGGTCCTTGATCTGGAAATAAAATCAGGACGCGCGTTCTTCTATTTGATCTGGGTGGTCTTGCTGGTTTTGGTGCTCGCCACGCGCAACTTGCTCGACTCGCGCGAAGGGCGGGCCATCCGCGCCTTGCGCGGCGGCTCGCTGATGGCCGAAGCAATGGGGGTCGACACGCCGCGCGCGAAAATCGTCATCTTTACCATCGCTGCGCTCTATGCCAGTGTTTCAGGCTGGCTGTATGCACACCTGCAACGCTTCGTCAATCCGACCCCTTTCTCGCTGACGCAAGGCATCGAATATCTGTTCATGGGGGTGGTCGGTGGCGTCGCGCATGTCTGGGGGGCGATCATCGGGGCAGGATTGATCACCATTCTCAAGCAATGGCTGCAGGACTGGTTGCCGAAACTGCTCGGTCAGAGTGGCAATTTCGAAGTCATCGTTTTCGGGCTGCTGATGATCTTCGTGCTCCATCGCGCGCGTGACGGGGTGTGGCCGATCATCACCCGCTGGTGGCCGCAGCGACCGACGCAGGCCAGGGGGGGGGTCGAGGCTGCGCCGCTGGTGCGTCGCCCATTGCCGAAACCCGGCTCGTTGCTGCTCGAAATCAAGGATGCAACCAAGCGCTTTGGCGGTCTGGTCGCCAACGAAAAGGTGAGTTTCTCGGTCATGGCTGGCGAGGTGATGGCCTTGATCGGCCCGAACGGTGCCGGCAAAAGCACGATGTTCAATGGCATTTCCGGCGTCGACCCGCTGACTTCCGGCACCGTTACGTTTCGTGGCCAGCGCGTCGAATCTCTACCGGCGCGCGACATCGCCCGTCTTGGCATGAGCCGGACCTTCCAGCACGTCCGCCTGCTGGCCGGAATGAGCGTCATCGAGAACGTCGCGATCGGCGCTCACTTGCGGGGACAAAAGGGCTTCATCGCCGCCGCTTGTCGGATCGATCGCGAGGAGGAAGCCCGCCTGTTGCACGAAGCCGCTTCCCAGATCGAGCGTTGTGGTCTCGCCGAGCAAATGTACGAGGCCGCCGGCAGCCTGCCCCTCGGCAAGCAGCGCATCGTCGAGATTGCCAGGGCGTTGGCCGCAGATCCCTGTCTGTTGCTGCTCGACGAGCCGGCTGCCGGACTCCGCTACCTGGAAAAACAGGCGCTTGCGGACCTGCTGCGCCGTCTGCGTGATGAAGGGATCGGCATCCTGCTCGTCGAGCACGACATGGACTTCGTGATGGGACTGGCCGATCGCGTGCTGGTCATGGAATTCGGACGCAAGCTTGCTGCCGGTCTGCCCGAAGAGATCCAGCGGAACCCGGCGGTGGTCGAAGCCTACCTCGGAGGTGTCGAATGAGCGAACTGTCCGGCGCCACCGAAAGGATCGTCGTGCTCGAGGTTTCCAGCCTGTCGGTGAGCTACGGCAAGGTCGACGCGCTGCATGAGATTGCCCTCAAGGTACACCGCGGCGAGATCGTCACCGTCATTGGCCCGAACGGCGCCGGCAAGACGACCTTGCTTTGCGCCCTGATCGGTCTGTTACCGGTACGCGGGCATATCGTCTATCTTGGTGAACAACAGGATGGCGGACGCAGTGTCGAAAAACTCGTCCGCCAGGGGATGACGCTGGTTCCGGAGAAGCGCGAACTGTTTTCCGAAATGAGCGTCAAGGACAACCTCCTGCTTGGTGCTTTTGATCGTTACCGGGCCGGTCATCGCGACCAGCTCGAGACCATCGATCAGGTGTTCGAGATATTTCCGCGGTTGCGGGAACGGCGTGCGCAGATGGCCGGCACGCTTTCCGGAGGCGAACGCCAGATGCTGGCCATGGGTCGCGCCCTGATGGCCAAGCCCAGGCTGTTGCTGCTCGACGAACCCAGCCTTGGACTTGCCCCATTGATCATCAAGGAGATCTTCCGGACGATCACCCAGCTCAAGAAACTCGGGGTGGCGATTCTGCTCGTCGAGCAGAATGCGCGCGCGGCGCTGCAGGTGGCGGACTACGGCTACGTTCTGGAAACCGGGCGCCTGTCGCTGGAAGGGTCCAGTGGCGATCTGCTGACCGATCCCAGGGTCATCGAAAGCTATCTCGGACTGGGGGGGCGACACTAGGCGCGGCATCGAGCAGCCGCGTCAGCCGCTGGATGGACAAACGGCATTCCAATTCCGGAGGGTGTTTGGGATTGCTTTGCTTCAACCCGGGTTGGCCGTCAGCCGCCGCAGACCGGTAACGAAGCGCGCCAGCGTCGGCGACAGCGCGCCGCGAGGCAGCATGACCTCGATCAGCCGGAATTTGCCTCGTGTCGCGTGTGCTTCGGCGAGTGCGTGCTTCAGTTCGCGCCGCGTGCTGACCCGAACGCCTTCGCCACCCATGGCCGGAGCCATCTCGGCGAAGTGCCAGTCGTCGAGGTCGTTGAAGCCCGATTGTGGCTGGAAGGTCCGAAGCATCTCCCACGACTGGTTGTTGAAGACGATCACGATCGGGTCGAAGCCGAAGCGCCGGCAGTTGCCGAGTTCCCAGCCGGTCATCTGGAAGGCGCCGTCGCCGACCAGGATCAGTGTGCGCTCGCCGGATGCCGCCTGCAGTCCGATGCCGGCTGGTACGCCGAAGCCCATGGTCGCGTAATAGCCGGGGGCAACGAGTTCGGTGTTGGCCATGTCCATCGCCGTGAACAGGCAGTCGCCGATGTCCGAGGCGATCGGCATGCGGCCCTTGTCGCGCATCAGGTCGTTGACCGCAGTGGCGATGTCGAGTGGCATCAATGGCGCATCGTCGTCGGGAAGGTCGAAGGGGTAGTCCTGCTTCTTGACGTCGAAGTGCCGGTCGGAGGGCACGGTCCGTGCCAGCAGGGCGTCGACGAGTGACTCGAGACCGATCGCATCGTAGGTGTGGTAGCCCATCGTGACACGGCGATCGAGCGCCTGGATGGTCTTGCGAAGGTCGATTTTCTTGTCGGATACGCCGAAATTGGTGTCGGAAATGATGACTCCGAGCAGAAACAGTCCGTCGGAAGACTCGACGGCCGTGGTGACGTCTGGCGCTCCGGCAATGCCAAGGTAGGTGCCCATCAGTGGCGCATTGGCCGCCGCCAGCAGGCCGCGCCCCATGAAACTGGTGACTACCGGCAGGGCAAGTCGGCGGGCGAGTTCGGCGGCCTTGGCCTCAAGGCCGAAACGCCGGACCTCGACGCCGACCATCAGGACCGGCGCCGTGGCCGCAGCCAAGCGGCCGAGGATCTCGTCCACACAGGCGGCAAGCGCATCGGGGTCGGGTCCGGCGGGTTCTGTCGTGGGTGTCGTGGCGCAGGGTGTGCTCACCATGTCACGCGGCAGTTCGATGTAGACGGGTCGCGAATGCCGGCGGCAATTCGCCAGCACGCGCGCGATGTCGGCCGGTGCGCGGGCAGCGTCGTCGAGACGTACCTGGTCGCAGGTGATCTCGCGGTAGATCTGGAACTGCGAGTCGAGTGTCTTCGCCTGATGATGGAGCAGCAGCCCCGAGCGCGCATCGTTCTTGCCGGGGCCGCCGGACATGATGACCAGCGGCGACTTTTCGGCAAAGGCCGATGCGACGGCATTGACCATGTTGAGCGCGCCCGCGCCATAGGTGACCGCGGCGACGCCGAGCGTGCCATGGTAGCGAGCCGACGCATCGGCCGCGAAACCGACGCCAGGTTCGTGCGAGAGCGTGTAGAGCGGCAGGATACCGCTTTCCTCGATGATGCGGAAATAGGGCAGGGCAAAATCGCCAGGAATGCCGAAGATTTCATGGGCGCCATGCGCCTTCAGGGCATGCAGCAGGGATTCGGTGATGTTCATGCGGACTCCTCGCAAAAGACCTGCAATTATCGGGCGTGGAACGCTCATCATGGCGTTCTGCAGGATAGATTTGTTCTATCTAACCAGGCTTCTGAACCCCAGTTCGATGGACCTGCCGGATTCCGGCTTGCCCCCCAGAATGACTGAAAACCAATGGTCTTACGGGTGGAACAAATTTACCCTCTGGCTTTCTGCCAATACTGTATCGAGAAACGGCCGTTCATGGATAGAATCCCCGTTCCACCTTTCGGGAGGCTGTTCATGAATACCCTGCGCGTCTATGCAATCGACGGCATCGTACCCGTGGTCGACCCGAGGGCCTTCGTCCATCCGACCGCCGTCCTGATCGGCGATGTCATCGTCGGCCCCGGCTGCTATGTCGGCCCCTGCGCCAGCTTGCGCGGCGATTTCGGGCGGTTGATCCTCGAACGCGGCGCCAATCTCCAGGACAGCTGTGTCATGCATGGCTTTCCGGGTACCGACACCGTCGTTGGCGAAGACGGCCACATCGGCCACGGTGCCGTGCTGCACGGTTGCCGTGTCGAAAGGAATGCGCTGGTCGGCATGAATGCAGTGATCATGGACAACGCCATCATCGGCGAGTCCGCGATGGTTGCCGCCTGCGCCTTCGTCAAGGCCGGTGTCGAGATCCCGCCGCGCAGCCTCGCCGCCGGTATTCCGGCCAGGGTCATTCGCCTCCTCTCCGATGAGGAGATGGCATGGAAGGTCGAAGGTACCCACACCTACCAGGACCTTGCCCTTCGTTGCCTGAGCACGATGGTCGAATGCGAACCGCTTTGCGAAGCCGAACCTGACCGCCCGCGCATCCACATGCCGGACGTGATCCCGCTGGTCGAACTGAAGAAGCGCTGATTTCGTGATTCGTGAGCACGAACGCACCGGCCCAGGCCGTGTTCGCCACAGGCATGCCGCCGGATTGCTACGCGAAGCGTGCCGACAGACCGCCATCGACGACGAGTTCGGTGGCGGTGATGTACTTGGCTTCGTCGGATGCCAGGAACAGCGTCGCATGGGCGGTATCCCAGGCGTCGCCCATGTGACCTAGCGGGCACTGGGCGTCGCGCGTGCGGATCAGGTTGGCGATGTCGCCTTCCTCGCCATAGACGCGGGTGAGTGCGGCATGCACCAGCGGCGTATTCATCAGTCCGGGCAGGACGCAATTGGCACGGATGCCATCGGGCGCGTGCCGGATGGCCATGGTGCGCGTCATCGCCACCATCGCCCCCTTGCTGGCGGCGTAGAAGCCGTAGTTGACTCCGGCCCAGCCAAGCACGGCCACTGAGGCATTGTTGACGATCACCCCGGCGTGCTGGCGGATCATCACCGGCAGCACGTGGTGACAGGTCAGGTAGGTGCTCTTGAGGTTGATGCTCATCAGCCGATCCCAGGTCGCCTCGTCGAGTTCCGCTGGGCCACCGACGACGGCAATGCCGACGTTGTTGACCAGGATGTCGATGCGCCCGTAGGCGTCGAGTGCCGTCGCCACCAGGCGTTCGACGTCGGCGGCGCGAGCCACATCGGCAACGACGGTGATGCCGGTTCCCCCTTCATCGTCAATGATTTTCTGTGTCGCCGCGCCGGCTTCGGCATCGATGTCAGCGCCGACGACCCTGGCGCCCTCGCGTGCGAACAGCACCGACATCGCCTTGCCGTTGCCCCATCCCGGCCCGATCGAGCCGCTGCCGGTGACGATGGCCACCTTGTCCTGCAGGCGTTTGCCCATGATCAGTTCTCTCCGTACTGAGTCCAATGGCGTCGCAACGCGGTCTTCAGAACCTTGCCGTAGTGGTTCTTGGGCAGCGCCGATACAAAAATGTAGTCTTTGGGCCGCTTGAAGCGGGCGATCGAGTCGAGACACAGGCGATCGAGTTCGGCGATCGGCACCGATACGCCTGCCTGGCATACGACGAAGGCGACCACTTCCTCGCCCCATTCGGCACTGGGCCGGCCGACCACCGAGACCTCGGCCACCGCCGCGTGCCGCAGCAGCACTTCCTCGACTTCGCGCGGATAAATGTTGGTGCCGCCGCTGATGATCACATCCTTGGAGCGGTCCTTCAGCGTCAGGAAGCCGTCGGCATCGAGGCTGCCGATATCGCCGGTATGCAGCCAGCCGTTGCGCAGCGTCGTTGCTGTTGCTTGCGGGTTTCGCCAATAGCCCTGCATGACGGTCTCGCCGCGCACGAGTACTTCGCCGATGGCACCGGTAGGCAAGAGCTGGTCGTCGGCATCGGCGACGACGACCTCGACGACGCTGTGAGCGACACCGACCGACGCGATCCGCTCGCGATGGCGTGGGTGGGCGCGGTTCGCCAAATGCTGGCGCGACAGCGCAGTGATCGTCATCGGGCTTTCACCCTGTCCATAGATCTGCACCAGACGGTCGCCAAGCACGTCGAGCGATCGCCGGATGTCTTCGAGATACATCGGTCCGCCACCATAGACGATGGTCTTGATGCCGCTGCAGTCGGCGCTTCGCTCGGAGACCTGGTCGACCAGACGGCGGACCATCGTGGGTGCGGCAAACAGCGACACCTGGCGGAAGCGCTGCGACAGCAACACGATCTCATGCGCGTCGAAGCCGCCCGATTCGGGGATGACATGGCGCGCGCCGACCAGTACATGCGCGAAGTTGTACATGCCGGCACCGTGCGACATCGGCGCAGCATAAAGGATGCTATCGGAGGGTGTGACCTGGTCCACGTCCGGGAAGTAGGCCAGAGTCATCGCCAGCAGGTTGCGCTGGGAGAGCATCACGCCTTTCGGCTGGCCGGTGGTTCCCGAGGTATAGAAAAGCCAGGCCAGATCGTCGGGGGTGCGCGGCACGATGGCAATCGGGTCGGCGCTGGTCAGTCGTCGGTAAGTGGCGGCGTCCACCGGAACGACGCGCAGGTCCGAATTCTTCTCGCGCCAGATTCGCTCATCTTCGCCTGGGTCGTCAGCAACAAACAGCAATGCGGCCGCCGAATCGTCAACGATGAAGGCCACTTCGCGCGCGTGCAGCTTGTGGTTGATCGGCACGGCCACCAGGCCGGCATGCCAGATACCGTAGAGCAGTTCGAGGTACTGCGGGCAATTGGTCATGAACAGAGCAACCCGGTCGCCAGTCTGCAGACCCATCAGACCGCGCAGACCGCCGGCGATCTTCGCTGCACGACGGAACAATTCGCCGTACGAGTAAAGCTCGCGCGTGCCAAGCGCGACCGCCGGTTGCTCGGGAAGAACCCGAGCGGTGCGGGCGAGCAGGTGCGCGAGATTCATCGCTGGAATGGCGCACTGGGTACGCGCGCCGCTCTGTCGAAAGTCCTCTGTGCCCTGGACACGCCAGGCCCCGCGCTCAGCCTTGATCAGCGAGCAGGAAGTCCTGGACGATGCGTACCTGCGATTCTTCGAGGAACATCGGGGCATGGCCAACTGCCGGCACTTCGACGAGCTTTGCACGCGGTCCTCGGGTCGTCATCTCGGTAGCGGTGTCGTGCAGCAGGATATCCGATTGCGCACCGCGCAGGACCAGCGTCGGGCAGCGGATGGCGTCGTACATCGGCCAGAGGTTGATCTCCTTGGCCTCAAGGAAGGCCTTTTGGTAGGGCTGGGCGATCGCGCGGTCATAGTTGATCTCGAAGCCGCCATCAGGCTTCGCTCGCGTGCCGACGACGGTCATGAAGCGCCACTGCGCGTCAGTGAGGGCGCCGAACGGCGCACACACGACGCGCACATAGGCTTCTGCCTCGGCCAGATCGGCGAAATCCGGAGCCTTGCCGAGATATTCACCAATGCGCTGCAGAGCGTCGATACCGATCGTCGGCCCGACGTCGTTGAGCACCAGTCGACTGATTGGCGAGCCCGGCAGGCTTGAAAGGAACATGCCGATCAGGCCGCCCATCGAACTTCCCAGCCAGTGTACCGAGTCCACCGCGAGGCGAGCGATCAGTGTCATCATGTCGTTGGCGTAGACCGGCACGCCGTAGTCATCGGGAAAGAATAACCGATCGCTACGGCCACGCCCGACGACGTCCGGGCAGACGACCCGGTAATCGTCGGCCAGGGCGTTGGCCAGGACGTCGAAATCGCGGCCGTTGCGGGTCAGGCCGTGCGCGCAGATCAGGACGCGTGGATTTGCCGGGTCGCCCCACTCGACGTAAGCCATGCGGTGCAGGCCATGTGGCCCCAGGCAACGTACCGAGCCTTCACGCATCTCGTGCAAACGGCCGCTGGCAGCTTGGCCGGCTCGCGATGTCACCACCAGTTCTTCAAATTCCTTGAGTATCGCCATGTTCGAGCCCCGATGTCGTTCAGTTATTCGGATCGATCCTTTGCAACTCCCTGTCTTCTGTCTGGCGGGCAGGGCGTCGGCCTGAAAGCCGTGGCCGCCATCGCCTGCGGCAGGTCGGGAAATTCAATGATGCTGTCGAGAGTATCCTCGCATCGGGTAAGTGAAGTCAATCGTCACTAGCCGGCCAGCGCATCACCATCGCAACATCACCAGAGATTTTGCCCGTGCCAGAAGCATTCAGTCAGGTCATCACCTGATGATCCGGCGCGCTAAGCGGCAAGGTCAAGGTGAACCTTGCCCCGCGATCCAAAGAGCTGTCGACGTGGATCGTCCCACCGAGCACTCCCGTGACCAGGTTGTAGACGATGTACAGTCCCAGGCCACTGCTGCCCTGACCCAGCCGTGTGGTGAAGAACGGTTCGAAAATGCGCTTGAGGGTCGCCGCTGACATCCCGATGCCGTTATCTGCGTAACGCAGGACGATTTGCCGGGTGTCAGTGGCGTCGGCCTTCAGTTCGATCAGACCGGTTTCGATTCCAGTGAAGCCGTGCGTCAGTGAATTGCCGATCAGATTGGCGATGATCTGTTCGAGGGGGCCGGGGTAGCTGTCCAGTTCCAGGCCGGCGGGGATGTCCACTGCAATCTGGTGGCGCGAGCGCTTGAACATCGGTTGCAAGGTGGTCAGCACCTCCTCGACGGTCTGGCGCAGGTCGAAGGAGCGCCGCCGAACCGTGCTCTGGTCTACCGCCACTTGTTTGAAATGGCCGATCAGATCGGCGGCACGGGCGGTGTTGCGCTCCAGAAGGTTGACGGCTTCGCGACTGCGGCTGAGAAAGGCTTCCAGCTGCGACCGACGCAGGCTACCGGATTCAACTGCCAGGGCAAATTCGCGCAACTGCTCGCCGAGCGTGCTGGCAACCATCCGGGCGTTGCCCAGGGGCGTGTTCAGTTCGTGCGCCACGCCTGCCACCAGGTGGCCCAATGCCGCCAGCTTTTCCGACTCCACCAGTTGGGCCATTGCCTGGTGAAGTTCGACATTGGTGCGTGCCAAAGCGGCCGTGCGCTCGTTCACCAGGTCTTCGAGATGCTCGCGATGGCGTTGCAGATCTGCCTCCACCCGCTTACGTTCGGTCATGTCACGGACGAAAGCAAAGTCATATTGCCCACCGTCGTATTCAACTGCGTTGGCGGTGACTTCGACCGGAAAGATCGTGCCATCGCGGCGTCGATGCCGGGTTTCGAAAAGACGCTTTCCCAGTTGCCGGGTCCGTTGCCAGTGGGGCGGCCAATCTTCCGGCGAGAAGTTGGGATCGATATCCCAGACTGCCATGCTCAGCATTTCATCGCGCGAATAGCCAAGAGAATGGCAGGCCTGATCGTTGACCTCGATGAAACGTCCGCCTGGGGTAATCCAGAACACCGCATCCGAGGCCCTCTGGATCGACAGTTGGGCAAGCCGTAACGCACTTTCGGCCTGCTTGCGCGCATGGATGTCCACGTTCGTGCCGACCATCCGCAGGGGCTTGCCGATGGCATCGTACACGATCACCTTGCCACGACTATTGATCCATCGCCAGTCCCCGTTTTTCGCCTGCATCCGGAACTCAATGCTGAATTCGGGCAGATGGCCATCGAGATGCGCCTGAACGGTTGCTTCCGCGGCGTCGATATCGTCAGGATGGACCCGCTCGCGCCAAACCGCGTAGCCGGCCGCAAATTCGCCAGGAGCATAATCGAGCATGGTGTACCAGCGGTCGCTGAAGAACATCTCGCCGGTTTGCAGGTTCCAGTCCCAGACTCCGTCGCTGGTCGCTTCGATGACCAGGCGCAGGCGATCTTCGCTGCCTGGCCGGAAAGCACGATCTGTGGCGAGATCGCCGCTATGGGCCTCAACACTTTGCTCCACCTGTGTTTGAACGTGGGAAATAACAGTCATACGGTTGTCAGGTTGGCTGGGCTGATTGGCTGGAATAGCGATTATAGCGGCCCTGGCTGGTCGCAACCCTGCGTGCATGCACATCTCCAATGCGACTGGACGGTCTATGACGGTCTATTCTTCCACAGAAATTAGACCACGATGCCAATCCGGCCTTGCTCGATGCCGGACCGGTATCCGTCATTTTTTCGTAACATGCCGAGCCTATCATCGGATCGCAAATCCCACCTCCCAATGCGAGCACAGACTCATGAGTGATCACCTCAGCAAGCAGTTCGACCGCGAACTTGAAAACATCAGCAGCCGTATTCTGCAGATGGGTACTCTGGTCGAAAGACAGGTGCTGGCGGCGATCGAAGCGTTCAGTACCGGCAGCGCCGAGGCAAGCCAGCGGGTGATTGACGGTGAGCGCGAGGTCGATGCCGACGAGGTCGGCATCGACGAGGACTGCACGCTGCTGATTGCCCGCCGGCAACTCGCGGCGGGCGATTTGCGCCTGATTCTGGCCATCCTGCGGATCGTGACCGACCTCGAGCGGATCGGCGACAAGGCCTGCGAGATCGCCAGCATGTCGCGAGTGCTGCGTCTGGCCGGCGCTCAACACCTTCCGCGATTGACCGACCTCGACCATTGCGGACGGCTCGCCACCGATATGCTGCGGGCAGCGCTCGACTCGTTGGCCCATCGGGATGTCGAGGCGGCCCGCCGGGTCATTGGCTCGGACGCGGCCGTCGATACCACCTTCAATGCCATCCTGCGGCAACTGCTGACCTACATGCTGGAAGACCCGCGCACGATCAGCGAAGCGCTCGACATCCTCTGGATCGCCAAGGCCATCGAACGGATTGGCGATCACGCGACCAATATCGCCGAGGACGTGATCTACGTCGTCAGCGGCATCGACATTCGGCACACGCTTCCCAAGCCAACTGACGATGCCTGACGCCGACAGGTGGCTGCTGAGGCCGGCCGTCATCATCCCGCAACGATCAAGCCCTAGACTGCCGCCACACCCCTATCACCCCCCGACTGTCCGGAGATTGAAAATGAATACCCATCGCACCTTGCGCAAGCTGTCTGTTCTGATTGCCTGCCTGTCCCTGACTCTCTCCGCGCTGGCTGCCGACATCACTGGTGCCGGCGCCACTTTTCCCTATGCGGTCTACACCAAGTGGGCCGAGGCCTATCAGATGGCGACCAGGAACCGGGTGAACTATCAGGGCATCGGTTCTTCTGGCGGCGTCAAGCAGATCAAGGCCAGGACCGTGGACTTCGGCGGCACCGATGCCCCACTGAGCGAATCCGATCTCGATGCTGCCGGTCTGGTACAGGTCCCGACCGTGATGGGCGGCGTGACCCTGGTGATCAATGTTCCCGGCATCGAGTCCGGAAAACTGAAACTCGACGGCCCCACGCTTGCCGACCTCTTCCGGGGCGCCATCAGGAGATGGAACGACCCGGCCATCGTCAACCTGAACCCCGGCCTGAAGCTGCCTGATCTGGCAATTACCGTGGCTTTCCGTTCCGACGGATCGGGAACCACCTTCGTTTTTTCGAATTATCTGGCCCGGCAGTCGGCGTCGTTCAAGAACGAGGTCGGTGCCGGCAACACTGTGAACTGGCCCGCCAACGGCGTTGGCGGCAAGGGGAACCCCGGCGTTGCCGCCAATGTGCAGAAGATTGCCGGTGCCATTGGCTACGTCGATATCGCCGATGCCACGAAGAACAAGATGAACTTCGTGGCCCTCAAGAACAAGTCCGGCCAGTACATCGTGCCGACGCAGAACGCCGTCGAGGCTGCGGCCGCCGGCGCCAATTTCAAAGTCAGGGGCATGGCTCCCGACCTGCTCGACCAGGCTCACAAGGATGCCTGGCCGATCACCAGTGCGACCTACATTCTTGCCTACGAGAAAGGGGCCGACGCTGCCAAGCAGAAAGGCGTGGTTGACTTCTTTGGCTGGGCCCTGAACAACGGTCAGAAGATGGCCGAGGATCTGGGTTTCGTGCCGCTCCCTGCGAGCGTGGTAAAGATGGTTGAAGCCGAGATGAAGAACATCAAATAAGGTTGTCGGGCGAAACCTGCCCGCAAGCCGTTCTTGCGGCGACCCTTGGAAACCGCCGTTCCACGTGAGGAATGATCGCCATGAGCGCAGTGATGTCCACCCGCAGACCCATCAGGTCCGATCTCCAGGCCAGACAGATCAGAAAGTTCAAGCTTCAGGACACGATCTTTCATCAACTGACCCTGCTGTTCGCCCTGATTGTCCTGGCCGCGCTTACGGGCATATTGATCGCCCTGGCGATTGAAGCGCTACCGGCGTTCAGGGAATTCGGTGCGGCTTTCCTGTGGACCAATGTCTGGAACGTTCCGGAAGCGCAGTTCGGCGCGCTCAGCGCCATCTACGGCACCGTGGTGACCTCGGCCATTGCACTGCTCATCGCCGTGCCGGTCAGTTTCGGCATCGCCCTGTTTCTCACCGAAACCTGCCCGGCCTGGCTGCGTCGCCCGCTGGGTACCGCCATCGAACTGCTGGCCGGGGTGCCTTCGATCATCTATGGCATCTGGGGGTTGTTCGTGTTTGCGCCACTGTTCGCCAGAGAGGTGCAACCGCTTCTGCAAACGCTTTTCGGCGACCTGCCGGTGATCGGCGGCTGGTTTGCCGGTCCACCGATTGGTGTCGGTATTTTCGCCGCCGGCATCGTGTTGTCGCTGATGGTGATTCCCTTCATCGCCTCGGTGATGCGTGACGTCTTCGAAACGGTGCCGGCACAACTCAAGGAATCGGCGTATGGTCTCGGCTGCACCACCTGGGAAGTCGTCACCGGCGTGGTCTTGCCCTACACCCGCGTCGGCGTCATCGGTGGCATCATGCTGGGGCTGGGCCGCGCACTCGGAGAAACGATGGCCGTCACCTTCGTGATCGGCAACGCCAACCGCATCGTCGGCAGCCTGTTCGCGCCGGGAACCTCGATCGCCTCGACGCTGGCCAATGAATTCGGTGAAGCCGACCCCGGCCTGCATATTTCCGCCTTGTTCGCCCTCGGCCTGGTTCTTTTCGTCATCACCTTCGTGGTGCTGGCAATTTCTCGCTGGTTGATCCGGCGCGGCCTTGCCAGGCAAGGCAAGTGAGAAGGGGGAGACCTGTCATGAATCGCTATTCTCGCCGGATCCTGACCAACCGCATCGGCATTGGCCTGTCGATGCTGGCGATGGCCTTCGGTCTGCTCGCCTTGCTGTGGATTCTCTGGACCCTGTTCTATAACGGCTTCGCGGCGCTGAGCTGGGATTTGTTCACCCGGGACACGCCGGCACCCGGCAGTGAAGGGGGCGGGCTGCGCAATGCGATCGTCGGCAGCCTGCTGATCGTTGGCGTCACCGCTCTGGTCTCGACGCCGATCGGAATTCTCGCCGGCATCTACCTGGCCGAATTTGGCGGCAAGTCCCGATTCGCCGCCGCGACCCGTTTCGTTACCGACATCATGCTGTCGGCACCTTCGATCGTCGTTGGACTGTTCGTCTACGCTCTGGCGGTGGCGACCCTGGGCGGCTTCTCCGGCTGGGCGGGGTCGCTGGCCTTGTCGCTGATCGCCATTCCGGTGGTGGTGCGAACAACCGAGAACATGCTGCTGCTGGTGCCCGGCAGCCTGCGCGAGGCGGCTTTCGCGGTCGGCGCGCCGCACTGGCAGGTGTCCTTGAAAGTCACCCTGCGTGCGGTCAAGGCGGGTGTGCTGACCGGCATCCTGCTGGCCATCGCCCGGGTCACCGGAGAAACCGCGCCGCTCTTGTTTACCGCGCTGAACAACCAGTTCTACAGTACCGACATGTCGCAACCGATGGGCAACCTGCCGGTGGTGATCTTCCAGTTCGCGATGAGCCCGTACGACAACTGGGTGAACCTGGCGTGGGGCGGTGCGCTGCTGATTGCCCTGATGGTGCTCGCGATCAACATCGTCGCACGCGTCCTGTTCCGCAAGAAAACCTCAGACTAGACCCGGAGTTTCCCATGTCCGCCCTTCAACAAGCTGCCGACGGCGAAGCCATTCTGGCAGTCCGCGACCTGAGTTTCTATTACGGCGACTTCCGGGGCCTCAACAAGGTTTCTTTGGACATCGCACAAAACAAGGTGACGGCGTTCATCGGCCCTTCCGGTTGCGGCAAGTCCACCCTGCTGAGGACCTTCAACCGCATGTACGATCTCTATCCGGGCCAGCGTGCGGAAGGGCAGATCATCTTCCATGGCCGGAACCTGCTTGACAGGAAACAGGATGTCAATCTGCTGCGTGCCAGGATTGGCATGGTCTTCCAGAAGCCGACGCCGTTTCCGATGACCGTCTACGAAAACATTGCTTTCGGTGTGCGGCTCTACGAACCCCTGGCAAAGTCCGACATGGACGAGCGCGTCGAATGGGCCTTGCGCAAGGCGGCCTTGTGGGAAGAAACCAGAAACAAATTGCAGCAGAGCGGGCTGTCGCTGTCGGGCGGCCAGCAGCAGCGCTTGTGTATCGCGCGCACGATCGCGGTCAAACCCGATGTGGTGCTGCTGGATGAACCCACGTCCGCGCTGGATCCGCTGTCCACCGCCAAGATCGAGGAGTTGATCAACGAACTCAAGTCCGATTACTCGATTGCCATCGTCACCCACAACATGCAACAGGCGGCGCGCATCTCCGATTACACGGCATTCATGTATCTCGGTGAATTGATCGAATTTGGCAATACCCGGGAGCTGTTCGTCAAGCCGAAAAAGCAGCAGACCGAGGACTACATTACCGGGCGCTTCGGCTGATGCCATCTTGCTCGTCAGACCTGCCGTCATCCTGCAGTCACATTGCTCTCGTATCCTGCAGGCGTGATTCCCATTTCGAAATAGGAGGCCAGCCCCATGAGCAGTCATCTCAGCAAGCAGTTCGATCTCGAACTTGAAGGCATTCGTACCCGCGTCCTGCAGATGGGTGGCCTGGTCGAGAGGCAGTTGATGGCGGCGATCGACGCCTTCAGTACCGGCAATATCGAGGCCATGCAGGAAGTCGTCCGGACGGACGCTGAAGTGGATGCTTACGAAGTCGGTATCGATGAGGACTGCACACTGCTCATCGCACGCCGGCAACCCGCCGCTTGCGATCTGCGCTTGGTGATGGCCATCTCGCGAATTGTCACCGACCTCGAGCGCAGCGGCGACAAGGCGGCCAAGATCGCCAACAAGTCGCGCAAGCTGCATCGGGTCAGCGGGCAGCGCATCCCGCGACTGTCCGATCTTCATCATTGCGGTGGGCTGGTCACTGCAATGCTCCAGGGCGCACTTGACTCGCTGGCCCGCATGGATGTCGACGCGGCTCGCCAGGTGATCAAGGCGGACAAGGAGATCGATGCCGCTTTCAACTCGATTCTGCGACAACTGGTCACTTACATGATGGAGGATCCTCGCACGATCGGCGAGGCACTCGACATCATCTGGATCGCCAAGGCCATCGAACGGGTCGGTGATCACGCGACCAATATCGCCGAAAACGTCATCTACACCGTCAGCGGCATCGATGTTCGGCATACCGGTAGCGCTGCCAGGAAAGCGGAGAAGGCATGAACCCATCGGTTTCCAGCCTGCCACGGGTGCTCGTCGTCGAGGACGACCGAGGCATTCAGGAGCTTTTGCGCTTCACGCTCGTCTGCGGCAGCTACCAGCCGGTCTGTGCCGACACCGCCGAAGAGGCTGAAACGCTGCTGCGTGAAACGCTGCCCGACATCGCGCTGATCGACTGGATGCTGCCCGGCAAGTCCGGGCTGGCACTGGTCGGCAAGCTTCGCAACGAACGGCGAACGCGCAGCATGCCGATCATCCTTCTGACCGCGCGTGGCGAGGAAGCCGATCGTGTTGCCGGGCTCGAAGGCGGCGCCGACGACTACATCGTCAAGCCCTTCAGCACCAAGGAACTGCTGGCGCGCGTGCAGGCAGTCCTGCGCCGCTGCGCTCCCGAGTTTGCCAAGGGTACGCTGAGTGCGGGCCCGATCGAGCTGGACACCGTCAGCCACGAAGCGCGCGTGCTCGGCCTGCGGATCACCCTGACCCCGACCGAATTCCGGCTACTGCGTTTCCTGATGGCCAATGCCGGACGCGTCTATACGCGCCAGCAACTGCTCGACAACGTCTGGGGCGATCACGTCTATATCGAGGACCGCACCGTCGACATCCACATCCGGCGCTTGCGCGTCGCTCTCGGGCCAGTCGCCGAGCAGATGGTCGAGACCGTGCGCGGGACCGGTTACAAACTCGGCACCTTGCCGGCATCGCCACTGCCGGCCGCATGAATGCTGCCGTACCAGGGTTCGCGAAGATCCTGCTGAGCGGTGTGCTGCCGATCGTTGCGCCGGCGCTGCTGCTCGGTTTGATCCATGGCGCAGCCTGGGGCTGGGCGACCGCGGCGCTCGGCTTGCTGCTGATCGTCCTGATGCAGACCCGGCGGCTGACGGTCCTGGCGGCGTGGCTCGATGCCCCGGATCGTGCCCGAGTGCCTGACGCCGGTGGCGCCTGGGGCGAAGTCTTCACTAGGCTGTCGCGCCGGTTGCATCATGATGCCCGCCGGGTCGAGGAAGTCGAGGCCGAACTGCAGTCGTTCCGGGAGGCCATGGACGCTGTTCCCGACGGTCTGGTGATCCTCGACGCCAGTCACCAGATCCAGTGGAGCAATCGCGCCGCCGGCGAACACCTGAGCATCCGCTTGCCGCGCGATGACGGGGCGATCATCGAACAACTGGTGCGCCTTCCAGGCTTTGCCGATTACCTCGGCAACCCCGATGGGCAGGCTCCCTTCATCCTCCGGTCGAAGGCCGCGCGCAGCCGCGTCTATGCCATTCGCGCCGTCCCTCTGGGGAAGCACAAGCAGTTGCTGGTCAGTCTCGATGTGACCGATGCCCACCGCGTCGAGGCGATGCGCAGTACCTTCGTGGCCAATGTGTCACACGAGCTGCGTACGCCCCTGACCGTGGTCAGTGGTTTTCTGGAACACTTCACCGACGGTGGCGTGATGAGTGCCGAACAGCGGCTGTACTTCGCGCGCATCATGAGCGACCAGACAAAACGTATGCTGAGCCTGGTCGACGATCTTCTGACCTTGTCGAGGCTCGAAGCGGAAGACGCACCGGCGAGCGAGGAGGAAGTCGAAATGGACCCACTGCTGGCGCAGTTGCTGTCCGAAGCGCAGAGCCTCAGCGAAGGCCGGCATGGTATTCAGATCCTATGTCATGGTCCGGCCCTGCGGGGAAACCGCAAGGAGTTGCACAGCGCTTTCGGCAATCTGGTTTCCAACGCCATTCGCTACACGCCGGCCGGCGGCGAGATTCGCATCGAATGGGGAACCCGTGATCGGCTCGGTGTCTTTTCCGTGCAGGACTCCGGTGTCGGCATTCCCGCCGAGCATCTGCCCCGCCTGACCGAACGCTTCTACCGCGTCGACCGGGGTCGCTCACGCGAGACCGGTGGTACCGGTCTTGGTCTGGCGATCGTCAAGCACATTCTGCTACGCCATCAGGCCGCCCTGCTGATCGAGTCGCGGGTCGGCGAGGGCAGCACTTTCCGCGCCGAGTTTCCGGCCTGGCGTTTGCCGCCGTTGGCCTGAGGTGACGACTTTTCCAGGCACTCCGATCATGAAAGTCATGGCTGTCATCGTCGCGCACTTCTGCCGATCGGCACGACGCGCCGAAATGATGCGGATGTGCATTTCCATCCTGATTGATTCCTCGCTGGTATGGACCACCACCAGAACCTGCCAGTTTTGCGCCCGTCCCAGCGTCACCCAGCGGTCCTCGTCATCGCTGTGACCCTCGTCGAAGTTCGTCAGCGCCAGCGCATCCCGAAACACCGAGGTTGCCAATCGGAACGATACCTCATGCTTGGCCAGATTGGCTCTCGCCTTGTTGGTGTCCCAATCGAAGTAGAATAACATCACCGCGCCGTGCCTGTGCCTTTCGCTTCAACTGCCCGCGCTCGATGAAGGCATCGAGCAACTGAAGCCCCTGGCGTTTCTCGGCCACGTCCAACTTCTCGATGGCCAGCAAGCGCCGCCGCAGGACGGCTATCGCCGTCCTGCTTGACCAAGCGGCGCTTTGTTTCGCGCCCGAACAACTCGTCGATCGACACACCGAGCGCCGTGGCGATGGCCGGTATCAGATTGGCCGGCGGCGTTGCCGTCGGACTCTCGTATTAAGCCATCATGCGCTGCGAGATGCCCAGTTCGCCGGCCAGTTCGACCTGCGTGAATCCTGCCCGCCTTGCGCAACTCCGCCGAGCGGCTGCCGAAGCTCGCAGGAACTTCGGTCTGAATGCGTGTGCCCATCGACATAACCCTCATGTGATGGCGAAGTCTAGGAAGCCGACGACTGGCATGGAACCCCCCGCAGTTGCAGCCATACACCCACTGTATATATTGTGCCGTCCAGCAAAATGTATAGCAACCCCATGGGGCTGCCCAGACGTTGACCACATACCCGGACTGGGGTATACGATACAAGAGGGTGTGCGCCGGCTGATGAGTGTGCATCGGACCAGCGACCAGGCCGGTATCGGAGGGCCTTCCGTCAAACCGGGAGCGATTGAGAAACCTAGAGGAGCGGTAATGGAACGTGAAGCAATGGAATACGATGTGGTGATTGTCGGCGCGGGTCCGGCGGGTTTGAGCGCGGCGATTCGCCTCAAACAGCTGAATCCAGACCTGGCGGTGATGGTGCTGGAGAAGGGGTCGGAGGTCGGTGCCCACATCCTTTCGGGCGCCCTCTTCGAGAGCCGGCCGCTCGATGAACTATTGCCCGACTGGCAGGCCAGAGGAGCCCCGCTGAAGACCCCGGTCAGCGAGGATCAGGTCTATCTCTATCGTAGCGAGACCTCGGCGGTGAAGCTGCCCAATTTTGCCGTCCCGGCACCGATGCACAACAACGGCAACTGGATCATCAGTCTGGGAAGCCTCTGTCGCTGGCTCGCCGGGCAGGCGGAAGCGCTGGGAGTCGAGATTTTCCCGGGTTTTGCCGCTGCCGAGATTCTCTACCACGACGACGGTTCGGTGAAAGGCGTGGCCACCGGCGACATGGGCCGTGACAAGCACGGCGCAGAGAAGGACAGCTTTCAGCCTGGCCTTGAGTTGCACGCCAAATACACGCTATTTGCCGAGGGTGCGCGCGGTCAGCTCGGCAAGGAGCTGCTCGCCCGCTACGATCTTGCCGCCAACGCGACCGCCCAGCACTATGGCCTGGGGATCAAGGAGCTCTGGCAGATCGATCCCGCGAAACACCAGCCCGGGCTGGTGGTCCATGGCGCCGGCTGGCCGCTCAGCGAGCACGGAGCTACAGGGGGGTCATTTCTCTACCACATGGAAGATCATCAGGTCGTGGTCGGCCTGATCGTTGATCTCAATTACGCCAATCCCTATCTCTCGCCCTTCGAGGAATTTCAACGCTTCAAGTCGCAGACCAAGATCCGGCCGTATCTCGAAGGGGGAAAGCGCCTTTGCTATGGAGCGCGGGCGATTACCAAGGGCGGGCTGAACAGCCTGCCGAAACAGACCTTCCCTGGCGGGTTGCTGCTCGGCTGTGACGCCGGTACGCTGAATTTTGCCAAGATCAAGGGGGTGCACACCGCCATGAAGTCGGGAATGCTGGCCGCCGAAACGGTCCATGCGGCGCTGCAGGCCGGAGACCAGGGGCGTAGCGACCTCGTGGCTTACGCGCAGGCTTTCAAGGACAGCTGGCTGTATGCCGAACTCTATCGGGCACGCAATTTCGGGCCGGCCCTGCACAAGTTCGGCACCTTCATGGGTGGCGCATTCAACTGGATTCAACAGAATCTTTTCGGCGGTCGCATGTTCTTTACGCTCAAGGACAAGACCAGCGACCATGAGCAACTCGCCCCGGCTGCCCGCTATCAGCCCATCCCGTACGCCAAGCCGGACGGCCAGTTGACTTTCGACCGGCTGTCATCGGTCTTTGTCTCCAATACGGCGCACGAGGAAGAACAGCCCGTGCATCTGCAGTTGCTCGACAGTGCCAAGGCCATCGCGATCAATTACAAGGAATATGCTTCTCCTGAGCAGCGTTACTGCCCGGCGGGTGTTTATGAGATCGTCGAGGAGGCCGGGGGCGCGCGCCTGCAGATCAATGCATCCAACTGCCTGCACTGCAAGACCTGTGACATCAAGGACCCGACGCAGAACATCCGTTGGGTGGCGCCAGAAGGTGGCGGCGGTCCCAACTATCCCAATATGTGAGGACGCAGACCGTTCGAGTCAGCCGTGACCGTGGGCGTCGTCGAGCGGCTCACGATGCCGACCGGCCTGTGCGGCCAGCGCCCAGGCGACATGCTCGCGCAGCAGCGGCGAGGGGTCGTCCTGACGCGCTGCCAGGGCCGCGAAGATCGCCGGCGAGCTGGGGGCGTTGCCGAGCGCGACGGCGATATTGCGCAGCCAGCGCTGGTGTCCGATCCGGCGAATCGCGCTGCCCGCCAGGCGCGTGTTGAACTCATTTTCGCTCCAGGCGAAGAGGGCGGTCAGTGGCGTCGCATCGAGACCGTTGCGAACGGCAAAATCGGCATCACCAAGCCGGGCGAAGCGGTTCCACGGGCAACATAACTGGCAGTCGTCGCAGCCGTAGATGCGGTTGCCGATCAAGGGCCGCAGCGCTACCGGGATGGTTCCCGGCAATTCGATCGTCAGGTAGGAAATGCACAAGCGGGCGTCGACTTCGTAGGGGGCGACGATCGCCGCGGTGGGGCAGGCATCGAGGCAACGCCGGCAGTCACCGCAGTGATCATGGATCGCCTGGTCGGGTGGCAGCGGCAGGGTGGTGTAGATCTCGCCGAGAAAATGCCACGATCCCTCGCGCGTCAACGACAGCGTATGCTTGCCGCGCCAGGCAACGCCCGCCTGTACCGCGAACTCGGTCTCCATGACCGGTGCCGAATCGGAAAACGCGCGGCAAGCGAAAGGCGTGGCCAGTCCCAGCGATGCGGCTTCGTGTCGGAGGCGGTCGATGAGCTTCTGCAGGCGGCTGCGAAGCGTCTTGTGGTAGTCGCGTCCCAGCGCGTAGCGCGAGACGTAGGCGCGTTCGCCGTCGGCGAGTTGCGCCGACGCATCGGCAGCCACCGGCCAGTAGGGCAGGCGGACCGAGATGACCGATAGCACTTCCGGCAGCAGGCGTTCCGGCGCAGCGCGCAAGGCGGCGTGTTTGGCCATATAATCCATCTCGCCATGCCGGCCGAGTGCCAGCCAGCGCATCAGCCGTGGCGTCGCCTCGGCAAGCTCGGCGCGGGCGATGCCGATCGAGGCAAAGCCGAGTTCCTGTCCCCATTGTCTGATCCGTCTGACGACGTGGGCATAATCGGTCTGGCCGTTTGGCAGATTCGCGTCTGTTTGGGAGTTCCCTGCGTGCATGATCCGGATGATAAGTCGTCTACGTTGACCCTGCACCTGCCGGATGAGGTGGCAACCGACGCCTTTGGCCACCAACTGGCGCCGTTGCTCCATCCTGGCATGGTGGTCTGGCTCGACGGTGACCTTGGCGCCGGCAAGACGACGCTGGTACGCGCACTGTTGCGTGCACGCCATCATGCCGGGCCGGTCAAGAGTCCAACCTATACATTGGTTGAAATTTATGTGATTTCGAGGATATACTGGTATCACTTTGATTTCTATCGTTTCAACTTTCCAGAAGAGTTTTTGGATGCAGGCCTTGCCGAGTACTTCCGCGACGATTCCATCTGCTTGGTCGAGTGGCCTGAAAAGGCTGCTGGCTACGTACCGCTCCCCGATCTGGTCGTTCGCTTGCAATTTTCCGGGCGTGGGCGGCTGCTCGGCGTCTTCGCGTCTAGCGTGGAGGGAGAAGAATGTCTGAAAGCGCTGCAGAGCGGCTGGCCGGACGCCGCAAGCTGATCAAGTTTACCGGTGCATCCTTGCTGCTGACGGTCAGTCCGCTGTCGACCGCCGCCGCCAACCGCAACCCCGGTGTTCTGGCGGTACGCATCTGGCCGGCAGCAGATTACACGCGGGTGGCGATCGAACACGCAGCGCCTCTGAAATACACGCATTTCATGGTCAAGGATCCGGAACGTCTGGTTGTCGACCTCGAAGGCATCGAGTTGAACAATGTGCTCGAAAGTCTCGGCAACAAGGTCGCTGCGAACGATCCCAACATCAAGCTGCTGCGGGCCGGGCGTTATAAGCCCGGCATCGTCCGCCTGGTCATGGAACTCAAGGGCGAAGTCAATCCGCAGGTTTTCGTTTTGCCGCCGGTGGGGGGTTACGGGCATCGGCTGGTTCTCGACGTATATCCCCTGAACCCCCCCGATCCGCTGCTTTCGCTGCTGGATAACAAGGAGCCTCGGCCTGCGCCGCTCGAAAGTCGGCCCATCAGCAAACCGGATTCCCGCCCGGAGTTACCTACAGAAGCCCGGCCGGAAGCGAAATCCGAGTTGAAGCCAGAGATCAAATCCGAGCCACAACCAGTGGCCGAGCAGAAAGCGGTGTCCAAGCGTCAGGGCCGGCCGGTGGTCGACCGCCTGGTGACCATCACCCTGGATCCGGGACATGGTGGCGAGGATCCGGGAGCCGTCGGGAGTGGCGGCAGCCTGGAAAAGAACGTCACGCTGGCGGTGGCCAAGCGCCTGCGGGCCAAGATCGAGTCCGAACCCAATATGCGAGCGGTGCTGACGCGTGACTCGGATTTCTTCGTGCCATTACATGTACGGGTGCAGAAGGCCCGGCGAATTCAGTCCGACCTGTTCGTTTCGATTCATGCCGATGCCTTTGTCCGTCCGGACGCCAACGGCTCGTCAGTGTTCGTTCTCTCGGAGAGTGGTGCCTCGAGTTCTGCCGCACGCTATCTGGCACAGAAGGAGAACGCTGCAGATCTGATCGGAGGCGTGAATATCGACGTCAAGGATCCCGTTCTGGCCCGTACGCTGCTCGACCTCTCGCAAACCGCAACGATCAACGACAGCCTCAAGCTCGGCAAGGCCGTTCTTGGCGAACTCGGCGGCATCAACCGCTTGCACAAACCCAGGGTCGAGCAGGCTGGCTTCGCCGTTCTCAAGGCCCCCGATATTCCTTCAATCCTGGTCGAGACCGCTTTCATCTCGAATCCCGAAGAAGAGAAGCGGCTGAACGATGATGCCTACCAGGACAAGATGGCCGAAGCGATTTTCTCAGGGATCAAGAAATACTTCGCCAAGAATCCCCCTCTGGCCAAGTCGACACTGGCGAGACTGGACTAACGGTCATGACTTCTCCAGGCACCCCCGATCATGAAAGTCATGACCGTATCCCTCTCCCCCGACCCCTCCCCCGCGAGGGGGGAGGGGAGATTCGTGAGTCGCATACGCGACTTTCACATTAACGGGGATGCCTGTTCCAGGCACCCCCGATCATGAGGGTCGTGAGCGTTTCCTTCCCTTGCAGGGCGCATTCCGGTTCGCACGCCGGAATCGTTCGATTGGCGCAGAGCAGGCTCTGCGAATTCCCCATCTCATCCCCCGCCCCCTTTTTTACGAGCAGCGAGGGGAGAGCCGCGAAATGGCAGGGGAGCAAGGTATCTGCCCAACACTTTCGTTCGCACCCGACGGCCGCCGCCCTGCTGGCAGCGACCTTTTGCGCGTTGCCGGCGCTGGCAGTATCGGATATCGTCCGCGATGGCAGTATCGGCGCTGGACCCACGCTGGCGCTGACGCCATCGGGGACGGTGACCAGGGGCGCGGTGACCTACCAGAAAATCACCATCCCGGAAAATTACGGTCAACGCGCCGGTAGCAACGTCTTCCATAGTTTTGCGAAATTCAGCGTGGGGAATGGGGACGGCGCGGTGTTCACCATCGATACCGCCGCCCGCAATGTCTTTGCGCGGGTCACCGGCGGGCAGCTATCGGCCATCAACGGCTTGCTGAAACTCGATCCAGGGAGTACCGGCAGTGCCCCCAATTTCTTTTTCATCAATCCGGCGGGAGTGAGCTTCGGCGCGGGGGCGGTGGTCGATGTGCCGGCAGCCTTGCACGTCAGCACGGCCAACTATCTGAAGTTTCCCGACGGCCATTTCCATGCCGACACGACTTCTGCCAGCACCTTCTCCAGCGCCTCACCGGAGGATTTTGGTTTTCTTGGAACGACGCGGGCGACGGTCACCGTCAATGGCGGAACCCTTCTCAGACCGTCGTCACCAGCCTCTGTCAGCGTCGTTGGGGGGGACATCGTGATCGACCATGGACACCTCGTGACGATCGGCGGAGGAGACCTCCGGGTCGTGGCGGTGGGGCAGCATGCCCAGGAAGTTCCCTTCTCGGGGAAACTGCGGGCGGCCTATGGAAATATCGATATCATGAACGGCGGCACGCTGCAGACTGCGGCCACCGGTGCGACCGAGGGCGGACAGATTGCCGTTAGTGCCGGAAACATCAGGGTCGATTCGGGCAGCGGAGGATTGACCGGGATAAGAAGTCGAGCAGAGAACGGAACAGGAAAAGGCGGTGATCTCGACATCGCCGCAGCGAATAATATGTTGCTCACCAACGACGGTGTCATCGCATCCGATACTGTCACCTCCGGAAAGGCTGGCAGCGTAGAGGTGACCGTTGCGGGAACCCTCGCGGTCCATAACGGCGCATATATCGATTCCTCCACCTATTCTTCCAGTGATGCCGGGTCGGTGAAGGTCAGTGCCAGCAGCCTCACGCTTGAGCGCGCTGCCATCAGCAGTGGTACGTATGACCAGGGTTCGGGTAACGCCGGATACGTAGATGTCGCCGCCAGCAACAGCTTGACCCTCCTCAACGGCGGGCTGATCGAGTCGTCCACCTGGTCATCGGGCAATGCCGGAGTGGTGGGTGTCCGTGCGGGCAGCCTCACGATCGATGGGCGGGGAGGTGGCTCGACCGGGATTTTCAGCGTTGCCAGAGACGGCAGCACCGGTCAGGCTGGCCGCGTCGAGGTCGCGGCCAGTGGCAATATCGAGATTCTCAATCAAGGACTCATTACTTCTTCGACCGCCTCGTCGGGTGATGCCGGTTCGGTAAAGGTCAGCACCGGCAGCCTCACGATCGAGGAGGCCGGCATTGCCAGCGGTGCTTTTGGAACGACCGGCATGGCGGGCAGCGTGGAAGTCCTTGCCCGCGACCATATTGCGATTCGCAGCGGAGGAATCATCACCTCCTCGACCACATCGTCTGGCGATGCCGGTTCGGTGAAGGTCAGCAGCGGCAGCCTCAGCATTGACGGCCAGGGGGCCAACATCAGCAGTGCTGCGTTCGGAACCACCGGCAAGGCGGGCCGCGTGGAGGTCGTTGCCAGCAAAGATATCGGAATTCGCAATGGAGGATACATCACTTCCTCTACCTCGTCGACGGGCATGGCGGGCAGTGTGGAGGTCGACGCTGCAGGGAAGATCGAGATTCTCAACGGCGGGTATGTCTACTCCTCTACCTTCGCTTCCGGGCATGCGGGATCGGTGCAGGTCAGCGCCGGAGAGATAACCATCGATGGCCAGGGCTCGGTGAACAGTACGGGTATCAGCAGTGGCGCTTCCTCCGGCAGCACGGGCAACGGCGGGAGCGTATACGTACTGGCCACCGGCAAGCTCGAGCTGCTCAACGCCGGCAGAATCGATTCCTCGACCCTGTCCTCGGGGGATGCAGGATTGGTGAGAATCAGCGCGGGCAGTCTCACCATCGATGGCCAAGGCTCCGCGGAGACTGGCATCAGCAGCGGCGCTTATGGAACGACAGGCAAGGGCGGCAGCGTCGAGGTGGCCGCGACCAGGAATATTTCACTGCTCAACGCCGGCAAAATCGATTCCTCCACCTTGTCTTCTGGGGATGCGGGTTCGGTGAGAGTCAGCACCGGCAGCCTCACGCTTGCCGGCGAAGGGACTCGCATCAGCAGCGGCGCCTACGGAACGACCGGCAAGGGTGGCAGTGTGGAAGTAACGGCCACTGAAAACATTTCGCTGCTCGACGCTGGCAGGATCGATTCCTCGACCTTGTCTTCGGGGGATGCGGGTTCGGTGAGAATCAGCACCGGCAGCCTTACCCTGGCTGGCCAAAGGACGCGCATCAGCAGCGGCGCTTACGGCACAGCTGGCAATGGGGGCAGCGTCGAAGTCGTTGCCACTGAACAGGTTTCGCTGTTCGGCGCCGGCAGAATCGATTCCTCGACCTCGTCCTCGGGGGATGCGGGATCAGTGAAGGTCAACGCCGGCAGCCTGATCATCGATGGCCAGGGCTCGACAGCGGGTATCGGCAGTGCGGCTTTCGGTTCAACGGGCAAGGGGGGTAGAGTCGATGTGGCGGTCAGCGGGAACATTTCGATCTTCAACGGGGGATATATCAATACCTCGACCTTCTCTTCAGGGGACGCGGGTTCGGTGAGGGTCAGCGCCGGCAGCCTCAACATCGATGGTCAGGGTGCAGGGGCCGGCATTGGCAGCGATCCTTTTGGAGCGTCAGGCAACACGGGTAATGCTGGAAGCATTGATGTGGCAGTGCTTGGTCATTTTCATATGCTCCGGGGGGGATACATCGATGCCTCGACCTTTTCCGCTGGTGATGCAGGCTCGGTAAAGGTCAGGGCTGGCAGTCTCAGCATCGATGGTCAAGGCTTGGGGGCGGGAATCACCAGCGGTGCTTATAACGGAAGCACCGGCAGAACGGGCAATGTGGAGGTGCTGGCGACCGGAAACATGGTCATTCTCGACGGGGGGTATATCGATTCTTCCACCACCTCTTCTTCCGATGCGGGAGCGGTCAAGGTGTTCGCCCATCACCTCACGATTGATGGGCACGGGTACAAGACCGGGATCTCCAGCGATGCGGCATTCGGCAGCACCGGCAAGGCGGGCAGCGTCGATGTGCAGGCGACCGGAGGGATTGCGATTCTCGGCGGAGGACGCATCGATACCTCGACTCATTCTTCCGGCCAGGCGGGTTCAGTCAAGGTCAGCACCGCCGGACTCAGTGTCGATGGCCAGGGATTCACCCTGTCTGGAACGGGTGTCTTCAGCAACGCAGAAGCGCTTTCTGCGGGTCAGACCGGCAGCGTGCTCGTATCCGCCAGCGACCGCATCACGCTCGCCAATGGCGGTGGCCTATCGGTCCAGAACTTCGCGACGGTCGCGAACCCTGGCGCGCTCATCCCCACCACGCTGGCCGTGAGCGCACCGACGATTCTTCTCAAGGACACCGAGATCACCGCTGCATCGACCGGCAATGTCGCGGCTAGCCAGGTGCAGGTCGATTTCAGCCAACGGCTTGCTCTCGACAACAGCGGCATCACCACCAGCGCCAACCAGGGCAACGGCGGTTCAATCGACATTACCGGTGGCCAGGGCACGATCCTGCTGGACAACGCGCAGATCAGCACTTCCGTCAAGGGGGTGGCGGGCAACGGTGGCGACATCCATGTCCAGGCGCATACGCTGATCATGAACACCGGCTTCATCCAGGCCAATACCGCTGCCAGGAATGCCGCCGGCGGCCATGTACAGATCGACGTGCAGGCACTGGTGCCGAGCGGTGACACCCTGTTCATCGGCGGGCAGACGCCTTACATCTTTCAGCCAGGAGTCTTCAGCTTCAACGTCATCCAGGCCGCCGCGCCGACCGGGGTGAGCGGGGTGGTCCAGATCAGCACGCCCTTGCTGGACATCTCGGGGGCGTTGACCGGATTCAACGTGCAACTGCTCGATAGCGGCGGACTGGGACACCACCCCTGCCGGATCACCGGCGGGAGTTCGCTGGTACAGACCGGCCGCGGCGGCTTCGCCCCCTCTGCCCGCGACCTGCTCGGCCCCGCTCCGGGGATACACGACGGCCGTAGGTGGCCTGCTGCATCCTTACCCGGCGATCCGTCGTACTTCTCAGCATCTTGGAAGTGCGCCAATGACGCGCAGACGATGCGCTCCTGAGCACGGGCCACCCGCCGGTGACCGGAATGGCTCCTCGAATAGAATAGAGACATGATACGTGGAGGGGATGATGCAGAAATGGTTGAAGCCCTTATGGCAAGGCGCCACGCTGTGTTGGCTGCTGATGGTTCCGGCGCTTGCACTGGCCGGCCAGGCAGTCGATGGCGGGGATGAGCTCATTGCTCAGGGTATCGCATTACGTGAACAAGGAGATCTCCAGAAATCGATCGACCTCTTGTCTTCCGTCAGCAAACTGGCCGTATCCCCTGGCGGCCAGTTACGGGCGCGCGGAGAGCTGGGGATTTCCTTGCTGCAAGCCCACCGCCATGAAGAGTCCGAAGGTCTGCTGCGCAGTGCTTACGGATCATCGACGGGTGTCGAGCGCGCCCATTTTGCCGTCTATCTGGGCAATCTGGCACTCATTCGCAAGCGCAGCGAAGAAGCCAGGGGGTACTATCAGGAAGCGCTCGACCTCGCGCCAGAAGCGATCGAGATCCAGTTCAGCGTTCGTCTCAACCTCCTCCGGATGGCTCCCGAAGCAGAAAAGCTTGCGCAACTATTGCTGCTGTCACAGCAGACCGAACAGGTCGGTGGACCTCCTGGTCCGCTCGCCCGCTTCCACCTCAACCTGGGTGAGCAGGCGCGCCTATTGGGAACGCCGGGCTTGTTCCTGGCGTATCGACACCTCGATCGGGCACGGGAACTCTCCAGGCAGCAGGGCAATCCTGCTTTAGCCGTGGAGGCCCTGGATGCCCTGGCACAGCTCTATGAGGACCATCACCGCGACCAGGATGCGCTGATCCTGACCCAACAGGCCATCGAACAGGCGCATTCCCTGGCGCCAGGAGCAGTCGCCCGCTTGCTGATCGATCTGGAATGGCGGCAGGCACGGCTGCTCCGGGCCAGAGGTCGGGAGGCGCCGGCGCTGGCTGCTTACCAGCGCGCCGTCAGCCACCTCGAGTCGGTGCGACAGGATATCCCCATAGAATATGAAGATGGCCGATCGTCTTTTCAGGCGACGCTCGAACCGATTTATCTGGGCTATACGGATCTGCTGCTGCGGCAACTCGACAAGCAGCCGGCAGAGGTTCAGGCGGCGCAGTTGCCGAAGGTGCTGAATGCACTGGAATGGATCCGGCAAGCCGAACTGCAGGATTTCCTGGGAGATCGCTGCGCGCTCGAGGCTGCGCAAGGCAGCGATCCAGAGCGGGTGCCCTCGGGCACGGCAGTGCTCTACCCGGTCATCCTACCCGATCGCATCGAATTGTTGCTGCAGACATCGAACGGCATCCATCGGCAGACCACAGCGATCGCCGGTGCGACCCTGCGCGCCACGGCACAGACCCTGGCCGACGCCTTGCGCAACGGCCTGGAGGACTATCTGGAGCCGGCACGGCAACTGAACGACTGGCTCCTCAAGCCCTTTGCCGACATCTTCGCTGCTCAACACATCGACTCGCTGGTGCTCGTCCCGGAGGGGGCCTTGCGTCTGGTGCCGATGGCCGCGCTGCATGACGGCCAGCAGTTCGTGATCGAAAAATATGCGGTTTCGATGGTCACCGGCATGACTATGACCCATACCGGAGTGCCGGTCGGGCAGATGGCGGCATCCCTGGTGGTCGGCCTCTCGGAACCCGGACCGGTGGTTGAGAAGCACAGCCGCTTGCTGAGTGAACAAATCCAGCAAGCGGACGTGGCCGAAAAGGATCGGCGTGGGAGGGGACTTGCGCGGACGGTCGAGTTACGTTCGATGCGCCTGCTCCGCAGTGCGACGCCATCGAACCAGCCGTCGTCCCGGCAAATCGAGGATCTTCGAACTAGTCTGACCTTGCCCGGAGTCAAGGAAGAAATCGAGGCGCTGCGCAGCATCCTGCACGGGAACACCCTGCTGGATGCGCAATTCACCGTCGACCAACTTCGCCAGCAGGCCGAATCCGGCGATTACCGCATCGTCCACATCGCCTCGCATGGCGTTTTCGGTGGTAATGCCGAGACCAGCTTCATCCTGGCCTACGATGACCTGATCACGATGAACGGGCTGCAGAGCCTGCTCAAGGCCGCGAAACTCCAGAGCACGCCGATCGAGCTGCTGAGCCTGTCCGCCTGTGAGACCGCCGAAGGCAACGACCGGGCGCCGCTCGGCATCTCCGGCGCCGCCATCAAGGCGCGTGCCCGGAGTGTCCTCGGCACCCTGTGGCCGGTCGCCGACGAGGTGGCGAAAGCACTCATGAAGAGTTTCTACGGCGGCATTGCCAACACCCGCTTGTCCAAGACCGAAGCCCTGCGCCGGGCACAACTCGAATGGCTTCGTCACCCTGATTGGAGTCACCCCTTCTATTGGGCGCCGTTCATCATCATCGGGAACTGGCTGTGAGGAGAACCCTGTTCACCCCCTGCAAACCGGATTGGCCGCCCGTTACGGCCCTGCTCGCAGTGGCCGGGTGCGCGTTGCCGGCGCAGGCGGCGTCGAACATCGTCCTTGACGGGAGTATCGGGGCCGGCCCCACGGTGGTATTGACGCCATCGGGGACCGTGAGCAGGGGCTCGGCGAGCTACCAGCAAATCACCATTCCCGAGAATTATGGTCAGCGCGCGGGTGGCAATGTCTTCCATAGCTTTTCGAAGTTCAGCGTGGGGAGCGGTGACGGCGCGGTGTTCACGATCAATGGCCCCGCCAGCAATGTGATTTCGCGCGTCACCGGCGGGCAGTTGTCGACGATCAATGGCTTGCTGAAACTCGATCCGGGGAGCACCGGCAGCGCTCCCAATTTCTTTTTCATCAACCCGGCGGGAGTAACCTTCGGCGCTGGGGCGGTTGTCGATGTACCGGCGGCCTTGCATGTCAGCACCGCCAATTATCTGAAGTTTCCCGATGGCAACTTCCAGGCCGACCCCGGCACCGCCAGCACTTTCTCCAGTGCTGCGCCGGAAGCCTTTGGTTTTCTTGGAACGACGCGGGCGGGCATTGCGGTCAATGCGGGCGCCGGAATCCTGGCCAAACCCTTGCAAGCGCTAAGCCTGGTCGGGGGAGATGTGCAGATCGACCGGGGGCGCATTGGCAGTCAGGGAGGCGACATTCGAATCATCGCCTTTGGCGGCCTTGCCGGAGAAGTCAGCGTTGCCGGTGAACTGCCCATCGCCAGAGGGAATATGGATATCCTCAATGGAGGATATGTATGGGCACTGAGCGATGACGCCTACCACACCGGCAACATCTTGATCGCCACCGGTACTCTGACCGTAGATGGGGGAAGTGGCGGTGAGCAGACCGGCTTCTACACTTATACGGAAAGTGCCAGAAATGCTGGCAACATCAGAATCAATGCCAGTGGCGACATCACGCTGAGGAACGACGGGCAGGTCGACACCTCCACCTACACCGCCGGTGCTGGTGGATCCGCGTCCGTATCGGCGCGCAACATCACCATCGATGGTACCGGTTCTGGCCTGTTCAGCGATTCCAAACCCGGATCAAGCGGTGACGCCGGCGATATCCGGGTTCTCGCCAGTGGCAGACTCTCGATCCGCAACGCTGCAACCATCAACTCGTCCTCCTGGTCAAGCGGCCTTGCCGGAAACATCATGGTCAGCGCCGGGTCGATCGCCATCGATTCCCTGGGCTCGGGTGAAACGGGGATCCTGAGCAAGGCCGCGCTCTCCGGAAACGCCGGCAATATCGACGTGCAGGCAACCGGCAGCCTTTCCGTCAAGGACAACGGGAGCAGTATCAATTCGTCCACCTGGTGGTCGGGCAATGCGGGCACGGTCAAGGTGTCGGCCGGATCGATCACCCTCGATGGCCAGGGAAATGGGGTCGCAGCCATCAGCAGCGCCAGCCGTTCACTCTCAGACCCCGCCGGCCGTGCGGGCACTGTCGATGTCACGACAGCCGGCACCCTGGCGGTACGGAATGGCGGATTGATCGACTCGTCCACCTGGTCGCGGGGCAATGCGGGTACGGTCAAGGTATCGGCGGGTAGGCTCGTCATCGACGGAATGGGAGCGCGGACATCGACAGGGATCAGCAGCAACAACTATCCGTTATCAGGGCTGACCGGGAATGCGGGCAGCGCGGGCAACATCGATGTCATGGTCGCCGGTTCCCTTTCGGTGCTGAATGCCGGACAGATAGATTCATCCACCTGGTCGACGGGCAATGCCGGCACGGTGAAGGTCGCTGCCGACACGATCACCGTAGACCGCGAAGGCAGCATCCGGAGTACGAGCTCGCAGCAAGTCCTAGCGCCCGTCCCCACAGGCTTCGGCGGCAACGTCCAGGTCAATGCCAGGAACACCCTGACGATCAGCAATGGTGGCGAAATCGATTCCTCGACATATGGGTCAGGGAATGCGGGCAGCGTCAGCGTGTCTGCTGGCGACATCAGGATTTTTGGGGAAGGGACCTTGTTCGGTATCTTTAGCGCCGCATATGGAACCCTGGAAAATCTGGCCCGATCCGGCAATGCAGGAAGCCTGGATGTGCGTGCGACGGGAGCTCTGGAAATCGCCAATGGCGGGATGATCAGTTCATCCACGCTTACCTCGGGTAGCGCGGGCAAGGTGACAGTCTCTGCCGCGAACGTAAGAATCGATGGTCAGAATTCCCCTGGCAGGAATTCCGGGATATTTAGCAGAGCCTATTACGGTTCCTCCGGACAAAGCGGTCAGATTATTCTTTCCGCCAGGGACAGTGTCTCGCTCACCGGTCACGGAACGGTTTCCATTCAGAACGATGCTTCCTTGGGCAACCCTTTCGGGGTAACGCCTGGCCTCCTGGCCGTGAGCGCGCCGACGATTCTTCTCAAGGACGCCGAGATCACCGCTGCATCGACCGGCAATGTCGCGGCCAGCCAGGTGCAGGTCGATTTCAGCCAACGGCTTGCTCTCGACAACAGCGGCATCACCACCAGCGCTAACCAGGGCAACGGCGGTTCAATCGACATTACCGGTGGCCAGGGCACGATCCTGCTGGACAACGCGCAGATCAGCACTTCCGTCAAGGGGGTGGCGGGCAACGGTGGCGACATCCATGTCCAGGCGCATACGCTGATCATGAACACCGGCTTCATCCAGGCCAATACCGCTGCCAGGAATGCCGCCGGCGGCCATGTACAGATCGACGTGCAGGCACTGGTGCCGAGCGGTGACACCCTGTTCATCGGCGGGCAGACGCCTTACATCTTTCAGCCAGGAGTCTTCAGCTTCAACGTCATCCAGGCCGCCGCGCCGACCGGGGTGAGCGGGGTGGTCCAGATCAGCACGCCCTTGCTGGACATCTCGGGGGCGTTGACCGGATTCAACGTGCAACTGCTCGATAGCGGCGGACTGGGACACCACCCCTGCCGGATCACCGGCGGGAGTTCGCTGGTACAGACCGGCCGCGGCGGCTTCGCCCCCTCTGCCCGCGACCTGCTCGGCCCCGCTCCGTTGTTCGCGGAAACCCCGCTTGCTGATCGCATGCTGCCGCCCTCGCCGGGTGATCCGCGACTGGCCTCCGCCTCCTGGGGGTGCGCCAATGGCAAGCGGATGGTCTGGCGAAATTCTATGAGGGCCAAAAACGAATCATGAATAGTAATTACATTGGCATCGCCAATGCCGATTTGTCTAGGACTGAGGCACTTTTCGGGGAACATATCGAATCCGATCCACAACCCCGATGGGAGTTACTGTTACTCTTTCTTCCGGGTGCCGTTCGTCATCATCGGGAACTGGTGGCGAGGGAATCCCTGCCCATTTCCTGCAAACTGCCTTGGCAGCCAGTCGCGGCCCTGCTCACCGTCGCCTGGTGCGCGTTGCCGGCACAGGCGGCATCGAGCATCGTCCGTGACGGGAGTATCGGGGCCGGCCCCACGGCGGTATTGACGCCATCGGGGACCGTGAGCAGGGGCTCGGCGAGCTATACCGTGCGCGGTCACGATTGAATCTTCTGGAAGGTTTGGAAGTTCAGGGTCAATAGGGACTGTAGCGCCTTGGCGTGGATGGTGTGGGTATCTTGCAAGCAGCGTTCGATGGCCGTCGTGAAGGAATGGAAGTCGGGGTAGTACTTGGCGTAGAGGCACTGCTTTTTGACGAACTTCCACAAACGCTCGATGAGGTTCAAATTTGGGGAGTAGGTGGGTAAAAAGAGCAACTCGATCTTCAGTTTCTCGGCGCAGGTTTTCACCAACGCACAACGCTGATAGCGGGCGTTGTCCAGGACGACCGTCATAGGCAGCGTGGGCCGTAGGGTAACCAGTTTCTCCAGCAAAGCACAGACGCTGAGCGAATTGATGTAGGTGGAATTGACGACGGTGACGACCTCTTTGGTGACGGCGTCGAGCGCACCCAGTACGTTGAAGCGCTGCCGGCCCGAGGGCGCCTTGATCCAGACCCGAGCAAGGCACCACACCACCGACAGGAAGGCGCCCAAGACAAAGTGTGCCGCGTCTACGAAGAACACGGCACGTTGGCCCGCTTGGGCTTCTGCCAAACGCGGTTCAAGTTCTTTTTTTTAAAGGCTTCCTGGACCTCGGGATCCGCCTTGGCCGGCAGGGTGCCGGTCTTCAGGCGTCTCATCCCGCACTTCTCTCGCAGGAAAAGCCGCACCTGAGTCGGCGAGCGGCTCAAACCCGTGAGCTTTCTGATCGCATCCACGGCCTCATGGATCGAAGCCGGCGGATGGGTGAGAAAATAAGCCCCGATCGTCTCCTGATGCGCCACCAGTTCGCTCTGCGGCCGACGGAAATGCAGTTCCTTCAGCCCGGCGACGCCGCCCTCCACATACTGCTGGAGGTAGGTGCGAAGCGTCTTGCCGCTCACGCCCGCGAGCCGCGCGATATCTTGATGCGCAAGCCCCTGGCTTTTCAGCCACAGCGCTTCCATCTTGCGTCGCACGTGGGGATGCGGATGGTGAAATCGCTCGTGCTCTAAGGCGTCCGCCTCCGCCGGGGTAAAGGTCAGTCTCAGCATCGCAGCCTGTCCCTACAGAAAGCAATGCTCGAATTCTACAGCCCATTACACCAGACAGTTAAAGTCGTTTGTTACCTATTTCAGTATACCAGCAAATCACCATTCCCGAGAATTATGGTCAGCGCGCGGGTGGCAATGTCTTCCATAGCTTTTCGAAGTTCAGCGTGGGGAGCGGTGACGGCGCGGTGTTCACGATCAATGGCCCCGCCAGCAATGTGATTTCGCGCGTCACCGGCGGGCAGTTGTCGACGATCAATGGCTTGCTGAAACTCGATCCGGGGAGCACCGGCAGCGCTCCCAATTTCTTTTTCATCAACCCGGCGGGAGTAACCTTCGGCGCTGGGGCGGTTGTCGATGTACCGGCGGCCTTGCATGTCAGCACCGCCAATTATCTGAAGTTTCCCGATGGCAACTTCCAGGCCGACCCCGGCACCGCCAGCACTTTCTCCAGTGCTGCGCCGGAAGCCTTTGGTTTTCTCGGGACGACGCGAGCGACGGTTACCGTCAATGGCAGAGCCTTAATCAGTCCGTCGTCGCCGTTCCCCATCAGCGTCGTGGGGGGGGACATCGGGATCGACCAGGGACACCTCGTGACGATTGGCGGAGGAGACATCCGGGTAGTGGCGATGGGGCAGCATACTCAGGAAGTTCCCTTGTTCGGGAGTTTGCCGGCAGCCTATGGCATTCTTGCAATCCTGAATGGTGGAGTTCTCGCCGCGGATAGCGTCGATGGCTTGAATGGCGGGAATGTCACTGTCAGCGGTGGAAACATCATGATCTATTCTCAGGGCAATGTCGGTTTTACCGGCGTAAAAAGTTCGGCGAGCTCTGGAACAGGAAATGCAGGCAATATTGACATTTACGCAGCCGAAAATCTATTGCTCATCGGCGGATCGATCGGGTCTCGTACAAGCACGTCGGGACAGGCTGGGGTGGTGAAAGTGGATGCCGGCAATATTGTCATCGATGGCCTCGCAGGGATCTTTAGCCGTGCGGAAGGAAGCAGTGCCGGCAAGGCTGGCGGCGTGGGGGTAGTTGCGTCAGGAACCATTCAGATTGGCAATGGGGGATTGATTGATTCATCGACCACCTCTTCTGGAGACGCGGGGCCAGTGAAGGTCAGTGCAGGCAGCCTCCTCATCGATGGTCAAGGCCTGAGGGCGGGAATTACCAGCGAAGCTTCAGGCTCTACAGGCCAGGCTGGCAGCGTGGAGATGGTCATCACTGGAAATATTAGGGCGGTCAACGGAGGACAGATCAGTTCGTCCACCTGGTCCGCAGGCAATGCCGGAATGGTGGGTGTCCGTGCCGGAAGCATCACGATCGATGGGAAAGATGCGCCGATCGGAATCTCGACCGGGATCTTCAGCAATGCCAACCAAGGCAGCGGCAATGCCGGTAGCCTGCAGGTAACGGCAACGGGCGATCTGTCCGTACTCAATGGTGGGGTGATCAGTTCATCCACCTATACCCCAGGCAATGCGGGATCGGTGACTGTCAATGCCGGTGGCGTCAATATCGATAAGGCTGGCATTCTCAGCGAATCCCGTGGAACGACAGACAATGCCGGCCAGGCTGGCAATATTGAAGTCATGGCGGTTGGAAGCGGCAGTGTCAGGGTCGTTAATGGAGGGCAGATCAGTTCCTCCACCTGGTCAGCAGGCAATGCCGGAGTAGTGGGTGTCCGTGCCGGAAGCATCATGATCGATGGGAGCGGGACCGGGATCTTCAGCAATGCCAACCAGGGCAGCGGCAATGCCGGCAGCCTGCAGGTAACGGCAACGGGCGATCTGTCCGTACTCAATGGTGGGGTGATCAGTTCATCCACCTATACCCCAGGCAATGCGGGATCGGTGACTGTCAATGCCGGTGGCGTCAATATCGATAAGGCTGGCATTCTCAGCGAATCCCGTGGAACGACAGACAATGCCGGCCAGGCTGGCAATATTGAAGTCATGGCGGTTGGAAGCGGCAGTGTCAGGGTCGTTAATGGAGGGCAGATCAGTTCCTCCACCTGGTCAGCAGGCAATGCCGGAGTAGTGGGTGTCCGTGCCGGAAGCATCATGATCGATGGGAGCGGGACCGGGATCTTCAGCAATGCCAACCAGGGCAGCGGCACTGCCGGCAACGTGGATGTGACGACAAGCGGAATTCTTTCCATGCGCAATGGCGGTACGATCAGTTCCTCCACCTTCTCCTCGGGGAATGCCGGACCGGTGAAGGTTGGTGCCGGAAGCCTCATCATTGATCGTGGAGGAGGTATTGCCAGCCTTGCGGCAGGAACTACTGGCCGGGCTGGCAGCGTGGAGGTGCTTGCTACCGGAAATATTGATATTTTCAGGGGGGGAATCATCGATTCCTCTACCGTATCTTCTGGCGATGCCGGAAGAGTCGCGGTCAGTGCCCATAATATAAGCATTGATGGGCAAAAGATGATTACTGGGATTTTCAGTAATACCGGAAAAATTGGAAATGTCATTAACTCGGGCAACACTGGGAATGCTGGCAATGTGGTTTTGACGGCGACTGGGAACCTGTCCGTGCTCGAAGGAGGCGGGATCACTTCATCGACTTATTCATCAGGTCATGCCGGGTCGGTGACGGTTCACGCCAGCAACATAGACATGAATGGGCAAGGGATCCCTACGGGCATTTTTACTGATGCCAACCAGGGCAGTGGCAATGCCGGCAACCTGGAGGTGATGGCCACTGGTGGCGGAAGTGTTAGGGTAGCCAATGGAGGACAGATCAGTTCCTCCACCTGGTCAGCAGGCAATGCCGGAGTGGTGGGTGTCCGTGCTGGAAGCATCACAATCGATGGGATGGGGACTGGAATTTTCAGCAATGCCAACCAAGGCCGGGGCGACGCGGGCAACGTGGTTGTGACAGCGACTGGGAATCTGTCCGTGCTTCAAGGAGGAGGGATCACTTCATCGACTTATTCATCAGGCCATGCCGGATCGGTGACGGTTCACGCCGACAACATAGACATTAATGGCCAAGGGAGCACAACCGGAATTTTCACCGATGCCAACCAAGGCAGTGGCAATGCCGGCAATGTGATTGTGACGGCGGCCAGGGATCTGTCCCTGCTTAATCGTGGGGTGATCAGTTCATCCACTTTCTCCCAGGGCAATGCCGGATCGGTGAAGGTCGATGCTAAAAGCATCATGGTCGATGGGCAAGGCGAAATAACAGGAATCTTCAGCGGTGCCACATCGGGTTCTTCTGGCCAGACCGGCAGCGTGCTCGTATCCGCCGCCGACCGCATCACGATCGCCAATGGCGGCAGGCTATCGGTCCAGAACTTCGCGACGGTCGCGAACCCTGGCGCGCTCATCCCCACCACGCTGGCCGTGAGCGCGCCGACGATTCTTCTCAAGGACGCCGAGATCACCGCTGCATCGACCGGCAACGTCGCGGCTAGCCAGGTGCAGGTCGATTTCAGCCAACGGCTTGCTCTCGACAACAGCGGCATCACCACCAGCGCCAACCAGGGCAACGGCGGTTCAATCGACATTACCGGTGGCCAGGGCACGATCCTGCTGGACAACGCGCAGATCAGCACTTCCGTCAAGGGGGTGGCGGGCAACGGTGGCGACATCCATGTCCAGGCGCATACGCTGATCATGAACACCGGCTTCATCCAGGCCAATACCGCTGCCAGGAATGCCGCCGGCGGCCATGTACAGATCGACGTGCAGGCACTGGTGCCGAGCGGTGACACCCTGTTCATCGGCGGGCAGACGCCTTACATCTTTCAGCCAGGAGTCTTCAGCTTCAACGTCATCCAGGCCGCCGCGCCGACCGGGGTGAGCGGGGTGGTCCAGATCAGCACGCCCTTGCTGGACATCTCGGGGGCGTTGACCGGATTCAACGTGCAACTGCTCGATAGCGGCGGACTGGGACACCACCCCTGCCGGATCACCGGCGGGAGTTCGCTGGTACAGACCGGCCGCGGCGGCTTCGCCCCCTCCGCCCGCGACCTGCTCGGCCCCGCTCCGTTGTTCGCGGAAACCCCGCTTGCTGATCGCATGCTGCCGCCCTCGCCGGGTGATCCGCGACTGGCCTCCACCTCCTGGAGGTGCGCCAGTTGATGCCCCGGAAAATTCCCATGCGCGCTCATGCGACTTGCACATTCATCCCCTTTGTACTGTTCGGGTTACTGATGGGGCTGCCGCCAGCCGCTTTCGCGGCCGAGGCGATTGACCATCTCAACGTCCAGGAACCGACGCGCCCGGAATACCTTCCGGCCAAACCTGGTGAGGGCTTTCAATTGCCGCCAGTTTCCTCGGAGCCAGCGATTCCCGCGCCGGGAGCGGCTGGCGAGCCGGTATTGATTCATCAAATCCGTTTTCGTGGCAATCGCGTCATCCCGACCAGCGAACTCGATGCGGTTGCCGCAGCGTATGCCGGTCGATCGCTCGATGCGGCGGGACTGGAGGATTTGCGGCAGAGGCTGAGTCGTTATTACGCCGATCGGGGCTACATCAATTCCGGCGCCCTGCTGGGCAAGGAGGCCATCGACGGCGACACCGTCACTTTCGACATCATCGAGGGCCGCTTGAGCGAAGTCCGCCTGCATGGCCTGGAGCGCCTGAATGAAAACTATCTCCGCCATCGGCTCAGCAGGAGCAGTGATGGGGCATTGAACGTCGATACCCTGCGCGAACGTTTCCAGTTGCTGCTTGACGACCCGCTGTTCGAACGCCTGAATGCCCGCCTGATCCCCGATGCCCACCTCGGCGAAGCGATTCTGGACGTCGAAGTGCTGCGGGCGCGCCCGTACCAGCTCTCGGTTTTCGCCAACAACTACCGTCCACCTTCGATCGGTTCCAACGCTTATGGCCTCAGCGGCTGGGTGCGAAACCTGACCGGTCAGGGTGACGTGCTCAATGGCAGCGTGCAGGACTCCACGCAGGGTGGCGCGAACGGCCGCTACAGTGTCGGTTGGCAGATGCCTCTGAACCAGACCGGCACTCGGTTTTCATTTCAGTTCGATCATGAAGACTCGACGGTCATCGAAAAACCCTTGCAGGATCTGGATATCAAAAGCGTCCTCGATACCCGGGATTTCGGTCTCAGTCAGGTCTTTGCCGAAACGCTGCAGCACAAGCTGACCCTCGGGGTCAACCGCGTCGACAGGAAGAACACCACCACCCTGTCGGGGCGGCGGTTTTCATTCATCCCGGGAGAACCCGACGGGGTTACCCGGGTGTCGGCCTGGCGTTTCTGGCAGGAGTACGCCTATCGGTCCGAAAGTCAGGTACTGGCGCTGCGTTCGACATTCACTTCGGCCCGCAACAATGCTCAGGAAATCGTTGGGCTACCCGCAGGCACGCCGCAACCGGACAGGCACTACACGATCTGGCTCGGCCAGGCGCAATATGCGCGGCGAGTCCTGGAAAATGGCGCCCAGTTCATCCTGATCGGCAATCTCCAGCAGACCCGGGACCGTCTGTTGCCGCTTGACCGGATGTCGATCGGCGGTGTCTATACGGTACGCGGCTATCGCGAAAACCAGATGATCCGCGATATCGGAGCCATCGTGAATGTCGAATTCGATTATCCGCTGGTGCGCAACCCGGGCAAGGGATTCAACCTGTCACTGATCCCGTTCTATGACTACGGTCGCGGCAAAAACCAGAGTGAACCCGCCGATACGCTGAGCTCGATGGGTCTGCTCACCCGCGTCCGCTGGGAAGGTCTGAGCCTGGATTTAAGCTTTGCCAAACGCCTGGATCATCCCAATTTTGTCCACAGCAACGGCGGCAATCTTCAGGATAAGGGCATCAACTTCCAGCTCAATTACAACTTCTTTTAGCTGCCGGAGTTGCTTGTGGACTGCGGGTGTAGAGTCGAGATGTGGCGCGGTAGCATTAACCTCGGTTCGGGATGAGAACCCTGGAAAGTCGGACACAAACGCCCGTCGTCCGCCGATCATTCATCCGGCCCAGCGCCTCGCATTCCTGAACATCCGCAACCAGGGAGAATCCTCCCAGCCGCGTGTCTCCCAGTCAGCCGGGTACCAGGACATCTGGACGCTGCGGAAGACGCGCTCGGGGTGCGGCATCATGATCGAAAAACGACCGTCGGCGGTGGTGAAGCCGGTGGCACCTTCCGGCGAACCGTTCGGGTTGCAGGGATAGACTTCGGTCGGCTGACCAAGGTTGTCGATGTAGCGCATCGCGACCAGCGCGCTCGCCTGCTGTGCCGCCGAGGCAAAGACGGCCAGCCCCTCGCCGTGCGAAACCACGATCGGCAGGCGACTGCCGCCCATGCCGGCGAAGAAGATCGATGGCGACTCGGGCACCTCGACCATCGTAAAGCGTGCTTCGAACTGCTCGACGCGGTTGCGTTCGAAACGCGGCCAGGCGTCGGCGCCGGGGATGATGTCCTTGAGTGCGCTCAGCATTTGGCAACCATTGCAGACGCCGAGGGCAAAGGTGTCCGGACGTGTGAAGAAGGCCGAGAAGCCGTCACGTGCGCGGTTGTTGAAGAGGATCGTCTTCGCCCAGCCCTGACCGGCGCCGAGTACGTCACCGTAGGAGAAACCGCCGCAGGCGACGAGGCCCTTGAAGTCGGCCAGCGCGATGCGACCGGCGAGAATGTCGCTCATATGTACGTCGATGGCGGCAAAGCCGGCGCGGTCGAATGCGGCGGCCATTTCGACCTGTCCATTGACGCCCTGTTCGCGCAGGATCGCGATTTGCGGTCGAATGCTACGGTGGATGAACGGCGCAGCGACATTGTCGGCGGGATCGAAGCTCAGCGTGACCGACAGGCCGGGGTCGCCGGCATCGAGAATCCGGTCGTATTCCTGCTGCGCGCATTCCGGGTGGTCGCGCAGGCGCTGCATGCGGAAACTGGTTTCCGACCAGGCGCGCTGCAGGTTGATGCGTGCTTCGCTGAGTACTGCCCTGGCGTTGCGAATGATGCGGATCTGATCCCAGGGGTTGGGGGCGCCAATGAACTGTGAGCAGGCCCCGAGGCCGGCTGCGCGCAGGACACCCATGACCTGGCTCCTTTCGCTGCGGCGAATCTGCACGACGGCGCCGAGTTCTTCGCAGAACAGGGCGCGCATCAGCATTTCGAAGGAACGGCCGCCGAGCAGGTCGGGCCGCTTTTCGTTACCGTCGACGTCGTGGATCAGCGGATCGTAGCACAGGCCGTCGGTGTCGATGGAAACGCCACAATGGGCAGCGAACGCCATTTCGCAAACAGTGGCGAAGAGACCGCCGTCGGAGCGGTCATGGTAGGCGAGCAGCAGATTGGCGGCAGCGAGTTGGCGGATCGCGGTGAAGAAGGCGGGCAGGCGGGCGGGATCGTCGACGTCGGGGGCCTCGTTGCCGGTGGCGTGATACACCTGCACCAGCGCCGAAGCACCGAGGCGATGGCGGCCGGCGCCGAGGTCGATCAGCAACAGGTCGGTTTCACCGGCGTCGAGCCGCAGTTGCGGGGTCAGCGTCCGGCGTGCATCCTGTACCGGTGCAAAGCTGGTGACGATCAGCGACAGGGGCGAGACCACCTGTTTCTGGCGGTCTTTGCCGGCGCCGGCGCTCTCTTGCCAGGCGCTGCGCATCGACAGCGAATCCTTGCCGACCGGAATCGAGATGCCGATTTGCTGGCAGAGATCGGAGACCGCACGCACGCTATCGAACAGGCGAGCATCCTCGCCGGGGAAACCGGCGGCGGCCATCCAGTTGGCGGAGAGTTTGACCTCGCCGAGGGTCGCGATGTCGGCGGCTACGAGGTTGGTCAGCGCTTCGCCGACCGCCATGCGGCCGGAAGCGGGCGCGTCGATGACCGCCAGCGGCGCGCGTTCGCCGATGGCGAAGGCTTCGCCACGGTAGCCGTGAAAAGACATCAGGGTCACCGCAACGTCGGCACAAGGCAGTTGCCAGGGTCCGACCATCTGGTCACGTGCCGTCAGGCCGCCGACGCTGCGGTCGCCGATGCTGATCAGGAAGGTCTTGTCAGCGACTGCCGGCAGGCGCAGCACGCGATACGCAGCTTCCTTGAGATCCACATCGGTGGCATCGAAAGGCACGCTCAGCGGCGGCAGATGCGTCACCACTCGCGTCATCCGCGGTGGCTTGCCAAGCAGCGCGTCCATGTCCATGTCTACCGGATGGTTGCCGAAATGACTGTCGGTGACGAGCAGGCGCTTTTCGCAAGTGCTCTCGCCGACGACGGCGAACGGACAGCGTTCGCGTTCGCAGAGTGCCGAGAATTCGGCGAGGCGGCTGGGCGAAATCGCCAGCACGTAGCGCTCCTGGGCTTCGTTGCACCAGATCTCGGCCGGCGACATGCCCGGTTCCTCGATGTGCACGGCGCGCAGATCGAAGCGCGCGCCGCTGCCGGTGCCATGCGCGAGTTCGGGCAGGGCATTCGAGATGCCACCGGCGCCGACGTCATGCACCGAGAGGATCGGATTGCCGTCGCCGGGTGTGGAACCATCACCGTCGGGCGAACCCATCTGCCAGCAGCGGTCGATGACTTCCTGCACGCGCCGCTGAATCTCGGGGTTGCCGCGCTGCACCGAAGCGAAATCGAGGTCGGCGTCGTTACTGCCGGTGGTCATCGAACTGGCGGCGCCACCACCGAGGCCGATCAGCATGCCTGGTCCGCCGATCTGGAGCAGCAGCGTGCCGGGTGGCAGCGTGTCGGCCTTGAACGACTGGCTGGCGGCGATGTTGCCGACGCCTCCAGCGAGCATGATCGGCTTGTGGTAGCCACGCACGAGCGGTTCGTCGCCGCTGCCGGTGAGTTGCTCGTAGCTGCGGAAATAACCGGCCAGGTTCGGGCGGCCGAACTCGTTGTTGAAGGCAGCAGCGCCGATCGGCCCTTCGAGCATGATCGCCAGCGGCGAAGCGATACGGGCCGGGCGGCCGTAGTCGGCGCTGACGCGCTCCCAGGGCTGCAGGAAATCCGGGATGCGGAGGTGGGAGACCGAGAAACCGCAGAGGCCGGCTTTTGGTTTCGAGCCGCGACCGGTGGCGCCTTCGTCGCGGATCTCGCCACCCGAGCCGGTCGCGGCGCCGGGGAACGGGGAGATCGCAGTCGGGTGATTGTGCGTCTCGACCTTGGCGAGAATGTGCGTCAGCTCTTCGTGATAGGCATAACGGGCGTCAGCGCCTGCGTGGAAGCGCAGGACGCTGGCGCCTGCGATGACCGATGAGTTGTCCGCATAGGCGACGATGGTGCCATCCGGATGCGCCTGATGTGTCTCGCGGATCATCCCGAACAGCGTTTCGCTGCGCGGTTGCCCGTCGATCACCCAGGAGGCGTTGAAAATCTTGTGCCGGCAGTGTTCAGAATTGGCCTGCGCAAACATCATCAGTTCGACATCGGTCGGATTGCGCTGAACCTTGAGAAAAAGCCCGACGAGGTAATCGATTTCGTCCTCCGACAAAGCCAGCCCCATCCGTGCATTGGCCTCGACGAGCGCGGCACGACCACCAGTCAGCAGATCGACGCGGGTCAGCGGTTGCGGGGCAAAGTGGCGGAACAGGTCGGCGCAGCGCGCGAAGTCATGGACAACGGTCTCCAGCATGCGATCATGAAGCAGGGCGGCGAGGGCTTCCTTCTCGTAGGCCGACAACTTGCGTCGCCTGACCTTGAGCCAGTAGGCAATGCCGCGTTCGATGCGCTCGATGGCGTGCAGTCCGCTATTGACGGCAATGTCGGTGGCTTTCGACGACCAGGGCGAGATCGTCCCTATACGCGGTGTGACGAGCATTAGTTCGCCTGGCGTGTCGTCTGCGGCAGGTCGTTCTTCGAGCAGGGCCGCGAGCTGCCGGCGTTCAGTGTCACTCAGTGGCTGCCGGGTGCTGACAAAGTGCCAATGCTCGGCAGCCACGATGCTCAGACTTGGCTCGACGGCCGCCACACGTTGCTGCAGGCCCTGCAGGCGGAAAGACGAGAATGCGGGGGCGCCGCGGAGAAACAGGAGATCGGCCATGGTGGGCGGGCAGGGCAGGCGAGCTGCGTACAAGGAAGGAACAGCGCGATTATAGCCGACCCGGGGGGTACTCTGGCCCGATGTCTCCCGGCAAGCGCTCCCGGGTCGCATGCAATGGTTGTGGATGATTCCGGGCGCCGCGCGGCTGGACTAGAATCTGGCCAGGACTTGCGCGCAGTGACCCGTGAAGCTGTTCCATACTGATAATTTGGGCTAGGATCCGGTCATGAAGACGGGCCTTCGATCACAAGCACTCTATCGCGCCGCCGACCTGCGCAACATCGAAACGGTCGCTGCCGACCAGCCCTTGATGGAGCGCGCCGGGCTGGCTGCCGCTGATCTGGCGACTTCGCTGTGCCGCCTGCAGGGGGGGGCACTGCTGGTTCTTGCCGGGCCGGGCAACAACGGCGGCGACGCTTTTGTCGCCGCCCGCCACCTGCGCGAACGTCGCTTTGCCGTGAGCATGGTCTTTGTCGGCGAACTCGGCCGTTTGCCGAAGGATGCCGCAGCCGCTTGCCGACGCTTCATCGACGACGGCGGCAGCGTGCTCGAGAGCATTCCCTCCGGCCAGTGCTGGGCGCTGATCATCGACGGCCTGTTCGGGATCGGTCTGCAGCGCCCGATCGGCGGTTTTCATGGCGAACTCGTTCTGGCGGCCAATACCCTCGCCGCACGCGACCGCTGCCCGCTGCTCGCCCTGGACTGTCCGAGTGGTCTCGACGCCGATACCGGAAAACTCTGCGGTGAGACGATTCGTGCCAGTCACACCATCACTTTCATCGCTGCCAAACCGGGGCTGTTCACTGCCGATGGCCCGGACCATTGCGGCTCGATTTCGGTCGCCACGCTTGACCTGAACGCCGAGCGGCTGGCGAAGGCGACGGCAAGAACGATCGGCACCGATCTGTTCGTCGATTGCCTGCGCCCACGTGCCAAAAACAGCCACAAGGGCAGCCATGGCAGCGCCGGCCTTCTCGGTGGTGCGAGCAGTATGGTCGGCGCCGTTTTTCTGGCCGGTCGGGCAGCGCTGCGGCTCGGCAGTGGACGAGTCTATCTTGGACTGCTCGATCGGCAGGCGCCAGCGATCGACCCGGTGCAGCCGGAACTGATGCTTCGCCAGCCGGACGCGCTGCTTGCCGCTGGCCTCAGCGCGTTGGCCTGCGGGCCGGGCATGGGAAGCAGCGACCAAGCCGTGGCGCTGCTCGAACGAGCCAGTTCTCTCGACCTTCCGCTCGTGCTCGACGCTGACGCGCTGAATCTGCTGGCAGGCGAGAACCGTTTGCAGCAGGCGGTGGTGGTGCGCCGGGCGCCAACGCTGCTGACACCACATCCAGCCGAGGCTGCCCGTCTGCTTGGCTGCGATACCCCCTTCGTCCAGTCCGACCGTGCTGGCGCCGCGCTCGCCATTGCCAAGCGTTACCAGGCAATGGTGGTGCTGAAGGGTTGTGGCAGCGTCATCGCCACGCCTGCCGGTCACTGGTTCGTCAACACCAGCGGCAATCCCGGTCTCGCGACCGCCGGCAGCGGGGACGTGCTCAGCGGTTTCATCGTGGCACTTCTGGCGCAAGGCTGGCCAGCCCTCGAAACCCTCCTGGCGGCGGTGCATCTGCACGGCGCCGCGGCCGACGAACTCGTCGCCAGTGGCTGTGGACCGGTTGGCTTGACTGCTGGCGAACTCATCGACAGCGCGCGGGCCGGCTTCAACCGCTGGCTGGCGAACGGCCGATAGGCCATCGGCTACGCCGTCTCGAACAGCGCTGCCGCCGCCTGCTGACCGAGCTCGAAATAGCGTTTCTGGGCGCTGCTGTCCTTGAGCGAAATGGTCATGCTCTCCAGGCCCTTCGGGCGCAGCACGTGCAAGGGTTTGGCGTAATAGCGCCTGCCGCCGATCTCGGCACTCGTTGTTCCCATCGCCTTGAGCATCTCGTTGATCAAGGTCGCTTGCGCAAAGATGCGTGTGTTGGGCAGCGTCAGCTGCATGTCGCTGACCAGCAGATGCGTATCGATGCTGTTGAACGGCAGAATCAAGGACTTCGAGTGGTAGAGCCGGTCGAGTTCGCGCTGGTAGTCGTAATCTGTAAAATCGACGGCGATGATTTCGTCGACCTCATCATCTTCGAACAGAGTCCGCAGTGGCGTGTTGTCCAGGTAGCCACCCTCGATATAGTAATCGCCATCGATGATGATCGCCTTGAAATAGGGGAGGGTGGTGATGCCGGCGAGGAAGGCGTTCATGAATACATCGAGACTGGCATCGTCAATCCTTTCCAGGATCTGATTGACATTGAAGAACCGCCCCTGGCGCTGGTTGAGATTGGTCGCGCGGATGTTCCAGCGCAGCGTCCCGAGATGTTCTGCCAGCAGTTCGCGGCGGCGCTCGTCATCGAGCAGCAGTGACTTGCGGCAACTGTCCTTGTCGACGGTGAACAGATGTGTGCCAGTGGGCAGCAATTGCGGGCGCAAGCCGAGAAAATTGGCAAAGATATGAAAAATGTCGGTGACGTTGAGCCGGACGGTGCGCGTCAGGACCGGCGGTAGCTCTTCGTGTTGCCAGTCCCAGAGCAGATAGTCTACGACAATATTGTTTCCCGAACTCGTTGAGGCGATATGCACGATCGGCACTTCGTTACGCTTCAGCCATACCAGCACCCCTTCGCTGTAAAAGCTTCGATAGCCGCCGCCCGATGCGACGAAACCGTATCTGGCCATGATGATCGTTCCTTCTTCTGGGCGTGGATGGGCAGGATGTCGGCCGAAACCGGCATCCGGGCAAGTTTGACACATTCTGCCGGATATGGCGGCGACGGCGTGGCAGGAATTCCCGGAACTTCTGTTACCTTTACAGTTTTCTGAATCGAGGAGCGAGCAGCAATGGACGGATCACAGAGGCTTGCGGGGTTTCGCGCGAAGTTCCGGGTTGACGAGCTGCTGGTGGCGAGTACCCCTGCCTGGTCGTGGTCGGTGCGACCTGGCCAGGCGACCCTGGGCTGCGGCGTCTTGTCGCTGAATCGTCACGCCGCGAAATTCTCGGAGGTCACGGCTGCAGAAATGTCTGATCTCTCCGGTTTGCTCGGGAAACTCGAGCGGGCAGTGCAGTCGGCCTTCGGCAACGATCGCATCAACTACCTGATGCTGATGATGGTCGATCACCAGGTGCACTTTCACGTCATTCCCCGTTACGCGGCCAGTCGCCAGTTTGCCGGGCTGGAGTGGGACGATCCGGGCTGGCCGGCTTTCCCGGCGTTGACCGAACAGCAGCACGATCGGCGGACAGACGTTCTCGCGCTGATCCACCAGGAACTGCAGGCAGCCTGTGCCGATTGACTGCGCGGCGCCGGATGGGTACATTGTTGATTTATCCGACCCGCATCGCCCAGCTTGCCGATGACGTGGTTATGCACCTGACCGGACGTGTCCGGCCCAATGCCTTCCAGGGCATGCCGATACGCAAGGACAGACAGGCGGTCAAGCGGCTTCTGCTCGAGTTTGCTGATGAGCTCCCCCATCCTGACCAGGAATTCACACCAAGGCGTCACGACATGGGGCGTCGGCCTGTTTGTCGCCGGCGTCGTCTGGCTGGCAATCTATCGCCACCTGACCGAGTTTGCCGATGCCGTGATTGCCGCCCTGGGCCTCGCTCACGGCACGCATCTGGGCGAGGCGGTGTATTTCTTCTTTTACGATACGCCGAAGGTATTGCTGCTGCTTACCGGCATCGTCTTTCTGATGGGCGTGATCCAGACCTTCTTCTCGCCTGAACGTACCCGGGCGCTGCTCTCGGGCAAACGGGTCGGTGTCGGCAACGTCCTGGCGGCGACCCTCGGCATCGTCACGCCGTTCTGTTCGTGCTCGGCGGTGCCACTCTTCATCGGTTTCCTCTCGGCCGGCGTACCGCTCGGCGTGACCTTTTCCTTCCTGATTTCGGCGCCGATGGTCAATGAGGTGGCGCTGGCACTGCTGTTCGGCCTGTTCGGCTGGCAAGTCGCCGCGCTGTATCTGGGCCTGGGTTTGCTGGTGGCCATTGTGGCCGGCCTGGTGATCGGCAAGCTGAAGATGGAACCTTACCTGGAAGACTGGGTGCAGGGCATTCTTGCCGGAACGGCGCCGGAACTCGCTGGCGAGAGTTTTACCTGGGTCGGCCGCTTCCGTGCGGGCTGGAGTCACGTCAAGGAAATTGTCGGCAAGGTCTGGCCATACATCCTGGCGGGTATCGCCATTGGCGCCGCGATTCACGGCTATGTGCCAGAGGATTTCATGGCGTCGCTCATGGGTAAGGAAGCGCCCTGGTGGTCGCTACCGGCAGCGGTCGCGCTCGGTGTGCCGATGTATGCCAATGCGGCTGGTATGATCCCGATCGTCGAGGCGCTAATCGGCAAGGGGGCTGCTCTCGGCACCGTGCTCGCCTTCATGATGAGCGTCATCGCGTTGTCGCTGCCCGAGATGATCATCCTGCGCAAGGTGCTGCGCATGCGCCTGATCGTCACTTTCGCTGGCGTCGTTGCCGGCGGCATCCTGCTGGTCGGCTACGTCTTCAATCTCGTACTGTAGAAGACTGCTCATTCCCCCTTTTCCTCGCCTGGCCGGTAACGGGAATTTCATTCACCCTGTTTTCAAGAGATTTCGAAAGGAAAATCCTCATGAGAGAAATCAAGGTACTCGGCACCGGCTGCGCCAACTGCCGTAGTACGGTCAGGTTGATTGAGGAAGTCGCTGCGGAGAAAGGCGTGGCCATCAGGCTAAGCAAAGTCGAGGATCTGCGCGAGATCATGCAGTACGGCGTGATGTCCACCCCCGGTGTGGTGGTCGACGGCCAGGTGGTTCACGCAGGGGGCATCCCGGATCGCGCCAGAATTGCCGCCTGGCTATAGGAAGCCAGGCGAGGAAGTCAGCCGGTTTCGCTGGCGAAGAAGCGTTTCTGAAACCACAGCGAGACATTGACGAGACAGATCATGACCGGTACTTCGACAAGCGGTCCGATGACGGCTGCGAAGGCGGCGCCGGAATTGATCCCATAAACGGCCACCGCGACGGCGATCGCCAGTTCGAAGTTGTTGCTTGCCGCGGTGAATGACAGGGTCGCACATTTCTGGTAGCCGGCCCCGACCTTCCGGCTGATGTAAAACGAGAGTACGAACATCAGCACGAAGTAGATCAGCAAGGGGATGGCGATGCGTACCACATCCAGCGGAATGGTCACGATCAGCGTGCCCTTGAGGCTGAACATGACGACAATGGTAAACAGCAAGGCGCCGAGCGTAATCGGGCTGATCCTGGGAACGAAACGTTCCTGATACCACTGCTTCGAGACGAAGCGCAGCATGATCACCCGCGTCAGGAGGCCGGCGACGCAGGGAAGGCCGAGGTAGATCAGAACGCTGTCGGCGATCTGCCCGATCGAGATATCCACCACGGAACCGGAGAGCCCGAACAGTGGCGGCAGCACGGTGACGAACAGCCAGGCATAGACGCTATAGAAGAGCACCTGAAAGATCGAGTTGAAGGCCACCAGGCCGGCAGCATATTCGGTCGAGCCCTTGGCGATCTCGTTCCAGACAATCACCATCGCGATGCAGCGCGCCAGGCCGATCAGAATCAGCCCGACCATGTACTCGGGCTTGTCAGGCAGGAATAGGATCGCCAGCACAAACATCAGGAGCGGCCCGATGACCCAGTTCTGAATCAGCGAGATGCCGAGCACCTTGCGGTCGGCGAAGACATCCGGGAGTTCCTCATAGCGCACCTTGGCGAAAGGCGGGTACATCATCAGGATCAGCCCGAACGCGATCGGGATGTTGGTCGTGCCGACCTGGAAGGAATTGATGAGGTCCTCGATCCCGGGAAAGAAAAACCCCAGGCCGACGCCAAGCGCCATGGCCGCAAAGATCCAGACGGTCAGATAGCGGTCAAGGACGTTGAGTTTGTTCGTTGCAGTGCGCATTTGAGACCTTCGTTCAGGTGAAGCAATGGCTGACGTCTGCGTGGCTTGGTGGAGTGCAGGTTTCCGGAGACCCGTCGCGGTTGTCGGCCACACGACGAAGCGGTTGCCGGCTCAACGAGGGAGTTTACTTGTTTCTATAATTCCAGCATTATAGAATAGTTTTGCACATTCAGATCATCCGCTCGCGGGGAATCCAGTCGAGCACAACCCATCATTCGGAGGAGAGGGACATGACTGTAAAGGTTGGCATCAATGGTTTTGGTCGTATCGGCAGGCTGGCGCTGCGCGCCGCATGGGACTACCCGGAACTGGAGTTCGTGCATATCAACGAAGCGAACGGACCGGTGGAGTCGGCAGCACACCTTCTTGAATTCGATTCGGTCCATGGCCGCTGGCGGCACGATGTCGGGAGCAGCAACGGACGGATGCTGATCGATGGAAAATCGATCAGCTACAGCACCGCCAGGGATGTTGCTGGCGGCCCTTGGCGCGACGCCGGAGTGGACATCGTTCTTGAAGCCAGCGGCAAGTGGCGCACGGTCGAAGAACTGTCGCCCTACCTGGCGGCCGGCGTGCAAAAAGTGATCGTCGCCGCACCGGTCAAGGGTGGCGATACGCTGAACATCGTCATGGGCGTCAATGACCAGCGCTACGATCCGGCCCGCGACCATATCGTCACCGCGGCCTCGTGCACCACCAACTGTCTGGCGCCGGTGGTCAAGGTCGTACATGAGGCGATCGGCATTTCGCACGGCATGATCACGACCATCCACAGCTCGACCAACACCCAGAGCGTGCATGACCAGATGCACAAGGATCTCCGCCGCGCGCGCGCTTCGAGCCTGTCGCTGGTGCCTACGACGACCGGCTCGGCGACTGCGATCGCGCTGATCTTCCCGGAATTGAAAGGCAAGCTCGACGGACACGCGGTGCGCGTGCCGCTGCTCAACGCGTCGATCACCGACTGTGTTTTCGAGATGCAGCGCCCGACCAGTGTCGAGGAGGTCAATGGCCTGCTCAAGGCGGCGGCCGAGGGCGCTCTGAAGGGAATTCTCGGCTACGAGGAACGGCCACTGGTTTCCATGGACTATTGCGGGGATCCTCGCTCGTCGATCGTCGATGCGGCGCACACCCTGGTGATCAACGGCACGCTGGTGAAGATCTACGCCTGGTACGACAACGAGTGGGGTTACGCCAATCGTTACGTCGAACTGGCGCGCAAGCTGGCCGCGTCACTGTAAGTACATGCCCATGGATTCCGTGCCGATCGGGGCCGTCGCTGCCAGCTAGGCGATGGTCGCTGCGAGCGGTTCCACCCTGAAGGACGACGATGAGCGATCCATCTTCAGCAAAGAGCACCGCCGCACATGCCGGCCTGCGCAACTACATCCTGGTGACCGCAGCCTACTGGTCCGACACCGTGACCGACGGCGCCACTCGCATGCTGGTGCTTTTCTATTTCTACAGCCTGGGCTACACGCCTTTTGCCGTCGCTTCGCTGTTCATCTTCTATGAAGTCTTCGGCATTCTGACCAATCTCTTCGGTGGCTACATCGGCGCCCGCTTCGGCCTCAAGACGACATTGTTCATCGGGCTGGGAACGCAGCTCGTGGCACTGTCGATGCTCGCCTTCGCGCCACAGGGCTGGCTGGTGGTCGCCTACGTCATGGTCTCGCAGGCCTTGAGCGGCATTGCCAAGGACATGACCAAGATGAGTTCGAAGAGCGCGGTCAAGCTGATCGTTCCCGAAAATGCCTCAGCGACCCTGTATCGCTGGGTTTCGATCCTGACCGGGTCGAAGAACGCATTGAAGGGCGTCGGCTTTTTCCTGGGCGGTCTGTTGCTGACCCTTCTCGATTTCCAGACCGCGCTCATGCTGCTCGTGGCGCTGGTCGGAGGGACACTTGTCCTGGCCGCGCTACTGATGAGTGGGGGGCTTGGTCAGGCCAACAAGAAAGCAAAGTTCGGGCAGATGTTCTCGCGCAACGGCGCGGTTAACAAGCTTGCCGCAGCGCGCATCTTCCTCTTCGGTGCGCGCGACGTCTGGTTCGTCGTCGGTCTGCCGGTCTTTCTGTCGAGCGTGCTCGGCTGGACCTTCTGGCAGTCCGGGGGTTTTCTTGCGGTGTGGGTGATCGGATACGGCATCGTGCAGGCGGCGACTCCCGGCCTGCTGCGCAGCCGCGTCGAGGAACGGCACGAGCCTGACGGACGGACGGCCACCATTCTCGCCTTCGTCCTCGCCGCGCTGCCGGCGGGCATCGCCCTGGGACTGAGCGCCGGGCTGGCACCGGGCACTGTCGTGGTTGCCGGCCTGATCCTCTTTGGCGCCGTGTTTGCACTGAACTCGGCGGTACACTCCTATCTGATCCTGGCTTACACCGACAGTGACAAGGTGGCGATGAGCGTTGGTTTCTACTACATGGCCAACGCATCCGGTCGCCTGGCGGGAACGGTTCTTTCAGGCGCGCTCTATCAGTGGGGGCTGCAGAGCGGGCCAAGCAATGGCCTGATCGCCTGCCTGTGGGCGTCGACTGCTTTCGTACTGGTGGCCGGCCTGTTGTCGCTTCTGCTGCCACGCCACATCGGTCCGCGCAGCAAGCCGATCAAGCTCGATGACCTGGGCGAATAGTGTAGGGTGGCGTGTAGCCGCCGGTCCACAAATCTGATCCGGGACAAGAAATCCGGGCGAAAGCCATTGCGTCATGCGTGCCGATTGATGACAATGCGGGCGATGCTCGGGGTAGGTCGTCCCCGATTTTCCGGCAAAGCGGGAGGGGGGCCGACAGCCGTATAACCATGGCAGTGACCGGGCGTCTGCCGGCGACGGGTGCTGATCACTTTGTGGAGTGGGAGGTTGACATGCATCGTAGGGTCTTGGCAAGTGACCGATTGATAGCCGCCTTTCTGTTTGGCTGCGTGCTGTTCAATTACCCTGTTCTCTCTCTTTTCGATCGTCACACGCTGTTCTTGTCGATTCCCCTGGTCTATGCCTATATCTTCTTCGCCTGGGTCGTCGTCATCGCCGTGATGGCTTGGGCGGTCGAACGGCACTTCAAATAGGCGGCGACGATGCTTGAAGCCCCGGTCGTCATCGCTATCTCGCTGATCTATATCGGGCTTTTGTTTGCGGTCGCCTGGTGGGGGGACAAGCGTGCCGATCAGAAAAGGTCGCTGATCGCCAACCCGACCATCTACGCTCTGTCGATGGCCGTTTACTGTACGACCTGGACCTTCTACGGCAGTGTTGGGCGCGCGGCGGTGTCGGGAATCGGTTTCTTGCCGGTCTACCTGGGCCCGACGCTGGTGATGGCGCTCTGCTGGTTCCTGCTGCTCAAGATGATTCGCATCGTCAAGGCCAACCGTATCACCTCGATCGCCGACTTCATTTCCTCGCGCTACGGAAAGAGCCATGTCCTGGGGGGGCTGGTGACGGTCATTGCCGTGCTCGGCATCATTCCGTACATTGCCTTGCAACTCAAGGCTGTTTCCAGCTCGGTCAGTCTCTTGCTCAGCTACCCGGAGATCGTCATGCCGAACCGCAGTGCGACGATGTCGGTAGCCGCCGATATCAGCTTCTACATCGCCCTGATCCTGGCGGCGTTCACGATTGTCTTCGGGACCCGCCATCTCGATGCCACTGAACGCCACGAAGGGATGGTCGCGGCGATCGCTCTGGAGTCCAGCGTCAAGCTGGTCGCTTTCCTGGCGGTCGGGGCGTACGTCACCTATGGCATGTACGATGGTTTCGGTGACATCTTCGAACACATCAACGCCAGTCCGGAGCTGCAGCGCCTGGCGACGGCGATTCCCTCGGGCGGAGGCTACACGGGCTGGTTTTCGCTGATCGTACTGTCGGCGATGGCGCTGCTCTTTCTGCCACGCCAGTTCCAGGTCGCGGTCGTCGAGAATGTCAACGAGGCGCACCTGAAGCGGGCCGCCTGGCTCTTTCCCCTCTATCTGCTGCTGATCAACGTCTTTGTGCTGCCGATCGCGCTCGGCGGCCTGCTGCATTTTGCCGGGCAGGGGGTCGATGCCGATACCTTCGTGCTGACGCTGCCAATGTCACAGCGCCAGGAGGGCCTGACCTTGCTGGTCTTCATCGGGGGCCTTTCGGCCGCGACCGGGATGGTCATCGTCGAAACCATCGCCTTGTCGACGATGGCCTGCAACGACCTGGTGATGCCGCTGCTGATACGCCACAAGCGCGTTGCCCTCGATGAATCCAGGGACCTCTCGCGACTGTTGCTGGGCATCCGGCGTGGCGCCATCGTGGTCATCCTGCTGCTCGGCTACCTCTACTTCCGACTGGCCGGTGAAGCATACGCACTGGTCGCCATTGGCCTGATCAGTTTCTCGGCGGTTGCTCAGTTTGCACCGGCGATGATCGGCGGCATGTACTGGCGGGGAGGAACGCGCGACGGTGCTTTGGCAGGCCTGTCGGCGGGCTTTCTGGTCTGGGCCTATACCTTGCTGCTGCCATCGTTTGCCAAATCCGGCTGGTTGCCGGATGACTTCCTGACGCAGGGCCTGTTCGGGATCGAGTTATTGCGTCCGCAGCAGTTATTCGGCCTGACCGGTTTCGACGAGATTGCCCATTGCCTGTTCTGGAGTTTTCTGGCCAATATCGGCGCTTATGTCGGTTTCTCGCTGCTGCGCCCCCCAACAGCGGCCGAAGCAACACAGGCGACGGTATTTGTCGATGCGCTGAAGGATGCCGGATCGGTCGGGCCAGCGTTGTGGCGAGGGCGTGCGCAAGTCAGTGATTTGCAGGAACTGGTGGCCCGCTTTCTCGGTCCGGCGCGGGCGCAAGCACTATTTACAGCCTATGCACGGCGCCGCGGCGTAGCCAGGGGGGTAATGCCCGAGGCCGATGCGCAACTCGTGCAGTTTGCCGAATCGCTCCTTGCCGGAGCGATTGGTAGCGCTTCGGCACGTGTGATGGTTGCCTCGGTGGCCAAGGAAGAACCGTTGAGCATCGATGAGGTCATGCACATTCTCGACGAAGCTTCACAGTTGCGGACCTACAGCCGCGAACTCGAGCGCAAGTCGCGTGAGTTGACGGCGGCCACGCTCGATCTGCAGGAAGCCAATGAGCGCCTGCAGGAGCTCGATCGCGTCAAGGACGACATCATGTCGTCGGTGACGCACGAACTGCGAACGCCGCTGACTTCGATCCGCGCCTTCTCGGAGTTGCTGCGCGACGATCCCAGGATGCACCTGGCCGATCGCGAGCGTTTTCTGGGTCTGATCGTCAGCGAGGCCGAGCGTCTGACGCGGCTGATCAACCAGACCCTCGACCTGGCGAAGATCGAGTCAGGAAGGGCTGACTGGAATGGCTGCGAGCTGAACCTGAAGGAGGTCATCGAGCAGTCGGTGGCTGCGACCAGTCAATTGTTCCGCGAGAAAGAAGCGCATGTCGAACTCGATCTGCCCGATAATCTGCCCTTGATTCTGGCCGACCGCGACCGTTTGATACAGGTCATGCTGAATCTGCTGTCCAATGCGGTAAAGTTCCTGGCGCAGGGCAGGGGTCGGGTTAAGGTGATGCTGCGCCTGCTGACAGATGGACTGGAAGTCAGTGTCGCCGACAACGGACCTGGAATACGACCGGAAGATCAGCAGTTGATTTTCGAGAAGTTCCGTCAGGTGGGCGACACGATGACCGCCAAGCCGTCAGGAACCGGTCTCGGGCTGCCGATCAGCCGGCGTATTGTCGAGCACTTCGGGGGGAAGCTGTGGGTGGAAAGCGTACCGGGGGAGGGGGCGACCTTCCGCTTTACCCTGCCTTTTGCACCCATTCAGGAGCAAGCGCTTGCGCAGGTTGCGGCAGCGTAGCGGATGGTGGCTATTGATGATCGGAGAGTAGATGAGCAAAAAAATACTGATTGCCGACGACGAGCAAAATATTGTCATCTCGATCGAGTTTCTGCTGCGCCGCGAGGGTTTCGAGGTGCTGGTCGCCGGCGATGGTGAAGAGGCCTTGGCGAAAGTGCGTGCCGAGCGACCGGATCTCGTTCTCCTCGACGTGATGATGCCGAGGATGAATGGTTTCGACGTTTGCCAGGCCCTGCGCGCCGACCCGGACCTGAGCGCGACGCGCATCCTGATGCTGACTGCCAAGGGACGTGACACCGAAGTCAGCAAGGGTCTCGGACTCGGTGCCGATGGCTACATGACCAAACCCTTCTCGACCAAGGAGTTGCTCGCCGAGGTGCGAAAGCTCCTCGGGATGTAGCCGGTGAAGCCCACGCGCAGGCTGCTCCTCGCTGCGCTGGCCGTCAGCCTGTTTCTGCTGGCCTTGGTGCTTGCGACAGCACTCCTGATGCTGGCCAGCGAGGCTGGCGCCAGCGGCGGTGGACGGACGGCCGAGGAAAGGATCGTCGTCCTGTTGGTGCTGCTACTTGCCGCCTGTGCCTGCAGTTTCGGGGTGATTTATCGTTGGTACGAACGCTATGTCAACGCCCCTCTGCGGATGGCCGAAGAGCTGGCTACGGCGCTGGCGCACAGTGGTTTGCGACTGGGGGAGTACCGGGCGAGCGAACTGCAGGTGCTTGGCAAGGCGGTGAACCAATTGCTTACGCTGCGCGAAACTCGTGAGCAAGATGTCGCCGAACGCATACGTGAGGCCCGCGCATCGCTCGAAGAGGAACGCAGCCGTCTGGCTGCGCTGATGGCCGACCTGAGTCAGAGTGTCGTGGTCTGTAACCTTGACGGCCGGGTATTGCTCTATAACCAACGGGCCAAACAGGAACTCTCGACAGCCGCCGACGGCAGTAATGCCGAATTGTTGGGCCTCGGACGTTCGATCTATACGGTCTTTGAGCGCGCGCTCATCGGGCATGCATTGGAACGTCTGCAGCAAGCGAGTCGGGAAGTAAGCAACAAGGACGACAAGAAACTTGTCGGTTCGGTGCAGTTCGTCACCGCGACCCATGCCGGGCGGCTGCTGCGCGCGCATATGTCGCCGGTACTGGGGGAAGATGGCCCGCACCACGCGCGCGTCGGCGGATTTTCAATTACCGGTTTCGTGCTCGTCCTGGAGGACGTCACCAGTACCAACGAGCGGCATGCGCGGCGCGATGTGCTGATCCAGTCGCTAGTCGAGGGCGGGCGTGGACCGCTGGGCAGTATTCGTGCTGCCGGCGAAATGCTCTCCGACTTTCCCGACATGCCGAGCCAGCAGCGCGATCGTTTTCTGCGTGTCATCCGAGACGAGGCAGGCGCTCTGACGGTGCAGTTCGAGAAAGCGGCGAGCGCCTTCTCGAACGATTTGCGTGAGCGCTGGTTGCTCGAGGAAATCCTGGGTGCGGAACTGCTGGCCGTGGCTGCGCGCCGCATCGGAGAGCGACGTTCGAATGAGCGTCGAGCGCTGGCTGTCAAGTCCGAAAACGTTGATGAAGATTTGTGGCTGCGCGTCGATAGTTTTGGGTTGTTGCAAGCCCTTCGCTACTTGGCCTTGCGCCTCCAGGACGAGTATGAGGTGCGCGAAGTACGGCTGTCGCTGACCCGCAGCGGATCATTGGCGCAGTTCGATCTGTCCTGGCTCGGAACCTTCATGAACAATGAAACGGCGATGAGCTGGCTGCAGGATCCGATGGCAGTCGCAGGTGAATCGTCACCGCTCAGCGTCACCGATGTGATCGAACGCTGCAACGGCGACATCTGGTTTCAGCGCGAAAGGGTTTCGCATCGCGCCTTTTTCCGGACCATGCTGCCGGTTGCCGAAGCGCCAAGGGATTTGCCGCGGGCGATCGTCCCGGCGCCGGAAGGCGAGCGCCCGGAATTCTACGATTTCGATATCTTCCTCTGGTCGGCCATCAGCCATGAACTCGATGATCAGCCGCTCGCGGATCTGTCCTACACGATTTTCGATACCGAAACGACTGGCCTACAGCCTTCCCAGGGCGACGAGATCATCCAGATCGGTGCGACGCGCATCGTCAATCGCCGGTTGTTGCGCCAGGAATGTTTCGACCAGTTGGTCGACCCGCGACATTCGCTGTCATCTCAGTCTGTGGCTGTCCACGGCATCACCCCGGAACTACTCATCGGGCAGCCGTTCATCGAAGTCGTCCTGCCGAAGTTTCACGCCTTTTGTGCCGACACGGTTCTCGTCGGTCACAACGCCGCCTTCGACATGCGTTTCCTGCAATTGAAGGAGAAGCAAACGGGAGTACGTTTCGATCAACCGGTGCTCGACACCCTGCTGCTCTCCGCCGTACTGTATCCCAATCAGACGACTCATCGTCTAGAGGCCATCGCCGAGCGCCTGGGGGTGTCGGTATTCGGACGCCACACGGCCCTCGGCGACGCCATCGTGACCGGCGAAGTCTTTCTGAAGATGCTGCCCTTGCTTGCCGAGATGGGGATCACGACCTTGCGGCAGGCACGTGAAGCCAGTCAGAGGACTTACCATGCCCGACTCAAGTACTGAGCAGACGAAACGCGTTGCCCCCTTCTCGCCGTACGTTGCCCTGCGTCATCTGGTGCGTGCGCAGAAGCTCACCGTCGGGCCAGCGGTGAGCATCCGTGAGACCTTGCTGCTGCTCGACCGAATGCGAGTCGATGCGGTCGTCGTGGTCGATGCAGACAGTCGTGTGCCGCTGGGAATCGTGACTCTGCTCGACGTGGTTCGCCGGATCGGGATCGAGGATTGCGACCTGCAAGCGCCGATTGCCACGGTGATGACCAGTGGTCTGATTACCGTGCCGGCCGATGGTACGGCACATCAGGCCAGCGTGGTCATGGTGCGTCGTGGCGTGCGCCATCTGGTGCTCACCGAAGCCGATGGCAGTTACTTCAATCTCGTCTCGCAGACCGATCTCTATACGTTACCGGGGGCACAGCATACCGATCTGGTGCAATCGATCCTGGCGGCGCGCGATATCCGAACTCTGGCGGTTCTGGCTGGCCAAATACGTGCCTTCGTTGCCCGCCTGGTGGCCGAACGGGTGAGTGCCGATGCGCTCTGTCATCGCATCTCTTCGCTCAACGATCTGTTGACCCTGCAGGTGATCGAACTCGTGGCTGGCCAGTTTGATTTGCCTTACGTACCCTGGTGCTGGCTGGTGTTCGGTTCCGAGGGGAGACTTGAGCAGACGCTGGCTACCGATCAGGACAATGGGCTGATCTTCGATGCGGAATCAGATGCCGAAGCGGCAAGGCTGCGCGCAGCCTTTCTACCCTTCGCGCGCGCAGTCAATGAGGCACTCGACGCCTGTGGATTTCCTTTGTGCAAGGGCAACATCATGGCTGGCAATCCGCAGTGGTGTTTGTCCATCGACGAGTGGCGAACGGCTTTCCTGACTTGGTTGAGTACGCCGCAACCAGAAGCGCTACTCAATTCGAGCATCTTTTTCGACCTGCGTGGCCTTTATGGACAGGAATCACTGGTCAATGACTTGCGCAAGTGGCTTCTGTCGCACGCTTCCACCTACCCCATTTTTCTGCGTGCAATGGTTGAAAACACCATGAACTGGGACTCGCCACTCAACTGGTGGAAAGGTTTTCGCTATGATCGGGACAAGGAGTTTCCGCACACCATCGATCTGAAGAAGCACGGATCGCGGCCTTTCGTTGATGCCGCGCGGATCTACGCGCTGGCCATGCAGATACCCGATACCAACACGGTCGAGCGCCTGCGCGTCAGCGGCGAACAGGGCGGCATGGCTGCCGATGAACTGGCTGTGCTGATTGACGCTTTTCATCATATTCAGCGTCTCAGACTTGAGCATCAGGTGAATGGCAGCAGCGTCGCCGCGGTCTCCAACCGCGTCAACCCCGATGAACTGCACGAACTCGATCGCCTGATCCTGAAGGAATCGCTCAAACAGGTCCAGCATTTGCAGAAGCGGCTGACTCGCCAGTATCTTTCGGGGTAGTCCGCGTTCAGGGCGTCATCGCTTCGCCGCCCCCGCAAGACCTACGGCAATGTTGCTGACCACATCCTGTTTTCTCGCCTATCCACTTGATATGTCTCGTCGTTCGTTCCTTCACGCCTTGCCTCTCGGCCTGCTCGCGACGATTTCTTCATAAACTCTCAGCACGCGCGCGGAAATGATCGGGCACGGCAGCCACCTTGCGCGCAGCGTAGTCGAAGAAGACGATTCCAGTCTTGCCACGTGCAACCTCGCGCTGACTGACCTTGTCCCGCATACACCACAACAGGTCACATCCCTTACTGCTGAAATCGCTGGTGGTCATGAAAACGACCATCACCTCGCCGTGGAAGGCCTCGGATTTGTACTGCAAGGCTGCGTCGGCGATCACGATGCCGAGACCTTCGACATCAAGTTCACTATAGCCCAGCGACTGGAAGAAGCGTGTTCGTGCCTCGGACACCACCGAGAGCAGCGCGGCGTTGTCGAGGTGGCCAGCGTAGTTCATGTGACTGAGATAGAGCGGGATTTCGGTCGCAAAGGCGAAGTTTACGGGCAGTTCGATCTGTATTCGGGGCATGGCTTGACCTGTAGCGGGTAGAGGCAACGGGGAGGGGATTACTGCATGCATCGAGAACGCCTGGCCGCAGCATGCATGGTGCAATTGCGTTGGCGGTTTGATCGGGTGCCAACGCCAAGAGCGGCTGGATGTATGTATCTCAGAGGTATCGCGCGGCATCGTCAAAATTGATTTTTGCCGGAGACGGCAGTTCGCTACGTGCGACGCGTCCCAGCACGAAAGCCCTGCGAACTTTCTGGGTGCCGGTCAGCTCGACGATGGCGAAATCGACTTCGGCAGCCACTTCGCCGCTCGTTTTCTCGGTCACGACATTCATCGTGGTCAGTCTCAACCGCCTCTTCTCGACGCTCAGATAGCGGCCGGGGTTTTCGAGCACCGCTTGCAGGCATTCGAACTCTGCTTCCAGTGCCGTTTCACCGCCACCGATGGCTTGCAACTGCCGTTCGTTTTCCAGGAGTTCCGCCTCCAGCCTGGCCTGCTCGCTACGTGCCGCAGGTGGTGAACCGAACATCGAACCGAGGCCCGGCCCCTGTTGCTGGAGCAGGCGCAGGCGTGCCCGGATCAGCGAACGGTTGCCTTCCAGTTCCTGTCTTTCGACGCGATTCTCGCCGATCTCGTCCAGGGCTTGCGCCAACAGGTACTCGAAAACCTGTACTCCAACGACACGCCGTAAGCGGGATTCAGTGCGGCCGCAGAGATGCGCTCGATGATCCGAGAAGCTGACGCTGGTTTGCACCACATCGCGCTGCACCATGTCGCCTTGCAGTGCCATTCCGAAGATCCGCTGTTCGTTGAACGCCATGCCGAGGATCAGGTAGGCCTCGTCGATCATGGGGAACTTGTCGAACAGGGTGCGCAGATTATCGGATCGCCCGAGCATCATTGGGATATCCGTTGGTGCGACAAAGAATGCCCGCAAGGCAGGGTCGGCCGACCAGGTCGACGACGACAGGGGATGCACATCGGGCAGGTCCTTCACCAGGGTGCGGATGAATTCAATTGTCGTCTCGACGGTCGGCGTCAGGCGGCGGTGGCAGGAAGGCAGCACGGCCAGACGCGGGTTAGTCAAGGTGATCGCCTTGTCGACCGCGGCTCGCAACATTTTCTCTGAGACGCCATCCGGATCGAATTGCGCCGGCCGATTCTTGAACCAGTCGAGAATACCCATGTTTAGCTCCCGCAATGCCGCAATGTTCTGGCTGCACCCTCCCCGCGCCAGCGGGATTCGCGTGCCTGCAGATTTGGACCCCGGCCTATGCGACGACGAAGCCAGGCTCTCTCTTTGGTTTGACCAAAGGCTGCTATGTCGGTTCGCCCAGAGGATGCCGGCGAAGCACCGTCTCGGCACGTTCCGGCCCGGTCGAGATGATGTCGATCGGAATTCCGCAGAGTTCTTCGATGCGCGCCAGATAGGTTCTCGCTGCTGCCGGCAGCACCTCCATCGTGCTGGCGCCGACTGTGGACTCGGACCAGCCGGGCAGGGTCTCGAGCACGGGCTGACAGGCAGCGACCTCGTCGGCGCCCATCGGCAGCCGCTCAACGAGTTTGCCGTCAAGGCGATAGGCGGCACAGATCTTCAGTTCCGACAGACCATCGAGAACGTCGAGTTTGGTGATGCATAGACCGGTAATGCCGTTGATCTGGATCGAGCGCTTGAGTGCTGCCGCATCGAGCCAGCCGCAACGCCGCTTGCGCCCGGTAACGGTACCGAATTCACGTCCTTTTTGCGACATCTGGTGCCCTGGCAGACCGGCTGTCTCGATATCGAGTTCACTCGGGAAGGGACCGCCCCCGACGCGCGTGCAATACGCCTTGGTGATTCCAAGCACGTAGTGCAGCATTCCCGGACCGATCCCCGAACCGGCAGCGGCCTGGCCGGCTACACAATTCGACGAGGTAACAAAGGGATAAGTGCCATGATCGATGTCGAGCAGGGCGCCCTGCGCGCCTTCAAAGAGCAGATTGTGGCCCGCCTGGTTGATCGCATGCAATGCTGCCGAGACGTCGGTGACCAGCGGCCTGATCTCCTCGGCATCGGCCATTGCCTGCGCAAAAACGGCATCGAAATCGACTGCTGCGGCCCCGAAATAGCGGGTCAGCACGAAGTTGTGGTAGTCAAGGTTATCCTTCAGACGCTCGGCAAAGCGATCCGGATAGAACAGGTCATAGATCCGCAGCGCCCGCCGCGCCACCTTGTCTTCATACGCCGGGCCGATGCCCTTGCCGGTAGTGCCGATCCGCAAATCCGCACACTTCGCTGCCTCGCGTGCATGATCGAGGGCCGCGTGATATGGCAGGATGATCGGACAGCCCGGACTGATCTTGAGCCGCGAACGGACGTCAATGCCGCCCTCCTCAAGGACCTTGATCTCGCTGATCAGATGGTGAATGTCGAGCACGACGCCATTGCCGATGAAGCAATCGACGCCCTCCCGAACGATTCCAGAGGGCACCAGGTTGAGCTTGTAGACCTTGTCGCCGACCACCAGCGTGTGCCCGGCGTTGTGCCCACCCTGGAAGCGAACGACCCCCTTGGCATGATCGGTCAGCCAGTCAACGATCTTGCCTTTGCCCTCGTCACCCCATTGTGTTCCCACGACCACCACATTCTTAGCCATTCCCGTGATCCGTTCCTGTGATTGCCTCAACAAGCCATTGCCCGTCACGTTCGACCAGTTGGCGGTCGCATCGTGGCCCTTCGCTGCATGTCTCGGCCGGCAGACGTTCGACGACGATTTCGCCCTGCGCACGCAGCGCGGCAATCGCTGCCGCCAGTGTTGTCTGGGCCGCAGCAACCGGCGCCAGAATCGCTCCGGATTGTGTAGCGCTTTCCGCCAGCCGCGCCAGTTCGCGCAAATCCATCGAAAAACCGGTTGCTGGCCGTGCGCGACCGAACGCTCTGCCGACGCCGTCATAACGCCCGCCGCGTGCGATGGCACTCGAGCAGTCGGGATAATAGGCGGCGAAGACCACCCCGTTGTGATAGTGGTAGCCGCGCAGGTCCGCGAGATCGAACGATAGCGGCAGATCGGGCAGCGACGCCTGCAACTGCCGCAAGGTTTCCAGCGCAGCAGTGATTGCCGGCAAGGGAGGCAGCGCTTCGGCGGCTGCAGCAAGAGTTTCGACGCCACCATAGAGGTCGGGCAGCGCCAGCAGCGCAGAACGCAGAGGTTCGTCGAGCTTGCCGCAAGGCTCGCGAAGACTCGGCACGTCCTTGGCCTGCAGCAACTGCAGCAGTGCTCCCTCGAGTTCGGCATCCAGGCCGGACGCTGCCGCCAGCGCACGAAAAACGCCGACATGGCCAAGATCGATACGCGCTGCCGGGACGCCGGCAGCGGCGAGCGTGGCGGCCATCAGGCGAATGACTTCGCGGTCGGCGGCCACGCCGGCGTGGCCATACAGTTCGGCCCCGAGCTGGATCGGCTCGCGACTCGCGGTCAGCGACGCCGGCAGGGTATGCAGCACGCTGGCGCAGTAGCACAGCCGCGCCACCCCCTGGCGATTGAGCAGGTGGGCATCAATGCGGGCAACCTGTGGCGTGATGTCGGCACGTACGCCGAGCGTGCGTCCCGACAACTGGTCGACCAGCTTGAAGGTTCGCAGTCGCAGATCGTGTCCGGAGCCGGTGAGCAGGGAATCCAGGTATTCGAGTAGCGGTGGCATCACCAACTCGTAGCCATGCACGCGGAACAGATCCAGCAGTGTTCGGCGCAGCCGCTCGATCTGCGCGGCTTCTGCCGGCAGGGCATCGGCGATATGTTCGGGCAGCAGCCAGTTCATCGGAAAATCATCAGCAATACCAGCCCGACCAGCATCGATGTCAGGCCGATGAAGCGAATCTGTCCGTCGGAAAAGCGAATCAGACGCCGGAAGGTTTCACGCCAGGCGTTCGGCGCCACGAATGGCAACAGCCCTTCAAGCACCAGCATCAGGGCAAAGGCAAGCAGCAGATGGTCGATCATTTGCCGGCTTTGTCGCCACTTCGGCTGATGCTCTTCATATACTTGAAGAAATCGGAGTTGGGCTCGACGACGATCAGGTCATTCTTGCCCTTGAAGCTGTTGCGATAGGCTTCGAGGCTGCGATAGAAAGCGTAGAACTCCGGGCTGCCTTCAAAAGCCTGCGCATAGATCGCCGAAGCCTTGGCGTCGCCCTCACCCTTCATCTTCTGTGCATCGCGATAAGCCTCGGCAACGATCACTTCACGCTGCTTGTCGGCGTCGGCGCGAATCTTTTCAGCCTCGGCAGCACCCTGAGAACGCAATTCGTTGGCTACCCGCTTACGTTCTGCATCCATGCGGCGATACACCGATTCGCTGACGTCGCTGGGCAATTCGACACGCTTGACGCGCACGTCGACGATCTGCACGCCAATCTTGCGGGCGTCGAGGTCGGCCTTCTCGCGCATCTGGGCCATGATCTTGTCGCGCTCGCCTGAAACCACATCATGCACGGTGCGTTTGCCGAATTCCTCGCGCAGGCCGGCATTGACGGTCTGCGTCAGCCGCGTCTTGGCGCGTCCTTCATCGCCGGCAACCGAAATGTAGTAGAGCTTGGGATCGACGATTCGCCACTTGGTGAAAGAGTCCACGAGAACGTTCTTCTTTTCCGAAGTGATGAAGCGCTCGGGTTCGGTGCTGTCCAGGGTGAGGATACGCTTGTCGAAATAGCGCACGTTCTGGATCAATGGCCATTTGAAATACAGTCCGGGTTCCTCGATGACGTTGCGGACTTCACCGAGCTGAAAGATGATTGCGTATTGACGCTGGTCAACCGTAAAAATGGTCGCTCCGAGCACCACCAGCACGGCCACGAAAACGGCCGCAACGATATTCATGCTTGCTTTCATCAGCGAGACTCCCGATCACGCTGCCGTAGCGTCTCACGCGAACGCGCTTCGTTTTTCTCGACCACCTGTGGCGGTACCTCGCTGGAAACGACCGGCGCCGGTCGTACTGCTGCCGGCAGCTCCTGGCTGCCCGTGGCAGGCGCCGCCGCAGTCGCCGCTCCGGCTGCCTGCAGCAGCTTGTCGAGCGGCAGGTAAAGCAGGTTTCCCTGTCCTTTGGCGTCGATCAGCACCTTGCTGGTGCTGGCATAGACCTGCTGCATGGTATCGAGATACATGCGACTGCGCGTCACTTCCGGCGCCTTGGCGTATTCCGTGTAGATCTGCCGGAAACGGCTGCCATCGCCCTCGGCCGTGGCAATGACGCGTTTCTTGTAACCCTCCGCTTCCTCGAGCAGGCGCGCGGATGTTCCGCGGGCTTTCGGGATCACGTCATTGGCATAGGCCTGGCCTTCGTTTTTCTGGCGTTCACGATCCTGCGAAGCCTTGACCGCATCATCGAATGCCGCCTGCACCTGCTCCGGGGGCTGCGCGTTCTGCATTGTGACTTTGGAAATCAGAATGCCGGTCTTGTAACGGTCGAGAATCTCCTGCATCAGCTTTGCGGCATTGACTGCGACCTGCTCGCGACCCTCGTAGAGGACGAAGTCCATCTTGTTCTTGCCGACGATTTCGCGAATCGCCGTCTCTGCGACCTGCATCACCGCGTCGTCCGGATGCCGGTTGTTGAAGACGTATTCGACGGGGTCGTTCAGGAACCATTGCACGGCGAACTGGATGTTGATGATGTTCTCGTCGTCCGTCAGCATCAGTGCTTCCTTGAGCACCTTGTTTTTCTCGCTGCCGCGATAACCGATCTCGATGGTGCGCACGCCGGAGATGTTGACCAGTTCATGCGCCTGGATCGGATAGGGCAGTCGCCAGCGCAAACCTGGGTCGGTACTCTCCTTGTAGCGGCCGAACTCGAGCACGACGCCTCTTTGCGAGGCGTCGACAATGTAGAAACCACTTGCCAGCCAGACCACCACGACCAGCGCCAGGAGCAGGCCAATGCCTCCGCCGAGGAACCTGTTGTTGAACTGGATCGGCGGACGTAGGTCGCCGCGATCACCGCCTTGATTGCCGCCAGCACGCCGCTTGTCGAAAATCCCCGACAGCTTGCGATTGAGGTCGCGCCATAACTGTTCGAGGTCGGGCGGACCCTGATTGGGCCGCTTGTCACCGCCGCCATCGTTGCCGCGATTGCCCCACTGCGGGTCATTGAGCGACATAAGTACTCCAAGGCTATAAATCATGAGGAACCATCTGAATCGAGAATTCTATCGACATCCTGCGCAGCAGCCCCGGCTGTCCGCGCGCGGCTGTCCCGTAATTCCTGCAAGTCCCGCGTCTTCGCCAAGGCCAGTTCGGCGAGCGCTTCGCGCAGCAGGGGTAAACCATCGCCGGAGACAGCACTAAGGCGAACGCGCCAGATTCTACCATACTCATCACGCTCGACCGCCGGCGGCAGCCCGGTCAGATCGAGCTTGTTCTGCACAGTCAGTTGCGGCACATCAGCAGCGCCGATCTCGGCCAGAACTTTGTTGACGTCGGCGATCTGGTCGTCGCGCGCCGGACTCGCCGAATCGACGACGTGCAACAGCAGGTCCGCTTCGGCCGTCGCCTCGAGCGTGGCATGGAAAGCGGCTACCAGCGAATGCGGCAGATCGCGGATGAAGCCAACGGTATCGGAAAGCACGATATGACCGGCCTCGGCCAGCCACAGTTTACGCGTCGTCGTATCCAGGGTGGCGAACAACTGGTCGGCAGCAAAGACGCCGGCATGCGTCAGTGCATTGAACAGTGTCGACTTGCCGGCATTGGTGTAACCCACCAGCGATACGTTCAGCAACTCGCCCCGGCCACGCGCCTTGCGTTGCACGCCTCGCTGGCGTTCTAGCCTGGCCAGGCGCTCCCTGAGCAGCTTGACGCGGATACCGAGTAGACGACGGTCGGTTTCGAGCTGCGTTTCTCCTGGGCCACGCAGACCGATTCCCCCTTTCTGTCGTTCCAGGTGGGTCCAGCCACGCACCAGTCGTGTTGCCAGGTGTTCGAGCTGTGCCAGTTCGACCTGCAGTTTGCCCTCAGAACTTTGCGCCCGCTGCGCGAAGATGTCGAGAATCAGACTGGTCCGGTCAATGACGCGACACTGCAGCGTACGCTCCAGGTTGCGTTCCTGACCTGCGCTGAGTTCGTGATTGAAGATGACCAGATCGGCCGCATGTGCGGCGACCTCGGCAGCCACTTCTTCGACCTTGCCCTTGCCGGCATAGGTCGCCGCATCTGGGCTGTGGCGACGTCCTTGCACGACGGCACAGACCACCGCACCGGCCGACCGGGTCAGCAACCGGACTTCGGCAAGCTGCTCGGCAAGGTCTTCACGACCGAAGTCGAGCTGGACGATGACCGCTCGTTCTTCGGCGATCGCGCGCTCAACCATGTCGAAGATCTAGGAGAGCCTGCCGCAAGCCGCAGCCGTCAGTGGATGGCAGAAGAAGGGTCTTGACGCGGCTGTCCGCCGCATCGGCGAGCCGGTACGAAACATTGCAGAGTGCATCATGCCTCGTTGTCGATATCCTGATGGATGGTGACCGGGCGTGACGGAACGACCGTCGAGATCGCATGCTTGTAGACCATCTGGGTTACCGAGTTCTTGAGCAGGACGACATACTGGTCGAACGAATCGACCTGACCCTGCAGCTTGATGCCGTTAACCAGGTAGATCGAAACCGGCACCCGTTCACGCCGCAGGGTGTTGAGAAACGGGTCTTGTAAGAGTTGCCCTTTGTTGGTCATCCTTCAAACTCCATCTTTAATTATGTTCTGGAAGGCCGAGGATAATTGATTTCGCTGTCGTTTGCCATATCCAGGCCGAAGATGCTGCGCCGATTGGCGGCAAGAAGGATAATGGTCACCGTCTTAGGGAGGAGAAATCGATGGATTCCGGATTGCTGGCCAGTGTCGACTGGGGTACCTTTGCGTTGGTCGCGATCATTGCCGCGGCTCTGGTGTGGGGCATGGTCTTCTTTTTGCGGCAGAATCGAAAGGATTTCGACGATCTGCAGGAGGACCTGGATCTGCAGAGCAAGGAAGACGGCGATGAGGATGAGAAAATGCCCGGCAGCCGAGCGAGTCATCGCCGTGGTACGGGTAGCTGATGCGCCCGCGAGACATCAGTCGCGTCCACCTCCTGGAGCTGGTTCGCCCACCGTGTGGCCTGCGTGCAGTTCCTGAGAGTTGCAGCGTCCATTGGCATTACCGCGTTAGAATGGCGCCTCACGGTCACCACTGGTTTCGACCAACGAGGAATTACCATGCCTTTTACACCCGATCTGGTCGATGAACTCAACACCTTGGTATTCTTCGATCTCGGCAGCACCCAGCAGGGAATCAAGATTCACAAGACCGCCAACCCGGCGATCATCGCGGCAACCCGGCGGCTGCACGCCAAGGGGCTACTGACGCTGGTTGACGGGGGTTATCTGACCAGCCTCGGTCGTGATGCCGTCGAACACGCACAGGCAGTGCTGACCATTCTCAGCTCGAATCCGTCGACGATCACGGAACCGTAGGGGTAGCCTGCCAGTCCGGGATATGGATAAATTGGAGAAATCATGAACGCAATGCCCCACCGGCACCTGTTGCTGGTGCTGCTCGCCGCTGGCATGCTGGCCAACGCCAGCGCCGACGACCAGAATCCTGTCCGGCCGCGCGTCGGTCTAGTTCTCGGCGGCGGTGGCGCGCGGGGCGCGGCGCATATCGGTGTCCTCGAAGTGCTCGAAAAAATGCGCGTGCCGGTGGACTGCGTCGCCGGCACCAGCATGGGCGGACTGGTGGCCGGTGCCTATGCTGCCGGGCTCAAACCGGCGATGATGCGAACGGAACTGGCAAAAGCCGACTGGGATGACCTGTTCCAGGATGATCCGCCCTACTCGCAAAGGAGTTTTCGCAAGAAGGCCCTCGATAAGCGCTTCCTGCCGGCTTCGGAGACCGGCGTCGGTGCGGACGGCCTGAAATATCAGACCGGGGTGGTGACCGGGCAGAAGATCAAACTGTTTTTCAACCAATTGGTGGGTGATTATTATGGGGAACGGGAAATCGCGACGTTGCCGTTGCCGCTCTCGATCATCGCCACCGACATTGTTCGTGGTGAGCAGGTGGTATTTCGTGAGGGTAGCCTGACCACCGCGATGCGCGCCAGTATGTCGGTTCCCGGCCTGATGTCGCCGGTCGAAGCCAGGGGCTACAAACTGGTCGACGGGGGACTGGTGAACAACGTACCGATCGACGAGGTGCGTTCGCGCTGCCAGGCAGACATCGTGATCGCCGTCAACGTCGGATCGCCGCTGCTGAAAGCAAACGACATCAGCGGATTGCTAAGTGTTGCAACGCAGATGGTGAATATCCTGACGGAGCAGAACGTCACCCGATCGCTGGCCACACTCAAGCCGACTGACATCTACATCAAGCCGGACCTGGAAGGAGTCAGCGCGGGGGACTTCAAGAGCACCTCGGAAACCGCGGATCGTGGGGTGACGGCGGCGGAGGCGATTGCCGAGCGCCTGCGCCCGCTGGCCGTCAGCGAAGCTGCCTATGCCGCCTGGGCCGGGAAGATCCAGATGGCCCGGCGCGAAATTCCGAGGATTCATGAGATCCAGATTGCCGGACTCAAACGGGTTAATCCGGCGATGGTTGAACAGCATATCGAGGTCAGGCCGGGTGACACGGTCGACCCGGCAAGAATCGATGCCGATTTGTTGCGGACCTATGGCGATGGCTTTTATGAGCATGTCGATTACGCAATGCTCACCGAACGCCAGCGCAACATTCTGCGCGTCACGCCGCTCGAAAAGAGTTGGGGACCCGACTACCTGCGCTACGGCATCAACCTCGACACCAACTTCAAGGCCGACTCGACCTACAACCTGCGCATCGCCTACCACAAAACTTGGCTCAACTCGCTGGGTGGGGAACTCCTGACCTATGGCGAAATTGGTTCGAACAATGGCGTCGTATTCGACTACTACCAACCGGTCGACGAGCGTCAGCGCTATTTCGTCGAAACCAACCTGCGCTATGGCAGTAAATTGTCCAGCATTTATCAGGATAATCACAAGCTTGCCGGGTACCAGGTTCTCGAAGGCAGCGCGAAATTCGGCGGTGGCATCAATCTTGGCACTCTGGGCCAGGTCCGCGCTGGTTGGGACGAAAAATGGTGGAATCCCAGGCTCGATACCGGTGTGCCGCTGCTGCCGGATGTTTCGAAGCGGTATGGCGGCTGGTTTAGCCGGATCGACTTCGAACAGACCGATCGTCTCTATTTCCCAACCAGTGGTTGGCGTTCAGCGGTCGAGTATTTCGACTCACCGGCAAACCACTTCAGCAAACTCGATGCCGGTGCCAGCGTCTTTCACAGCTTCGGCGACTGGGTGCTGAGCAGTCGGCTGTCGTATCAGGGATCCCCAGTAGGACAGTTGCCCATTTACGATTCCGGCAGCCTCGGCGGCATGTTGAACATGACCGCCTTCGCTGTTGGCCAGTTGAAGGGTGACAACATCCGCTATGGCAATCTGCGTGCCGAGAGGATCATCGGCCACCTACCGCTCGGGCTGCGCGGCGACATGCGCCTGGGGTTTGCCTTCGAAGGAGCAAAGGTCGGTACGCCCTATACGGAAACCAATCTCAAGGGCTGGATCAACTCGACTGCCATTTACCTCGGGGGTGAAACGCCACTCGGCCCGGTCTATCTGGGCTACGGCTACTCGACTTCAGGATCGAAGGGCGGCTACTCCAATTTCTACCTGTTCCTCGGGACACCCTGACTGCCCATCATCTACCTCGTACGCGGACGCGGTGCTTGCGAAACTGCCAAGCGGTATGGGGTATCGAGATCCCAGGTCGGCAGGGGCTCAAGTCGCCGATGTCGATCGCGGCCGATGCAGCAGACGCGTCGCCAGGGCTTTCAGTCCGGTCGGATGCGTTGCGCGTAGTGCCCTCCTGTACGCTTGCGTAGATTGCTTGAGTCTCCTGTTCACCTCGGGATCCAGCGTGATATTCACACTCTTGAGGGTTGTGGCAACAGCCTCCATCTTCACCGCGTCGGCGCGCAACCCCAATTCACGATAGATGACCGCCAGATGCATGGCAGCCGGCAGGGCTGCCTGGGCAGTCACCTCCGGTCCGCCGAGCGCCTTGAGGAAGTAGCTGATTGCGCGTGGAATCTCTCCGATGGCGGCGGCGGCCTGCCCGCGCATCGACCAGGCGCCGCATTCGAAAGTCGCCATCAACCCTTTCGTGATTGCCTGCTCCAGCAGGGTATCGGCATCCGAAAAGCGCTCACCCTGGAGGGCGCGCAGGGCAGCTTCGAAATCGGCTTTTCCGGGTCCGGCGCTTGTTCCAACACGGACGAAGCTGGTGCGACAATGCTCTGAGGATACGCGCTCAGGTTCGACCAGTTCGTATCCAGGAGATCTGGATGCGTCCCCTTCGGCAGTCGCGACATCGGGGTCGTCCGGAGATTTCGCATGCCTTGCCGGGAGCAAGGCCCGATGCGTTCGCCACCGCCAGATCGCCAGCGTACCCAGACCCAGGATGAGCAGACAGAGCCCGGCGAGGGTGGCACGCGAAGAGAGCAACCCGTCCCAGTAAGGCCTGGTCGGGGGGTCGGCGGTAGCCTTCGCCGCTTGCCGGGGCCTCTCCATAGGCGTCAGCGGTATGGTAAAGGAGTGCCCGGCGAATTCGAGCGAGACGCTGCCACCCATCCTGCCTGTACCGGCAAAAGCCATGCACAGATCGACGTGCGAACCCTCGATCGCGAGCGTCAGCGGAGCGCTGGCGCTGTCTCTTGACAAGCCGAGGCTGCCGTCATGGCCAACGATCCTTCTCGACAAGTCGTGCGCGCGCGTTTCCGGAGGCAAATAACGGCACGTCAAGATGCTTAAACCGACAACGAACGGGCTTTGCGGCTTGGCGATCGCCGCCGATCTGGTGTTCCTGACCCGGATCTCGGAAAGCGCCATCGGGTCCAGCAGCGCACCCGGCGGCACGGTCAGCCGACCCTGAATCTCAAGGAAGTTTTCGCCCTGTGGCGGGGACTCGCGGACGTACTCATTGCCGTCGAGTACCCAGATCGCCGGAACCATTTGCGCCTTGAGCGTGGTCAAGGTCCACGAGCTGGTCGAAGGCTGACCAGCGGCAAGCTGAGGCCACACGACAGTCGAAAGGATAAGAAAGGCCGATGCCAGGGCACGCATCGAGAATCACTCAATTCGAATAGTCGATCATGGAGTAGAGCTTTACACATTTGGGGTTCTGGATCAAGCTAGCGCCGGGTGCGTATGCAAGTGAAGTGAGCTGGAGAGGAGCGGATTCCCGCCGCAACCCAGGCCATGTCGAAAGCTGGTTGAAAGTGGATCTGTTACCTGGGACAGGATTGCTTTGTAGGCAGGGTAGTACCCATAATAATGATAATGTCGCTTGCGCCTTTCAGCTTCGTTACGGCACATACGCAGTTAAGGGGCGATCCACTCGGCGTCATGGTTATTTGCTCCCCGATCTGAACGGCTTTTCGCCATGCCTGAACACCGTTTGTTATCCTTCCTTCGTGTTGCAGCGATCGTGGCCATGGCCGCCTTTTCGCTGGTCTGCGCATTCGCCGCCGGGCCGGCCGAAACGGGCTGGTGGGAGTCGCCGGGCCAGCGGTTCGAGGCCCGGCCGCAAACTCTGGTCGCCCAGGCAAGCGCTCAGCCTCAACCCGCTGGCGTTGCCCGCAACCCGGCTCTTCAGGGCGGACAGGCTGGCCGGCGGATGGCGCTGGTCATCGGCAACGACGCCTACGAAAAAGTCGCCAGACTGGAAAAGGCCGGCAACGACGCACTTGCCATGGCGCGAGAACTCAGGGCAGCCGGATTCGAAGTGTTGGAGCACCGCAACCTCAACTACCGGGGCATGGTCAAGGCGGTGGAAACCTTCATCAACAGAATCACCGGTGGCGATCAGGTGGTCGTGTTCTTTGCTGGACATGGGGTGCAGATCAGGTCGGGCAGTTACCTGTTGCCGGTGGATATCGAAGCCAGCAGCGAAGGTGAAGTCGAGAAGACCGCGTATGGGCTCACCGACCTCACCGAAAGGCTCAGCGAAGCGAAAGCCTCGTTTGCCCTGGTAATCGTTGACGCTTGCCGCGACAACCCTCTTAAATCGAAAGGGCGCAGCGTCGGCAGCACGCGCGGATTGAGCGCCATCGAGCCTCCCAAGGGGCAAATGGTGGTGTATTCCGCCAGCAAAGGCCAGCAGGCACTGGACCGCCTGAGCGATCATGATCAGGACCCCAACGGTGTCTTCACTCGCGAGTTCATCGCCCGCATGAAACGGCCGGGCGTGCGCATTGAAGATCTGGTGCGGGAAGTGCAGGATGCCGTCGAAGTACTGGCAAGCAAGATCAGCCATGAGCAAAGACCCGCGCTATACAACGAATCGCGAGGCAGCTTCTTCTTTTACGGGCCGACGGTGGTGGTGCAGGTGCAGCCGACGACCGACCCGGAGGGCGAGGCGTGGAGGGCGGCGCAGGAAGCGGCGAGCATTGCCGGGTATCAGGCGTATCTCGACAGCTACCCCAATGGTCGCTACGCGGCCGCGGCGAAGGTGAAACTTGCCGTCCTCAAGAAACCCGACCATGTCGATCGCCCTGTCGTGGCGCCACCACCGCCAGTCGCCGTGGAAGACCCGGAAACCCAGTTCTGGAACGAGGTGAAGGCCAGTGGCGCGCGCGAATACCTCGACGCCTATCTCAAAAAATACCCGAGGGGCAAGTATGTCGCTCTGGCGAGGATCGAACTGAAGAAGCTCGACGACCGTGACAAGGCACAACAGGCCAGGGAGGATGCCGAGAAACAGCAGGCCGACGAGCGCGAACGGCAGGAAGCGCTACGTACTGAACAGGCCGTGTGGGAAGAGGCCAAGGCCGGTGCCAGTACTGGCGCCTATGCTGCTTACCTGGCGCGCTACCCGAAGGGGCGCTATGCGGTGCTGGCGCAGGCGGCTCAGCAAAAATTGCAACGTGAAGCGGGCGAACGGGAGAAGCAGGACAGCGCGCAGCGCCGGCAGGTGGAAGATCGACAAAAGCGCACCGTCGAGCGAGACCCGCGCGGAGCCGACAAAACGGCCGGCGAACTGCAACCCGACAAGGTCAAGGTCTTCAGGGATTGTCCGGACTGCCCCGAGATGGTGGAGATTCCGGCGGGCAGTTTCGAGATGGGCTCGCCGGCCTCGGAGGCCGGCCGTTTCGACTCTGAAGGTCCGCAGCACCGCGTCAGCGTCAACCGCTTTGCGGCCGGCAAGTTCGAAGTCACGCGCGGTCAGTTTGCGGCCTTTGTCAATGCCTCCGGCTACAACGCCGGCAGCGAGTGCTACACGTTTGAAGGGGGCAGGAGCGAAAAGAGGAGCGGTCGCAACTGGCAGAACCCCGGCTATGCGCAGGCCGAAAACCATCCGGTGGTCTGTGTGGGCTGGGACGACGCCAAGGCTTACATTGCGTGGCTGAGTCAGAAGACGAACAAGAGCTACCGCTTGCTGAGCGAGGCCGAATGGGAGTACGCGGCGCGGGCAGGCAGCAGCACGGCCCGATACTGGGGCGCGAGCCCGGACGCGGCGTGCGCCCACGCCAACGTGATGGATGCCACTGGCAAGAGCCAGGTGCCTGGGGTCAGTTGGGAAGTACACAACTGCAACGACGGCAGTGCCTATACAGCGGCGGTCGGCAGTTACAAACCGAACGCTTTCGGGCTGTACGACATGATTGGCAATGTCTGGGAATGGACCGAGGATTGCTGGAACAAGAACTATACGGGTGCGCCGAGTGACGGGGCGGCCTGGACGACCGGAGAATGCTCTGTCGGGCGCGTGTTGCGCGGCGCTTCCTGGTACTTCATTCCGCGCTACGCCCGCGTGGCCACGCGCGACTGGTTCGTCCCGTCGAGCCGGAACATCAACTACGGTTTTCGTCTCGCCAGGACGCTGCCATAGCATCCGCAGTGGAAAAGCCTGCCTTGGCGCGTTATCGGGTTTCCCCGCCGGTCGCCCGCTGCAGCGTCAGAACGAAACTCACGCCCCCTTCGAGGTTGCAGGCGGCGATGGTGCCGCCCATCTTGGCCATGTAGGTCTTGGCAACGAACAGTCCCTGGCCACGGTTGCCTTTGGCGCCGGCCTCCGGCTGATCGGACACCCCGTACTCGAAGATTTTGTCGATCAGATCGTCGGCGATCGGCAAGCCTTCGTTGTGGATGATGACCGTGGCCGTGTTTTCACGGGTCTCCAGGGTGAGCGTGATCGGGGTACCGGGGTATCGGTAGCGGTCGGCGTTTTTCAGGATATGCGAAAAGACGTCTTCGAGTGGGTATTCGTCGGCACGCACCAGAACCGGTTTGTCGGTCGGCGTGTAGCTCAGATCGGTGATGCCTGCGTTGTCGGCGACGTTGCGGAGGAAATCGGCAATATCGATGGTTTGTACCTGCAGGGCGGATGATTGAAAGGCCTCGCTGGGGCTGGCGCTGCCGTACAGGATGCGTATCGCCTGCTGCATACGGTTGATGTAGCGATGACTGGGGTCGTCCGGGTGCCCATGCAGCGCCAGCAGGGATTGCAGCGGCGACATGATTTCGTGGCCGACGGCATGCCACAGATCCTTTTCCTGCTCGGCGCGGATTCTCTCCCGTTCGGCATCTTCCTTGACCCGGCGCAGGAGGTCGTTGAGGCAGTTGGCGAGGATACCCAGTTCGTCACTGCCCCGCAGATCGGCCAGATCGAATGGCGCCAGGCCACCGGTAGCCTGGACGCTTCTGGATAGCTCGCTGGAACGTCGGGTCAGACGGGTAATGCGGCGGACGATGCCCCATTCGATGACCAGCCACGCAAGCCCGATGGCCAGCAGCATCGCGCCGACGAACCAGGAAACGCGGGTGGCGACGGCACTCAGGGTCTTGTTGACGCTGCGGGCATCGCCCTTGAGCAGAATCCGGTAATTTCCGAGCGGAGTCGCCACTTCGTCGACGAGTTCGACGGGGGTGTCATAGCTTTCTACCGGCAGCGTGCGAATCAGCCGGGTGAGCAGGGGTGAGGTTTGTTCGAGCACCTCGTCCCGGCCTTTCAGTTGCACCAAATCCACCTCGTTGCCACTGCCCGCCTTGCGGATGCTCAGCGTTTCTCCCGGCAGCAGCAGGCCGGTCAGTTCGTTGAGCGAAAAGGGCGGGACCGCCCCCTCTTCATGGCTGTCGAAGAGCGGCTTCTCGTCACCGGGCGGTAAAACTTCGATGCGAACCTGGAACTGGTCGAGGTCGGGTGGTGGCCACAGGGGCCGTTTGCCCTCGAAAAGCGCATCGCGCAGCGCGTCAACCGGCAGGCGCAACGAGAAGAAAGACTTCTTCGTGCAGTGCGCCTCGTTCTCGCTGGCGACATCGAGGCATTTCCCACTCTGCCATACCCAGCCGCGGAATTCCTTTAACGGCTTGGCCGTGCTGTAATCCCGGCCGGCAAGTTCCAGGTAGCCGGTAAAACGGCCGCGTACGCCCTCGGCCTGCGGACGGGCGTTGCCGGTCAGGATTTCAAAGGGTGCCAGCCAGCGGTAGGTCTGGCCGCGCAGGCTCATGACCACTCGCAAACGGTGGGCGCCATCGAGGTATTCGTCGCCGATCCGGTGCGGGACGAGTGCGCCGCTGGCGAAGGTGCCGGCAGCATAGATGAAGCCGCCAGCCCACGGGTTGTTGCCGATGGCAATGCACAGGCTGCCGTAATTCCTGTATTGAACCAGGCAACCGGCCATTTCCACGGCATGCCGGACCTTGTTCTGGTCGTCGAAATCAATGCTTGCGAAGGGCAGCACGACCGGCCGCGGCGCGATCGCCGGAAGCAAGCTGCGGGGCGGGTTGAGGAGCGCCAGTTGCCCGGCAGGGTGGCGCAACCGGGCGACGATCTGTTCCTTGGTCTTGGCGAAGCCCTCCTGATAGTTGTCGTAGCTGCGCTGCTTCTCCTCCTGCAGGACGGTGACGGTCATGGCGACGACCGCCAGAGCGAGGAGCAGGAAGGCGCTACGGAAAAGGATGCGCAGCCGGAAGGATGCTAGCCAGCCCAGCGCTGTGGTCATTCTGATTTGAACGCGTTTCCGGAAGTCTGCCCGGACCAGCGGAAGCCGCGCATGGGGATGTTCTCGATGCAGTCGAAATCCTCGTCCAGTTCGCGAAAGGCCTCGCGAATGGTGCTGATGTGCTTGCGGACATTGTCCCGGTTGCGGCCACTCTTGACGACCTGAAAGAGTTCGTCATAAGAGACGACCTGGCCACGTTTCTGGTACAGGGTGGCAAGGATGCGCTGTGCGGTCAGCGGCAGGTTCACCCGCTTGCCCCGCCACAGGGGGGTACTCTGCCGCAGAGGGTCCAGGGAAAGTTCGTCGCCGGCGGACACGGAGGCTTTGCCGTGGCTCCGATCCCGAGCGGCGCGGAGGATTTCCAGGAAAGTATCGATGAAGTCCGCCTCGGAAAAGGTGGTCTTCTGCAGATAATCCCAGGCGTCGAGCGCTTTCATGATGCTGCGGTAGATCGTGGCGGGCATTGCCGAGACCACCAGTACCGGTGTGCCACGTCCCCCCTTGTTGATGGCGTTGATGATCGCCACGCCGGCATGGCGCTCGCGTCCCAGTTCGATATCCAGCACCACCAGGTCGTAGGGCTCGCGGGCAATGGCCGCCTCCGCGTCGTCGCGGGTGAACCATTGCGCTACGGTGATTCCCGGCCGGGCGGAGAGGATCCACTCCTTGAGTTGATTGCTGGTCGGCAGGTCGTCTTCGATGACGGCGACTTTGAACATGGCGCGCTCCATGACGGTTTGGCGCAAGTATCCCTGATTTTCCGGGTGCGGACATCGCCATCCGGTGTGTCATCGCCTGCGCGTGCGGATATTGTCCTCGTAACGGCTGTCCGGCGGTAGCCGGGCGACACCCCTCCAGGCTGGCGGAGTACGCATCGGAGACTTATTGCACGATACAAGATTAAATTTTACAATGCGGGATGTTCTGATTGCTGCACCGCGGTACCGCGAGGTCCGTCAAGGGTTTAAGCTGCTTAACGCCGTTCATCTCGGCCGCTAGCAAAGAAAACCACCCAATTCACGATTCTGAAGATCAGGAGACAAGTCATGGCAGATCTGCCCGAAAACGCGCCGTCGGCCAGCATGAACGATGCGGACCCGCAAGAGACCCAGGAATGGCAGGACGCCCTGAGCGGCGTCATCGACAAGGAGGGCGCCGAGCGTGCCCACTTCCTGATCGAATGCCTGATTGCACAGGCGCGCCAGGAGGGGATCGACCTTCCCTACAGCGCCACCACCGAATACGTCAACACCATTCCGGTCGACCAGCAGCCGAAGTATCCCGGCAATGCCGATCTGGAAATCCGCATTCATAACTACATCCGCTGGAACGCCATGGCGATGGTCGTTCGCGCCAACCGGGACAGCAATGTCGGCGGTCATATCGCTTCCTTCGCTTCGGCGGCCGCGCTCTACGATGTCGGTTTCTCGTGGTTCTGGCGCGCCCCTTCGGAACGGCACGGCGGCGATCTGATCTTCTTCCAGGGCCACTCGGTTCCCGGCGTCTATGCGCGCGCGCACCTGCTCGGCCGACTGACCGACGAACAGATGGACTGTTTCCGCCAGGAAGTCGACGGCAAGGGTGTCTCGTCCTACCCGCATCCGTGGCTGATGCCCGATTTCTGGCAGTTTCCGACGGTTTCGATGGGCCTCGGCCCGATCCAGGCGATCTATCAGGCGCGCTTCATGAAATACCTGGACAGCCGCGGTTTCATCCAGGCCGGCGACCGCAAGGTCTGGGCCTTCCTCGGCGACGGCGAGACCGATGAAGTCGAATCGCTGGGCGCCATCGGCATGGCCGCGCGCGAGCGGCTCGACAACCTGATTTTCGTGATCAACTGCAACCTGCAGCGTCTCGACGGTCCGGTGCGTGGCAACGGCAAGATCATCCAGGAACTCGAGGGGACTTTCCGCGGCGCCGGCTGGAACGTCATCAAGCTGATCTGGGGAACCCAGTGGGACGCGCTGTTCCTCCGCGACAAGAAGGGCATTCTCAAGCAGCGGATGATGGAGGCGGTGGACGGCGAGTACCAGACCTTCAAGGCCAAGGACGGTGCCTATGTCCGCGAGCACTTCTTCAACACCCCGGAACTCAAGGAACTCGTCGCCGACTGGACCGACGATCAGGTCTGGGGGTTGAACCGGGGTGGCCACGACATCTTCAAGATCTTCAGCGCCTACAAGAGCGCCGTCGAGCACAAGGGGCAGCCGACGCTGATCCTGGCCAAGACGATCAAGGGCTATGGCATGGGCCAGGCCGGCGAGGGGATGAATATCTCGCATCAGCAGAAGAAACTCGATTACGACGCGATCAGGCGTTTCCGCGACCGTTTCAATCTGCCGGTGCCGGACGACCAGATCAAGGCACTGCCGTACCTGAAGTTTGCCGAAGGTTCGCCCGAACTGACCTACATGCGGCAGCGGCGAATGGACCTCGGCGGTTATCTGCCAAAGCGCCGGCGCCAGGCGGAACCGCTGGAAGTCCCCGAATTATCGGCTTTCGAGACGCTGCTCAAGGCCTCCGGCGAGGGTCGCGAAGTGTCCACGACGATGGCCATCGTCCGTTTTCTCAACATCCTGCTCAAGGACAAGAAAGTGGGCCGGCACGTCGTCCCGATCGTCCCCGACGAGTCCCGGACTTTCGGCATGGAAGGCCTCTTCCGCCAGATCGGCATCTGGAACCAGGAAGGGCAGAAATACGTTCCCGAAGACCATGACCAGTTGATGTTCTACAAGGAGTCGAAAGACGGGCAGGTGTTGCAGGAAGGGATCAACGAGGCCGGCGCGATGAGCGACTGGATCGCTGCCGCGACTTCGTACTCGGTACATGGCGTGCAGATGATTCCCTTCTACATCTGCTACTCGATGTTCGGTTTCCAGCGCACCCTGGATCTGTGCTGGGCGGCTGGAGACCAGCGTGCCCGCGGTTTCCTGATCGGCGGCACCGCCGGTCGCACGACGCTCAACGGCGAAGGCCTGCAGCACGAAGACGGCCATTCGCTGATCCTCTCGGGCCTGATTCCGAACTGTCTCAGCTACGACCCGACCTTCTCGTTCGAAATCGCGGTGATCATGCGCGAAGGCATGCGCCGCATGTACCAGGAGCAGGAGGACATCTTCTACTACCTGACGGTGATGAACGAGAACTACGAACATCCCGAAATGCCCGCGGGTGCCGAGGCCGACATTCTCAAAGGCATGTACCTGCTGCGCCGCGGTCAGTCGTCGGACAGCAATCCGGCGGCGCCACGCGTGCAACTGCTGGGATCGGGAACGATCTTCCGCGAAGTCATTGCCGCCGCCGAGCTGCTCAAGAACGACTGGGGAGTCGATGCCGACCTCTGGGCTTGCCCGAGCTTCACCGAACTGGCGCGCAACGGCAACGCCGTGCAACGCGCGAACCTGCTCAACCCGCTGGCCAGGCCACAGGTGTCGCATGTCGAGGCCTGCCTGGGCGATACCCGCGGCCCGATCATTGCCGCGACCGATTACGTGCGCCTGTTCGCCGAGCAGATTCGGCCCTTCCTCAACCGTCGCTACGTGACGCTCGGCACCGACGGTTTCGGCCGATCGGACACGCGCGCGAAGTTGCGGCACTTTTTCGAGGTCGACCGTCGCTGGGTCACCCTTGCCGCGCTCAAAGCCCTTGCCGACGACGGCACGATCGAGCGCGGCAAGGTTGCCGAAGCGATTGCCCGGTACGGCATCGACGTGAACAAACCCAACCCGATGACGGTTTAAGGGAGGCCCCTGATGAGCCAATTGATCGAAGTGAAAGTCCCGGACATCGGTGATTACACCGACGTGCCGGTCATCGACATCTGTGTTCTGCCCGGCGACCTGGTCAAGCTGGATGATGCGCTGGTGACCCTGGAATCCGACAAGGCGACCATGGATGTGCCATCGACGGTGGCCGGCGTGGTCAGGGAAGTGCGCGTTCAGCTCGGCGAGAAGCTGTCCGAAGGCGCCGTGGTCGCCATCATCGAAGCGTCTGCCGCGGGCGACGCCGTGCCGGCTGCCGCCGACACGGCTCCCCCGGCGGCCGCCACCGTGGCCAGCGCAGCACCAGCGGCGAGTGGCGGCCTCCCCGTCGAGGTCGCAGTACCGGGTAGTGGCACTGACCGTGGCGTGCCTACCCCGGCGCCGGCGTCGCCGGCAGCGCCGCCGGTCGCCGGCCTCGCGCTCGGCGCCCGCGCCCACGCCAGCCCGTCGGTACGCCTGCTGGCGCGCGAACTCGGCGTCGATCTCGCCAGGGTCCCGGCCAGCGGAGCGAAAGGCCGCATCCTCAAGGAAGACGTCACGGCCTACGTCAAGGGGGTCATGACGGCCGCCCCGGCGCCTGCCGCCGCGCCTTCGCTCGGCGCTGGCCTCGACCTGCTGCCCTGGCCGAAGGTCGACTTCGCCAAGTTTGGACCAGTCGAAGTCCGGCCGCTGGCACGAATCAAGAAAATCTCCGCGCAGAACCTGGCGCGCAACTGGGTGATGATCCCGGCGGTGACCTACCACGAGGACGCCGACATCACCGATCTAGAAGCCTTTCGCGTGGCGATGAACCAGGAGAACCTGAAATCGGGTCTGAAGATCACCATGCTCGCCTTCCTGATCAAGGCCTGCACCGTCGCGCTGAAAAAATTCCCCGAATTCAACAGCTCGCTCGACGGCGACAATCTGGTGCTCAAGCAGTATTGCCATATTGCCTTCGCAGCCGACACGCCGAATGGCCTGGTCGTTCCCGTGATCAAGAACGCCGATCAGAAATCGGTCGCGCAGCTCGCCGTCGAAAGCGGCGAACTCGCCAAAAAGGCGCGCGACGGCAAGCTGACACCCGGCGAAATGTCCGGTGCCTGCTTCACCATTTCCAGTCTCGGCGGCATCGGTGGCACCTATTTCTCGCCGATCATCAACGCCCCGGAAGTCGCCATCCTCGGCGTCAACCGGTCGGTGATGAAACCGGTCTGGAATGGCCGCGAGTTTGCGCCGCGGCTGATCCTGCCGATGTCGCTGACCGCCGACCACCGCGTCATCGACGGCGCGCTGGCCACCCGCTTCAACGTCTTTGTCGCGCAACTCCTTGCCGACATGCGGCGCGTGCTGCTCTGATCCGGAGAAAAATCATGAGCCAGATCATTGAAGTGAAAGTGCCCGACATCGGCGACTACCACGACGTGCCGGTGATCGACATCTGCGTCAACACCGGAGATACCGTCCAGGTCGACGATGCGCTGATCACCCTCGAATCCGACAAGGCGACGATGGACGTGCCGAGCAGCGTTGCCGGCGTCGTCAAGGAGGTGAAGGTCAGCCTGGGTGAGCGGATCTCGGAAGGGTCGGTGGTGGCCCTGATCGAGACCGCCGACGCGGCGCAGGAGGCCGCACCGGCAACAATCGCAGCGGCGCCGCCAGCGGCCAGCGTCGCCCCTGCGCCGCAAGCCGCGCCGCCGATCACCGGCAGCGCCGACCTCGAGTGCGAAATGCTCGTCCTCGGCGCCGGCCCCGGTGGCTACTCGGCGGCTTTCCGCAGTGCCGACCTCGGCATGCAGACCGTCCTCGTCGAGCGCTATCCGACGCTCGGCGGCGTCTGCCTCAACGTCGGCTGCATCCCGTCCAAGGCGCTGCTACACATCACCGGCGTCATGGACGAAGCGCAGCACATGGCCGACTGCGGCGTCAGTTTCGGCACGCCCATCATCGACCTCGACCGGCTGCGCGCGCGCAAGGACCAGGTCGTCGGCAAGCTGACCAGCGGCCTCGCCGGCATGGCCAAGGGACGCAAGGTCGAAGTCGTGCAGGGAGTCGGCCAGTTCGTCGACGCGCACCACCTCGAAGTGGCATTGGCCGGCGGCGGCAGCCAGCTGATCCGGTTCCGGAAAGCGATCATCGCCGCCGGCTCGCAGCCGATCGCACTGCCGTTCATGCCCAAGGACGACCCGCGCGTCGTCGACTCGACCGGCGCCCTCGAACTGCGGCAGATTCCGCAGCGCATGCTGGTCGTCGGCGGCGGCATCATCGGTCTCGAAATGGCCAGCGTCTACTCGGCGCTCGGTTCGCGCATCACCGTCGTCGAACTCGGCGCGGTGCTGATGCCCGGCGCCGACCGCGATCTCGTCAAGGTCTGGGAGAAGAAAAACGCCCATCGCTTCGACCGCATCCTGCTCAACACCGGAGTGGTTGCCGCCACGGCCACTGCCGAAGGTATCGAGGTGACCTACAGCAACGGCGAGAAGGCCCGCTTCGACCTCGTGCTGGTCGCCGTCGGCCGCTCGCCGAACGGCAAGAAGCTCGCCGCCGAGAAAGCCGGTGTCGCCGTCAATGAGCGCGGCTTCATCCCCGTCGATCCGCAATTGCGAACCAACGTGCCGCACATCTACGCCGTCGGCGACATCGTCGGTCAGCCGATGCTGGCACACAAGGGCGTGCATGAAGCACATGTCGCCGCCGAAGCCGCAAACGGCGGCAAACGCTGCTTCGACGCCCTGCAGATCCCGTCGGTCGCCTATACCGACCCGGAAATCGCCTGGGCCGGCAAGACCGAAGAGCAGTGCAAAGCCGAAGGGATCACCTATGGCAAGAGCGTCTTCCCCTGGGCGGCGTCGGGGCGCGCGCTGGCCAATGGCCGGGAAGAAGGATTCACCAAGCTGATTTTCGACGAGAAGACGCACCGCATCATCGGCGGCAGCATCGTCGGCACCGACGCCGGCGACCTGATCGGCGAAGTCTGTCTGGCGATCGAAATGGGCTGCGACGCCACCGACATCGGCCACACCATCCACCCGCACCCGACGCTGGGCGAGTCGGTCGGCATGGCAGCCGAGGTCTATGAGGGCGTCTGCACCGACCTGCCGGCGGTGAAGAAGAGGTAGGCGAAGCGATTTCCGCTGGTACGACGCCGCCGCACGCGTAGTTCGGCGGCGTCCTTCTTTCGATGAACCGGAAGGGATGTTTGCGCTTGACGTTGGATGCGGGTTTCGGAAGTACTTTGGCGGCGAGGGAGGTCCGATTCTGCCCTATTGCCTCACTCCGCCGTGGGAAGGGAATCCTCCGAGATGAGCGAACTCAATGGAATCGTATCCCTTTCGTAATCTGCTGCCTGGGCAGGTCTGAGCCGGACCTGTTGATCTTGAGATGGATGCAGCGCTGCTTGACGGCAGGGAGGATGCTGGCTGCTGGATTGCAAGACTGGACCGCAGCGCTCGCTGCGTTTCCTGGTTTCTCGTGATGTGGAGGTCGCCGTGGGGACTGACTACGAAACGGACGTGGTGGCCTGGGCCAGCGAGCAGGCCCGGCTGATTCGTGCCGGGCGTTTCGATCTGCTGGACCGGGAACATATCGCCGAGGAGATTGAAGACGTGGGCAAGAGCGAACAGCGCGAGCTGGCCACCCGCATGGCGGTCCTGCTCTCCCATCTTCTCAAGTGGCAGCACCAGCCTGAGCGCCGGGGCGCCAGTTGGGAAGTGACGATCAGCAATCAGCGACAGAGAATGGCTCGCCACCTGAACAAGACCCCGAGTCTGCGTCACTGCCTCAACGACCCGGACTGGTGGGCCGACGCCTGGAGCGATGCCTGCGATCTGGCCAGTGCCGAGACGGGAATCGGGATAGACAAGCTCCCACGCCATTGCCCTTGGGCAATAGCCACGGAAGTCCTCGATGAAAGCTGGCTACCGAATGGGTAGCAGTAGGGCTAGGGGTGATCGGGGTAGCGGCGATCATGCTGAGTTGCAAGACGTACCCCTACGCGCGACTGACCTCCGCGCGACTCCAGGCGGCGATCTACAACGCATCCAGGGGGCTTTGCACCCCCTTGCCGCCGCGGTTGAGCACGTGCGTGTAGATCATGGTGGTGGACACATCGGCATGGCCCAACAGATCCTGCACGGTGCGAATGTCGTATCCCGACGCCAACAGATGCGTGGCGAAGCTATGCCGCAGCGCATGGCAGTTCACCGGCTTCGTCAGGTGTGCGCGGATGGCGGCCTGCTTCACGGCCTTCTGCAAGCTGTTCTCATGCAAATGGTGGCGCCGCGTCACCCCGCCGCGGGGGTCCACCGATAGCCTGCCGCTCGGCAAGAGGTATTGCCACCCCCACTCCCTGGGCGCGCCCGGATACTTGTTGGCCAGCGCGAACGGCAGATAGACCTCCCCATGACCCGCTTGCACATCGGCCTCGTGCAGCGCCCTGACCCGTTCCAGGTGCGCCCGCAGGGGATCGATCAGCCGATCGGGCAAGGGCACCACCCGATCCTTCTGCCCCTTCCCGTCCCGCACCACGATCTGCCGATAGTCGAAATCCACATCTTTCACCCGCAGCCGCAGACACTCCATCAACCGCATCCCCGTGCCATACAGCAGCGATGCCATCAGATGATAAGTCCCCTCGAGATTCTCCAACAACCGGCCCACCTCGCCCGGCGTCAACACCACAGGCAAGTGCCGCGGACGCCTGGCCCGCTGAAACGTCCCCATGTCGCCCAAGGGCCGCTCCAGCACCTGCCCATACAGGAACACCAAAGCGTTCAGGGCCTGATTCTGCGTGCTGGCCGCCACATTCCCCTGCACCGCCAAGGTCTCCAGAAAGGCGGCAACCTCCGTCGCGCCGGCCTCCCCCGGATCACGGCCGCCGATAAAGGTCAGGAACCGTAGCGTCCAGGAGCGATACGCCTCCTCGGTACGAATCGAATAATTCCGCTGGCGGATGACCGCCACCAGACGCTCGATCACTGCGCAACCCGCACCCACCCCCGTTCCATCTCCCGGCGCGTGACTGGCGTCCGCGGCAGCCCCATCCCCAACGGGCAGCGAACGGGCAAGGGTCGGATGATCGGTGGGCAGCGATCGAGCCGATTCCCGCCAATACCGCCAATCCACCTCGCGCAGCCAGGACACTCCGACCAGTTCGAAGAGTTTTTGTAAAGCATCGACCGCCTGCCGGAACTGCCAGTCCTGCATTCTGCCTAGTCTGCCGAGATCGGCCAGGTAGCCAGTCACGTCCGCCGGCCGATGCTCGCCCAGGCGACGTCCCGGAAGCGACTCGATATACCGTTCCGCGTGTCGGACATACCACCGGTCCGCAGGCGGTTTGACCCCGCAACGGTGCAGAAGCGCCAGATACTTGTCCCAAAACCGCTGGATCGCTGCCGGCTGGGCCGGGCTGGAGGTTCTACTTGACGTGACTTGCGGCATGGGATAATTTCTCCTTGAGATAGGCCAAGTCCGGGGCACAGGAGATCGTCGTCGATGATGCTACACAGAATGTCGGCGTACCACAATAGACAGATTCTGTGTAGCGCACGATTGGCCTATTCTGTCTATTACACTGTTAGGGCTCATCCCAGATCGAACCCTTGTTGCTCGGCCACGGCCTGCGGCGCTGGCGGCAGCAGTTGCGGCTGTGAGGCCGCAGCACGCACGCGCGGCACCGCGATGCCGTGGAAGTATTCGGTTTCGCGCTCCATGCCAATGAAGCGGCGCCCCTCCAGGTATGCGGCCTCGCCAGTCGTGCCGCTTCCCATGAAACAGTCCAGCACCAGCCCGCCAGGCTTCGTCGTCAGCCGGATCAGGTGGCGCATCAGGTCCACCGGCTTCTCGGCCGCGTGGTCTGTGGTCTTGCTGTTGCCGGCCATCCAGCGGCAGCGGTACACGTCGCTCGCGCTGCGGTCGTCAATCTTCGCCTTCGGCATGCCAGCGAACAGCACCACCTCATAGGTCGGGCGCAGTTGGCGCGGGCCTGCTGGCCCGATCCATTCCTTGTCCCAGATCAGCAGTGAGTCCACCTGCCACTTGATCTTGCTGAACGCATACAACAGGGTCGGCAGGCTGCGCCAGTTCCCGAACACGCACGCGAACCCGTCTTGCTTCAGTGCGCGCCGCGCCAGCTTCAGCCATTCGGCATACCACCAGGCGCTGTTCTCCATGTCTGCCCAGCCGCCAGCCTTCGCACTCGCGTCGCCGGTCGAGATGGCGCCAATCATGTATGGGGGATCGGTAATCACCGCGTCCACGCTGCACGGTTCAAGCTCGGCCATCAGCTCCACGCAGTCGCCCTGCAGCAGCCTCGCTTCGCCTACGGTCACATCGGTTTCCATGCGTTCCTTTCTCTCGCTTCGGCACCAAGCCCTAACAAGCCGGTCAAGGGCGACCGCCTACGGCGGCGCCTTACCGGCAGCGTTAGGCACTGCGGTACTGTCATAATGTGCCGAATTTTGAGGAGTGAAACATGAAAATCAAGAGTCTTCTTTCAGCGGCAATACTTGCTGTAGTCTCATGGCAATCACATGCGACACCAATTACCCTGGACTTTACATCCCTACCCAGCGCGCAGGGGTGGACGTTCGTACGTGATGCCGGTAACACGGAAGCGAGCGTATTTTCAGTCGATGGCCATGTATTAACAATGGATTCACGCATAGGCAATGCGAACGGCTACGACCGAAGCAGCGCGATAAATCCAGCACTCCCCTACGTGATTAAAGCACGGTCACGAGCCTTCGATGGCGGTATCTCGATGTCGTTCTCCTTTGCCAATGGCTCAAAGGGTGGGGCACTCTATTTATCCCCCAATGCACTTTTCACAGTGAATTCGGCTGGCCATTTTCAATTGCTTGCTCTCATCGATAATTCTGTTTTCCACGACTTCCAAATCGAGGGCGACTTCATCTCTGGATACACTGTGTCTGTCGATGGCTCAGTAGTTGGAGGCGGACAACTCTTCAACGCAAACTTTACCGAACTGTTCTTTGGCGACCAAGGTAGTGCGGGTTCTGGGCAGGCCCAACTGTCGGCCTACTCGTTTTCGCAATCAGATAATTTAAATGTGCCCGAGCCGGGAACCTACACTTTATTGTTTGGCGGCCTAGTAGCGTTGGTGAATGTCACCCGCCGTGAAACGCGGGGTCTGAAACGCGGGGTCTTGAAATCATGCATCCATGCCTAACCACGCATTCCAAGGGACCGGCCGCATAAAGCCGCGGCCGGCCCCTGAACGCGAACGTTGTAAACGTTCACCCCCCTGCTCAGTGAACGTTAATTTTCCTGAAATTTACGCCGCAGCGAAAATTTCTATGTCATGATGTCGGTACCCAACGACGACCCGCCCCGATGTACCTGCGTAAGCACGACCTTCTCCAGATGGACGACGACTGGCTGAAAAGGCTGCCGGCGGAGCTATTGCTGGAAGTGTCGAAGCGTCTGCTGCACGACGTCAAGGAGTTGCAGGATCGGCTGCACCGGAACCCGGAGAACAGCTCGCGTCCGCCGACCAGTCAGGCGCCCTGGGCGAAACCCGAAGGCCCTGAGGAGAGCACTGTTCCGGTCATCGAGACTTTGCCCGGCGAGACCGAGACAGAAGTCACCGAGGTCGAGGAAGACACGGCCAAAGCCGCCGTGAAGCCTTCGACAGCGGCGAAAGCTTCCCGCAAGAAAGCGGGCAAGCAGCCCGGCAGCCCGGGCTACGGCCGGACGCAAAAGCTCGCGGTCACTGGCACCTGCGATCACCGCCCTGAGAACTGTACCGCTTGTGCGCAGGCGCTTTCAGCGGACGCTCCTTCGAAGCGTTACACCGCCTGGGACGAGATCGACATTGCACCACCGGTCGAGGGCCAGATTGGGCTGATGTTCCTTATCATCCGCCACTATCTGCTCGAAACGAACTGCGACCACTGCGACCATGTCAGCCGTGCGCAGCCCTGGCGGTCCGCAGGAGAGCATGAGTGGGAGCAGGTTGAGTTGGGCGAATGGCGCCTGGTTGGTCCGCAGTTGGCCGGACTCATCGTGTTCCTTGCGCTGCGCCTGCGTCTGTCCCGGCCGCGGATTCGGGAGGCGCTGATGGAAATGTTTGGCCTGCTGCTCAGTGTCGGCGTGATCGACGAGACCCTCCGGGAAGCCGGGCGCGCCAGTTTTCCGCTGGAGGACGTGCTGGTGGCCGACCTCCTGCAGGAACCGCAACTGAATGTGGATGAGACCTCCTGGCCGGAGAACCGCCTGCTGCTCTGGCTGTGGGCCTTGGTAACCCCCTGGACGGTCCTCTTCGTGATTGGCCCGCGGCACGCGGAAATGCTGGAGAATGTCCTGCAGGATGGCTATTACGGCATCCTGATCAGCGATGGTTACCGTGTCTACCGGGCCTGGCTGAATCGCCTGCGCTGCTGGCCGCATCTGATACGGAAGCTGCGGGGCCTGGCCGAATCCAGCGATGGCCGGGTATCTGGCGTCGGGCAGGAGATGGAAGGCCTCATGCACACGCTGAAGGATGCCATCTACGCGGCGCGGATCGATCTTCCGCCGGAAGGGCTACCCTTCCTCTACGCGACCCATGTCGATCGGCTGAAGAGCCTGTGCACCGCTCACTGGAGTGATGCCCACCCGGCGCTGCGCAGCGTCGCGCGTGAATTCCTCTACGACTGGGAGGTGATCATGCGTCCGCTCGGCGAGCCGCATTTGCCGCTCTCCAACAACGCCGCCGAACAGGCCCTGCGCCACTGGGTCATTGCCCGCCACATCAGCCACGGCACGCGCTCCGAAGCGGGTACGCGTGCTTTCGCTCTCCTCGCCAGCGTCATCGAAACTTGCCGTCTTCGCGGCGCCTCCTCATGGCGCTATCTCGGCACTGTCATCCGGGCGGCTCGCAAGGGCCTGGAACTTCCCCCGCTTCCCGCTATCCCGGCAGCAGCGTAAAAAAACGGAGGGGGATGTGAACGTTTACCGAACGTTAGCTGCTTATACCTAGGGCCGCCCAAATGCCTCTTAATGACGACAAGCTCATCTACCTTGATCTCGAGTTCATTTCCAGAAAGTATGAGGAGAAATTCGGAGCCGACCCTGCAGCGAAAATCACAAAGCAAGAGGGTGCTTCAGCAGGAGTAAAAGCATTCTTCGCAAATGCAGGCGTCACCACTCAGGAGTCGAGGACATATTCAATCACATCCCGACAGATGCTTCATGCGCTTTGGGAGCACTTAAATGAAACCTATCTAAGCTTCGAACAATTTGAAAACTACAAGGGAACCCAAATCGCGTGGATGCAGGGATCTCTAACATTAGGAGAATGGAGAGACGCTGGTAGCAAGGAGCTTGGGTATGAGTTTTATCAACTTAACCACAATTCAAAACGCACAGCCTTTTTAGCTGACAACAGCTACTTTGCGGCTGGATTTTCGAAAATATTCGGCGCCTCCTCCGCGCTCAAAGGCAATATTGGTATTCCAGTCAGAAGCCTAACGAGAATCATGTGGCACGTTGATGATGCAAGAAATTATGTTGCCTGCCCATTTGTCATCATCGAAAACAGCTAACAGTCCGGTCCAGCGGATGGTCCGCCAGCTGCGCTGTCGGCCCGCCGCTGACCTCCAACGTTAGGCCACATAAGGAATCGCCGTGTACGAAGGTAGGCCAAGTGGAGGCGTAGAGTTTTACCGGCTTCTATTTGAAAGCCCTGAATTTTGTGCGGAGCTAGGTCAGGTCACGCTGGCGTCTGGGCAACTTGAAGCAGAGTTAATTCGCCTACTGAAGCGAAAGAGTCCAACCAAAGCCGCAGAAGGCCAACCGCTTGGAAAACTCATACAGCTTGCCGAAAAACACCAGGCTCTCGATTCAAACGTGATTTCATGCCTCAATGAGCTTTGCAAGCAGCGAAACTACCTTGCACATAACATCTATTCGCTTTTTATCGAATTGATAGAAGAAACCCGATTGGAGCGAAGCAACTTGCTTGACTCAGATGTTCATACATACATTGAGCGTGCTTGGCAGTTAAAAGAAAATCTCATTCACCTTGCAGAGGTGGTCAGAGATGCATAGTCATTGTTGTCGGCGAGCGTGGCCTAACACTACAGTCAAGGCGCGGCCTTCGGCCGCTGGGACGTCCCGCAAGCGGGCCGCCCCTTACCTAGAACGTTAGCGTCCACGTATGCCGGCCGGCCCCATTTCTCTATTCGATAAGTCCTTCATCCAATCTCTGAGTGTGGACGAATCCGTTTGGTTTGATGCGCTCTATCTTCCCGTGGTTTGCCCAATTTTTTATGCAGAAACACTCTCCGATCTCTCCAAGGAAATGAAGGGTGGGAAATCGGCTGCAGAGGAAGTCGAGAAAATTGCTAATAAATTCCCAGATATGGGAGGTACCCCATGCTTGGGTCATATGGATCTTTGCATAGGTAACTTGCTCGGCCATCCAGTATCGATGGATGGCCGAATAATGACGCCTGGTGGTTATCCCGTAAAGGACAGAGGAAAGACGGGATATGTGTTTGACAGTTTTCCAGAGGTCGAAGCCTTTAACCGCTGGCAACAAGGTGAGTTTCAATTTGTAGAAGACAACCTCGCCAGATTCTGGCGCGCCTCGGTATCAAACCTGGACTTAAACAAGCAGGCAGAGGTGTTTCGGTCTGCTGGAATAGACAATAAAGTCTGCAAGTCACTTGATGATGTTAAAGCTATTGCATCGGAAATAGTAAAGGCGTCAAAGCCATTCGATCAGATGGCGCTATTGGTTCATTTTCTAAATATCCCACATGAGTACCAGCAGAAGATCTTAAAGCGATGGAGTCTTATGAATTATCCTCCGCTAGCTCGATTTGCGCCCTATGCCGCGTTCGTTCTTGAGGTAGAGCTCTTCTTTCAGATTGCTGTCGCTTCAAAACTTATAGCGTCCGAGAGGCCGTCCAATCGTGTGGATATCTCATATTTATTTTATTTGCCGTTTTGCATGATTTTTGTTTCGTCGGATAAGCTACATCGCCGCTGCGCTTCACATTTCCTGAGAGGCGACCAAGAATTTGTTTGGGGCCAAGATTTAAAGGCCGACTTGGCGCGTATAAATGAAAGACATCTAGCGCTCCCGGAAGCGACAAAACAGATTGGTGTGCTGAGCTTTGCCAACAGTCCGCCCAAAGAAGCCGGATTTATGACGACCGAACTATGGGACAGGCACATGAGCCCTAGGTGGAGAGATCGTCAGGAGATTCGCCATGAAATGCCTAAGAGTAGTCCGAACCTTGTAGCTACCATGAAGAAAGTCGGGGACGCGCCACCAGCCAAACCGGAAGAAGTAGATATGAACGACATCCAGAGTATGGTTCTGAAAAGGATGGTGAGGAAGAAGAAAGGTAGTTGGTTTCAAATTCACAAGGACATCAAGAATGATGAACGCTAACAAGGCGTTCCAACGGGACGCAATCGCCGTGTCACATCTTTTGCATAAAGCGCAAAAGCTGCGCCACGGCAATTCCGCCCCTGAACAGCGGCGTTGGGCATCACGAACATCAACATCATCAAAAGGATCGAGAAATGCCTTTGGGAGACTTTCGCTCTATTTACCTGCCGTATTGCATTCAACAGAATCCCGACGGTTCGTGGGTCGTGCTTAATCGCGAGTACAAACCTGTGGGCTTCAACACCAATGACTACATAAAATATGAAGACTACCCAGTCTCTGTGAAACTTAAAGGGCTCGGCCCATCAACTCTGGAAAAACTCTCATATAGCGGTCAAGTTAGCGGTAATCGCATATATCTTTACAACGACGGTTCCAATCCAGTACTTGGCTCAGCCGAAATGAAGGCCTACTTGAAGCGCGTCGAACTCCTCTCAAAGCTTGCAGTTGCGAAATGAAGGAAACGCCTTGCCCAACCCGGCATTCCAGCGGACCGCCTTCGGCAGCCGCTGAATTTCAACGTTAGGCCCCGTAGCCGCGCCATTCTTAGTTACGCCAAAGTGGAGAACTGGTCACTATGAGTTGGATTCGCACAATAGTTGCCGTCCTTTTGGGCTGCATTGGCTGGACCTCCAATGCATTTGCGCAAGACTACGACCTGGTCATCAACGGCGGCCGGGTGATGGACCCGGAAACGATGTACGACGAGATCGCGAATGTCGGCATCAAGGGCCACCGAATCGTCGCCATCACCAAGGACAAGATCACCGGCGAGGAGACCATCGACGCCAAGGGCCTGGTCGTCGCGCCAGGCTTCATCGACACCCAGTTCCACAGCCTGACGCCCTTCGGCATCAAGATGGCGCTGCGCGACGGCGTGACGACGGCGCTGGACCTCGAGAACGGCATCCTGAACACCGCCGAGTGGTACGACGCCAAGGCCAACAAGTGGCAGGTGAACTACGGCGCGACGGTCGGACTGGGGTACGTGCGCATGGTGGTGCACGACGGCCTCGATATCAGGGGCGGGCTGGACACCCCGATCGCCACGCCGCTGCTGGCCAAGGCGGCGGCCGACGGCGTGCCCGGTTGGTCGGTCACCCGCAGCAACATCGATCAGATGAACCAGATCACGGCCCGAATCGACGAAGAGCTGCGGCAGGGGGCGCTGGGGGTGGGCGGCCTGCTGGCCTACATGGCCAAGGGGGTCACCACCTACGAGATGTATGCGGTGCAGCGTACCGCCGCACGTTACGGGCGGCTGACCGATTTCCACCATCGCTTCCATCTCAGCTCGCAAACACCGACCGAGGCGCCGCTCGGTTTCGACGAGGTGTTCACCAATGCGTTCCTGACCGATGCCCCGCTGCTGATGGCCCACAACAACGACTACGGCTGGTGGGAGATCGAGGAGAAGCTTCAGCTGGCGCGCAAGAAGGGAGCGAACATGTGGTCGGAGCACTATCCGTACACGACCGGTTCGACGATCATCAGCGCCGACTTCCTGGCGCCGGCCAAATGGGAGGCCAAGCAGGGCTACAAGTACGAAGAGACGATCTACGACCCGCAGCAAGACAAGAAGCTGAACAAAGAGGAGTTCCTCGCGATCGTGAAGAGCGATCCCGGGCGGATCATCATCGTCGACTTCCCCGCCCGCAAGAAGTGGCTGCCGTACTGGCTGCGGATGGAGCACATGACGGTGGCGTCCGATGCCATCCCCGGCACGGACAGCAAAGGCAAGCTGCTGGACTGGGACGCACCGTATGAAGCGTTCGCGGGGCACCCGCGCACCGCCGGTGCCCACGCGGCGACCTTGCGGCTGGCGCGCGAGGCAAGCGTGCCGTTGATGCACAGCCTCTCGCAACTGAGCTACTGGTCGGCGTTGCACCTGGGCAAGGCCGGCCTGGAATCTATGAAGGTGCGCGGTCGCCTGCAAAAGGGGATGGTGGCCGACATCACCATCTTCGACGCCGCGAACGTAAAGGACAACGCCGGCTACAAGGTAGGCACCAACGGCCTGCCGTCCACCGGCATCCCCTACGTGATCGTCAACGGCACGATCGTCGTCAAAGAGTCCAAGGTATTGAAGGACGTGTTCCCGGGACAGCCGATCCGCTACCCAGTGGAGAGCAAGGGCCGTTTCGAGCCGCTGGATGTCAAAGGGTGGGTCAACATCCATGCGGTGCCGCTTGTCGAGCACGATGAAGGCGCCGTGGCGAACTGGCCGAAAACGAAATAGCGAGGTGCAGTGACGCAGTGATGCTCCGAAACGGCTGCGACTCCTAGAGCTACTGAGGGTTTGTGAGGGCACGATGGTCTAACGAATAAGCAACTGTCTTTCGAGTCAAGCGGTATGAAGAGAATCGTCCCAGGCTTTACCGGTTCTGACCATGGCGTTGAGGATAGTCAGGAGCTTGCGCATGCAGGCGACGATGGCGACTTTTTTGGGTTTGCCGGCGGCGACGAGGCGGTCGTAGAACTGCTTGATGACGGCATTGAATCGGATGGCCGCGAGCGCTGCCATGTAGAGTCCGCGGCGCACCTGCCCGCGTCCGCCGAAGATGGCGCGCTTGCCACGCATCTGGCAGGAATCGCGATTGAAGGGTGCCAAGCCGATGAGGGCGCTCATTTCCCGGCGCGACAACTGCCCCAGCTCGGGTACTTCGGCGATCAATTTCCCGGCGCGACAACTGCCCCAGCTCGGGTACTTCGGCGATCAAAGTGGCGACGGTGGTTGGGCCGATACCGCGCACGCTGGAAAGCCGCAGGGCCAAGTCGGCATGATGGGTTTCGATGTGCTTGGCAAGTTCAGTCTCGACCTCATCGAGTTGGGTGCGAATGGCCATAATCATGGCCTTGATGCTCTTCCTGGCAGCGGCGTGACTGACCGACAGCCGTTGGCGCTCGGCCACCTGCATGGCGACGGGTTGCCGCCGACGTGCCACCAAGGCTTGCAACGCCTGCTGCTCTGGCGTTGGCAAAGCGGTGACGAAACGATCACGCTCGGGACTGCAAGCCAGCCCCTGAGCGAGTTCAGCCAAGGCCTTGGCGTCAATGCGGTCGGTCTTGGCGAGATAGCCCATGGCCTTGGCGAAATCCCGTGCCTGGCGCGGATTGATGACGGCGACGGCAAAGCCGGCGGCTTGCAGGGCGCAGGCCAAGTTGCTCTCCAGGCCACCCGTGGCCTCCATGACGATCAAATCGACCGCCTGCCCGGCCAAGTTGGCAAGCAGCGTATCAAAGCCCACGTCGTCGTTGGCGAAGGTCTTGATCCTGCCGCTCACGCCAAGGGCAGCGTCGAAGGTCTGCTTGGCAATGTCAATACCGATAACGATTGATTCAGGCACGTTCCTCTTCTCCCATCCTTGTCAATGCGATCTTGGGTCCAACAACTGTTCGGGCTCCAAAGGAACGGTCACGACGATGCGCCATAAAGCTTATTCACGGGCTTGGTGTCCCCAGGATAGAACTGGCTGCATCGCCGCGCCCGAAACCGCGGACGCTGTGGATTTGTGGACAGTCGGCTTCGCCGATTCCCACCTTTGCGCTGCGCGCAATCCTGTGGACGGCCCGTGGAAAACGCTGCGCGTTTCCCACCGCCCGCCCACAGGCCGGTGGCTGCCCACAAGCTCCACAGCGTATCAACAACGTTCATATTCATGATTCGGGAAGATACAAGGTTAGATCGTGCGAGCGAAGCGAAGCCACGATCTGAACCGTTTGTTGGACAAGCCCGGTCCGGGAGGCGCGGGGCCAGTCCATAGAAAATATATTTTTGGAATATGCCTAATGCAAAAACTTGGCATAAAAAACTTCCCTACCGGGGACTTCGCCGATACCGTTGCGGCCGTCGGCGTCCCTTCTTGGCGGTGAGGCATTGATTATGCCAAAATTCGAGACAGACCGTTCCGTCGGCTTGCGAACATCACTCTCCCATCCCTCGTCGAGGACGGGGGAGGCGCTTACGTGGCCAAAGGTCTCCCTAAACGGTACACGCTGCAGCGGCCTTCGTACTTGGCTGTCTCCCGGGCAAGATCATTCCCGCGTTGATCAAGAAGCGGTTCCTCGCAACGAAGGCCAGATGATATCTTTCGGGCGAGCCCATCGACTTCGGCCGGATCTCCTCCGCGTAGCGGCTTCGTCCAACAACCGGTTCCAGCGGACGGCGCTTGCGCGCCGCCGCTGAACCGGAGCGTTAGCCGAAACCACGGCGCTCCTGGTGCTGGCAAAAAAGCTCTCGGCGATTCTCCCTGGGCACGCGGACGCATGATTGCGCTGGAGAATCGCCGCGAAATCGCGGCTCATATCGAAGAGGCTCATGCTGCAGGATCGCGCTTGGTACCTGCTTGCTGTTTGGCGGGGATCGACGCGCGCACCTGGCAGCGTTGGCGACGCGAAGGTGGACTAACCCGCGGAGATAAGCGCCCGGAGGCGGTTCGTCCCCCGCCCGCGCATGTGCTTACCGATGGCGAGAAGGAGGAAATCCTGCGTGTGATCAACGAACCACGGTTTGCTGATCAGCCTCCTTCTCGCATCGTTCCGCAGTTGGCCGACGAAGGGCGCTACCTCGCCTCAGAGTCGACCTTTTATCGTGTCATGCGCGCCCACGAGCAACTCGCACATCGTGGTCGCGCCAAACCGCCGAGCGCCCACCGCGAACCGACCACCCATATTGCGACGGGTCCCGGGCAGCTCTGGTGCTGGGATGTGACCTACCTGCCCACTTTGGTCATCGGTGCGTGGTTCTACCTGACGGTCATCCTCGACGTCTTTAGCCGAAAAATCCTTGGCTTCACGGTCGAGACCAGCGACAACGCCGAGCACGCCGCGAAGCGGGTTCGGCGTATCGCCTTGCAAGAAGGAATCCACGCGCAGTCGGTCAAGCCAGTCCTGCATGGCGACAACGGTCCTACCATCAAGGCCACCACGATTTCTCAGATGCTTGCCTGGCTTGGGATTTCCCCGTCCCATTCCCGGCCGCGCGTGTCGGACGACAACCCGTTTGCAGAGGCCTGGTTCCGAACCGCCAAATACGCTCCCGCGTTTCCTGCTACGGGGTTTGCCACCATCGACGAGGCCCGAGACTGGGTCCACCCCTTCGTCGCCTGGTACAACAACCAGCACTTGCACAGCGGGATTCGTTATGTCACCCCGGGACAACGCCACCTCGGGGAGGATCGAGCGATCCTCGACCATCGCCACGCCGTTTATCAACAGGCCAGAGCCCGAAACCCGCGCCGCTGGACAGGAAACACTCGTGACTGGTCTTACCTCGACACCGTGACCCTTAACCCGGAGCGAGACGTCATCGTTTCCGACAGCTTGCAACGCTCCGAAAGTATGCACGCCGCTTGATCACCCAACGCGACAACTATCTTGACAAACACCGGGGGGAGCCGTGAGGCTTCTCCCCATCCCGATGATAAGTCGAAGATGTCAGGCACGCTGACCTGGTGACAAAAGGCACACATGAGCGTAGCATTGCGCCATGAAGCCGTTCCGTTGGAGTCCCGAGAAGAACGATCTACTCAAGTCCGAGCGCGGCGTCTCGTTCGAGCAGATGACCGTCGCCATCGAGACCGGCAGCCTGCTTGACGTGCTGAGTCACCCCAACCAAGCCAAGTACCCTAACCAACAGATCCTTGTCGTCGCGAGCGACGGCTACGTGTACTTGGTGCCCTTCGTCGAGGAAGCGGATCACTACTTCCTCAAGACGGTCATACCGAGTCGCAAGGCGACTCGCGACTACCTGAGCAAAGGTGAAGAAGATGTCGACCGCTGACCCGTACGAACTTGAAATACTCGCCTCCTACGAGAAGGGCGAGCTGAAGTCGGTTGCAACAAAGGCCGAACTGGCAAAGTTCAAGTCTGCCGCCCGAGCAACAGCCCTCAAAGACAAGCGTGTCAACATCCGACTTTCCTCTGGCGATCTGAAGGACATTCAGGCCAAGGCGCTGGAGGAAGGCATGCCTTATCAAACGCTTATTGCGAGTGTTTTACACAAGTACGTTACTGGCAAGCTAGCAGAGCCAAAACCAGATGGCTCGGGGAGTTGAATTTCCAACAAAGTTCTTGGGGCGGATCGTGTGACATGAGTCTGACCGAGTCGATTCAGACCCAAGCCATGTCGGTCGATGCTCTGCCAGAGTACCTCCGACAACACTGGCCGGAAATCCGCGAGCAACTGGAGACGGGCCGCTACCGTCCGCAGCCGGTCAAGCGCGTGGAAATCGACAAGGCCGACGGGAAGAAACGCCCGCTGGGCATCTCGACGGTGTTCGACCGCTTCATCCAGCAAGCCGTCGCGCAAGTCGTCTCGGTGCAATGAGAACCGCACTTTCACCCCCAGAGTTACGGATTCCGCCCACAGCGTTCGGCCCATCAGGCTTTGCGTGAAGTGCGGGCGAACCTCCGGGCGGGATACGGCTGGGTAGTGGATAGGGAACTGCCAGCCTTCTTCGACCGGGTCAATCCTGACCGGCTGATGGCGCGCCTGAAGCAAAGGTGTCCAGATGCCGGTCTGCTGCGCCTGGTCAATCGCTTCCTGAAGGCGGGCGTGAGCGTGATGGGGTCGAGCGGGCTATCGGGAACTGCGCAAACACGGCGTGTCGGTGCGTGAAGCGTGGAACACCAGCAAGTCCGCGCACGGTCCGTGGCGGGCGTCGCAGATACCGGCCCTGTCGATCGCGCTCCCCTTGCGCTTCTTCGAACAAGTGGGACTACCGAGTCTTGCGCCCCGGTAGGAATTGGCTTCATCGAACCGCCGGGTACGTGACCCGTTCGTCCGGAGGTGTGGGAGGGGGAGGCCGCGAGGCTTTCTCCTATCCCGATTAGCCCGTGAATTGACCTACGGCGCGTCACCCTCGAACGGATTGAGAAGAGAAACGCCGAAGTGAGCGAAATCGGAAACGTTTCTCGTCACCACTGTCAAGCCATGGGTCTTAGCTATGGCAGCGATCATGGCGTCCTCGTACAACGTGTCAGATCGGCGATGCATCAGTTTCGCCCACATTCGAAAGGCAGCCGAATCCATCGAAAGTACGTTGTATGTGGCCGCGACCATGTCCAACCAGGCCTCGATTTCCGTTGCCTTTGCGCTGTCTTGTTCCCGAGTCAATTCAATACCGGCCTGAACTTCACCCAGGGTAACGGCTGCAACAGAAGCTGCGCGTCCTCTACGGAGGCAATCCACGCCAGTACTGCGCCATGAGGTCGCAGCTTGCGCAGTTCTGATATGACGTTGGTTTCAAGGAGGTACATGACGGCTACCGGAGGGCCGTAGGCGGCCGACGCCTCGCATGTCCGCGCTCAGGCAACACGAAGTCCGCACGAGCTACATCCGACAGCAACAGTTGCTTGAGCGAAGGCCGCGCGGCGGCCTGCAAGCGCCGCCACTCGTCTACGGGCACAAGAACAGCGGCTTCCACCCCTCGCCTGGTTACCATCTGCGGGCCGTCGGCCAGATAAGCGTCCAAGAACTCGCTGAACTCCGCCTTCGCATCTTGCACTGGCCAAGTGTGCATAGCATCTCCTGCGTCTAGCAGCCTGTCGGACTTTACCCTTGCCGCCCGCTGAATATGCTACAATCATAGCTGTTCCAGGAACGGAGGTCCGGCATGTCCCATTTCATCGTCACCGATCGCAAGACCGACTACCTGCTGCCGCCGTCACTCGACGATTGGTTGAACGAGGATCATTTGGCGCGATTCATTGTGGAGGTGATCGACTCGCTTGATTTGTCGAAGCTGACGCGGCAGTACGCTGGACGGGGATCGAAGGCGTACCATCCGGCGACGCTGCTGGCCATTCTGGTCTATGGCTACGCGACGGGTATTTTCTCCAGCCGCAGGCTGGAGCAGGCGACCTACGATTCGGTCGCCTTTCGCTACATTGCCGCCGGCAGCCATCCCGATCACGACAGCCTGGCGACGTTCCGCCGGCGTTTTCTGGAGGAACTGAGCGACTTGTTCGTGCAGGTTCTGGAGATGGCCCGGGAGATGAAGCTGCTGAAACTGGGCAATGTCTGTCTTGACGGCACGAAGATTCAGGCCAACGCCTCCCGCCACCGTGCGCTTTCGCACGGCCACATTGAAAAGCTGGAAGCGCAACTCAAGGCGGAGGTGCAGGAACTGTTCGCGCTGGCCGAACAGGCGGATCAGGCGGAGGTTCCGGACGGCGTCAGCCTGCCGGAAGAAATCAAGCGCCGCGAAGATCGGCTGGTGGCGATGGCGGCGGCCAAGGCGAAGATTGCGGCGCGGGCCGAGGAGCGCTATCAGCGAGAGAAGGCGCAGTACGACGAGAAGATGGCGCGGCGCAAGGCGAAAGAAGAAGAGACCGGCAGGAAGTGGGGGGGCAGAGTGCCCAAAGCCCCCGAGCCCGGCGTACGGGATAGTGACCAGATCAATCTGACCGACGAAGAATCGCGCATCATGCCGGTGGCCGGTGGCGGCTTCGAGCAGGCGTACAACGCCCAGGCGGCGGTTGATCCCGCGACCCTGCTGGTGGTGGCGGTCGGCGTGACGCAAGCCCCCAACGACAAGGAGCAGGTCGAGCCGATGCTGGCGACGCTCCAGGCGCAGGCCGATGGGCTGGGTTCCGTGCACGGGATGATCGCCGACACGGGCTTCTACAGCGAGAAGAACATCAAGGCGTGCGAGGCGGCCGGCATCGTCCCCTTGATCGCGGTGGCGCGCGACGAGCACCATCCTGACTGGCGGGAGCGGCATAGCGAACCGGCCGCGCTACCGGAGAATGCGACACCCGTGCAGGCCATGTCGCATCGTTTGAAGACCAGAGCGGGGCGAGCGCTCTATGCGTTGCGCAAGCAGACCGTCGAGCCGGTCTTCGGCATCATCAAGTCGGTCATGGGCTTTCGCCAGTTTTCCTTGCGGGGTTGGCAGAAGGTCACCGGGGAATGGACGCTGGTCTGCCTGGCGTGGAATTTGAAGCGCATGGCCAAGTTGCGCCCGCAGTAGAGAAAAACGAGGAAAAAACCTCAAAAAGGCCGGAAAATCGACAAATTCCGGCCTTTTTCATGCCGAAAAGTAAAATTTGTCGGTTTCCCGGGCTCCAAGTCCGACAGGCTGCTAGTCAAATGACTGGTCTACTAGAGTCCGAGCGCATCATCAAGCGGGCAACGCGCGCGCGGGCTAAGCCGCGGCTCTAGCTGAGAATTGCTGATTCCATGCAGGAGATCACGGAGCGTTTCCGAGTTCCGAGTATACTTCTTCGTTCCGGATCCAGCCTTCAGGGAAAGACAAACGAAACGAGAGGTCGCCGCGCGATGATCCAAACCCAGTCGATCCGCTTTCGCATCGCCGCCATGGTGTCGCTCGCCATCGTGCTGTCGCTGGGCGGCTTCGCCCTGTTCCTCAACGCCGAGATTCGCGACATCAACGAACGCGACGAGACCGAACAGCTCCGGAAGACGAACATGATGGTGCTCGACATGATCGGGCAAACCGACTCGATCCTTCGCGGGCAGGCTGAAAGCTGGGCACACGCTTTCACGACTGCGCTCGCCGGCCGATACACGCTCGAAGGCGGAGACGACCCGGTTCTCAAGCTCAATGGTGTCGTGCTCAACGGCAGCACTGGCGAGGTTGATACCTTCAGTCTGCGGACCAAGGGCAACGTCGCGACCGTCTTTGCGAAGAAAGGCGACGACTTCGTACGCGTGACGACCTCCGTGAAGAAGGAAGACGGCTCGCGAGCCGTCGGCACGCTGCTCGGCAAGGAACACCCGGCCTACGTGCTGGTGCGTGAAGGCAAGTCCTTTACCGGCAAGGCCACCCTGTTCGGGCGCGACTTCATGACCAAGTACGACCCGATCCACGACGCGGCCGGCCAGGTGATCGGCCTGCATTTCGTCGGCATCGACATCGTCGAGTCGATTGCGCGCATGAAGGAGACCATAAAGAAGATCAAGCTCGGCACAACCGGTTACGCCTATGTGCTCGACGCCACTCCCGGCCCGAAGGCCGGTACCCTTATCGTCCATCCTACGTCGGAAGGCAAGAACATCATTGAAGCCAAGGACAACGAAGGCCGTCCGTTCATCCGCGAAATCGTCGAGAAAAGAAACGGCACCATCATCTACCCGTGGATGAACACTGAGGCCGGCGATACTCGCCCGCGCAACAAGATTGTCATTTACAACGACTACAAGGACTGGAACTGGATCGTCGCCTCGGGCAGCTATACCGAGGAAATCTTCAGCCTCGCCGACCGCGCACGCAACCTGACGATCGCCGCCACCTTCGTGCTGACGATCACGCTCCTGGCGATTCTGACCTTCTACCTGAACCGCATCGTCATCCGACCCCTGACCGGACTGGTGGGTAGCTCGCAGCGCATTGCCAACGGCGACCTGACGATCCGCCTCGATACCGGCCGGGGCGACGAAATCGGCGCCGTGATGCATGCGATGCACGAGATGGCCGAAAAGCTTGGAACGATCATCGGGGGCGTCCGTTCCGCATCCGACACCATCGGTGACGCGGCCCGACAGATGTCGGTAGCGACGAGCCAGGTGAGCACGGCCACCGAGGCACAGGCGCAGGCCTCGGCGGCTTCGGCGGCGGCCCTCGAAGAAGTCACGGTGAGCATCAACGAGGTATCGACGCTGGCCGGCGAAACCGAAGCCAGCTCGCAGAAGACCTCCCGCCTGACCGAGGAGAGCGTGGCCGCGATTCACGACGCGGTCGACGAGATCGAGTCGATGGCCAGCGCGATCAGCGCGTCGTCGGAGCAGGTCGCCGGGCTCGTCAAGCGATCGGAAGAGGTCGGCGGGATCGCTGGCGTGATTCGCGAGATTGCCGACCAGACCAACCTGCTGGCGCTCAACGCGGCCATCGAGGCGGCTCGTGCTGGTGAGCAGGGCCGCGGCTTCGCGGTGGTCGCCGACGAGGTGCGCAAGCTGGCCGAGCGCACGGCCAAGGCAACGCATGAAATCGCCCAGATGATCGGGCAGATTCAGGACGAGACCCGCCAATCCGTTTCCTGCATGGAGGCCGTCGCACCGAAGATCCAGCACGGGCTTGCCAAGGTGAGCGCTGTGTCGGACATGCTCGACACGATCTCGGCCGAGGCCACAGACTCCCGGAAGCGCGCGCTGGAAGTGGCGAACGCGACCCGCGAACAGGCCGTGGCCGCCAACGATGTGGCCAAGAACGTCGAGCACGTCGCGCAGATGACCGAGGAGACGAACGCGACGATGCGCGCCAACGTCGCGAACGCCGCGCGGCTGCAACAGATGGCGCAGGATCTTCGCCAGCAGGTCGCCTACTTCAAGGTGTCCTGATCCGGCTGGTCCAATAGTCCAAGTCCAGGAAGCGAGCCGTCAAGCGCGATTTGCCCCGTCCAACGTCCAGGCGATAGCAGCACCCGAAGACCGGCGGGCATGGAAAAACGGACTCGCCCCCGGGATCGGCACCGGTAATCACGTGACAATCAGCCAACTTGCAGGAGGAATGCGCATGCTCGAATTCTGGAACAAGGCGCTCGCTTACTTCTGGCGTCCGGAACTGCCCTGGGCGCTGCTCTTCACCTTCGGGCTCGGCCTGATCCTCTTTCAGCTGCTGCCCGCCAGCCGGCGGGCGATCGTCACTTCGCTCGAACTCTACGGCTTGTGCGTCCTCGGCAAGTTCAGTTCGGCTTGTCTCAATGCCTTCGCTCTGCACAACAGCGCCGAGATCGTCCACGAGATGTTCGTCGTCGGCTCCGGCCTGATCATGATCCACCTGCTCGGGCTTCTGCTCTTTCGCCTGGCTTTCCCGCTGATCCGCCTGCGCATCCCGCGGATCATAGAGGATCTGCTGACTTTCCTCGGCTACATCGCCTGGGTCCTTGTCCGCCTGCGTCTCGCCGGGATGGATCTGACGAGCCTCGTCGCGACTTCGGCCGTACTGACCGCGGTGATTGCTTTTTCCATGCAGGATACGCTCGGCAACACGATGGGTGGCCTGCTGTTGCAGATCGAGAGCTCGATCAAGGTCGGCGACTGGATCACGATCGGCAACGTCGCCGGACAGGTCTCCGAAATTCGCTGGCGCTACACGGCGCTCGAGACGCGCGACGGCGAAACGGTGATCTTCCCGAACAGCGTATTGATGAAGAATTCTTTCACCATCGTTTCAAGTCCGATGCAGAGAAGGCCCGAGTGGCGTCGCTGGCTGTGGTTCAACGTCGCCTCCTCGATTCCGCCGGGACGTGTGCAGGAAGTCGCTCTGGCAGCCATTGGTACGGCAGACATGCCGAACGTCGCACGGACGCCCGAGCCGAGCTGCGTGCTGATGGAATTCGGCCCCGGCTTTGCGCGCTACGCGCTGCGCTACTGGTTGATCGACGTGGAGCCCGATTCACCAACCGATTCACAAGTCCGTGGCCGTCTGCTCGCCGCACTGCAGCGCGCTGGCATCGAACTTGCTGTCGCGCAGAATGAGGTGAGTCTGTCTTTCGACACCCGGAAGGCGCCCGAGGAACGCGAGCAGCAACGTCGTTGCCAGGCGCTTCGGTCCGCCGAGATCTTCGCGGTGCTCAGCGACGAGGAGATCGCACAAATGGCCAGCAATCTAGTTTACGCTCCGTTCGCCAGCGGAGACGTCATTCTCCGTGAAGGCTCGACAACCGGTGATTCGCTCTACCTGCTCGCCGAAGGCGAGGTTGACGTCTGGCTCGACGAACTGCCCGACAGGCCCGGTGGACACGTGGCGGTGCTCGGCACGGGCGAGGTGCTCGGCGAGATCGGAATGATGACCGGCGAGCCGCGCCGCGCGACGCTGATCGCCCGGAGCTACGCGCAGTGCTACCGGCTCGACAGGGCCACATTCGAACGGGTCATCCAGTCACGACCGGAGGTCGCCGGCGAAATCGCGCGCGTTCTCGCCAGCCGGGAACAGCGATTGAGGATGCCTGCCGGAGAACGGGCACAACCGCTGCCCAGCGGCCTCTCCTTACGAACGAAGAGCATTCTCGACAAGATGCGCGAGTTTTTCGGCTTTTGCGACGGTTGACAGACCTCATGGCCGGTCTTCGAAACACAGCAAATTGAATGGGGAGAATTGTTGTGGTCACGCATCGAATTGTCCCCCGTCGTGGCGAATGGACAGGCTTCCCCGTCATTGCCCCTGCGCGATCGCCAAGGAAGTCCTCTATGAAAGCTGGCTACCGAATGGGTGGCGGTATACGTAATGGAATGCGGGCTGGCAGGGAACAATCACGTTCATGAAAAAAACATCCAATCCCTATTCTCAACCACTCGAACTACTACTTCAGTGCCTGAATCGGCTTCACCCTGAAGAAATCGAGAAGCGCTTTGCACCAGACGGTGAGGGTTTGTTCTTGCAAGAAGTCGTCGATGTTTCCAGATTATCGACTACCGAAGATCTGTTGGATTCGTTTGGGGTGGATATGACATGCCCAGATCACCCCAAACCTGAAACCGAGGAGTGGTGGATGATTTATCAATGGCACCCTGTATGCAAACAGTTAATCTCTGGCGTGGAGCTTAGAAAGAATATCGAGAAACTGTTTCCGCACGGCGAGGACGCCTGACCAGGCCAGACCCCTGCTCAAGCGCTGGCCCTCGACAAGACCGGCACCCCCAGGTGAAAGCCTGGGGGTGCGTGTCATCAACGGGAAGGACTTACTTGCTGACCGGCGCTGGCGCCTCGGTTTTGCTTACCGCCTTGGCTTCGGTTTTCGGTTCGGTCTTGACCACATGCTTCTTGGGATGCTGCGGTGGCTTGGCTGCGTGCTCTTCGCCCGTGGCCGTGCCGGCAGCGGCCATCGTCGGCTGGGCGGTCTTGACGGCTTCGGCCTTTACCGGCTCGACGGCCTTCGGCGCTTCGACCTTCTTGTCCGCAGCCGCCGGCGCCATCACTTTGGTCGCCGGAGCGGCGGCGGGGGTGGCAGCGGCAGGCGCACTCCCCTGCGCAAAGGAAGAGGAAGCGAAGCCGGCGGCAAGCATCAGAGCGATCAGGGTCTTGTTCATTTTGCATCTCCTTGAGTGGTTGGGTTTTCAGGTACTGCGATAGTGCAGTGCCTTGTGCCGAATAACGCCTGCAGCAAGCAGGAGATGTCATGAGCAATGTAAGACCATGTATCGCTCTGTGACCTGGGGAGGGGGTGCATGGAGTACAACGCCGTGCACATCGAGGGCACGGGTACAGGTCTCGATATTTGCATTCGCCCGGGTTTCCGTGCCACGATTCGGAGCATGGATACTTCAGACACCTTTCGGAAAACGCGGGCGGCCTGGCTATTGGCGGCGGTGGAGCTGTTCTTCTCGCTGAGCTGGGTGGTCTATGTCATCTTCCTTCCCGAGCTGCTGGCGCGTGGCGGCGTGGACAAACGCTATCTGCCGTGGCTCCTCGCCGCCGACCAACTGCTGTTTGCGCTCGCCGACTGGTCGATGGGGGTGGCGGTCGATCGCGTACGCGCGGCACTGCGCGGGATCGGGCCGATGCTGGTGCTGCTCGCGGCCGTCTCGGCGGTGGCGATGCTGCTTCTGCCCTGGCTGGCCGTGATGCCGATGCTCTTCCTCGCGGTCACGAGTGTGTGGGTCGCAACGTCGTCGGCCTTGCGCGCGCCACCCTACGTGCTGCTCTCCCGCTATGCCGGCCGCTTTGCCATGCCACGTCTGGCCGGCATCCAGCTGCTCGGTCTGGCGGTAGCGTCGGCGTTGGCGCCCTACCTGGCGATCATCCTCAAGGGCGTCGATCCATCCCTACCGTTCTTTTTGAGCGCCGCGGCGGTTGGCGTCTCGGCGCTGGCGCTGGTGGTCGTCGAACGCGGTCAGCCCGTCGATCAACCATGGGAGGCCGACGTCCAACCGGCGGTACCCGCCGACGCGGCGCGCGGCGCGTGGATTGTCCTGCTCGCCATCGCGCTTCTGCTCGCGTTCGGGCAGCAGGTACATACCGCCATCAACGCCGCGCCGCAATTCAAACGTCTGGCTGATCCAGCGCTGCTCACCTGGTTGATGCCCGTCTTCTGGGTCGGTTTCAGTTTCGGGCTGCTGCTGGTCGACCGCCTGGTGCGCCTACGCGGATCGCTGCCGGTGCTGCAGCTTGCCTGTATCGCCGGCACGCTGTCGCTCGCCGGTACGGTGCTTGCCGGTTCGCTACCGCTGCTCGTCGCCAGCCAGTTTGCCGCCGGAGCCTTCTGGGGCCTGATCCTGTGTGCGTCGATCGGGGTTGCCAGTGAGCGCGGTTATCCGCTGCAGACGGGCCGCAGCACCGGTGCGCTGATGGCGACGCTGGCCGTCGCAGCGATGTCGCGGCTGAGTCTCGTGGCGTCGGGCGGCGCCGGGTCTGAAGCCCTGATGGAATGGCTGCCGGCGATCATGTGGGCCGCGGCGGCGCTGCTCCTCCTGCGCCTCGGAGGCCAGCGTGCCGGACAGGAATGGCGACCGGCAGGGTGAGTCCATACAGGCAGGCGAGGGCAGAGAACGGCCTGTAGCAGACCAGCCCCATTTCCCCCTCAGGCTCTCCGCTCGAAACACTCCAGCCTGGCCACCAGCGGCGTGCCATCGGCGTCGGCTTCGACGACGACGTAGTTCAGCTCGTACGGGAAACGGGCTTCGTCGCGCAGATCGTCGAGCCTGAGAGGCGGATGTTTTTCGAGGTCGAGGTAGCGTGTCCAGCTACCGGGATTCAGGTAATGGCGCTTGTCGAAGCTCCGCGTGTCGGGCAGGTGGGTGTGGCCCATGACGATCACCTGCGCCGCCGGACAGGCATCGAATCGTCGCTGCGCGAGATCGCGCAGCGCCTCCCGGCCGAAGTGGCGCGCGCCGATGATCGTGCCGAGCGTCTTGCTGCCGCCCGCGCCGAGCACCGGCGCCGGCCGCAGCGCGAACAGTGCCAGCCACTCGTCCGCCGGTAGCACCGCGAACAGTCGCTGCATCAAATCGGCGAGCTGCTCCTCATCGGACACGTCCCGGCGTACGCTGGCGCAACTCCGGTCGTCGCCCAGCAGCCGAGACGCGGCGGCCAGGCGTTGCGCGAAAGCGTCGTCCTCGCGCAGCCGCACCAGCAGACGCCGCCCGACATCGGCAGCCTCTGACGAGCCGAGCGTCTTGGCATGGCGGGCGATGAACTTCAACAACATCCAGCCGGCGCTGGCGAAGCCGCCGGCATCTTCGCGCAGCAGGATCGTCGCCAGGTTCTGCACCGGGTGCAGATTGTCGGCGAACGGGTAGCGCGCTTCCAGACCATTGACGAAGCGGACCATGAACAAGGTGCCGGGGCACATTTCGAGCCGCGCTCCGTCCGGCGCTCGCAGGATCGGCGCCGACCAGTGTTTGAAGCGGTTGGCCGGATCCTCGAGGTGGCCGTGGCCGATGTGCAGCCGGCCGTCGTGGCGCTCGACCCAATCGACGCCGGTTGCGAAACGCAGGCCGGGGCCGATGCGCGCCCGCAAACGCTTGCGCACCGCCGGCCAGTACAGGTCGACATCGTGGTTGCCGGCCGCCAGGGTCACCCGGTTGCCCGCCGCCTGAAAGTCGTGCAGCGCGGCGAAGCTGTTGTCGTGTCCGGCGAGGATCGCCTCGAGCTTCTCCAGCGACTCCGCTTCCGAGCACCAGTAGTCGGCCGACGGGCTGCGATAGGCCTGCGGCCGGACCTGCGCGAACTCCAGGAAATCGCCGTTGAAGAACAGTTCGATGTCGCCCGCCTGGCCGGCCGGCGAGGCCAGGCGCTGGCGGACGAAGCGTTCGAGCTGCCGGTCCTGGTAGACATGGTCGTCGCCCGGATCGGCCGCGCCGCCGCCCAGGTGGAGGTCGCTGACGATCAGCGTTTGCCGTCTGTCCGACATCGCATCGCTCCTTGCCTAGAGATCGAGCTGGCACTGCACGGCATAGAGCAGCGGCAGCGGATTGCCGCGCCGTACGTGCTGCTGCCGGAAGCCGAGCAGCAGGCCGGCAAGGCTGCGGCCCGGGCTGTGGAAACAGGCGTCGACGACATCGGCGCCGAAACGGGCCGCGAAGCCGGTCGGCACCGGAAAACTCGGGGCAATCAGACCGAGCGCCTTCTTCCGGCGGAAGGCGCGCAGGAAGCCGGTGAAGGACAAGGGCGAGAAGGCGCCGGCGCTGCAGGCGTTGAGAAAAATCACCGGCGCATTCCGGTAGACGCGTTGCTCGTCGATCTGATCGACCGAGACCGAGCAGCCATTGTCGAGTTCGAGCGATTCCGGCCGCGGCGCCGCGGGCGAGGGCGGCGGGCTGCCGTGGCAGAAGAGATAGATCAGCGTCGCGTCGGTCTTTGCCCGGACGACGACATCGCGAATATTCCGGCCATCGGCGTTGACCTCGACTGTTGGGCCCTGCGCCCTTAACGCGGCGGCCAGGGCGTCGTGCACCTTGCGCGGCTGATCGGCGTCGACGGTGATCGTCGGGTTGAGGTTGAGGCTCGCTGTCGCCTTCGCCTGCCGCCGGGCCTTCAGCAGCGAAGCGTAGTCGCCTTCGCCGAGGAACTGCGTTTCGAGCGCGAAGCGCGTGCCCCAGAACAGCTCCGGCTGCAGCGGCCAGTCGTCGGGCGCGTCCGCGTCGAAGCGCTGCGGGTACAGCAATTCCCACGGCAGCGATACGTCGCGGGTGACGATGGTCAGCCGCGTTCCCGGTTCGGCCTGACCTTCGATGTAGTCGAGGACGCTGCAGAATGTCGGATCCTCGCGCAGGGCCCGATAGAGCACGCCACCGGCCTGCGCGAACTGCCTGGCGACGCTCGTCAGCGCGCGCCGGCAGGCTGGCGCCGTGGTGTCCGAGCCGTCGAAGCCGTACCACACGGAGGAAGTCTCGTAGAGATTGGCTCCCAGGGTCGTCGCGAGTTGCGCGCGCAGCGCGTCCAGCCGGGCGCGGTCGATCGATGACGTGAAACCCCCGACCGAGTTGCTGAATTCTCCGTCGACGTAATCCTCCAGGTCGAGGTACAGGAGGTTGTTTTCAAAGCAGGCTTTCAGCCGCAAGCGACGCAGCGGCGGCTTGCCGACCTCGGCGCAGTCCTGCACCGCCCGCAATCCGTCCAGGTCGATGATCGTTGGCGAAACCACCGCCGGCAAGGCCTTGCCGGGCGGCAGCACGATGATCGGCAGGCGGAACTCGTAGAGCCGCGCGCCGGCGTGGTGGAACTCGACATGCACCCCGTATTCACCCGCCGAGCCGGCCAGCGCCCGCAGGGCAAAGGGCTGCGCCTGCTGCAGTCGGCCGTCCTTGAACTGTGCCTGGCGCGAATGCGGGCCGTCGATCGCCAGCCCGTCTTCGGGCGTCACGCTGATCGCCAGCGTCTGTTCGCCGGCCAGCAGCGGCTCGAGTTTTTCGCCTTCGACGATCGCTCCTGCCGCGTCGCCCGCCGCGAACTGCTTGAAGACCAGCAAGGCGATTCCTTCGGCGAGCAGCGTCAGGCCCCTGGCCGCCGGACCTTCGAGGACGAAACCCAGCTTGCCGGCCGCCGCGCTCGCCTGTGCCTTCTCCTGCGGCGCCTCGTCGGACGACCCGTCGGCGATGCCCTTGCCGGTCCGCCCGGTTGGGTCGGGCAGCCGAAAGACATCGCGTCCGTCGCCATCGTCGAGAAAAGCGAAACCACGCTCGGCAAAGAGCGCGCGGAATCTCTTGGACGACGACCGCTCGCGCGCCGGGCCGGCGTCGTCCACCGTGGCCGGCGCCTCGCGCATCGTCTCCGTGTCGCCGCGGCGGCGCTTCTTGCCGCCGATGAGGGTGGCCCCCTTGCCGAGGGCCGTGGCGCCGTCGCCATGGGCGATGGCGCCGCCGCCGCGCAGTTTGGCGCGGTAGGAAACCGCCCCGGACGCCGGCAGCGCCAGCGGATCGGGCAGCCGCTGTCCCTTGGCGAGTCCCTCTCCGCCGAGCAGCAGCGCCACCGGAAAGTTGCCGCGCAACTCCGGCCACGGCGTTTGCACCGCCCCGTGGTCGGCGCGGGCGCTCTCCGGTACGCGGCGATGGAGGTGACCGATCAGGTCGGAAACCAGCACCCCGGTTGCGCCGCCGGCCGCCTGCGCGTGCCCGCTCAGCGCCTCGATCAGGTGATAGGTGAAAATGCTCATGCGGCCGTCGGCGCGCAGATACGAGAGCTGCCCCGGCCGGCACGAACTGAGCACGGCGCGGCCCTCGCCCTGGGCGAGCGGCGTCGCGGGCGACTTTCCGGCGGGCAGGAAGAGCGTCGGCGGCAGCGCCGCGCTGTGCAGTGCCGTGGCGGCGAGCGTGTCCTTGACCCCCATCCCGCCCGCGTGGCAACAATCGAGCAGCACCAGCAGGCGGCGCGGCGCCAGCTTGGCAATCCGGGTCGCGAAGGTGGTGGCCGCCACCGCGCTTTGGCCGACCTGTTTCAGGTCGAGATCGTAAGGAATCAGGAAATACTCGCCGTCCTGCTCGTGGCCGTGGCCGCTGAAATAGACGATCGCCGTCGCGTCGTCGTCGGCGGCCACGCACTCGGCCAGCCAGTCGAGCCCGGCCAGGATGCCTTGCCGGCTGCTCTCGGCGCCGGTCAGCAGGCGGACCTTGTCGGGCCGGTAGGCGCAGCGCTGCGGGTGGACCAGCACGTCGTATAGCGCGCGCGCATCGGCGGCGACGGCGGGCAGCGCCGCCGCGGCTTCCCGGTTCTGGTCGACGGCAATCAGCAGCGCGTAGGCGTTTTCGAAGCGACGGCTCATCTTTTTCCTCCCCACCTCCGGTCATTCGCCGGCCTCCGGCATTGACAGCCGCGCGCGCAGACAGGCATCCTCGTATCCTACTCCAACGATCACCCGGCGAGCGGCACGGCGATGAACAGCGAACACCTTCCCCCAGCGAAAAAGCCGCGCCGAGGCGCGAAAGGCCGCGTCGAGGGCGACGGCGCGGTCGCCCAGGGCAAGGCGGCCACGGCCCTGGGCCAGGGTGCGCGCCAGGCCGGCCGCGACATCCACGAAGTCACGATCGTCCTGCCGGCGGCAGCGCCCGACGCCACCGCCGCCGAACTGCGCCAGGCTTATCTGGGCTGGCTGGTGACGCAGGCCAACCGGCTGCCGCTCTTCGTCAGCGACGACAAGATGGTGCAACTGCCGGCGGTCTACACTGCGCTGCTCACCACGGCAAGCGACGACAGCCGCTTCCCGCCGGCCGCCGCAGGCGCGGCCCGCCAGCCCGGCGAGGGCGAGCCGCGCCAGGGCGAGCGCCTGTCGGCGCTCGAAGCGCTCGACCGCGAGCGCTCGCTGGTGCTGATGGGCGGACCGGGGAGCGGCAAGACGACCTTCCTCAACTTCGTCGCCTTGTGCCTGGCCGGCGAGCTATTGGGCTCTCCGGCCGCCAACCTGAAACTTCTCCGCCAGCCGATCCCGCGCGAACCTGACGCGGCGCGCGGCAGCAAGGCCAAGCGGCAACGCTGGACGCACGGCGCGCTGCTGCCGGTCTGCGTCGTGCTGCGCGATTTCGCCGCCAGCCTGCCGGCCGACGCCGCGGTCGACGCCGACACCCTCTGGCGCTTCATCGTCGGCCAGTGGCCCGAGCCACTGCGGCCCTACGCCGCCCCGCTGCAGCGCGAACTGCTCGGCCGCGGCGGACTGATCCTGCTCGACGGGCTCGACGAAGTCCCCGACGCCGAAAACCGGCGCGCCCAGGTCAAGCAGGCCGTGCAGTCCTTCGCCGGCCTGTACGGCCAGTGCCGCTTCCTCGTCACCAGCCGTACCTACGCCTACCAGCGCCAGGACTGGAAACTCATAGGCTTCGCCGAACGCGAACTGCTGCCCTTCACGCGCGGCCAGATCGAGCGTTTCATCGACGCTTGGTACGCGCACATGGCGCACGACCTGGCGCGCCTGAGCGCGTCGCAGGCGGCCGACGGCGCGGCGCGGCTCAAGCGCGCCAGCGAGCGCCCCGAGTTGAGCGAACTCGCCGCGCGGCCGCTGCTGCTGACCCTGATGGCGCGGCTGCAGACACGCGGCGGCGGCGCGCTGCCGGAAAGCCGAGAGAAGCTGTACGCCGAATCGGTCGACATGCTGCTCGACGAGTGGGAACGTCACAAGCCGCGCTTCGACCGCCGCGGCCAGCGGATGGACGAACCCTGCCTCGGCGAGTGGCTGGGCGCCAGCCGCGAGAGCATCCGCCGAGAAATCGACCGGCTGGCCTACGAGGTACATCTGGCGCAGCCCTCGCTGACCGGCACCGCAGACATCCACGAAGACGCGCTGACGGCGGCGCTGCGTGCCGCCTCGCGCGACCGGCCGGACGCCCGGCTGATGCGCCTCGAGGAATACCTGCGCGACCGCGCCGGGTTGCTCAGCGCGCACGGCGAAGGCTGGTACCAGTTTCCGCACCGTTCCTTCCAGGAATATCTCGCCGCCTGCCACCTGGCTCGCTTCCAGTTTCCCGACCGGCTGAGCGAACTGGCGAAAGCCGATCCCGACCGCTGGCGCGAGGTCCTTCTGCTCGCCGCGGCGAGCGTCAGGAACGCGCCCACTGCCATCTGGGATCTGGTCGACACCCTGTGCGGCGAGCGCGTCGATCCGGACCCCGATGCGCCCGAACCCGACAGCGAAACGCAATGGGGCGCGCTGCTTGCCGGCCAGGCGCTGCACGAAACCGGCCTGGCGGCGGCCGACCCCCACCTGCAGGAGCGCCACGAAAGCAAGCGCCGGCGCGTTCGCAACTGGCAGTGCTGGCTGTTGCGCAGCCGCCGTCTGCCGGCACGCGAACGCGCGCTCGCCGGCGACCTGCTCGCCGCGCTCGGCGACCCGCGACGGGAACTGCTCGACGTCGACCACCTGCGCTTCGCCTTCGTGCCGCGCGGCGCTTTCTGGATGGGCGACGAAGGAGACAGCGACGCGCCGCTGCACCGCAACGAAACGCTGGACTATGACTACTGGATCGCCGAATCGCCGGTCACGGTGGCGCAGTTCGCGCAGTTCGTCGCCAGCGCCGGCGGCGAAGCGCACTATCCCTTGGCCTTGCGCGATCCGCCGAACCGGCCGCTGGCCTCGGTGAGCTGGCACGATGCCCTGGCCTTCTGCGCCTGGCTAGGCGAGCGCTGGCGCGACCGGCTGCCGGCCGGCTGGTCGGTCGCCCTGCCGTCGGAAGCCGAGTGGGAGAAAGCCGCGCGCGGTGGCGTCGAGCTTCCCGTCGCCGCGCAGTACGCCACGGTCGGCCCGGGCCTCACCCTTGCCGACCCGGCACGGCGGAAGAACCCGCAACCGCAGCGCGCCTGGCCCTGGGGCAGCGAGTGGGAACTCGACCGGGCGAACGCCGAGGAGATCGTCGGTGCGAGCAGCACGCCGGGCTGCTTCGAGGCCGGGCGCAGCCCTTATGGCTGCCTGGATATGGCGGGCAACGTCTGGGAGTGGACGCGCAGTCTGTGGGGTACCGAAGGGTGGCAGCCGGCTTTCGTCTACCCCTACGATGCTAGGGATCGGCAACGTGAAGACCTGAACGCTCCGGACGATGTCTGGCGGGTCGTGCGGGGCGGCTCGTGGGACTATCGTCGGGATAGCGCCCGCTGCGCCTTCCGCAGCAGGCTTCCCCCTGGCTCCCGGTTTGACTTTCTGGGTTTTCGGGTGGTGTTGCGTTCTTCCCCTGTTCCTTGACTCTGTCCTCCGTTCCCTCCGGCCTCTGTCACTCCGGGATCTCGGACTCCGGAGGGGGTGCGGGGGAAACTTCCCCCGCCGCGCCGGGTGGCCTTCAGGCGCGGCGTGCATTTCCTGGTCTTCCGCCGCCCTCGTGCCATCGTGAGGCCAGTACAATCAAGAGTCTCGATGCCCGCCGGCACCGGTATCAGCCCATACTCGGTGTTTACCCTATCTGACCCTGGAATGTCGAAAGCCATTCAAGCCTTGCGCCTGATTACCAGACCAAGTAACCATCAACTGCTGATCGAACTGCCCCCCGGCATGGACGATTGCCTGCTGGAGGTCATCGTGTTGCCGGCGGCCGAAACGGATCCGGCTTACGCCGTGTCAAGGCGAAGGCGCCGGCCTGCGCCGATGCTCGCCGGAACCGTCACCCTACAGGACGACCTGCTTGCGCCAGCCATTCCGGATGGCGATTGGGAGGTACTGCGGTGATCGTCCTCGATTCGCACATCGAGCGTTTCGCAGACTACACCGAGCTGATGGCTAGGCTCATTCCACATTGATCAGTCGTAAATCTTTCGTCGCGAGCCGACAGCATGATCATTACCCGAAAAATTTTCCTCGCCTCCTCGCAGGAACTCGAAGACGACCGCCGGGAGTTCGAAATCTTCATCGCGCGCGAGAACAAGTCGTGGGTCAAGCAGGGGGTGGAACTCGAACTCGTCCTTTGGGAAGACTTCCTCGACGCGGTTTCGCGCACGCGCCTGCAGGACAAATACAACGAGGCCGTCCGTAGCTGCGACCTCTTCGTCCTGCTCTTCTTCACCAAGGTCGGCCCCTATACCGCGGAAGAGTTCGCGGCGGCCTACGAGCACTTCCAGGCTACCGGCAAACCCTTGCTGTACACCTATTTCAAGGACGCGCCGCACAACGCCGCGCGCGCCGACCTGCTGAGCCTGTGGGCGTTTCAGGACAAGCTCGAGGCCCTCGGCCACTTCCCGACGAAGTACAGCAACGCCGACCAGCTCAAGCTGCACTTCCGCCAGCAGCTCGACAAACTCGCCGCCAGCGGTTTCGGCGAGCTCCTTCCGGATCGGGCTGCCCCTGCCTTACCCGGCGGCAGCCGCTTCGACGCGGTGCTCAAGGGCGACGGGGCTATCGCCCAGGGTGCCGGCGCCATCGCCGTCGGTGCCGGCGGCCAGTTCACGCAGATCGTCCAGCAGAAGGTCCCGCGCCGCGACAAGGCCGCCGAGGAGCGTGCGGTCATCGCCGACTACCTCGCCGCGCTGGCCAGCGAACTTTCCGGCCTGAAACTCGGCGAGATCGACGTCGCCGCCAGCGACGCGCGCCGCGAGCCCTTGCAGCTTGCCGACGTCTACGTGCCGCTGGCCACCCATCTGCGCTTGCCGGCGCAGACGACGCTGGCGCAGTGGCTGGCCAGCGACCGGCAGCGCACGCACGGCGAGCGCGCCGATCTCGAAACTGCCGCGCACGACAGCCGGCCGGTGCCGGCGCTCGAAGCACTGGCGCAGCATCGGCAACTGACGCTGCTCGGCGCCGCCGGCAGCGGCAAGAGCACTTTCGGCGCCAGCGTCCTGCTGACACTGGCGCAGGCCTGGCCGGGGCAGGCCGATCGGCTCGTCGATCTGGGGGACTCCTGGACGCACGGCGCGCTGCTGCCGGTGCGCGTCGTTCTGCGCCGCTTCGCCGAAGCGCTTCCGGCCGGCGGCACGCCGTCTTGCGCCGGCGACCTCTGGGCCTTCATCGGGCGCTCGCTCGACGCCGCGGGCTACGGCCTGTCGCCCGCCACCTGCCAGACCATTCGGCGCGTTGCACGCGACCAGGGGGCGCTGTTTCTCTTCGACGGCCTCGACGAATGCGGCAGCGAAGCCGCTTGCCGGCGCGTCCTCGGCGCGGTCGAGGAGTTCATGCGCAGCGCCGGCCGGCACTGCCGTTTCCTGCTCACCGCACGGCCCTACGCCTGGCCCGGCGGTGCCGATCCGGCGCAAGGCGTGTACGCGCTGGCCGACCTCGACGACGAACAGATCGAGCAGTTCATCCGCGCCTGGTACGCCGCGCTGGCGAAGCGCCAGTGGTTGTCGCCCGGCGACGCCGGGCGCAAGTGCGACGACCTGCTCGCCGCGCGCCAGCGCCCGGACCTGCGGCCGCTGGCGCAGAACCCCCTGCTGCTGACGCTGATGGCCTCGCTGCACGCCAATCGCGGTCGCCTGCCCGACGACCGCGCCGACCTCTACGACGACTCGATCCACCTGCTGTTGCTGCGCTGGAACCGGCAGATCGGCGCCGACCAGGCGCTGCTCGACGCGCTGGCGATTCCGACGCTGAAGCTCGCCGACCTGCGCGGCGTGCTCGAAGAGCTGGCTTTCGCCGTGCATGCCGGGAGCGCCGTCGGGCCGGTCGTTCTGCACGCCGGCCCGGCCGCCGCCGGCGCCCCGGCCGACATCGACGAAGGCCGCCTGCTGGCGGCGTTCCGGCCCTTGCTGCAGGACAGCCTGGACAAAGCCGCGATCGTCGTCGACTACATCGAGAAACGCGCCGGCCTCCTGCTCGGCCAGGGCTTCCGCAACGGGCAACGGCAGTTCGCCTTCCCGCACCGCAGCTTCCAGGAATTCCTCGCCGCCTGCCATCTCGCCGCGCGGCCGGATTTCGCCACCGAGTGCGCGCGCCTGGCCCGGCAAGCTCCCGGCCACTGGCAGCTCGTTCTGCCGCTGGCGGCGCGGCTGGCCAAGGCCGAGCGCGGCGCCAGCGCGGCCGACGAGCTGATCGGCGGCCAGGCGGTTGCCGAGCGCCGCCGGCAAAGACCGCTCGACGCCGCCGACTGGAGCTGCGCCTTGCTGGCCGGAAGGCAGTTGCTCGAGATCGGCGTCGGCGCGATCCGCCAGCGCGAGCGCACCGCCGCCATCGCGGAGCGCGTCGCCGGCTGGCTCGCCGCGTCGCTGCCGCTCCATCCCGACGACGGTGGCGCGACGCGAACGCAGCGCGCGCAGGCCGGCGACGTGCTGGCGCAACTCGGCGATCCGCGTTTCGATGCGCAGCGATTCTTTCTGCCGGCCGACGACGGGCTCGGCTTCGTGCGCATTGCCGCCGATCCCGAGTTCGCGATCGGCACGCGACCAAGAGACAGGGAACAGGTTTCACGCATCGCCGATTACGCGATTTCCGATGACGACATCAACGACACGCCGACGCCCACGCCGGAATTCTACATCGCGCGTTATCCGGTCACCGTCGCCCAGTTCCGCGCCTTCGTCGAGGCAACGGGATACGCGATCGGCGACAGGAACGCCTTGCGCGACCCGGACAGCCGGCCGGTGCGCTACGTGAGCTGGCACGAGGCACTGGCCTGGTGCGACTGGCTCACCGAGGTGCTGGCCACTTCCGGCGTTTTCGCCGGCCATCCGATCGCCAGTCTGGTGCGCGAACGCGCCTGGCGGGTCGCTCTGCCGAGCGAACTCGAGTGGGAAAAAGCGGCGCGCGGCGGTTCCACCGGCGCGATTTTTCCATGGGGAGACGAGGCCGATCCCGAACGCGCCAACTCCGATGCGGCGGAGATCAACGACAGCTCAGCGGTCGGTTGCTTCCCGGCGAACGGTTTCGGTCTGTATGATCTGGCGGGCAACGTCTGGGAATGGACGCGCAGCGTATATCTTCCCTATCCTTACGACCCCGGCGACACGAAGCGCGAAGACCTGAAGGCCGCTGACCGGGTGACTCGGATCGTGCGGGGTGGCTCGTGGCTCAATCATCGAGTCAGGGCCCGCTGCGCCTTCCGCAGCGGGTATCACCCCGGCGTCCGAGACGGCGGTCTCGGTTTTCGGGTGGTGTTGCGTTCTTCCCCTGTTTCTTGACTCTGTCCTCTGTCACTCCGGGTACTCCGACTCTGGAGGGGGTGCGGGGGAAACTTCCCCCGCCGCGCGCAGCGCGGACTTTAGGTGCGGCGTGCCGGGATCGGATGCGCCGCGAAGAGGTGCTTGCGCAAACCCCCAGGTGTCGGCGTAGCGAACGTGATTGATCCAGCCGCGCACGCTGGCGTCGAGTTCGGCGAAGGAGATCGACCCCGCGCCATACGCGTCGAGATTGCCGCTCAGCCGGCGTGTGAAGTTGACCGCGTTGCGCCGCTTGAGCAGACGATGCGTCGGGTACACGACGAAGCCGAGCCAGGGGATTCCGCAGCGCGTCGGCAGTACCTGCGCCTGCGCCGCGTGGATCGTCAGCCTCTCCTGTTCCAGGCGGGCGATCAGCGCCTCCTTCCATTGCCACAGCGTTTTCCGGTCGTCGCCGAACAGGGCGAAGTCGTCGACGTAGCGCAGGTAGGCGCCGCAGCCCAGTTGGCGCTGCACGAACCAGTCGAAGTCGTCGAGATAAACGTTCGACCAGAACTGCGAAGTCAGATTGCCGATCGGCAGGCCGCGTGGGCGGCAGGCGGCGAGCAGGTCGTCGCCGGGGAAGTACACCGGACTGTACTCGTCCGCCAGCACGCCGACGCCGCTGTCGAGGATGAGGCCGGCCAGCCACAGCAGATCCGGATCGTCGACCACGCGCGCCAGCTTGCCGCGCAGGAGATCGTGGTCGAGCGACGGGAAATGCTGCACGATATCGGCGCGCAGCACGTAGCGATAACGCCGCGCATGGTGCTGCAGCCGGTCCAGCGCCCGGTGCGTTCCCTTGCCGCGGCGATTGGCGTAGCTGTCGGCGATGAAGCTCGCCTCGAACAGCGGCTCGATCACCTGGCACAGGGCGTGATGGACGACGCGGTCGCGAAACGGCGCGGCACTGATCTTGCGGCGCTTCGGCTCGTGAATGAAGAAGTGGCGATAGGCGCCGGGGCGATAGGACTTGCTGCGCAACTCGTCCTGCACGGTCACCAGTCGGTCAGCCACTTGCTGTTCGAAAGCCGCCGCGCTGCCCTTGCGGCGCTTGCCGCGCGCGGCGACGGCAAAGGCCTGCCAGAGATTGTCCCATTCGATGACGGCGTCGAAGAGCTCAGCCATTGGCGACACGGCCCGCCGCCGCGCGAGCCGACCAAGTCGCTCGAGTCGCCTGCGGTGCCGGCGAACGGCGCTGCTTCATTCTTCCTGCCCGGAGTTGCCCACGATGCCCACCACGAAAGAACTGGTGATTTTCACCCAAACTTATGATCTCCTTAGCTGGCTCCTGCCGCACTGCGAGCGCTTCCCGAAGAATCAGCGCTTCGTCGTCACCCAGCGCCTGCAGGCGGCGGCGCTCGATTTCCAGGAGGCGATCTTCGAAGCCAACGCCCGCCACGGTGCTCAGCGCCTGCAGCATCTGCACGCCGCCGACGCGCAGCTCAACAAGCTGCGACTGTACTTGCGGCTGGCCCGGCAATGGGATTGGCTGAGCAGCGGCCAATACGAGCACGTCAGCCGCCTCGTCGCCCAGGTCGGACGGCTGCTCGGCGGCTGGATTCGGCAAACGGCATCCGGCAGGCCCGGTGACTCGGGTCGCGAGGCCGAGGAGTTCTCCTGACTCAGGGCATTCCGGTGGCGGGAGCCGGGGCGGGAACGGCGGGCGCGTCGGCCTGGCCGTTCCCGTGCTTCGCTATGCGCCCGGCGCGGGCGATTGCCCCGCTGTCGCCCTGCCTTGCGGCCTGCGCGCGGACCAGACCGGTCTGGCGCTGTTCTTCTTCCTTCGCCTCGGCCGGCAAATCCGCTCGCGCGAATCGACCGGCATTTCCGGAACACGACCGGCACGGGGGGTGCCGGCGCGCCGTCCCGCCTGACGGCGGAACCAGAAGAAGGGGCGGAAGAACGTGGGAAGAACGCAACACCACCCGAAAACCCAGATTGTCATTCCGGTTGCCAGGGTGATTCCTGTTGCGGTAGGCGCAGCGGGCGTTATCTCGATGATTGTTCCACGAGCCGCCCCGCACGACCTCTCCAGACTGCCTGACCGGGTGTTGCCACCCGGCCGGCGAAGGATAGCAAAAAAAAATCGCGCGCCGCGCCGCGCCGCGCTGCGCGCGGCGGGGGAAGTTTCCCCCGTACCCCCTCCAGAGTCGGAGTACCCGGAGTGACAGAGGCCGGAGGGAGCAGAGGACAGAGTCAAGGAACAGGGGAAGAACGCAACACCACCCGAAAACCCAGAACGACATCCCGGTAGCCAGGGCGATTCCCGTCGCGGTAGGCGCAGCGGGCGAGAACTCGATGACTGTCCCACGAGCCGCCCCGCACGACCCGTAGAATGCCATTGGTAGCATCCAGCGCCTCTCGCCGGGGATCTTTCGCCTCGTAGGGATAGGCAAAGGTCGGTTTCTCCCAGTCGTCGCCCCAGAGGCTGCGCGTCCATTCCCAGACGTTGCCGACCATGTCGAAGAGCCCGAAGCCATTGGCCGCGAAGCAGCCGACCACCGACGTATCACCGATCCGCGAATAGTCATGGTTCGCGGCGTTCAGGTCGGCCTCGTCTCCCCAGGAGAAGACCGCAGCGCTCAGACCGCCACGCGCGGCTTTCTCCCACTCGAGTTCGCTTGGCAGGGCGACCCGCCAACCGTGCTCACGCACCAGGCTGGCGATCGGATGGCCGGCGAACACGCCGGAAGTGGCCAGCACCTCGTTGAGCCAGCCGCACCAGGCCAGCGCCTCGTGCCAGCTCACGTAACGCATTGGCCGGCTGGCCGGGTCGCGCAAGGCGTCCCTGTCGCCGATCGCGTATCCAGTCGCCTCGACAAAAGCGCGGAACTGGGCAACGGTCACCGGATAACGCGCGATGTAGAACTCGGGCGCCGGCGTTGGTGTGTCGTTGACCTCGCGCTCGTACACCTTTTCCCCGATGATCCTGGCCACGCGCGCCGTGTCCTGTCGCCGCGTGCCGATCACGAAGCCCGGATCGGCAGCTATGCGAACGAAACCCAGCATTTCGTCGGCCGGCAGATAGAAACGCTGGGGGTCGAAGCGCGGATCGCCGAGCTGCGCCAGCCGGTCGCCGGCGCGAGCGCGGATGACCGGTTGCGACTTCGCCAGCGCCTCGGCGTCGCTCAAGAGGCTGACGATGCGGCGCGCGCACTCGGCGCGCAGCGCCTCGCCGCTGTCGCGCCATTCGATCGCCGCCGTGGCAGCCAGCTCGGCGGCCGAGAACTGTACATTGGCGACGCTGCCGGTTTCGGCCAGGGCGCGCAGGAGGTCGCGTGCCGAGCGGGCGGCGTGCGTCGCCTGATAACCGGCCAGCAGCAGGATCGGCTCGCGCCACCAGGGGTCCTCGATTCGTTCGGCGAGGAAGGAGAGCATCGCTTCGCGGCTGTCGCGCCCGATGACCTCGCTCAGGTAGCGGGCGACGAGGAATTCCTGCAAGGCGAGATGCAGGAAGCGGAAGGCGCCGTCGCGCTCTTCGAGCACGCTGCCGCGTTGCCGCGCATGACGGACGAAATCGTCGAGCCGCGGCTGAAACGCTTCTTCGGCGCGCAGGATGGCGCGCAGCGCCGGCTCCTCGATCTCGCGCCCCTGGTCGGCGCCCTGCTGGTGCATGTGGAAAGCGAGCTGCTGCGCCATGTCGCGGTACAGCGTCCAGTCGGCGGACAGTTCGCGTCTGTCGCTCTCGTCGTACCCGTAATCGACCTGCAGCAGCGCGTTGATCGCCTTGTCGAAGAGGTCGGCGCGCTGTTCGGGCAGCGCGCGGTTGTTGAGATGGACGATCAACAGCAGGCGCACCATCAGCGGGCTGTCGACCAGCGCGGCGGCGTTCTCGCCCAGGCGCTGGCGGCGATCGGCCTCGAGCCGCAGGATCCCGCTCAGCAGGTCGTCGGAGCGCTCAAGCCGGAGCACGCTGTCCTTCGGGTGGCGGCAGGCGTAGGCTTGACGCACCATCGGCGCGATGTGCTGCTTGTGGTCGAGCGCCTGCACCAGGATATCGCGAAAGTCGGCCCCGAGGGCAGTGCTGCCACTGCGGTAGGCGATCGTGCGGCAGGTGACGACGACGCGCATTGCGTTGCGGCCGGCGACGAGATTCTCCACCGACTGGCGGACCTCGGCGCGTTCGCCCTCGTTCGCCACCTCGTCGAGTCCGTCGAGCAGCAGCAGCACGTTACGTCCGTCATTGAGCAGGCGGACGAAGAAGTCGGCCGACAGGTCGAAGGGGGATTCTTTGCTGATCAGATGGTAGGAGATGAAATGCGCCAGCGTTTTTTCGCGCGCCGGCGCCGCAGCCGGCAAATGACGACGATAGCGCGCGAAAGAGGCTAGCGGCACGAGGATCGGCAGCGGCAGTTCGCTCGCCGCCATCGTCAGGCCGAGGCGCGAGCGCGCGGGTTCAGGCCGCCCGGCGAGCAGCGAAGACGCCAGTGCCCAGGCCATGTGCAGCAGGACCGTCGTCTTGCCGCAACCCGGCCCGCCGATGATCGCCAGACGATGGCCGAGACCGAGCACCTCGTTCAGGGCGATGTCGGCTTCGCGGCCGGAAAGCCCGCCGGAGCGCGGCAGCGAGCGGGCGCGCAGCGGCACATAGGCGGTCTCGATCGGCAACACGACGACCGGAGCGCCACCCGCCTGTTCGATGCCGCGCAGCTCGATACTCTGTGTGCGCTCCTGCAGCCAGCGCAGGTAGCCGGCGACCTGTCGAGCGATGTTTTCCTTGCTCGGGGCGTCGGCGGCGCGGTAGTAGTGGTTGACGATTTGCGTGCCGCTGACGACGGTGCCGCGGTTGTCGCGGCGGACCTGGATCGCACCTTTGCCGAGGGCAGTGCCGCCGGCCTGCGCTACGGCGCCCGAACCGCTGACGCTGGCCTGCCAGGAAACCGCCGGCGGCAGGGGCGCCAAGGGGTCGGGCGCCGCCTGCCCCTTGCCGAGCCCTTCGCCGCCGAGCACCAGCGCGACCGGAAAGTTGCCGGTGAGGCGTGGGTCCGGGGTCTGTGGGGCGCCATGCTGCGCCCGCGCGCTTTGCGGGACGTGCCGCTGCAGGTAGCCGATCAGGTCGGAAACCAGCACTTCGGGTGCTCCACCGCTCGGCTGCGCGTGTCCGGTCAGCGCCTCGATCAGGTGATAGGTGAACAGACTCATGCGCCCGTCGGCGCGCAGGTAGGAGCGTTCGCCGGGCTGGCACGAACTGAGCACGGCGCGCCCGGCGCCACGGGCGAGGCGACCGGCCGCCAGCGACTTGGCCTCGGGCAGGAAGAGCGCCGGCGGAATCGCCGCACTGACGAATGGCGCCGGCGCGGCCTGCTTGACCGCCATGCCGGCCGCGTGACAGCAGTCGAGCACGACGAGCAGGCGGCGCGGCGTCAGTTGCGCGACGGCGTCGGCAAAGTCGGCGGCACGGATCGCGCTGCTGCGCATCCGGCGCAAGTTGAGGTCGTAGGGGATCAGGTAGTGTTCGCCGCCCTCGACGTGGCCGTGGCCGCTGAAGTAGAGGATGGCCGTCGAGTCACCGTCCGGAGTCGCCGCCAGTTCGTCGGCCAGCCAGTCGAGTCCGTCGAACAAGCCTTGCCGGCTGCTCTCGGCGCCGGTCAGCAGGCGAAGCTTGTCCGGCGCGTAGCCGCAGCGCGCCGGATGCACCAGGACATCGCGCAGGGCGCGCGCGTCGGCGGCCACGGCCGGCAGGGCGGCACTGGCTTCCTTGTTCTGGTCCACGGCGATCAGCAGCGCACAGGCGTTCGCGAAGCGAGGGCTCATCTGGTCTCCTGGTTGGGCGGCGGTGGGGCAGGAAACGCGATAGAGCGCGTCCCCCGGCACCGACTATCGTACCCGAGATCGCCTGCTCCGATCCGTGCAGCGGGCGCGCCGCGCGCTCACCACGGCTGCCGGGTCAGCCAGCGGGCGGCAATCGACGCCCTGGCAATCGGCGGATGTCATCGCTTCTCCGGGTCCTCGGCCTTGTCCGGCACGGCATCACCCTGGCCCTCGGCGTACCGGTGCATGGCCTGGCGCAGGAAGGCGAGGTGGGTGCGGAAGTTTCGGCAGGCGACGCAAATCGTCAGGTGCGTCCTCAGCGTCACGCGCTCACGCAGCGTCAGCTCGCGTTCGAGCGCATCCGAGCACAGGCGGGTTATTTCCCGACAGTTGGGCATGATCGCTCGATGCTGGCGCTGGCGCCCACTGTCTGGCCGCCATCATGTTGTGAACGCTTCGGGGCGGCTCGCCGGACTGCTCCGGAACGGCAATCGGCGGGCATCGTCAGCGGCGTCGCCGGGCCAACATCCAGGTGTTCAAGCTTGCTCTCCTCGGGTGAAAACCCGCGCCCGGTGATCAGGAAGCTGGCAGAGCCGGCGGCGCGAGCGCAACCCTGCCAGTCGCAGTGACCGGACGACGACCGGACTGTCATTGGTTCGTCGTCTGGCGGCGCCGATCCTTACACTTTTGTTGCCGGAAATTCGCCGCGCGGGCCTGGCCACGCCGATGCCTAGCCGAGATCAAGCAGGCTGGCCAGGAAGTCAAAGAACAGGCAGTAGAGGGCGATCGGCAGAGGCAGGCCGAGCAGTGTGCCGAGCATGTACTCGCGAAAGCCGACCCCCGACATGGCGAGGACGTAGTTGAGCGCCGGCACTGTCTGAAACAGGATGCGCAGGCAGAGAACGCTGCGGATCGGGTGGCCATCGAGCTGTGCCAGCAGGCGGAGCGCAAGCCGGCTCTTCAACTGTCGCAGGGCATCGCCGCCGAGCAGCCGGATGCTGAGGAAGGTCAGTGCGCAGGAGAGGCTGGCGGCGAGGTAGGTGACGATGCCGCCCCAGCTCCGTCCCAGCGCCAGCACCGCGGCAGCGAGAAAGATCCACCCCGGGATCTGGATCAGATTGCCCAGCGAGAACAGCAGGACAAAAACCAGCACTCCGCTCAGCCGGTTTTCCAGGAACTGGTCGTGCAGGAACTGCCGGCTGAAGTGGTCGCGCCAGCCGGACAACTCGAAGGTCGCGAACAATACGCCGAGAAACAGCGCCACCGCGAGCAGCCGCGGGTAGGGTAGGGGCGATCGGTTCAATCAGGCATGTGAAAGTCGCGTCGGCGACTCACGAATCTCCCCTCCCTACTTGCCGGGGAAGGGTCGGGGGTGAGAGGAGGAATCCTCAGAGCCAGTGTTGTCGGCGCAGTAGCCAGCCGCCCAGGAGTCCCAGCACCGTCAGCAGCAGGCACAATATCCAGAATGCGTCGGGTTCGTTCGACCCCGGGATTCCTCCGACATTGACCCCCAGCAGACCGGTGATGAACACCAAGGGGAAGAAGACCCCGGTGATCACGGTAAGCTGGTATATCCGTTGGCTCAGGTGATGGTCGAGCAGGCCGTTCATCTCATCCTGAAGGCTGTGCAGGTGCTCGCGGAGATCGCGCATCTCTCCCAGTAGCCGATGCAGGCGCTCCCGCTGCTCCCGGATGCCCTTGTGAGGTTTTCCGGCCAGCCAGGACAAGTCCTGGTTCAGGAGGTCGTCCACCAGGCGCAGGCTGTCGTCCAGCAGTCCTCCAAGACAGCCCGCGTGCCGCCGCAGCAGGGACAGGCGGGTCTGGAGAACCTTCGACTGTTCATCGTAGACTCGCTCCTGAAGCAGGTCCACCTGGTCCGACATGCCTTTCAAGCGCTCCCGGTAGGTCACTGCCAGTAGATGCAGCAGGGCGGCGGGGAAATCGCCGGGCAATGACGGCCCCTCGCCGGCCTTCAATCGCTCCTGCAAACGGGCGATGACCGGAGATTCCTCCAGACTGATGCTCACCGCCCGCTGGGCTTCCAGACACAGCCCCAGGCCCGGTTTGACACGATAGACCGGCAAGGCGGGAAGGGTGCGCAGCACCAGCAGTGTCCCCGAATCCCTGGGGATGAGCCGGGGGTGACCGGTCTCGTCCAGCAGGGCATCGCAAGAGGAGTGCTCGAGCCCGAACTCTCGGGTGAGCAGAGCCGGAACTCCTGGATCTTCGGCCCGCAGATGTACCCAGAGAAACCCCTCCTCGGGCCGCCAGGCCGTCAGCTCATCTTCGGCCAGGGACCGGGCGCCGCCCTTGCCATCCAACACCAGGGCGAAGGCCACGGCCCCTCCCGTGCTTGACTCGGAACTCATCGTCCGACAGGGCCGGTGCGTTCAGCCGCGGATTTCAGGCTCAACGGTTGTTGAAGGCGGGCTTGCGTTTTTCGACGAATGCGGCCATGCCTTCTTTCTGATCGTCGAGAGCAAAAGCCGAGTGGAAAGTGCGGCGTTCGAAGAGCAGGCCTTCCGACAGCGAGCTTTCGTAGGAGCGGTTGATGCATTCCTTGATCATCATCACCACCGGCAACGAGAAACCGGCGATCCTGGTGGCCGCCGACATCGCCTCGTCGAGGAGCTTGTCGGCCGGGACGACACGCGAAACCAGCCCGGCGCGTTCAGCTTCAACGGCGTCGATGGTGCGCGCGGTCAGGCACATTTCCATTGCCTTGGCCTTGGAAATCGCGCGTGGCAGGCGCTGCGTGCCACCTGCTCCGGGAAGAATCCCGAGGCGAATTTCAGGCTGACCAAACTGGGCGGTGTCGGCTGCCAGGATGATGTCGCACATCATTGCCAATTCGCAGCCTCCACCCAGGGCATAGCCGGCGACGGCGGCGATGACCGGCTTACGGCAGCTCTTGAGGGTATCCCAGTTGCGCGTGATGAAGTCTCCCTTGTATGCCTGCATGTATGAAAGTGACTGCATCACGGTGATGTCGGCACCGGCAGCGAAGGCCTTGTCCGAGCCGGTGATGACAATCGCCCCGATGTTCTCGTCGCTCTCAAAGCCACTGAGCGCATTGCCGAGTTCGTCCATCAGGTCATCGTTCAGGGCATTCAGTTGCTTGGGGCGGTTGAGAGTGATCAGGCCGACTTTTCCGCGCACTTCGGCAGTAATGTTGACATAGGTCATAAAGAAGATCTCCGGACTCAATAGGGATGAATACGAGAACCTTGACGAGGCACAGGTTCTCCTGGGTACTCTGAGCGGGACTTGCGTCTCCGCGGGTTTGACGAAATCGAAAGCAGGGATACTTTGAGTCAAGCTGACGACGCCTGGCTGGGCGTCGTCATAAGTTACCAATTGCGCAGGCCGATGGCAAGCGCCACCGACCTGAACCGGGGGTGGGTGTTCAGGTCGTGGCGCCGCTTGTTGTCAGCAGATCCGGTATCAGGAGATGTCGATCTGGAACTTCACCGGACCGCGAGAATCCTTGCCGTTGGCGTCCTTGAAGGTGCCGGTGACGGGGGCTTTCTTGGCATAGGGGCTGGTCAGGATGGCCACGTGACCACCGAAGAAAGCAACCGACTCGAGGCCTTTCCAGCCCTCGAGGTACTTGTTGCCGGCGGTGGCACAAGGTGGTGTGACCAGGTCGTCCTTGATGGCATAGTTCTGGTACCAGGGCACGTTGAGATCGACCAGGTTCTTGATGTTCAGCGGCTGGTCAAAGAGTTTCACCGGCAAGGTGCCGTCATCGGCAATCGGATCCTGGAAGGTGTGCGAACTCATGTTGGCGATCGCCAGCGGCAGATGTACACGTTCCTTGAGCAGCCAGCGGAAGAGGGCGGCCGGCGTCTTGCCGGGGTTGAGGTCGGTGGCGCGATGCAGCGAAGCCTGATCGAGCACCTTGACCAGCGGGGTTTCCCGGTCGATGGCAACGAAACGCATTCCCAGGCTCAGCAGGTAGCCGTTGGCCACCTTGTTGCCGCTCGGCAAGGTCGTGGTGATGAAGTCGTGGTGCATCGTCGGCATGCCGCTGATGGCATCACTGTAGGTGCCGTCGACCGGGGTCACGTTGGTGATCAGGGCATCGCAGACATCCTTCAGTTTTCCCGACAGAATGTTCATCAGGGAAATGTAACCGCCCTGGCAGGTCCCATTGAGCGTGACTTTCTTGCCGCTATTGAGCTCCATGACCTTGGCGCAGAGCTGGCGCGTCTGCTCGCAGTCCTGTTCCGGGGTCATCTTCTGGACATTCTCATTGGTCATGATGTCCTTGACGACACGGACGTAGGTCGGGATGCCTTCATTGGCGAAGGAGTGGCTGTAGCTCTTGTTCTCGAAGGGCAGGAACGACAGGATATGTACGCCGAGCATGTACGGCGGGACGAGAATCACCGGCTTGAGATCCTTGCGCACCTCGACGCCCTGCTTCAGCGGCAGGACCTGATAGAGTTCGAAGGCGTCTGTTTCATGCACCAGCTTGTAATTGGAGGTGTTGAAATGGAAACCGAATTCATCGGCGATGGCTTCGATCTGCTCGTTGAAATTGGAGACCGCCTCCATGATTTCGGCCTCGCGGCGCATGTAGCCGCCGAGTTTCTCTCCTTCCGAATTGAGAATGCTGTTCAGGAAGGCGCGCGTTCCTTCCTCGATCTGGTCGAACGAGTAGTCGACCAGTTTTGCCTGCATCCCGGACAGGCCCTTACGCCCCATGGCGACGTTGTGTTCGAGGATCTCGAAGGTCTCCATCATGCTCAAGGGGTTGTCACGGGCCGCTGTCATGGCGATGTGAGCGGCAATGAAGAGATTGTCGTTAAACTCGCTGACTTCGCGATTCGTGGCGCGCATCATGGCCAGTGTATATCTCCACCAGCTCGTGGTGAAATCAGGCATTTCCCTTAGCAGAGTATTCATTGTACAACCTCCAAATTTAACGTCGTAACGTCAGTCAAAACAGGCCAGCCCGCGGTGAGCGACCCGCAATTACCCTGGCTCCGCCAGAAGGACGGAGACCGGTGATTTCTTCTCAATAAACGATGCCAGCAGCCATCGCGTGCGGACATGCTGGATGCTGGCCAAGCCGGACCCGACAGCATGCACGCTGGCCCTCTCGCGACAACTGTAGCCCAGCATTTTTCTGCAGCGCACAATGCATTCTACTCCTCTGTGCAGGAATTGTTCACCCCACCTTGCCGTTCGCAAGGATTATTTTTGAGGCTTCTGCAAGCCCTCTATAATCAATGGTTAAATGGTTTTCCGGAGGACTTGTCGCGGCCTTTCGTCGAGCCCGCGCCAGAGTTTGAGCAAGGGCTTGCACGAGCGGGTGAAATTGCACGGTATAGTAACGTTTTGTTGCGCTGCGACAGCATGCCGGCGATGAACGCTCTGGACCGATTCGGGAAGGACGACACAATTGGCCTGGCGTGGCGCGGATATTTTGGAGGGTAAGGAAAATGCTGCAACTTGCGACACTGATCAAACATCACTCGACTTTCCGGCCGGCACAGGTGGCCGTCGTGGTCGAGCAGGAACGTCTGAGCTGGCGTGAGTTCGAGGCGCGTGTTGACCGTTGCGCCTGCTTGCTGTCGTCGCTTGGGGTGCGCAAAGGTGATCGGGTCGCAACGGTCTTGAGCAACTGCCGGGAACTCCTCGAAGTTTACTGGGCGGTGCCGTCGATCGGTGCGGTACTGGTTCCCCTGAGCCCGCTGTTGATGGCTTCCGGTCTGGCCAGCCTGCTGCGTGATGCAGGTGCCGTTTGTCTGATCACGGATCGCTCGATGGCGCCGGTTGTCGATCAGATACGTGGCGAGTTGCCGGGGCTGACGGCTGAACACGTGCTGATGATTGACGGCCCGACGGGGGATTATGCGGATTACGCTGCGGCCCCGTTTGGGAATGCTTCCGAGGGAGGGTTCGAATCCGTGCCGGTTGGACAGGACGAATTGTTCAATGTGATGTACACCAGCGGCACGACGGGTCTTCCGAAGGGGATCATGCATACTCATTTCGTGCGCTCGATGTATTGCACCCTGTTCGCCTCGGCATGGCGGATGAGCCCTGAATCGGTGGTGTTGCACACCGGCGCGATCGTCTTCAACGGTGCTTTCGTGACCATGATGCCCTGCTTCTATCTGGGCGCGCGTTACGTCCTGCAGCGCCAGTTCGATCCGGAAGAGGCGATCGAGATCATCGCCCGCGAGCGCGTCACGCATACCATGATGGTACCCGCACAGATCATCGCTGTGCTCAACTCGCCGAATTTCTCCGCTGAACGGCTTTCTTCACTGCAAATGATCCTTTCGCTGGGGGCGCCGCTCTATCAGGAACAGAAGGACCTGCTCAATCGCCTCTTGCCTGATCGCTTTTACGAACTCTATGGACTGACCGAAGGTTTCTGGACCATTCTCGATAAGACGCAGTCACTTCGCAAGGCCGGTTCGGTCGGATCACCACCCTGTTTTTTCGAGATGCGCATCGTCCGGGACGACGGCAGCGACGCCCCGCCTGGAGAGGTCGGCGAGATCGTCGGGCGTGGGCCGTCGCTGATGACCGGCTATTACGGCCGCCCCGATCTGACTGCGCAGGCGATCCGCAACGGCTGGTTGTTTACTGGCGATCTGGGCTATACCGATGACGAGGGTTATCTCTATCTGGTTGACCGCAAGAAGGACATGATCGACAGCGGTGGCGTCAAGATCTACCCGAGGGACATCGAAGAGGTCGCCGCACGTCACCCTGCGGTCAGGGAAGTGGCCGTATTCGGCGTGGCGCATGAAAAATGGGGCGAAACGCCGGTCGCTGCGGTGCTGCTCCGCGACGGGGCAGCAACCAGTGCCAGCGAACTGCGTTCCTGGATCAACGAGCGCGTCGACGCTCGCTACCAGCGCCTGCACGCGCTGCAGATCATGGACGACTTTCCACGCAACGCAGCCGGCAAGACGCTAAAGCGGGCGATGCGGGATGCCTATCAGGCAGGTAATGGCGCAAGTCCAGGATCATGATGACCCTCAAACCTGATAGATATAGGTTCCCGGTGCGTCGCAGAGCGGAACAAGGCCCTTGTCCGGCGCGCCCATCGGCGGCGGTGCTTCACTGCCGGAGGAGTGCCGCTGCAGCCATTGTTGCCACGCAGGCCACCACGACCCTTGATACGATGGCGTTTTCTCCTTCCAGGTTTCAGCATCCAGGAAACGTTCGCCCTCCCGGCATACACTGAGCTGGTAGGATCGGCGCGGGCGACCCGGCTCATTGACGATGCCCACGTTATGGCCACCACTGGTGAGGACGAAAGTCAGCTCGGTCGCGTCGCTTTGCAGGTGCAGCTTGTATACCGAGTGCCACGGAGCCACGTGGTCGGCCCCGGCGGCGACGGCAAACATTGGCACATGGATGTTGCTGATCGAGATGGCGCGCCCGTCGACCAGGTACTTGCCCTGAAACAGTTCGTTGTCCACGTAGAGGCGACGCAGAACCTCGGAGTGCTGGCGATAGGGCATGCGCGTACCATCGGCGTTCCAGGCCATCAGATCGAACATCGGTTCGCGTTGCCCAAGATAGTACTCCCGTACCATCTTCGACCAGATCAGGTCGGCGGATTTGAGCAGCTGGAAGCCGCCGGAAACCTGCTTGTGCCCCAGGTAACCTTTCTGCCACATCATGTCTTCAAGCAAGGTCACCTCGCTGGCATCCATGAAGACGTTGATTTCTCCAACCTCGGTGAAGTCGGTCATGGTGGTGAACAGGGTGACGCTGGCCAGACGGTCATCCCCGTCGCGAGCCATTGCGGCGGCGACAATGGTCAGCAGGATTCCGCCCAGGCAGTAACCCGCCGCGTGGATGCGGCGACCCGGCAGGATGTCCGAAATGGCGTTGATGGCGGCCAGCGTTCCTTGCTTGCGGTAGTCTTCCATTCCCAGGTTGCGGTGTTCCGCACCCGGATTGAGCCAGGAAATCATGAATACCGTATGACCCTGATCGACGAGGTACTTGACCAGTGAATTGTGCGGCGACAGGTCGAGTATGTAGTACTTCATCATCCAGGCCGACTGCAGCAGAACCGGCTCGCGCTGCACGGTATCTGTGGTCGGTGAGTATTGGATCAGCTCGATCAGCAGGTTACGAAAGACGACCTTGCCTGGGGTGATGGCGAGATTTTCTCCTACCTTGAACGCATCGATTCCGGCCGGCTTCTCGTCGCGCAGGGCGCGACGCACGTCCTCGCCATAGAACTGGGCACCTCGTGCCAGATTCGCACCCCGCTCGTTGATCGTGGTTTCAACGATTTCCGGGTTCAGGTAAGGGACGTTGCACGGTGCGGTCATGTCGAGGATCTGTTTGGCGGTGAACCATACGGCGGCTTCGCCATGCTTGGAAACGCCACGAATGCCGGTGGTCGCGTTGTGCCACCACTGTTGATTGAGCAGGAAGCCCTGGTAGATCACGTTGTATGGAAAACGCTGCCAGCCCGGATGATCGAAGCGATGGTCGCCGGGGAGTGGTTTGATGGTCGGCTCGGCGTTACCCGTGATTGCCGACGATAGGGCATAGCTGCCCAGGCGCAGCGCCTTGCGGGTTGCCTTGGCCGCCAGTTGAAACTGCTTGCCGGGTGAGGCCGCCAGGTGCACCGTCCAGTCGAGATAGGCCATCGCCAGGGACGCCGGCGAAACCCCTCCGCTCAGCTGACCAAGCGCCACATTGGTCATCCGGTCAATGTTTTCCAGAGCGTCGGAATCCAGCAAATGGCGATCTCCCAGGCGGCGAGAGAAGCCCGTTCGCGGCTGCGGCTCGGCGGCTGCAGGTGTGGCCGTTGCTGTCGCTGGCGTTGCCGCTGCTGCCGCGGGCGTGGCTATTGCTGTCGCGGGCGTCGCCACTGCTGCCGGAGTGGTGGCCGGAAGCATGGCCGTGGTAGAGCCCGGCGCGGTGGCCGTGGCGGCTTCAGCAACCACTGGCAGAGTGGTCCGGTTTGCTATGGGTTTTTTCCGACGAGCGACGCGGGGTTTGGCGGGAGGTTTGACGGTACCAATCTCTTCGGGAGGAGGGGGAGCCGTTGTCGCCACGGCAGCTTCCTGGGATGGATTAAACGTTTCGACCATGTGAATTCTCCGTTGAATGCTGAGACTATCATCAGCATAGGGCGGCACAGCGCCCAAGCGAGCAATATCCTAAAGCATTACGCGGACGCGGCCCTGATCCAGGTCAACAGAAGCGGTGACAGCGGGTCCTTGATCCCTGGCAAGGATCGTTTGCCGCGCGGGCATCGTGTGGCCCTTGCTGCTGCACTGCGTCGAAGGCTTGACTCGGCAGCAGTCTGCATTCGACAATGGCGAGATTGCTCGCCTGCGGCCAAGCGTCATGCGCCAAGCACCAGGGAACTGGTAAGTGCAACGGTTGGCTGTGCGGGTGGTTGCCGGGCAGCCTTCTGAAGTCAGGCCCTCGTCTCTTCAAAAGGGTTTCCGAAGAGCCTGAGGTTCTGTTTTACTGTGACGACGCATGGATAAGCGCCGTCGGCACAGTCCAGGAGCGTGGCATTACGTGATGTCGCGATATTTTTTTGGGGGTTAAAATGCAAATCAGTGGCAGTGTTTTTGTGGTAACGGGTGCTGGCTCCGGACTCGGAGCAGAAACGGCGAGTGGCCTGATCAACGCGGGTGCAAAGGTGGTGATCGTTGATGTGGACGCGGCCGCGGGTGAGGCGCAGGCAGCGCAGCTGGGTGCGAACGCGCGCTTTGCCAAGACCGATGTGACCGATGAGGCCAGTGCACGTGCCGCCATCGATCTGGCCGTGAACGAATTCGGAGCATTGCACGGACTGGTGAACTGCGCCGGTGTCGCACCACCGAAGAAGGTGCTGGGCCGCGATGGCCCACATGACCTGGCAACCTTCGCGCGCGTGGTCAACATCAATCTGGTCGGCACCTTCAACATGATTCGTCTGGCCGCCGAGGCGATGAGCAAGAACGATCCGAACGAGGGGGGCGAGCGCGGTGTAATCGTCAATACCGCTTCCGTCGCGGGTTACGATGGTCAGATTGGCCAGGCAGCCTATGCTTCGTCCAAGGCAGGGGTGATTGGCCTGACCCTGCCCGTGGCACGCGAACTGGCGGCTCACGGTATCCGGGTGGTGACGATCGCTCCGGGCATTTTCGAAACGCCGATGCTCAAGGGTCTGCCGCAGGCCGCTCAGGATTCTCTGGGTAAGATGGTCCCGTTCCCGTCGCGCCTCGGCAAACCTGCTGAATACGCCGGGCTGGTCAGACATATCTGTGAGAATGGCTATCTGAACGGTGAAGTGATCCGCCTTGACGGCGCCATCCGGATGGCGCCCAAGTAATTCCTGGTCAGCAGCAAACTTCAATCTGGCAACATCCGTTGCAATCAAGGAGTGTCGTATGAGTGAATCCGTTGTCATCGTAGGTGCAAAGCGTACCCCCGTGGGCGCTTTTCAGGGTCAGTTTGCGGGTATGACCGCGCCGCAACTCGGCGCTGTCGCGATCAAGGCCGCTGTCGAGCAGGCCGGTGTCAAGGTCGAGGAGATCGACGAGGCGCTGATGGGCTGCTGCCTGATGGCAGGGGTGCGGCAGGCACCTGCGCGCCAGGCAGTCCTGGGCGCCGGTCTGCCGAAGTCGGTGCCTTGCACCACCCTGACCAAGATGTGCAGTTCTGCCCAGAAATCGGTCATGATCGCTCATGACGAGCTGCTGGCTGGTTCGGTCAACATCGCAGTGGCGGGCGGCATGGAATCGATGACCAATGCTCCGCATGTGCTGACCACCGCACGCTCGGGTTACCGGCTGGGAAATGGGGTGCTGCATGACCACATGTTCCTCGACGGCCTTGAGGATGCGTACGAACAAGGCAAGCCGATGGGAGTGTTCGCCGAACTGTGCGTCGACAAGTACGCCTTCTCGCGTGAAGAGATGGATGCCTTCGCCGTTGAATCCGTGACCCGCGCACAGAACGCAGTCACCTCGGGTGTCTTCAAGGACGAGATCGCACCGGTGACCATCACCAGCCGCAAGGGTGAAGAAGTGGTCGCCCTCGACGAGACGCCGATGAAGTGCGACGTTTCAAAGATCGCCAAACTCAAGCCGGTATTCAAGCGGGACGGTGCGGTCACGCCGGCCAACTCGTCGTCGATTTCCGATGGTGCTGCGGCATTTGTCCTGATGCGCGAATCGGACGCCAGGAGTGCCGGCATCCAACCCCTGGCGCGGATTGTCGGCCACTCGACCTTTGCGCATGATCCTTCCTGGTTTACCACGGCGCCGGTATTTGCTTTCGAGAAGCTGTTGAAGAAGCTTGGCTGGCAGGCCGAGGACGTCGATCTCTGGGAAATCAACGAGGCATTTGCAGCGGTGACCATGGCTTCGATGCGTGACCTCAAACTGCCGCGCGACAAGGTCAATGTCAATGGTGGTGCCTGTGCGCTAGGCCATCCGATCGGTGCGACGGGTTCACGGATTCTGGTGACGCTGCTCTACGCGCTCAAGGCGCGTGGTCTCAAGCGCGGCATCGCGGGCCTCTGCGCCGGCGGCGGCGAAGCCACTGCGATCGCTCTGGAAATCATCTGAACGAGTCGTCAAACAGCGTTTCCACCCCGGTTGCCGGGGTGGTCCAGGAGTGAAACAGATGTTGATCGACAAGAAACACATCGGCATGAAAGTGCCTCAGCATTCCGTCAACCTGACGGCGTGGCAATTGAAATGGTTCGCCAAGGCGACAGGTGAAACGAACCCGATCTATTTCGACGAGGAGGCCGCGAAAAAGGCCGGTCTTCCGGGTGTGCTGGCGCCACCGACCTTCTTCTTCTGCATGGACATGGACAAGGAGCACCCCTTCGATTACCTCGAGACCATGGGCTGTGACCTCGGCAAGATGCTGCATGGCGAGCAATCGTTCGTTTATCACAAGCCGGTCTATTCTGGCGATACACTGACCTTCGATGGCGAGATCACCGACATTTACGACAAGAAGAATGGCGCTTTGCAGTTCGTCGTCAAGGATGTCAAGGTGCGCCGGCTGGGCGAACTGGTGTGCGATGTGCACTCTGTGATGGTTATTCGGGGATAGGGGGAAGTCCATGACAACAGCGAATTTTGATGCGCTCCAGGTTGGCGACGAGATTCCTTCTTTGACCACCGAGCCGGTGTCCCGTCTGACTCTTGCCCTGTATGCCACGGGTTCCGGCGACCACCATCCCCTGCATCTTGACCAGGATTATGTGCGCTCGAAAGGAATCCCCGACGTTTTTGCGCACGGCATGCTGGGCATGGCTTACCTGGGTCGCATGCTGACCCAATGGGTGCCGCAGGAAGCGATCCGCAGTTTCGGGGTGCGCTTTACGGCCATCACCCAGGTTGGCGAGCGCTTGGTGTGCACCGGCAAGGTGGTTGAGAAGCTGGAGCAGGGGGGCGAAAAATGTGTTCGCCTTGAATTGACCTGCGCCAACGAGCAGGGTGAAGCAAAGCATAAGGCAGATGCAGTAGTGGCACTGGCCTGATACCTTTACCAGGCCAGTCAAGCTGCATGATCGCGGCCGTCGCCAGACGGCCGCAGTTTTGTTGTAGAGTGCACCCCGCTTACCGCAGGGCATCCGCCTACCGTGGCGGTAGGCGTGTCCGACACACTGAAAGGAGATCACAGGAGTGGAAAACAAGGATCCGAATGAGCAAATGAGCAGCGTCGTGAACGCTTGGGCCGAGTCGCAGAAGCGCATGTGGGGCGACTGGTCCGCGCTGCTGCAGAATCTCCCTGGCGGCAACGAAGGCCCCGTCGAAGCGGTGAAGAAAGGTGTTGAAACCGCCAACAAGAGTACCAACGAAGCTGCACGCCTGCTGATGGACCGTATATCGAGCAGCCAGGGCGCAATGAACCGCGTCATGGATTTCTTTTTCAAGTCCATGAAGGTCGTGGCGCCCAATCTCGAAGCCAACAAGGATTGGCGTCCCGACCTCAAGGGTTTTGCCGAACAGTGGGCCAAGGAATCGACAGCCATGCTGGAGCGCAGTTTCGGCATGGGTTCGCACATCGGTAATCTGAGCGGAACCTTCAGCAAAGACTTGCCCGATGCCATGGGCCCCTGGTTGTCCTTTTTGATGCAGGCCGCTTCATCCGGGCACTTTGGCGAAGCAGTACTCGGCGGCACCGCCGGACTCAACCGTTTGTTGTCGATGGAAGGCGACGCCAGTGCCCTGGCGGGCGTGGGTCAGATTCCCCTGTTTGGCGCTTCCCGTGAGAAGAACGCCAAGCTATTGCGGCTGATCGACACCGTTGTTGATCTGCGCAAGAGCAGTCTCAATTTCCACACGTCGTTTGCCGAGGCCTTGTCCAAGGCCGTCGAGGCAACCGTGGAAGAACTCGGAAAAGTGGCTGCCAAGGGTGAGAAGATTACCGCATTGCGCCAGTTGATGGGCCTCTGGTATCGTACGGCAGACAAATCGCTGCTGGTGACCTTCAATACGAAGGAGTTCCTCGATACGCAAAACGCGTTCACGAAAGCCCAGCAGCAATTCAAGCTGGCACAACGCGCAGTTGTCGAAGACATCTTCCGTAGTCTGGACATGCCCACGCGCAGCGAACTGGACGAAACCTATCAGGTGATCCACGAACTCAAGAAAGAGGTCCGAGCGCTCAAGAAGGCACTGCCGCAGGCCGCGCAAGGGGCTGCCAAGGGCAGCGTCGCGCCTCGCAAGGTCGCCGCCGTGGCGCGTGCCAAGAGCGAGTGAGCCGAAGCCTGAATGTTGTGCTGATCGGGTTTACAAGCTAATAAGACCTTTAGGAGGGTGCTACCCATGTTTTCTTTCCCAATCCAGATTCTTCCCGCTGACCTCGTGGCTGAAGCCGCAACTCTGAACGAGAAGCTCACCAAGGGCATCAGCAACCTCACCAATCTGACCGACGACGACATCGATATTGGCAGCACGCCAAAAGACATCATCTTTGAGCAGGATGGCATCAAGGTCTACCATTATCATCCGCTGGTCGAGCAATCGAAAATCATGAAGACGCCGCTGATGATCATGCCGCCGCTGATCAATGGTTACGAGGTGGCCGACCTGCAGCCAGACCGCTCGCTGGTCCGTAATTTGTTGAACCAGGGAATCGACGTCTACCTCAACGACTGGGGTTACCCGCGTATGGTAGACAAGTACCGCACGCTCGACGACTACATCAACGGCTACTTCGACGATACGGTGGAATTCATCCGCAGGTACCATGGTGTCGACAAGATTGCCCTGCTGGGTATCTGCCAGGGTGGCGCCATGTCAACCACCTACGCGACGCTCAATCCGGACAAGATCAGCCACCTGGTCCTGACCGTGTCTCCAATCGATTTCGATGCCTATCGGGCAAATCACAAGCCGCACGAAGGCTTGATGTTCACCATGGGTGCCGATGCCGACGTCGAGAAGATGGTTGCCGTCCATGGCAATGTGCCGGCTACCGTACTGAACGAGTCGTTCATGATGGCTTCGCCGTTCATCCTGAACTACGGCAAGTACGCCGACGTGGTCGATATTCTCGATGACCGTCTGGCGTTACAGAACTTCCTGCGCATGGAAAAGTGGCTTTTTGGAGGCCCCGACGCTGTCGGCCAGATGTTCAAGGAGTTCATCCGTGACTACCTGAAAGGGAACAAACTCGTCAAGGGAACCCTTGAGGTCGGTGGTCGCAAGGTGGATCTCAAGGATCTCACGATGCCGATCCTCAACATCTTTGCCGAAAAGGACCACATCGTGCCACCGCCGTGCACCGTTGCTCTCGGCAAGCATGTCGGCAGCAAGGACTACACCGAGTTTGCCATCGCTACCGGCCACATCGGGATCTACACCGGTGGCCTGGCGCAAAAGGTCCTCGCTCCGAAGGTGGCGAGCTGGATGCGCGAGCGCGGCGGCTGAAGAAGTCTGTAGCCATTCTGTAACCACTCGCGGCCGTGCCCATCGGTCGCGAGTTTCCTGAAACGCCCTTGCCGTATCGTCGTCACTGACTTGCCAGAAATCGGCGAAAAGGGCGTTTCCGGGGCGATCAGGTCAAGAATCTTCCGGGCACGCCATCCAATCCGATACTCTGGCCTGTGACAACCCGCCTGATGACCGTTGACTGGAACGTTTGCCAGCTTTGCCGGCACGTGAACCGCAGGGAGTGCGGATGGGAATTCTTGACTGGCTTTTCGGCGGTAACGACGAGGCGACCGGTTCCACGGTCCCCCCTGCGGTCATCGAGCAGCGTATCGAACAGATCGTACGCATCATCAATCCGCGCTTGAAGCTCGTTCCCGGCTACCGCCGCAAGCTCGTGCCAGCGGTCGAGCAGGCGGTGCTCTACTGCCGCGAGATCGAAGCACAAATTCCTCCCGCCATCGAAGCCAGTGCGACGGTCTGGGCGGAGAATCCGACATTGCGCGCCCTGTTCGCCACCGCGCGGGACATCCCCGAGGTCTTCAGCCGCAGCCGGGCGGTGCAGGAGTTCTTCGAGGCCACTCCAGGGGCCGGGCAGGTGTGGGCAACGCTGCGCTTCCACTGTCACGAGGCGACAGGTTTTGGAGTGGCAGCTGAAGGGGGAGCGATCAAGCACGAAGTGGTGCGGACCTGCGTTTCGTTTACCGACAAGAAAGCGGTATTGCCGAGTGGCTGCGAGCACGATGCACGCCTCGAAATCCGGCGCCGTGCCTTCAAGTTCCTGCTTGCCGAAGTGCTGCAACAGATCACATCGGTGGATATGCAGCGCCAGGATCTCAAGGCGCAGCGATCGATGTTGCAGGCGCGGCTGATGATCCTGAAGGGCCAGCGTGTCGGGCTTGAAGAAATGCTGGAAGAGGGCGCCGGCGGGCGCCAGAAGATCGAAGACGTGGAGCGGAAACTCTCCGAGAACGAGCGCGCGCTCGCGACATTTCCGGGTACTGGCGAGACTCTCGAAGAGGTCATCGGGCGTGTGCGGGAGGTGCTGACGCACGGCCCCGATTACATCAGGATCGACAGGACGAAGTTGCGGCTCGACCAGATGAACGTGCTCATGCCCGAAGGATCCGGCGAGGCCGCGGCCGAGATCGTGCTTCCGAAAGTGGTGGTGAGGAGTGCCCCGGTGGTCAGCCTGCTTGCTTGCCGTTTTCCCCGTAGCGAACTCATTCGCAGCAAGCGCCTGCTTCACCAGGCGGGGCAACTGCTTGGCTGATCCGATCAGTGGGTTCCACCAGGATCGCCGGCCAGCAATTCATCGACCAGCCGGCGCAGCTCGGCGCGTTCGCGAGTCGGCGTGAACAGCCGTGCTCGCTCCCGGCACTGCGCTCCCAATTGCTGCAGGAAATTCCCGCCGGGTGCCTGATCGGTGCCCGCTGCGCCGACGGCTTCGTGGCAGCGCAGCAGCAGTGCCGCCAGCGCCTCCGCATCATCGCACGGAAAGTAGCCGGCGTAATCGGTGCCGAGCATGCCAATGTTGCCGGCGACGGCTGATGCCAGCACCGGTGTGCCGCTTGCCGCTGCTTCCATGATCACGTGCGCGCCGCCTTCCATGCGGCTGGCGTGGATCAGCAGGTGCGCGCGCTGGATATGCCGGCGCACTGTCTCGTGTGGCAGGCCGCCGAACCAGTGATAGCTGGCAACGCTCGTCATCGTCGCCCGCGCTTCCTCTCCGAGTGCCGGGTCGAGCGGCTCGCCGATGTGATCGATGAAGATGCCGGGACGGTCGGCGAGCAGGCGGGCGGCGGCGAACAGCGTCCGGGGAGACTTCTCGTCGCGTAGGTGTCCGACCATGACCGCGCGCAGATACTGCCGCGATTTGGCCAGCGTCCGGCGTTCGGTGGTCGATTGAAAGATCACCCGCGCCTTGTCCCGTACCGCTTCCGGCAGCGCCTGCGGCGCACGTTCCTGCAGCACGATCAGCGCCTGCGCCAGTGCCAGCGAGCGCCGTGCCTGTGAATCGGTCAGAATGTCATGATAAAGGTCGGTGCCGGTAAGGACCACCGCCAGCCCGTGCTGCGGATGCACGGAGCTCCAGAGTGCGATCGCCGCCGCCGAGCGGCGTGCATGCAGCGCGATCATCACCGCGTCATCGGCAGCCAGCGCATCCGGCCAGTCCCGGACGATGCGCACGCGGTACGTGCCGGTCAGATGCCGCTGCCAGCGGTGGGCCGTCTGCCAGTTGCCGTTGTTGGCGTCGCGCAGCGCCGGGCTGACGATGACCAGTTGCGGCATGCTAACGGTCATGACTTTTCCAGGCACCTACGATCATGAAAGTCATGACCGTTTCCCGCCATTGCAAGGCGCATTCCGTCCACAACGGTTACAATTTTGGTCATTGCCTGCACCCCGCCGATGAACACCGATATGACCACCGGCATTGCCGAAACCGCCCGCCGGGGTGGTCGCGAATTTCTCGCCATGGCGCTGCCTGCCAGCCGTGCACGCACGCTGGCGCTGCTCGACGCCTATGCTGCCACGCTCGGCGATTCGCTGACCGTGCCCTGTTCGCCGCAGATCAATCCACCGCGCTGGGAAGCAGGGCACGTCGGCTGGTTCCAGGACTACTGGATTGCCCGTAACCAGCAGCGCGCGAACGGAACCGCCTGCAACCCGGAGCATGAACGTCCCGTCGGGCGCTTGCCGCAAGCCGATGCGCTGTACAACTCGAGCAGCGTCGCGCACTCGACGCGCTGGCAACTCCACTTGCCCGACCTCGCTGCGACGCGTGCCTATCTCGCCGAGGGCCTGGAGGAAACACTGTCGCTGCTTGCGACCACGCCGGAAACCGACGCGGCGCTGTACTTCTTCCGTCTGGCGCTGTTCCACGAGGACATGCACGGCGAAGCCGGCATCTACATGGCGCAGGCGCTGGACATTCCGCTGTCCGACGTGCTGCTGGCAGCGGCTGTCCCTTTGCCGGAAACCCGTCTGCTCGTCGTTCCCGCCGGGCAGTGGACGCTCGGCTGGAGCGGCAACGGATTCGCCTTCGACAACGAACTCGCTCCGCATGCGGTGGCCATGCCGACGTTCGCCATCGACAGCGAAGTCGTCAGTTGGCGGCGTTACCTTCCCTTCGTCGAGGAAACCGGCGCCGCAACGCCGCGTTACCTGCGCCGGCACGCCGGCCATTGGCAGCAGCGCGTCTTCGGACAGTGGCAGGATCTGGCGATCGATACGGCAGCAACGCATCTTTCCTGGAAAGAAGCCGAAGCGTGGTGCCGCTGGGCGGGCCGCCGCCTGCCGAGCGAAGCGGAGTGGGAAATGGCCGCCCGGAGCCGGCCGGATTTCCGCTGGGGTCAGGTCTGGGAATGGACGGCCAGCCGCTTTCTGGCCTACCCCGGCTTCGCCGCCCACCCCTATCGTGACTATTCTGCGCCCTGGTTTGGCGACCGCTACGTGCTGCGCGGTGCCAGCCGGGCGACCTCGCCGCGCCTGGCGCATCCTTGCTATCGCAACTATTTCACGCCCGAGCGCAACGACCTGCACAACGGCTTTCGCAGTTGCGCCATCTGACCGTCCAGCCGCCTGCTGTAGCCTGGCCATCGGCTCACGCCTGTGCGGCGAAAACCGCGAACCAGCCGCGCGCATCGCACCAATGGCGAGGCCGTGAAAAGCCGGCGGTTTCGAGCAGCGCCGCGAAATCCTCGCTACGCCACTTGTACGAATGTTCGGTGTGGATACGTTCGGCGGCCGCGAAGCGCCGTTCACCGGCTGCCCAGCTCACCGTCGTGTCGCGCAGTGCCTGCAGATGCATTTCGATGCGCGATTCGCCACCGTTGAAGAAGGCGACATGGCGCCAGTCGGCGATGTCGAAATCGGTGCCGGCGAGCCGGTTCAGGTGCCGGAGCAGGTTGCGGTTGAACGCCGCGGTGATGCCCAGAGGGTCGTCGTAGGCCGCTTCGAGGACATTGACCGGTTTGACGAGATCGACGCCAATCAGCAGCGAGCCACCGCAACATTCGGCGTTTGCCTGGCGCAGGAAAGCCAGCGCCTCATCGGGCGTGAAATTGCCGATGCTCGAACCGGGATAGAACAAGGTGCGAGGTTCCGTTCCGACCTCGGCTGGCAGGTGCAGCGACCGTGAAAAATCGAGACCGACTCCCAGCATTTCGATGGCCGGATGCTTCTGCTGCAGGTTTTCAAGCGACTCGCGAAGATAGTGCAGCGAGATGTCGACTGCCACGTAGCGGCGCACGTGCAGCACCGAAAAGAGGCGGGCAGCCTTCTCACAGTTGCCTGCGCCGAGGTCGACCAGCGTTGCCGCCAGGCCGAGCGCGGCTGCCATGGCGTTCTGGTGTTCTGCGAAGATCTCGGCTTCGGTGCGCGTCAAGTAGTATTCGGGCAGTTCGGTGATCGCCGCAAAAAGCCGCGAGCCGAGTGCGTCGTAGAAGTACTTCGGCGCGATCGTTGCTGGCGATGTACTCAGGCCGGAGAGCAGCTCGGCGCGGATCGACACTGCGTTTTCCGGTGCTTCCGGCGCGGCCTGCAGGAGTCTCATCGGCTGTTCTTTAGCGACAGCACGGGCAAGCGCCGCGCTGGCTGGCCGGTTCGGCGTGCGTATCCGCGTAGGGAACCAGCCAGTCGAGCAAGCGGCTGTCCTTCTCGCAGCGAACGCACAGGTGATGCGGGTCGACCCCATCGACGCGCAGATATTGCTTTCCGCGGATCGGCGCTTCGAGCATCGGCCGATGCGCACTGCCGGCTTGCGGCATACGCTTGGCGGCCATCCGTGCAAAGGGTTTGACCAGATGGCGGATCACCTACCGTTCCCAGGCGCCGAAGCGCGTCATCATCCTCGGCTCGCCGGGACTGTCCACCTGGCGCGCGAGGATCGATGAGGCGGCACTCACCGGCTTGACGAACACCGGGTAATCGATGCCGTCGGGTATCGGTTCGCCGTAGCGCGCCGGCAGCAGCCCGCTGTGCGTGTTTGCTTCCGGCGCCACCGCCTGCAGCACCTGCCGAGCGTGCAACTTGTGCTGGCAGGCGAGCATGATCCAGAAGAACGTCCAGGTCGTCATGCAGGACAGGCCGGTGGCGGCGTTGACCAGCGCGAAAGGGACGGTCGGCAACAGGCACAGGCTGAACAGGCAGGCAGGACCTTCGCAGGAGAAACGTGCCTCGATATCGGCCAGGCGACAAGCCATTTGCGCGTCACCCACGGTCGTAGCAGATGGCGAACCGCCAACATCGTCAGCGTCGCACCGATGGTGCACGCCGTCAGGCAGCTCAGCGTGCCGGCGAGCGGCCCCAAGGCGGAGCCGGCCGCCAGCATCAGCAGCGAGGCGCCCGGCAAGGTCAAAGCCGCCAGCAGCACATGTTGGGCATCAGAACACTCGCCGGGTTTCGGTGAAGATCCCTTTGCGCCACTCTTGCTCGTCGGGTTCGCCGGTCCCGTCATGCTGGGGCCGAAACGCGCGCAAATTTTTCACAGCCTCTTAGTCGGCGCGCTGATAGAGCGTGACGACGCAGGCCCCGCCCAGGCCGAGGTTGTGTTGCAAGGCGAGCCTGGCACCCGCTACCTGACGCGCGCCGGCCTCGCCGCGCAACTGCTCGACGAGCTCGGCACACTGGGCGAGGCCCGTGGCACCGAGCGGGTGACCCTTGGACAGCAGGCCGCCCGACGGATTGGTGACGATACGGCCACCGTAGGTGTTGTCGCTCTCGGCGGTGAACTTGTCGGCACCCCCTTCCGGGCACAGTCCTAAGGCCTCGTAGGTGAGAATTTCGTTCTGTGCGAAGCAGTCGTGCAATTCGACCACGTCGAGATCCTCGGGACCGATGCCGGCCTGTTGGTAGACCAGATCGGCGGCGGCGCGGGTCATGTCCGCGCCGACGAGTGCCATCATGCTTCGTTTCTCAAACGTTCCGGGGCGATCCGTGGTCATTGCCTGCGCGACGATGACGACGCGGCGATCCAGGTTCATCCTCTCGGCGAAGCGCTGCGAGACGAGGATCGCGGCCGCCGCGCCACAGGTTGGCGGACAAGCCATCAGCCGCGTCATGCCGGCTTCGGGAAAGACCAGCGGTGCCGCCATCACATCGTCCTCGCTGAGCACCTTGCGCAGCAGCGCGCCCGGGTTGTTGGCACCGTGCCGACTGGCCTTGGCCCGCACCCTGGCGAACAGCCTCGGCGTGACGTGGTAGCGCTCCATGTATTCCTTGCCGGCGCCACCGAAATAGCGGAGCGCGAGCGGCACCTGCCAGGGGTTGATCTCCTCGCAGAGGTGGTCGAAGCGCGCGAACGGCGACGGACGGTCGGTCCAGTGCTCGCTCAGCGCGCCCGGCAGCATCTGCTCGAAGCCGACGGCCAGCACGCAGTCGAGCACTCCGGCCTCGATCAGCTGGCGAGCCAGGAAGAGCGCCGTCGACCCGGTCGAGCAGTTGTTGTTGACATTGACGATCGGGATGCCGGTCATGCCGACGCCGTAGAGGGCGCGCTGTCCGGACGTCGAATCGCCATAGACATAGCCCGCGAACGCCTGCTGGACGGCTTCATAGCTCAGCCCCGCGTCATCGAGCGCGTGGCGCACGGCTGCGGCCGCCATCTGGTCGTAGGGCTCGGTCGTACCCGGTTTGCCGAACGGCACCAAGCCGACACCGGCGACATAAGCTTTTCCCTGCATGATCGATCTCTCCCTGTTTGCTGGGGACGGTTGGCACGGACCGGGCGTCACGATCTTGCGCCGACGACGATCGGTTTTCCGCTTCCGGCGGTCGTTCCCGGCGTCGCCGGAATGCTTGCGCCGAATCGGGATTCCCCAGGAGTATTGTATTGGATCAGTCTGTTCGTCTGAATCCCGGCTGTCCGGCAACGCCCGCAATACGCAGCAACTACTCAGTCGCTACCACGTCTGGTGAACATTCCGACAATACAATTGTATCGAGTTCAAGCACCTCAAGTATCGAGTTCAAGCTCCTCAATGATCCTGCTGGTTCTTCCGCTTGGAAAGACCGGACGCATCAGTACGGTCATGTCGGCGGCAATCACCTGTCCATTGTCTTTGCAGACGATCCGGCATGCCCCCACGCTTGCGCGCAGGGTTGGGCGGGTACCGCTGCAGAAGTTGCAGAAACCGTTCAAGGGTGAGATCCGCGTCACGAACAATGCCATTCCGTACTGTTGGTCCGTCCTGATTTCAAGTGAATGGCAAGTAGCTTAGCCCGGTCTGCATCAGGCCAACAAGGTCGATGTTGACAGCATTGATGTCGAGATTGGCGGCAGCCTTGGCAAGGGAAACCTGGGAGAATTGGCCTGTATTGATGGCAGTCGACCAGAAAGTCACTTCGGCGGTGGTCGGTGCATGGCCAAAGAGGTTCTGATAAAGGGCTTCCACTTCTGCCGCATTGGAATAATGTTCGCCAAGCTTCACCCGCAGCGCCAGCGCGATGAGATCGTCGGAGCTCATGCCGCCGTCGAGCAAGGAGAGCGCAATGCCTGCGTAGGTCTTGTTGGTGACGAATGACGGTCCGAAGACCACGCCCAGGATTCTGGCGGTGGTGCCGGCGTTGCCGGCGGCCACATCGAACGCGAGGCTCTGGTCGGCAAAGCCGAGCCGCTCGATCCCGCTGAGGGTGTCCATGCCATCGCTACCGGCATTCGCCTGGACCCGGAGGACGTCACCGGTTGTGGTCCAGCTATACTGGGCGATCTTGCCGCTGAACATTGCGCTGTCGACACCACTGCCGCCGTCGAGCGTATCATTGCCCGCGCCACCGGTGAGAGTGTCATGACCATCGCCACCAAGCAAGACATCGTTGCCGGCATAGCCGCTGAACCCGTCGTTGCGCTCACTTGCGGTAAGGGTGTCGTTGCCGTCGAGGAAACTCTCCGAGAGAAAGAATCCCATGCCCTTGCCCGTGCTCTGGATGCCGTTGAGAATCGGGGCTGTGAGTTTGGCCGAGTTGCTCACCGAAAACCGATCCCCCTGGGGGGAAGTGACGGTCAGATAGTCAAGTGTTCCGCTCGCCTGAAACCCCTGACGTTGCCAGCCGACTCGAATGTCCAGCCGGATTGCCTGTACATGATGCGGTTATAGCTGCCGGAACCCTTGCCGCTGGTATCGAAGCCGAGGCTTCCCGCAGCCGACATTTCAAGGTCAAAGAACCTGAAGCTCAGGTTCGAGAGGGTTCCAAAAATGCTTTCACCGTCGTTCTCGAAGTGCAGATTGCCGGCAAAGGTGAACGTGTTGCCAGAGGGGTCCGGCTCCGAGTATCTGATCTCGTCGATGACCCAGACGTCAGTGTCGAACCCTTGGCCACTCATGTTGAGCGTTCCCTGGTTGTCAAACTGCGCCGCATAGGTGGTTGGAGTCAGGCTCTCGGAATTGATTTCTAAATCCTCAAGGAGGACGATTGCCCGCGTCATCGACTGCGAGAGCTGCTGTGCAAGTTGGTTGGGTGTTGCAAACCACGCCGCCCAGTTGGTCGTTGAGAAGCTCAAGTTCGCCATTTGATGAGTCCTTATCGAGATTTTGTTTGAAAGTCGCGTCAGCGACTCACGAGTCTCCCCTTTCCACTGGCGGGCGAGGGGTCGGGCGAGGGGTCGGGGGCAGGGACATGGCCCTCGAACTCTGATGGCATATTGCCGAATTCCCCGTAACCATATAATTGTAGTAAAATTTTTGGCGGTTTAAGGCGCCCCTGAAGGCGCCCCTGAAGCCACCCCTTTTCTGCCCCGGATTCACCACTATCATCGGCAGAGCGGGCGCACGGAGCACCGCTGCGGCAGGGGGCTCAAATCCGCCCGTGGCCAGGAACAGTCAACAACATACACCACCCGCGAGGCCTCTTCGCCAAGCCCATCATGCCCTCACCCCTTGATCTGCCTACGATCCTGGGTGGCCAGAGAACAAGGCGTCAGGTTGGTCGCGCACTCAGCGATCATTCAAGCCTCTCGATGGTCTGTCTGCTGACTGCCGGCAGCCAGGCGGCGGCGGTACCGCGGCCGGGAATGCGGCAGAGCGGCGCAATCTCCAGCAAAGGGGCCAGCACGAAAGCGCGCAGGTGCATGCGCGGGTGCGGCACGCTGAGTCGTGGGCTATCGACCACCCGTTGATCGTAGAGCAGCAGGTCGAGGTCGAGGGTGCGCGGGGCATGGTGGAACTCGCGGCGGCGACCGAAGCGGCGCTCGACGACGAACAGCGCGTCGAGCAACTGCTGCGGGTCAAGGTCGGTCCTGATGGCCGCTACGGCGTTGATGAAATCGGGCTGGCCACGGATACCCACCGGTGCCGTGCGATAGAGCGAAGAGACCTGCAACAGTCGCGATTCGGGCAGGTCGGCCAGCGCCGCTGCGGCTGCACGCAACTGGGCTTGTGGATCGGCGAGATTGGCGCCGAGCGCGACGAAGGCCAGGTGCGAGACGCCAGGTACATTTGGCGGCCGCCTGCCTCCCTCCGGCGATCCCGGATCAGCGTACGGGCTGTCCGTGAAGAACTCTTCTCCCATTGTGGTGGCGTCGGCCAGGGAGACTTCGCCGGTGCGCGGCGCTTTATTCCGGGAGCGTGGCATCCTGCCCGTTGTCGGCCGGCGGGCGACGCCGCCGGCGACGTTTTCTGGTTTCTCCAGACGCTGCTGGCAGCAGCATGGCGGCGCGTCCCTCGTCGCTGGCAGCGAGAAAAGCTGTCCACCATTCGCCGACGGCTTGATCGACTTCGCCCGACTCGACCCGCAGCAGCAGGAAATCGTAGCCTGCCTTGAAGCGCGGCTGCTGCAGGACGCCGTAGGGGCGTTTGCCGGAGCGTTGCTCGAAGCGGGGCTGCAAAGCCCAGATCTCCTTGATGTCGCCGGCAATCCGGCGGGTGATCGCGAGCTTTTCGGCCTGCACATCGAGGACTTCGTCCATCGTTAGAAAGAGGGACGGGATGGCCGGTTCACCGCGTGCCTTGAGCGGTTCCCACTTGGCCAGCACCTCGTGCCAGAGCAGGGTGGCAAAAAGGAAGCCGGGTGAGATCGGTTTGCCTTCGCGAACGCGACGGTCGGTGCTTTCCAGTGCCAGCATGACGAATCGTTCGCCGAGCGACTGGTCTAGAATCACGTCGAGCAGCGGCAGCAGCCCGTGGTGCAGTCCCTCTTCGCGGAGTTCCCTGACGCAGCGGACGGCGTGCCCCGAGGTGAGCAGCTTGAGCATCTCGTCGAACAGGCGTGAGGGCGGAACGTTCTCGATCAGGCTGCCCATCTCGCGGATCGGCCGGCGCGCTTCGGGATCGATCGACAGGCTCAGCTTTGCCGCCAGGCGGACGGCGCGCAGCATGCGCACCGGATCTTCGCGGTAGCGGGTTTTCGGGTCGCCAATCATGCGCAGGGTTTTCTGGCGCAGGTCGGCAACGCCGTGGTGGTAATCGACGATGGTTTCGGAGGTCGGGTCGTAATACAGCGCGTTGACCGTGAAATCCCGGCGCGCGGCGTCTTCCAGCTGGCTACCGAAGACATTGTCGCGCAGCACTCGACCCTGTTCATCGGTCAGCGCCTTGTTGCCGCTCTCTTCCCCGTGGTGGCCGCGGAAAGTGGTTACCTCGATGATTTCCGTGCCCATGCTGACATGCACGATCTGGAAACGGCGGCCGATGATGCGCGAACGGCGAAAGCAGTGGCGAACCTGTTCCGGCGTCGCATTGGTGGCGACATCGAAGTCCTTCGGCGTCAGGCCGGCCAGCAGATCGCGCACGGCGCCACCGACGATGTACGCCTGGTAGCCATTTTCCTGCAGGGTTTCGATGGTGCGCCGGCAGCCACGACTGATGTCCTCACGCTGCAGCCCATGCTGGGCGGCGGCGAGGATGGCCGGTTCGCTGTGCTTGCCGGGGTGATGGCGTCCGAAGACGCGGGAGATGAACTTGCGGATCATTGAGGATGGTTTCTGCTCGCTGCTATGGCGCAGCGCATGATAACGGATATGGCCACGGTCGGCGGCCGGCGTTTTCCCGATGTGCTCACCCGAGAAGGCTCATGATCGGCCAGGCCGCAGCTTCGGCGTGTGCGCGTAGCGTCGCATCGGGGTCGACCACCACCGGGTTGCTGACCTTGGAAAGCAAGGGCAGATCGTTTTGCGAGTCGCTGTAGAACCAGCTCCGGTCGAAGCTGCTCCACCACAGTCCGAGCGCTTCGAGCCAGGCCTCGACGCGGACGATCTTGCCTTCCCGGAACGATGGCAGGCCGCGCGGCCGACCGGTGAACTGGCCGTTCTCCTGTGCCGGAATGGTGGCGATCAGATGCGCGATTCCGAACTCGCGGACGATCGGACCGGTGACGAAGCTGTTGGTAGCAGTGACGATGGCGCACAGGGCGCCACTGTCGAGATGCCCGCGAACCAGCCGCCGCGCCTGTTCGCTGACCAATGGCAGGATCTGTCGGGAAAGGAACTCGCGCTGCCAGGATTCGAGCAAGGCGCGGGGATGGGCCGCCAACGGCCGGAGCTGGAAATCGAGAAAAATGTCGATGTCGAGGGTCCCGGCCTTGTACTGCTCGTAGAATTCGATGTTCTTGGCTTCATACAAGGCACGGTCGAGAATCCCCTTGCCGATCAGGAACTGCGCCCATTCAAAGTCGCTGTCACCGGCAATCAGGGTATTGTCGAGGTCGAAGAGGGCAAGATCCATGCTTTGCTTTCGGGCGGGTCAGCCAGTTACCAAGGTCTGCATGACCTCACGCAACAATGGCAGGGTGATGGGGCGCTTCTGTTCGAGCGAATAACGGTCGATTGCCACCAGCAAGGCTGCCAGGCTGCGCATGTCGCGCGGCGCCCGCGCAAACAGGTAGCTGAACGCCTCGGGCGGCAGCACCAGCCCCCGCATTCTGGCCTGTTCGGCAAGCGCCGCCAGTTTCTCGGCGTCGCTCAACGGCCTCAGGCGATAGAGCAGGCCGCTACCGAGCCGTGTACGCAGGTCTTCGCGCAGGGTCAGGCGCAGCGGTGGCACATCGGCGGCGGCAAGCAGACGGCCGCCGCTGGCGCGCAGGCGATTGATCAGGTTGAAGAGGACGATCTGGCCAGTCTCGCCGAGCGCCTCGACGTGGTCGACGGCGTAGAACTCGCCGGTGGGGGCAATTCGGGACAGATCCGGGTCCACGCGCGCGTCGCTGTACGCAGCCTGGCAGGCCTGCAGCAGATGTGATTTGCCGGCGCCGGCTTCTCCCCAGAAAAGGAAAACCGATTCGCGGTTGGCCGGCGCCAGCCAGGCGGCCAGGCCGGTCAACGCTTCGGCATTGCTGCCGGCGACAAAATTGTCGAAGCTGGGGGGGGCGTCAGGCAGCAGTTCAAGAATCAACTGGCGCATCGGACGGGGTTCAAGCGGAGGCGGAGGCACTGCGATCGGCACGCGGAAGGGCCATTTCGGATAAGATTGGGTTTCAGACGTTCGAAAATGGCACATTCTACCACTGCACTGCACCTGCCAGCCTTGCTCGGGATCCTCTCATTCATGACTATAGAATCTCTCTCCTATCGCGATGCCGGTGTCGACATCGACGCCGGCGATCAACTCGTCGAACGGATCAAACCCCTCGCCGGAAAAACCCTGCGCGAGGGCGTACTCGGCGGCATCGGCGGTTTTGGTGCGCTTTTCGAAGTTCCCAGACGCTACCGCGAGCCGGTACTGGTGTCCGGCACCGATGGCGTCGGTACCAAGCTCAAGCTCGCCTTCGAACTGCAGCGGCACGACACCATCGGCATCGATCTGGTGGCGATGAGCGTCAACGACATCCTCGTCCAGGGCGCCGAGCCGCTTTTTTTTCTCGATTATTTCGCTTGTGGCAAGCTCGACGTCGAGACCGCTACCGATGTCGTCAAGGGCATCGCCAAAGGCTGCGAACTTGCCGGCTGCGCGCTGATCGGCGGTGAAACAGCCGAAATGCCGGGCATGTACCCGGCAGGCGAATATGATCTCGCCGGTTTCGCCGTCGGCGTCGTCGAGAAAGCGGCGATCATCGACGGCTCGACGATCATTCCGGGGGACGTGCTGCTCGGTCTGCCGTCATCGGGTGCGCATTCCAACGGCTATTCGCTGCTGAGGAAAATCATCAGTCGCGCGCAGCCCGACCTGACACAGGCCTTCGACGGCGAAACGACGTTCGCCGAGGCCATCCTGGCGCCCACGAGGATTTACGTGCAAGCCTTGCGGGCGCTGATGCAGGCGCTGCCGGTCAAGGGCCTGGCGCACATCACCGGCGGTGGCCTTACTGGCAACGTGCCGCGCATCCTGCCGCCCGCAGTCAAGGCCGAGATCGCGCAGGCGGCGTGGTCTCGCCCGAAGCTCTTTGACTGGCTGCAGCGAGAAGGCGGCGTTGCCGACAGCGAAATGCATCGCGTCTTCAACTGCGGGATCGGCATGGTCGTCGTCGTCGCTCGCGAGGACGTGCAACAGGCCTTGCAGATCCTGCATGCGGCCGGTGAAGCGGCGGTGGTCATCGGGGCGATCAAACCCAGGGCGGCCGGTGAAGCGGCGACGGTCGTGTATTCCGGTTAGGGGTGGGCATGTGGATGGGCAATGAATAGTGGTATAGTCATCAAGGCCCTAGCGGATCCTGATTGGCGGCGGCAACGCCGAGTTTGTTCAATGATTATTCACCGGGTAGCCGATCAGATCCCCCTGGCCTGATCGTCGCCTGAAGGAGAGAAAATGCCTAACCGTCTGATACGGGTCGTGACTTTGGTCGTCGGCACCGTCCTTCTCAATACCGGGTGCATCCTGTCGCAAACCGTGGACCGCAACTACCTGGGCGTGAATGTTCCGGCAGAGACCCAGGATCGGAAACTGACCGGCCTTTTTCTGCTGCCCTTTGCCACCGTACTCGATGTGCTGACCTTGCCGGTGCAGGCCGGGGCAGTGTTGACCTACGGCGACGACTTCCCTTTCAGGTATCAGGGCAAGGACGACGGTGTCCACCACACCTGGAACGGGGGCAACGTCGGGCAACCTGCCCAATAACATCGGCATTATTGGCCGACCACGAATTCACCTACCGTCACCACCTCGCGCTGCCCCTTGAGCCGCAGGGTCAGCCACTCTTCCTTCTGGGCGGCGCTGCCGAAAGCAGTATACAGGCGCAGGCTGAGTGTCGTCGCGCCCGCGACCACTTGCTGGCGGTGTCCGTAGAACTGCGCCTGCACGAGGTAGCGGCCGGGTTTGGCCTTTTTCAGGGAAAACTCCTCGGGTCCGTAACCCCCGGTGAAATCGCGTGACATGGCGCCACCCTGATAGGTCAGGCGGTTGCCATAGTAGGCCTTTTCCCCGTTGGGGTCGGTGACCCAGAGGTCGATGTCGGTATTGTCGGCATCCCAGGCCAGGAGCACGCGCAAATCGAGCGGCAGATTGCGCAGAAAACGTGGGTCGATCGCCGAGGTGTCGATTCCTGATGGCGAGGTGGCGATCAGCGCGTTCATTTCCGCCAGGGCCACCAGTTCGATATCCGGGAAGCGATTGTGCCAGGGGCGGGTCACCACCTGGTAGAGCGACGCCACGGCCTGCTGCCGGTCGCCGGTTTCTGCCTGTGCCAGTCCGAGGTCACGCCAGGACTGCGGTTCGTTGGGCGCCAGATCGAGGACGCGTTGCAGCACCGGCACGGCAAGGTCGGCCCGTTTCGCCTGCAGCAGGCGGTAGCCCAGAATGCGCAGGATGTGACGGTTTTCGAGATCCATCTCGGCCAGGTTGGAGAGGATGCGCAGCGCCAGTTCCGGGCGGCCACGCTCGAAGAAAATGTCGGCCACGTCGAGAAAGAAGGCCGTACTGTTCAGGTAGGCGGGTCGCTCGTCGAGATAGACGCGATAAAGCTGGTCGGCTTCTGTCTTGCGCAGGCGTTCCGCATAAGGCGCGTCGGGAAGCCATTTCTTGAGCTGGATCCGGGCGACGGGTGCTTCGGCATCGGCAAGCTTCGCCTTGCTCGCCGGGGCGGCTGCGTCCATCCTCGGCATCGGTGCAGCGGTGGCCGGGGCAGGCGCCGGTGGTGCTGCCGAAGCGCGCTGGCTTCGTTCCATCATCATGCCGGGTGCGGCTCCTGCGGCCGCTGCCACTTTGGCTTCCTGCCTCACTGGCGGGCGATCTCCCTTGGGGAAGTCGCGTTCCCACCAGGCCTGTTTTTCCTTGAAGCGACGCGCGATGTCTTCGATGTGACTGGCGCGGTCCCGTTCGGCCTGTTGCCGACGGCTTGCCGCAAGCCGCTCGTAGTCGTCACGCAGCTCGTCGGGGGGCGGGATTTCATGGCGCACATAGTCTTCGACGCGATCCAGAACGATCAGCGAGGTGCCCGGTGTGACCAGGCCAAAGGACTTGCCGAGACGGGCAATGGCCGTCCGATGGAGGCTCCGCTCCGGCAACAACTGCTGCAGCCGCAGGCGTGCCCAGGCCTGCGCCGCAAAACTGGCCGGCAGCCCGTTCGTGCTGCCGACCCGGACTTGCTGACGTTGGATCCCGCCGCCGGGTTTGCGCCATTCCAGATCGAGCACCGCAGTCGGCTCGGTCAGGATGCCGGTCACCGCCAGGCGCCCCGATTCCGGATCGAGCGGCGCTGCCACCAGTTCTTGCGCACCGTTGGAACGTAGGCTGGCCAGGCCTGGGCCGACGCTGCGCAGTGCCGCTGCCGCCGCCGTCGGCGAAGTCGCGAGCAGATCGATATAGACGCCACCGCTTTTTGTCGCGGCCTGGCGCAAGCGTTCGCCATCGGCCGCCGCTGCGGCGCTGACGGCAAACAGCGGCAGGTCGAAATCGGGCATGGTCTGGGCAGAAAAATTGCCCAGACCATCGGAGAAGAGCAGCACGGCGTCCGCCGCGGCGGGTGGGCGAAAAGCCGCCATGTTGGTGGCACCGTCATAGATCACCTGTTCCAGGCGCGCGCGCAGGGCCGACCAGTCGCCTCCCTTGACGACAAAATTGCCGCCGTCCTCGGCGCTGTCGCGGGCCAGTGTCAGCCGCACCTGGCCATTGCCGAGGGCCTTGAAATAGGCGTCGAGCAGGGCAAATTCGCGCCCGTGCTGGCGCTGCGCACCGGAACCCGAAGCGTCCCAGACCAGGGCCAACTGCCCTGGTTTCGGTCGTGCGGCAGGGGGTATCCCCGGCCCCGGCAGTTCGGCGTAGAAGTACCGTTTGCCGCCGAACTCCTCCACGGTCATCAGCGGGCCGGTCGGTGGCGAGAGGCTCACTTCGGCGAGAGGTTCCGGCTGATCATCGCGGCGATGCCATGTCAGCGTCGCGCCGCCTTCGCGGTTCTCCCAGCGGGCACCGCTCAGGCCGCGCACTACCCTGGCCGCATCGGCCTTGAGGCCGGGTGCCTGAATCCGCAGATCGAAATTCCCCAGCCGTTCGCCGAATGCCAAAGGCAGGCGCAGCAGCGCCGTCCCATCACGTCTTGCCGGCAGATGTTCGCTGATCGTCACCGATACCTTGCGGTCGCCTTGCGCCGGAATCGGGTAGATGCGCAACTTGTAGTTGTTGCCCTGGGTGGCTTCCAGCAGGGCCGGGTCGACCCGGGTCCGCGTCACCTCCTCGAAGACCTCCTGACCGCGAGCCTTGTCAACAGGTACTGCCGGCCGCCACTTGCCGTCGAAATCGAGCGCTAAACCACTGACCTCCTGACCGTCGAGCAGGGGGAATTGCAGTTCTCCTTCGAGTACGCGGGCATTGGGATTGTGGAAGGTCATTTCGACCGTGCTCTTCGCCAGGCGGCCAAGCACCAGCACATCGACGTTGACGCGGGTCAGCCGGATCGGCTGTACCGCTTCCGGCGTGCGCAGGAGGATGGGCGGGACCCCCCTCGGCGGCGGCTCGTTGATCAGCAGAGCCTGGGCAGCAGCGACCTGTCCAGCGCAGAACAGGGCCAGCAAAACCAGCGCTTTGACGACTTTCATGATTTGGCTCCTTTTTTTGCGACCTTTCTCACGAACTGCAGGAGAGCATCGAACACCCCGCCCGATGTCTCGCCCAATCGGGTCGCTTGGTACTGAACGCTTCCCGTCCCGGCTGCTCATCATAAGGCCGGCGCAAGATCTCGAGCAGGTCATCGACCCGCCGCAGGTCACCCTGTTCGGCAAGGTCGATCGCCTGCTGCGCGAGGTAGTTGCGCAGCACGTAGCGCGGGTTGGCGGCGTTCATCCGCGCCGCCCGTCGATCTGCCGGTAGCCCTTCCTGTCGCAGGCGGGCAGCGTAGCGCTGCAGCCACTGCAGCAGATCGCCGGCAAAGCGCTGTCGGAGATCCGGACGGTAGAACGATTCCTGCACGACCTCGACGCTCGGCTGCCCGATGTCCAGGCTGGCCAGGCTGCGGAAAAACTCGGTCATGTCGATTTCCGCCCGATGCATCAGCCCGTAGAGGTCCTCGAGCAGATCGACATCGTCGTCCTGCCAGCGTTCGAGGCCCAATTTGGCGGCGTAGGCAGCGCGGAATTCGTGGGCATACACTTCCCCGTAATGTTCGAGGGCGTCGGCCAGTTCGCCGGGTTCGGGCATCAGCATCGCCAGCGCTTCGGCCAGCCTTTCGAGATTCCAGAGCGCGATCGCCGGTTGCCGGGCAAAGCAGTAGCGCCGGGTCGATGCGTCGGTGGTGTTCGGCGTCCAGCCGGGGTCGAAATTGTCGACCCAGCCGTAGGGGCCGTAATCGATGGTCAGACCGAGAATCGACATGTTGTCGGTATTCATGACCCCATGTACGAAGCCGACGCGCATCCAGTGCACCATCAGGCGCGCGGTGCGTTCGCAGATTTCCCTGAACCAGGCAGCCAGGTCGTTCGCAGGGCCAGCGGCGACCCGTTCGGGAAAGTCGCGTGCCAGGGTGAACTCGACCAGGCGCTGCAGCAAAGCACGATCGCCGCGCGCTGCCAGCAGCTCGAAATGGCCGAAACGGGTGAACGATGGCGCAACCCGACAGACCACCGCGCCCGGCTCGGCAACCGGATGACCATCGTAGAACATGTCGCGAATGACCGTTTCACCGGTTCCGACGAGACTCAGTGCGCGTGTCGTCGGCACGCCGAGGTGGTGCATCGCCTCGCTGCACAGGAACTCGCGAATCGACGAGCGCAGCACCGCGCGGCCGTCGGCGCGGCGCGAGTAGGGCGTCGGGCCGGCCCCCTTGAGCTGCAGTTCAAAGCGCTGCCCCTGATGGTTGATCACTTCGCCGAGCAGGATCGCACGGCCGTCGCCGAGCTGGCCGGCCCACTGCCCGAACTGGTGGCCACCGTAGCAACTGGCATAGGTCGCCATGCCGGGCAGCCGTCCATTACCGGCCAGCGCGGCGAGCAATTCCGGTGCAGCCATCGCCTGTTCGTCGAGATCGAGCGCCGCCGCCACCTCGCGCGAATGTGCGAGCAGTCTCGGCGCGGTGACGGGCGTCGGATCGACCGGCGACCAGCAGGCGCCGAAGACCTGCCGCGACACATTGCTTCGCTCGGGGTCACCCGGCAGTTCGCGCAGAAAACGATTATCGAAGGTGAGCATGGGGGGTTCGTTTCAGAAGATCGGTGACGAGCCGGCGGCATCGCTGCGCCGTGCGAAGCGCGTGAACGTATCAGGAAATCAGCCCTGCCTGACCAGTTCGATGATCTGGGCAGTATCGAGCGTCCGTGCCTTGGCCTGCATCTCGGGCAGGTAACGACCTTGCAGCCCTTTGGCTTCGCCGAGCATGTCGTCGAAAGCGGTGCGCAGCATCGGCGCCGAGAAGCTGCGACCACCGGCATAGTAGCGTTTGGCGACGTGCCCGAGCGCATAGGTGCTGGCGAAACTCATTCCTGAACTGACCGCCTGTTTGCCAAGACCGCGCAACAGGCCGCCGCCAACCTTGCCGAGCAGACCGCCGAGCAGTTTGCGGCCGGCCTGTTCGAGATATTGCGAGGTCAGCCCGACACCGAGCGTGGCGAGAAAATCCTTGATATGGCCGCGATCGAGTTCGAAACCATGGGATTTGCCGATGCGATAGACCAGTTTCATCTGCAGCGGGATGATCGCCATCGTCGACAGCGATTCCGGCAACAGTTCGAGTGCGCCATTGAGGATCGCCGCATTGAGAATCATCTTGTCCATTTCCGCCTCGCTCAGTGTCGATGCATGCTCGACAGCACCAAGAGGCGCGGGGGCCGGCGGCGGCAGTGGCGTGCTGCCGCTGGCGCCTGCGCCGAGCGGCAATGCCGCGATGGTTTCCGCCTGCCGGCTGTAGGCTGCCGACTGCTGCAGGTCGATCGCAAGCGCGCTCTGCAGGTCGGCGAGAAAAGCCTGTTCGGCAGCGCTTTGCACGCCGTCGGCGTCACAGACGCAGACCGCCATTTCGAAGGCGAGCTGCCGCGCGTTCGGGGTCGTCAGCGCGGCCACTGTCGATGCCATCGAGACCCGCTTGAGCAGCACGTCCTGATAGAGCGCGGCGAGGTTGATCGATCCCTCGCCAGCCAGGGCGTCGGCGATGCGCTTGAGTTCGGCGCGCTCGGATTCATTCTTGTGACCGTCGGCAAAGGCGGCCATCAGGCAGAGGGTGAGAATGGCTTGCTGTTCCTGCTCGTTCATGTGAAGAATCTCCGGTAAAGTGGTGATTGGGCCTGGTGAGTATCCGGAAGTTCCGCACCACGATCAAGGTGCATGCCCTACCGATGGCCGCACTCAGGCCTGTTCAGCGGGCCGGCAGGCGAACGAGAACTTCCAGGCCGCCGCCGGGCGCGTCGGCCAACAGTAGCTCACCCCCACAGCCGGTGACGATACGCCGCACGATCGCCAGACCGAGTCCGCAACTGCCGTCGGTGGCGCGCGCCGGTTCGAGCTGGGCGAAGGGTTCGAGGGCGCGGCCGCGATCCGCGCCGGCAATTCCCGGCCCGTGGTCACGCACACGCAGCGCTACGACGCCGGCACTGTCCCGTACCAACTGTACTTCGACCGGTGGCGCACCATGCTGCAGGGCGTTGTCGATCAGGTTGTCGAGCAGCCGCTGCAGATTGCCGGGGGTCATTGCCACCCGGCATTGCACCGCAGCGGCGCTGACCGTCAATTCGACGGCGCGGCCGAGTTCGCGCTGGCGCGAGACCGCCTCCTGCAGCAGTGTCGCGATCAAGAGCGGCGCCATCGCCGCCCCCTCGGGGTGTTCGCTACGCAGGAAAGCCAGGCATTGGCCGACGATCCGTTCCATGTCGTCGACGTCGCGCACCAGACCGGCACAATCACCGCTCCCCTGCTGGTCGCCGGTGAGCAGCGCCAGACGCAGGCGCAAGCGTGTCAGCGGTGCGCGCAGATCGTGCGTCAGGCCGGCGAGCATCTCGCGGCGCTCGGCTGCCGCTGCCGCCAACTGGCCCAGCATGGTGTTGTGACGCTCGGCCAGACGCCGCACCTCACGCGGACCTTCCGGCGTTGCCGTGCATGCCGCGCCGTCGCCGGTTGCCGCGACGGCATCGCCGAGGCGGGCCAGCGGTCCGACGATGCCGTGTAAGAAGAGGCCAGCGATCAACAGCACGGCGGCCAGCGTCAGCGCCAGAAACCACCACAGATCGGAGGGCAGCGCCTGCGGCTCGAAGCGTGGTGGCGGCAGCAGCAGCCACCAGCGCTCGTTGCCGGCCATGAAACCGATCCACAGGCCACTGCGCTGTCCCGGACCGCCATGCCGGAGCAATACCGGCTCTCCGAGACGTTCGGTGAGGTCATTGGCGAGGCGGCGCGCGAAAGGAAAGAGCGGCTGGTGAGTCGGTACCCCGCTGCCGTCCGGACGCAACTGCAGCCCTTGCTCGCCGGCATCAGCCGCACTCAGGGCCTGGCGAGCGTCATCGCCGAGTCCTGGCAGCACTACCTGCAACAGACGCACCTGGCCGGCGATCAGTTGCACCGTCTGATTGACGTGCGAGCTGCGGCGGAAATGCCCGAGCAACGAGAAGGTGGCAATCTCGGCGACAGCGATCACGGCAATCACCAGCAGTACCGTCCGTCCAGCCAGCGAAGCGGGAAAGAGTCTCATCCTGCGTCGGTATCGCCGACGGTATCCGGAACGAACACGTAGCCGACTCCCCACACCGTCTGCAGGTAGCGTGGGTGGGCGGGATCGGCTTCGATCAGACGCCGCAGGCGGTGGATCTGAACGTCGATGGCGCGGTCGAAGGACTCGCTGGCGTCGCCGCGCGTCAACTCCAGCAGACGCTCGCGCTTCATCGCCTGGTTGGCGTGATTGATCAGGGTGTTCAGCAGCGCAAATTCGCCGCTGGTCAGTGCCACCGCCTGACCCTGTCTCGACAACTGACGCGCAGCCCGGTCGAAAAGCCATTCGCCGAAGCGTGTGACGCCGCCTGCGGAATCGGGCACTGCCGCCGGCGAGCGTGTGCCACGCCTCAACACCGCCTCGATGCGAGCGACCAGCTCGCGCGGGTCGAAAGGTTTTCCGAGATAATCGTCGGCACCCATCTCCAGGCCGATTACCCGGTCGGCCGGCTCGTCGCGCGCGGTCAGCATGATCACCGGCCGCGTCTCGCCACGCGAGCGCAGCCGCCGGCACGCCGCCAGGCCGTCTTCCCCGGGCAGCATCAGGTCGAGGATCAGCAGTTGCGGCTGGTAGCGTTCGAGAAAGGCATCGAGTTGGCGCGTATCGGGCAACAGCAGGGTGTCGAAACCGTGCCGGCCAAGATAGGTGGCGAGCAACTGGCGCAACTCGGCGTCGTCGTCAATGAGGAGAATTTTTTTCATGGTCGTGGCGGCTGTGGCGATTGTCCGCATTCTATGCTGTCGACGTCCGTGCTCCGGGTGAAAGAAACAATTTGCAACGCAACGCCACAGTGATGAAATCGTTTGCAATGCCGGCCAGGGCACAATGGCGGCATCGCGAAAAAGCAGAGAACAGCGCCGATCGCGATCGTTCAACCCCACTGACAGGAGTCACTCCATGAAATCAAAATTCTCACCGCGTATTCTCGTCACTGCACTGGTCCTGGCGCTTGGCGTCGGCGGTGCGGCTTTCGCCATGAGCCCAGAACGCTGCGGCCCGCCCGGTGGACGGATGGAACAACGGATGCAATACCATCAGAAGGAGATGTCGCGCCTGCACGACGACCTCAAGCTGGACGCCAAACAGGAAGCGCTCTGGCAGGACGCAGAGCAGTTCAGCAAGTCCGGCATGCGCGAGATGCGCGAGCAGATGCGCAAGCACCATGAGGAAATCCTGGCCAGCGTCAGCAAACCGGGCGCCGACCTGCGCGCCATCATCAAGCAGATGGATGAACTGAGGGATGCCGCTCGCAAGCAGCGCGAGGCCGGCCGCGACCGCTGGCTGGCTGTCTACGACACTCTCGACGCCGCGCAGAAGGAAAAAGCGCGCCTGTTCTTCAAGAGCAAGATCGAACGGATGGGGCCGGGCGGCCATTTCGGACCGGGTGGTCCACGTCCTCCCCGTGGCCCGGCTGGCGACTGAGCGACAACCGTTTCCTCTGCCAGCGATGATCTCCCCCGCTCCCTCTCGCGAGGAGGAGCGGGGGAAGATGGCGATGTTCCAGCACAGCTACTCCGGCATCGATGATCGTTATGGGGCGATTGAAGCGCTGAAATCATCCCGATCTCCAGCTTGACTTTGAGCTCATGATGGGTAGCATGGCGACTCCTTTCATGCAGCCTACTTTGGGAGAATCAGATGAAATTGAATATCAGCGCAACGTGCCTCTTGCTGTCCATGCTGGTCAGCGGAGCCGCTTTTGCCGATGCCGATGACAGGAAGTGGATTTCTCAGTGTATCAAGGACAACAAGGGCGAGGGCGCCACCGCTGAAGTGGTCCGCAAGTACTGCGTATGCATGAATGACAAGATGGACGAAAACGAAACTCGCTCCATCTCCGTATGGGAAAAGGCCAATCCCAAGGCGATGAAGGATTGCGAGAAGCAGTCCGGCTGGAAGTAACAGACCCAGCGATCGGGTGATTTCAGGGCCGGGGAAACCCGGCCCTTGCATTTCGTGGTCGCGAAAATGAATTGGCGAACCGACGTATTGTAAAACAGCATGTTACGGAGATGGCAAGGTCGAGATTTTGATTTCCTTACGAGCACTCAGGGGGCGTCCTCAAGACCGCCGTCTGAATAGCCAAGTGTGATGCATCAGGCCGGGCGGCCAGCAAGATCGCTGAAACCGGGATCGATTCTGTAACCGAATCGAACGTCGAGCGTTATTCGATTCCGTGTGGCCCAACAGAAAGGTTAACCATGTACTTGAAACGTCGTATCGCGGTAGCGGCACTATCCATGATCGTGCTGTCAACGCTGTCCGTTGCCGCGCCCGCAAGCGGACTGATCTCAAGCAAGGTCGAACTGACCACGAGCGATGACAATGTACAGGTCACCGATTTGCGTGCCGTACAATCCGATCGCCTGCTCCGTGTTCAGGCCGAACTCACCAATTTCTCCCCGTATAACCAACAGGTCTATTACCGGTTCAGATGGCTTGACAAGAACGGTTTCACGGTATGGGATGACGAGCCGTGGAAACCGATGATTGTCTACGGAAGTCAAAGGCAGATCATCAACGTCAGCCCGCCATCACTGTTCGCCACCGACTTCCGCCTGGTTCTGCACTCTTCGCGGCGCTAAGTTCTCCTTCGTCACACCATTTTCCAAGGAGATCAGCCGTAGGTTGGGCTGTGCCTGCGAATCCCGACAGCCCCCGCGATAGCGCGGGCTGCGGCCAGGTTTCGCACCGCAGGAGACAGGCTGGAGGGAATGGGTCGGTGGGGGGGCCGGGTGCTTGTTGGGCTTCGCAAGCTCAGCCCAACCTACCGTTCCAGCACGCCATCGGTCGCCTGCCGGATGTCCTCCATCATCATGCCTGGTCGCCTGACGGCTGGCGGCTGGCGGCGAGCCTTGGTGCCGGCGGCGTGCGCGTTTTCGACGCGGCGAGCGGCAAGGAAAGCGGCAGCGACGCCGAATGCGCGAGCCATTCCCAGAGCGCGCATTTTCGTTCCGACGACCGCTGGCTGCTGACATTGCTCGAGTTTCATCGTCTGCGCCGGTGGCAAAGGAGGCACGCGTCCGGCGCGCGCGCCGGACGTTGCGCGACGGGCGCCTTCCCGCCTCGGCCGACGATGGCCGTATTTGTCCCGTGATTGTCCCGGAGCGGCATCGTTTATTTCCTCGTCTGGCCTTACGATGGCGGCACGTCAAACAAAGGAGGTCTGGAAATGTCCGAAAATGATGTCGTCAGGGGTCGTCGTGCAGCGCTGGTGGTGATCGACGTGCAGGAGTCGTTCCGGCACATGCCCTTCTGGTCCGAAACCGATCTGCCGGCGTTCAGGGAGGCCTTGCTGCGCCTCGACGCCGGATGCCGGCAACGCGGGGTGCCGGTGGTGCATATTTTTCACGTCGGTCAGGCCGGACCATTTACCGAGGCATCGGGATATGTGCGCGCGCTCGACTGGCTGCCCGGTTCGCCGGACGTGTGCTTCTTCAAGCACACGCACAATGCCTTTTCGGACACCGGCCTCGACCTGTGGCTGCGCCGACACGGCATAGAGCGCCTGATCATCGCCGGCATCCGCACCGAACAATGCTGCGAAACGACGACGCGGGTCGGCTCCGACATCGGCTACGAGATCGATTTCGTCAGCGAAGCGACGCTGACCTTCCCGATGACGCATCCGGTCAGCGGCCGCAGCTACTCGCCGGCAAAGATCAAGGAACATGCCGAACTCGTGCTGGCCGGGCGCTTTGCGCGCATCGTCAGCGTCGACGATTGCCTCGCCGCGCTGGGAGAAGGACATGCTTGAACTGCGCCCGAACTGCGAGTGCTGCGATCGCGATCTGCCGCCCGACTCGCCGGCGGCGATGATCTGTTCCTTCGAATGCACCTTCTGCGCCGATTGTGCCGACACCCGGCTTGCCGGGCGTTGTCCCAACTGCGGCGGCGAGTTGCTGCGCCGGCCGATTCGCCCGGCGGACAAGCTGGCACGCTACCCGGCGTCGGCGCAACGGGTCCGCAAGCCCTGCGCCGGCAGCGACCTGCCTGCCACTGCAACGGCCTGAGCGCATGCGTCCGCGCGATCTCGTTCTCGCCCTGCTGGTGGTCGTCGTCTGGGGTGTCAACTTCGCGGTCATCAAGACCGGTGTCGCCGAAGTGCCGCCGCTGCTGCTCGGCGCCCTGCGCTTCCTGCTCGCGGCCTGCCCGGCGGTGTTCTTCCTGCGCGCGCCGAAAGTGCCCTGGCAGCTCTACCTCGCTTACGGGATGACCATTTCGGTCGGGCAGTTCGCGTTCCTGTTCTCGGCCATCCATGTCGGCATGCCTTCCGGGCTCGCTTCGCTGGTGCTCCAGTCGCAAGCCTTTTTCACGATGCTCTTCGCCGCGCTGTGGCTCAAGGAGGGCTGGCGCCGCAGCCAGCTCGTCGGGCTGCTGCTGGCGGCCTGCGGCCTGGCGCTGATCGGCTCGGCGCACGGCCTGTCGATGCCGCTGCTCGGCTTTCTGCTGACCGTCGCCGCGGCGTCGCTGTGGGCGGCCGGCAACATCGTCACGCGGGCGGTTGCCGCTTGCGGGCCGATCAACCAGCTCGCCTTCGTCGTCTGGGCGAGTCTCGTGCCGCCGCTGCCCTTTCTCGCGCTGTCGCTGCTGATCGAGGGCCCGCCGGCGATGGCTGCCGCGTTGAGCGACTTCAGCCTGCGTGCCTTCGCCGCCGTCGCCTACCTCGCCTGGGCGGCGACGCTGCTCGGCTACGGCTTGTGGACGCGCCTGCTGTCACGCTACCCGGCCAACCAGGTGGCGCCGTTCAGCCTGCTGGTGCCGGTGGTCGGGCTGACGACCGGCTGGCTGGTGTTCGACGAAGTGCTGCGGCCGGTGCATCTCGCCGGTGGCGCGCTGCTGATGCTCGGTCTGGCGGTCAATCTGTTCACCACCCGCCTGCTTGGCTGGGCGAGGGCGCGGCCATGACGCTGTCGGTCTGGTTCGTCCTCACGCCGAACGTGCTGATGCTCGACTACGCCGGGCCGGCCGAAGCGCTGCGCATGGCCGCCGAGATGGGGGCGGACATGGCGGTCCACAGCTGTGCGCCGGTGGCGCAATTGCGCACTTCGCTGGGCGTCGAACTCGCCGGTCTCGCCGCGCTGCCGGCGTGTCTGCCGCCCGACAGCCTGGTGATCGTCACCGGCAACGCCTGCGAGGCCGAGGATTACGCGCGTCCCGAGGCGCAGGCCGTCGTCGCCTGGCTGCGCACGGCCGTGCCGCCGGATGCGCAGCTCGCCAGCATCTGTTCCGGCGCGCTGCTGCTCGCCGCCGCCGGGCGGCTCGACGGCCGGCGGTGCACGACGCACCACAGCCTGATCGACGCCCTGCGCGTTGCCGCACCGGCGGCGAAGGTCGAGGAGAACCGCGTCTTCGTCGACGACGGGCCGCTGCTGAGCAGCGCCGGCATCACGACCGGCATCGACCTCGCGCTGTATCTGATCGAGCGGCATGCCGGCGCCGAACTGGCGGCACGCGTCGCGCGTCGCCTGGTCGTCTACCAGCGCCGTGCCGGCAACGATCCGCAGCTCTCGCCGTGGCTCGCCCACCGCAACCATCTGCACCCCGCCGTCCATCGTGCGCAGGACGCGATCGCGCAGGACCCCGCGCGATCGTGGTCGGTCGACGAGCTGGCCGCGCAGGCGCATGTCAGCGCCCGCCATCTGACGCGCCTGTTTGCCGAGCACGCGGGCATCAGCGTCGTCGGCTATCAGCAGCGGCTGCGCGTCGCGCGGGCGCGCGAACTGCTCGCCGAGCGGCAACTGTCGGTCGAGCGCGTCGCCGAGCTGGCCGGCTTCGCTTCGGCGCGCGATTTCCGGCGGGTCTGGCAACGCCATGAAGGCGGCACGCCGAGCACGCTTCGCGCTACGGGCGGGCGAGGCAGCACCCTCGGCGATCGCCAGCCGTCCTGAACCGCGGAGCGGCGGCCAGCACCCGGCTTCCCGCAATCAACGGCATCCCGGCGACGGCTTCCGGGTGCGCCGGTGTCTGATGTGTCATTCGGAGTGGCTCATGTTGCTGCTGATCCCCTCGTAAGAAGGGGGCCGCCGGGATACGCTTCTGCCTGTTTCCGGCCATTCTTTCCCTCTGCTCGCCTGCAGGATATCGCCCGTGGCTCACTGCCCGCCGCCGACGGCTCGTGCGAAATATACTGTACACGGTCACAACGTTAGCCTTCGGGAGGGTTTGGAAGTTCAGGCTCAATAAGGACTTCAGTGAGGACTTCAGTGCCTTGGCGTGAATGGTGTGGGTATCTTGCAAGCGGCTTTCGATGGCCATGGTGAAAGAACTCGAGCGCCCCCAACACGTTGAAGCGCTGCCTGCCCGAGGGCGCCCTGATCCAGACCCGAGTCAAGCACCACACCATCGTAATGACGAAGCGTATATCTGCTCATGCCCGCGAGCCGTGCGATCTCTTAATGCGCAAGTCTCTGGCTTCTCAGCCACAGCGCTTCCATCTTGCGTCGCACGCGCGGAAGCGGAGGGTGAAAGCGTTCGTGTGCAAAGGCTCGCGCTTCCGCTTGCGTAAATGTCAGTCTCAACATGGCTGAACGCCCAAATGCTGCAATTCTCACGCACATTGGCACGGCAGTTAAGTTAACGCAGATTGTGGGCGGGTTTGGTATCTCGTAGAATCAGGCAACTGAAGAGTCCCCGGACAAGAACGGTAAGGTATCGGGCGACGGCGATTACAGCGTGCGTCGGGATTCGGAGCATCACGCAGGTGCTCTACGATGGGTACTCGAACAGGATGCAAAGCAGTCTTCATGAGCTTGGGAAAACCCGCCATGGCAAGGCACGGCACGGCACGGCACGGCGACGATCACTACACACCGTGCCGCCTCACCCCGCCGGTCGGCGCGCGGTGCGTGTGTACGGTCACACCCGGCACAAGGTCGACCGCAATCGTTCGTGCGCGATTTCCCGAAGGCCATGGCTTTCCGGGCGATTCCCGAATGAGGAACACCGAGGCCATAAACCCCCTTCCAGCGCGCATTCCGCCGAGGCGGCTGGAATCGTTGGCGCGGTGCGGAGCATTCTCCGCGAATTTCGACGTTCCCAGGCCGAACCCTCTCGCAGCGGAGGACGGGAGGTTGGTGCGTCGCCGCATCGACGGTCGCGGCAATGCGACTGCCGGTGCAGGGTTCGCTCGCAGTACGAGCAAATGGCAGGCAGGCGCAACGCGGGCCGGGCGCCTGGCGGTCACCTGCTAGCGAGATGCGTTCGGGCCACCCTCTCTGGTCCTGGCTGGCGCTGCGCATTGTCCTCGCCAGTGTGCTGCCGCTGACCGTCGTCGCCGCCCTGTCCATTACCGTCTTCCTGCCACAACTGCGCGCGGAGCGCGAAGCACGCGCGCAGTTGTCCGCTCTCGCGACCGCAGCGTCGGTTGGGGCGCATCTGCAAGAAGCGGAACGGCTCCTGCGCAGCGTCGCAGACGAAGTCCGCCAGTACGATCTCCGCCCGGAGTCATTGCCTTCGGCCCGCCTCGACGCGCTCGTCGGCAACGGAGATCCGTATGCGGCGATCGTCCTCGCCAATGGCGACGGGTCGGTCGCCGCTGCGGGCCTGCCGCCAGCTCAGCTCGGCGCTCGCGATGCCCTGTTGCATGGCAATGTTTCCGCGCGGGTCGCCGCGCGCGAGGCACGCTGGTCGCTGGCGAGCAGCGCGATCAGTGCTGGTCAGCCAGCAGTCGCACTGGCGATCCCGGCCGGCGACGGGTTTCTCGTCGGCGAACTTACCGCCGATCGCTTCACGGAATTCCTCGCTCGCCTGGTGACCGGGAGCACAACGCTGGTGCTGATCGTCGACCGGCAAGGTCGTGTCGTTGCCTGCTCCGCCCTTGCCGTGCCCGCTGCCAGCATTCGCCAGATCGCTCCGCTCCGGCTCGAGGCAGTCGGCAAACCAGCAAAGCTGGCAAGCGCCAGCTTCGAATTCGACGGCCGGACCTTTGCCGGCTTTTCCGTCGCGCTGCCGCAGGCCGCAGAGTGGAACGTACTCGTCGCCGAACCGAAAGATCTGCTCGCGCCGGCACCCGCAGCGACTTCATGGGTGCTCGAAGCGGGTGGCTTCGCCGCCTTGTTGCTGACGATCGTCGTCGCGCTGGCGCTGGCGCGCAGCCTCGCGCGAATGATCGCGCACTGCGCGGCACGGGCCGGCGCGAATGGCGACGAACGCAGAGAAGCGAAGAAACTGGGTATCCGGGAACTCGACGAACTGGCCCAGCATCTCGAGCAGATGTCGCTCGCCGCGCGCCGGCGTGAGCGCGATCTGGCAGCGAGCGAAGCGCGCTTTCGTTCGGTGATCAGCAACGTACCGCTGGTTCTCTTCCAGTTCGACGAGAACGGAATCTTTACCTTCAGCGAAGGAAAGGCTCTTGCGCGCGTTGGGCGCCAGCCCGGAGAAGCGGTTGGCCAGTCGATCTTCGATCTCTACGGCGACCATCCCGACGTCGTCGGTTACGCCCGTCGCGCGATGCGCGGAGAGGCGGTGCAATTCTCCACGCAAATCGGTGAAGCCCGCTTCGATGTGCATTTCACGCCGGTGCGCGGCGGCGATGGCCGCCTGCAGGTGCTCGGCGTCTCGGTAGACGTTACCGAGCGCTGGCGGGCCGAAGAAGCGCTGCGCGAGAGCGAAGCCCAACTGCGCACGGCGATCGAAAGCGTCCCGTTCGACTTTTTCCTGATTGGTACCAGTGGCCGGTATGTCCTGCAGAATTCGGTTTCGCGCAAGGCGTGGGGAAACGTCGTCGGAAAACTCCCCGAAGAGGTGACCGACGATGCCGCGACGCTGGCGTGCTGGCTCGACAACAACCGCCGTGCTCTGGCCGGCGAAGTCGTCGAAGCAGAGGTGGGCTTCTTCGTCGGCAACGAGGAGCGATGTATCCGCAACATCATCGCGCCGGTCCGCGACGGTGAGCAGATTCGCGGCATCGTCGGACTCAACATCGACATCACCGAGTACAAGCGTGCCGAGCGCGCGCTGCTGCAGAGCGAGACGAAATATCGGCGGCTGCACGAATCGATGCGCGACGCGACCGTGCTGGTCGATATGAGCGGCGTGATCCAGGAGTTCAACCACGCGTATCTGGAGATGCTCGGCTATTCCGAAGACGAACTGCGCCGCCTGACGTACGTCGATCTCACTCCGGCAAGGTGGCACTCCTACGAAGCGGCGATCGTCGACGAACAGATCGTCGTCAGCGGATACTCCGAAGTGTATGAGAAGGAATACCGGCGCAAGGACGGGAGCGTCTTTCCGGTCGAACTGCGGACGTTCCTGATCCGCGACGACGCCGGCCAGCCGGCCGCAATGTGGGCCATCGTTCGCGACATCACCGAGCGCAAGCACGCCGAGGAAGCGCTGCGTCGCGCCAACCGTCAATTGCGGATGGTCAGCGAGTCGAACCAGGCACTGATCCACCTTGCTTCGGAGAGCGAGCTGCTGGCCGCTGTGTGCGCTGTTGCCATAGAGATCGGTGGTTACCGCATGGCCTGGGTGGGCTACGCCGAGGACGATGACGCCAGGTCGGTCACGCCGATGGCGCATGCCGGCTGCGACGAAGGATATCTGCAGAAGCTGCGCGCCTTCTGGGCAGAGGCCGACAACGGACGTGGTCCAGTCGGCCGCGCGATCCGCAGCGGTCGCGCCTGCACCGCACAGGACATCGAAAGCGATCCGACGATGGCGCCATGGCATGTGGCGGCAAGGGAGCACGGTTACGCCGCGGTCTGCGCGCTGCCACTACGCGCCGGCGGTCGGACGTTCGGTGCATTCACCGTGTATTCGGCAGATGCAGGCGCGTTCGACAGCGACGAGATCGGTCTCTTGAGCGCCTTGGCCAGCGATCTGGCGTTCGGGATCAGCGCGTTGCGCACGCGCAGCGAAAAGGAACGCGCCGCGCAGGCGCTCAAGGAGAGTGAATTCTTCCTCAGGAGATCGCAGGAAGTCGGTGACCTCGGTTCGTATTATCTCGACGCACGCACTGGCGTCTGGATCCGCTCGGAGAGGCTCGACCACATTCTCGGTATCGACGACTCTTTCCCGAAAACCGTCGATGGCTGGCGAGCGCTGATTCACCCCGACGACCGGCAGGAGACTCTCGCGTACCTGACCGAACACGTGCTGGCACGGAGCAACCGCTTCGACCGCCAATACCGCATCGTGCGGCACAACGACGGCGAGGAGCGTTGGGTGCATGGCCTTGGCGAACTCGAGTTTGCCGACGATGGCGTCCCGATCAAGATGATTGGAACCATTCAGGACATCACGCAGAGCAAACGCGCCGACCAGGCACTGGCCGAGAGCGAGGCGCGCTACCGCCTGCTGTTCGACGCCAATCCGCACCCGATGTGGGTCTATGACGTGGAAACGCTGGCGTTCCTGACGGTCAACGACGCGGCGATCGCCAAGTACGGTTACTCGCGCGAGCAATTCCTGCAGATGACGATCCGCGACATCCGTCCGGGTGAAGACGTTCCTCTCATGCTCGAGAAGATCTCCACGCAGGAATCCGGAATGAATTACGCCGGCTTCTGGAGACATCGCAAGAAGGACGGGCAGATCATCGAGGTCGAAATCATCTCGCACCTGCTCTCTCTGCAGGGACGACCGGCCAAGCTCGTGCTGGCCAACGACATCACCGAGCGCCGGCGCGCCGAGCGCGCGCTGCACGAGAGTGAAGAACGCCTGCAGCAGGCCATCCGGGTAGCGCATCTGGGTATTTTCGATCACGATCATCTTGCTGATGTCATCTACTGGTCACCCGAACAGCGTCGCATCCACGACTGGGAGGCTGAAGAACCCGTGACGCTGGCAAACTTTGTCGCCAGTGTGCATCCCGAAGACCGCGCGAGGATCACTACCGCCATCGAACGCGCGCACGACCCGGCGGGCGACGGGATCTACGACGTGGAACATCGCATCGTGCACCGAAATGGCGACGTGCGCTGGATCGTCACCCGTTCGCAGACGACCTTTGTCGGACAAGGAGAGGCGCGCCGGAAATTGCGCACGGTGGGCGCCGACATCGACGTCACCGATCGCAAGCGCCAGGAAGCCGAGTTGCAGCGCTACCGCGAACAGCTCGAGGAACTCGTCGCCGAACGGACGGACGAATTGCGCCAGGCGATGAGCCAGCTCGTGCAGGCCGAAAAGCTGGCCGCGCTCGGGCACCTCGTCGCCGGTATTGCGCACGAACTCAACACACCGCTCGGCAACGCCCGTGTCGTCGCCAGCGCGCTCGGCGAGGACCTGCGCGCATTCGCCACGGAGCTCACTGCCGGTACGCTGCGCCGCTCGCAGGTGGACGTCTTCGTCGGCCGCGGTCGCGAGGCCGTCGACCTGCTCGAACGGAACGCCGCGCGCGCCGCCGACCTGATTGGCCACTTCAAGCAGGTCGCCGTGGACCAGACGAGCATCCGCCGTCGACGCTTCGCGCTGTACCAGACGATCGAGGAGCTTTTGGCGACGCTGCGACCGCAGTTCAAGCACACCGCGCACCGCGTCGAGCTCGACGTCTCCGTCGAAATCGAGCTCGACAGCTACCCTGGCCCGCTCGAGCAGGTCATCGCCAACTTGGTGGGCAATTCGCTGACGCACGGCTTTGCCGACCGGGATTCCGGCTGCATTCGCCTGCAGGCGCGGGCGATCGAACCGGCACACGTCATCCTGCGCTATTCCGACGACGGAATCGGCATTCCCGCGGCGGCGATCAAGCGCATCTTCGAACCCTTCTTCACCACGCGCCTGGGACAAGGTAGCAGCGGCCTCGGACTGTACATCGTCTACAACCTCGTCACCGGCGTACTGGGTGGATCGATCGAGGTCGCCAGCTCTCCTGGCGAGGGAGCGGCTTTCACGCTGACGCTGCCGCGCTGTGCTCCCGAGCGTTCCTCGCCGACCTGATCGGCGCCCGCCGAGCTGGTCACCTGCGCGCAACCGCGGAAACGAGGTCCTGCGGGAAGTCGAGGTCGCGCGGTACGCCGGCATCATCGATGTCGAGCAGCGTCAAGGTCTGCGCGCGCGTCGCGCTCTTTGATCAGTTGTGGCAGCGGCGCGAAGTGCCACGCCGCATCCGGCCGACCTGCTGCGCTCGACCTGGGAACGGCAGAGGCCGGCGCTCGCTGCGCTGCTCGCGCTGGCCCCGCACCTGTGCGCCACGCGCGACCCCGACTTCGCCGACAGCGGCATCGACGCCTGGCGCGCGCTTGCCGGCCAGCTCGACGAACCGCTGGTCAGCTTCCTCGATGCCGAGCCACTGCGCCTGCTCGCCGAGCTGGAATCCGACACCACACCGCGGACCATCGACGCGAAGAAATCGGTCTTTGCCTCAACCAGATGGGCGACCCGCGGCGCGGCGTCGGCGTGAACGACGATGGCCTGCCCGACATCGCCTGGGTCGACGTTCCGGCCGGCGAAGTCACGCTTGCGGAGAATGCCGGTCACTTTACCGGCGCCGCTTTTTGCATTGCGCGCCATCCGGTCACCTGGAGGCAGTACCGCGCCTTCGTCGAAGCCCCCGATGGTTACCGCCCGAAGCGCTGGTGGCACGGGCTGCGGCATGAAGCCGAGCCAGGTGAGACGCGCTGGGACGCCGAGCGCGAAGGGCTGCGCGATGCGCACTTCGTGCGGCGGACCTTCGTCGTCAGCCCGTAGCGGCTCGTCGGCCGGCGAGCCCATGACGAAGCGGCCGTCGGGGACGACGACCATCCGCGGGCCTTCGCCGCCGTTGCGCAGGCGATCGCGGAAGGTGTCTCCCGGCGCCAGGGGCTGCGCGGCGGGCGAGCGCGCGGCGGCGGATGGACTGGCTATCGTAGTCGGTGTTCGCGGGCGGGCGTGTGCCTCGGGCTGGGCAGGCTGGACTGGCGTCGCCGGCGGGGTGTCGCCCCGGTCAGGTGCTTGTGTAGCGAACTGACGAGCTGCCGTGCGCCGTCGCAATCCTCGCCGCCATCCCAGCCGATCAGGTCGGGGGTCTGGAACTGGCGGAAGCCGTAAGGGATGCGCAGGTTTTCGAGGCGGACCGGAAAGATGATTTCCCGGTCGGCCGCTTCGTGCGCCTCGTTCATGACGAAGCGGCTGGTGACCGAACGGACCGACCAGAGCGTCACGACGGCGCGTGCGGCGGCGAGTTGCGCCTGGATCTCGTCCGCCCAGCGATGCCCGGCGTCGATATGCAGGTCCATCCATACCGACCAGCCCTCGCGCTGCAGGCGATCCCTGAGGCGAGTGGCGATGGTCTTGTCGCTGTGCGAGTAGCAGATGAAGATGTCGCTCACCGGGTGGCTTTCGTGTCGGCCGGTAAAGGCGGCACGCCCGCTGCACGTTCGAGCGGCTTCCCGATCCCCGGCGAATTATCGCCGAAGCAGTGCGCTTGCGGAAGTCGACGGCGGGGCGAAAGGGGGGCGTTTTATGCGCCCGAACGTTTCATGTCGAGGAGCTTTCGATCTGGCATGTCGCCGACGGAAACGGTGCGTTCGCCGGTGGCCAATGTTTTCGCCTGCTCCCTTGAGAAACGTGTCTTGACGGGGTGCCGCCGCGGTGCCGTTGGCGACGCCTGATCCGGCGGTTTCAAACGTACGCTGGTGATCGCACTTTTTCTCCCTCAGTGCCGATGATGAGCGTGATCATGCCCGGCCGTCTTCTGGCGAGGCTTCGCCGGGTTCGCGGGCGCGGCAGTTGCAGGCCGTTCGTCGTGCTCATCGGCATGGTTTGCCTGCCCGCCGTGCGAATGGCCGTCGCTCGACGCCACCAGCCGCGCGTACTCGTCTTTCGTCAGCGACGGCATCGTTTGCAGGAAAGCGGCGAGATCCCAGATCGCTTCATCTTCCATTCCGCCCTTCGACCAGGCCGGCATCGCCGAAGCCTTGATGCTATGCTTGATGATCCAGAAGTCGCGCGCCGGATTTCGCGCCGGAATTGAAGCATCCGGTTTTTCGGCCAGCTTGGGCGGCGTTGGATCGAGACCCTGGCGCAGTTCCGAATCGGTGCCTGCAGGCGAGAGGTGGCAGGTGGCACACATGGCTTCGTAGTTCCCGGAACCGCGCCGAATCCGTTCAGGTTCGGCCAGGTCTTGCGGCACCTGGATGTCGGCGATACGGCTGGCAATCGAGCGTTCGCGGGCGAAGGCGAGAAACTGGTGAACGAGAGGACTGTGCGGTTCGCTGGCGGCGACATTGATCAGCCCGGAAACCACGACGAGCGCACCCATGACGCTGCCGCTGGCGATCGTCGCCACGACTCCGAGTAAACATCGGTTCATTTCCATCCTCCCGCCAAATCATCGAGCCGGTACTTGCGCGGCATTTTGCGTCGGGATAACCCACAATAGACTGACCTGCCGATTACATTTCTGTAATCTGGCTGCACGCAGGACGGCAAGATAGGCTGTTGAGGAGCTGAAGGAAGTTGATTTGGAGAACCGAAATACGGAGCCATCACCTCGACGGCGTTCAGCTTGGGGAAAAAGTATTCGCTCATGGGTTGTACCTCCGCCATTCACCGTGCAGAAGCGCCCGGTTTTCTGCAATCCACGCCAGTTCATCCCGGATCTCGCGTGCGGCAATCCGCCCTTTGATTTCCAGCGTGTCGATATCGACGGTACACTCACGACCGTCGTTCAACTTGACGTGAACATGCGGCAGCAAGTGATCGTCGGCAGACATCAGCACTCGAGAGGCGGGAAATCACTGCAGGGTCGGCATCGAGCCAAGTGTGGTGCAACTGTTGCTTTATACTTTGAGGACGGCTTCATGCGCCTTTTCGGCTTGCCGGATTTCATTGGTCTGGCGCATCAAGTACTGGCCTGTTGAGCGGACAGGACGGGCTGGCGAAGCTGGTGGAGGCGGTGCTGAACCAGATACTGGAGGCACAGGTGACGGAGGCATTGGGCGCGGAACGGCACGAACGGACGGAAGAGCGGGCGGGGTCCCGCAATGGGACGCGTGCGCGCACACTCTACACGCGCGTTGGGCGGGTGACGCTGCGGGTGCCGCCAACGCGGGATGGCCGCTTCTCGACGGAGATTTTAAACGCTATCAGAGAAGTGAGCAGGCGTTCGTGCTGGCGCTGATGGAAATGGTCGTGCAGGGCGTGTCGACACGCCAGGTCACGGCGATCACCGAGGAACTGTGCGGGGCGAGCTTTTCCAAATCGATGGTGAGCGCGCTGTGCGCTGGGCTGGATGCGCGCGTCAGGTCGTTCAATGAGCGACGACTGGAGGCGGAGTATCCCTTCATCCTGGTCGCCGCGTGCCATGAGGTGAGCCAGACTGACTTTCCAGGGCCAGCCTCCTCAGCCTCGTTTGGCTTGAACTGCACAGCCATTGGTCGAGGCTCCCGAGTAGTTACGATCAAAATTCGTTTTGCAGGCGTTTATAGCCCTGCACCAGCTCGTGATTGGTGCGCACCACGTCCTCGGAAAACTCCGTGGCCTGTGCCGTGACGCGGGGCATGGCGGCGAGGTCGGTGCGCGGGCCGATACGCTCGGTAGATGGCACATGGAAGCCGGCCGGCAGATGTGCGCCGTCGACGACCGCATTGTGGCGAACGACGCTGCCCTCGCCAACGGTGCAGTTGAACAGCACACTGTTGAAACCGATGAAGACGTTGTTGCCGACGACGCAGGGGCCATGGACGATGGAACGATGGGCTATGGAGGTGTGTTCGCCGATATCGACCAGGGCGCCGGACTTGGAATGGATGACTACACCGTCCTGGATGTTGGAGTGGGCGCGGATGCGGATCGGTTCAAGGTTGCCTGCGGCATTGACCTCGTCGGCGCGGATCACCGCGTAGGGACCGACGAAGACGTTTTCCTCGATGATGACCTTGCCGCAGATGATGGCGGTCTGGTCGACGTAGGCGGACTCATGGATGTGCGGCAGATCGCCGCGTGGGTTCTTGCGGATCATGGTTCAGACTCCGTTGGGATGGGCGGTTCGTTCACCGCGCTTGAGCTTGTCGAACAGCTTGGGATCGGGCCATTCGTTGCGGATGGCTTGGGAGAATTCGATGTTGTCTAGCGTGATCAGTCCCATGCGCGGGTTGATCGCGTCTTCCCTGAAACACTGGGCGTAGCCGGTTTCGGTTTCATGGACGATGATCGAATGCAGGCGTACGTCGGCTTCGCCGTTACACATTTCTGTGAGGTTGAGTAGCCGGTCGATGAGCACGAAAAACAGCCGTGCGAACTGCTCGGCGCTGGGCGAGACGGGAATCAGAATCCAGCGCTCGGAAAAGCGCTGGCAGGCTGCGATGTAGTCCGGATCATCACCCGACCAGATGGCCACGGCATGGTCGAAAGCATCGATCAGTGTGCGCGGGCCATCTTTCAACAGGCCGAAGTCGTAAACCATCTGGCCGTGATCCAGGGCATGCGCTTCGAGCAGCAGTTCGACCTTGTAGGAATGGCCGTGAATCGAGTGCGAGCAGCGCCGCGTGCTGCAGCCGCGCACGAGGTGGGCATTCTCGAATTTGAACAGCTTGCGGATCAGCATGATCCCTCGCTACCAGGGGGCTGCGCTTCCTGGCGCAGGCGGGCAATGACCTCGGCTAGCGGCAGGCTGCCGAGGTCTTCACCGGCGCGCGAGCGCACCGCGATGCAGCCTTTGGCTTTTTCCTCGTCGCCGACGACGAGCAGGTAAGGCACTTTTTGCAGCGTGTATTCGCGGATCTTGTAGCCGATTTTTTCATTGCGCAGATCGATGGCGGCGCGCACCCTGGCTTTCTTCAAGGCTTTCAACACGCTTTGCGCATAGTCGGCCTGACCTTCGCTGATATTGAGCACGACCGCTTGCTGCGGCGCCAGCCAGAGTGGGAAGAGGCCGCCGTAGTGTTCGATCAGGATGCCGGTGAAGCGCTCCAGCGAGCCGAACAGCGCCCGGTGCAGCATGACCGGCCGTTCGCATTCGCCCTGTTCGTTGATATAGCTGATGTCGAAGCGCTCGGGCAGGTTGAGGTCGACCTGCAGCGTGCCGCATTGCCAGTCGCGGCCGATGGCGTCGCGCAGCACGAATTCCAGCTTCGGGCCGTAGAAGGCACCTTCACTGGGGTTGATCCGGTAATCGATGCTCATCCGGTCGAGCGCGCCGGACAGCGCGCCTTCGAGCTGATCCCAGGTTTCGTCGCTGCCGATGCGGTTGGCCGGCCGCGTCGACAGCCTGACGGCGACATTGTCGAAGCCGAAATCGCGGTAGATGGCGAAGACCAGTCCGATGGTGCCGGCGCATTCGTCCTGCATCTGAGTCGGCGTACAGAAGATGTGTGCGTCGTCCTGGGTGAAATGGCGCACGCGCAGCAGGCCGTGCAATGCGCCGGAAGGCTCGTCGCGGTGCACCTTGCCAAATTCGGCCATGCGCAGCGGCAGGTCACGGTAGCTTTTCAATCCCTGGGCAAACAGCGAGACGGCGCCAGGGCAGTTCATCGGCTTGAGGGCAAAGACGCGCTCGTCCTCGGTGGTCGTCGTGAACATCGCCTCGCGGTAGTTGAACCAGTGGCCGGAGGTTTCCCACAGGCCACGATCCATCACGTCCGGGGTATTGACCTCGACATAATCGGCGCGCTCCTGCTGCGTGCGCATGTAGCCAATCAGTTGCTGGAACAAGATCCAGCCTTTCGGATGCCAGAACACCGAACCGGGCGCGCAGTCGTCGAAATGGAACAGGTCGAGCTGGGCGCCGAGCTTGCGGTGGTCGCGCTTGCCGGCTTCTTCGAGGCGGGTCAGGTAGGCCTTGAGCGCCTTGGCATCCGGCCAGCAGGTGCCGTAGATGCGCTGCAGCATGGCGTTCTTGGCATCACCCCGCCAATAGGCGCCGGCCACCTTGGTCAGCTTGAAAGCCTGGAGTTTGCCGGTGCTCGGCACGTGCGGGCCGCGACAGAGGTCTTCGAAATCGCCCTGGCGGTAAAGCGACAAGGATTCACCTGCCGGGATGGCGCGGATCAGTTCGGCCTTGTAGGACTCGCCGAGTTGCTCGAAATAGGCGACCGCCTCGTCACTCGGCAGCTCGCGTCGGCTGAGCGGCAGGTCGGCGGCGGCGAGTTCCTGCATGCGGGCTTCGATCTGCGCCAGATCGTCGGGCGTGAACGGGCGCTCGAAAGCGAAGTCGTAGAAGAAGCCATCCTCGATGACCGGGCCAATGGTGACCTGTGCGCCCGGATAGAGCTGCTTGACGGCCATGGCCAGCAAGTGGGCGCAGGAATGGCGCAGGATTTCCAGCCCTTCCGGGTCGCAGACAGTGATCAGGCTGACGTTGGCATCTTGCTCCAGAATGAACGTAGTATCGACCAGTTGGCCATCTATCCGGCCGGCCAGGGTGGCCTTGGCCAGACCGGGGCCGATGTCGGCAGCCAAGTCGGCGATGCTGACCGGTTGCGGGAAAGTGCGTTGGCTGCCTTCGGGCAGCGTGATGATGGGCATGTTTGAGCTTCTCGTAGCGTTGTCAGGGGCAATGGGTGTGATCGGCACAGGCGGGAGGAACGGGATCGACCTCGCCGGGATGCCAGGGGTGGCAACGGCCGATGCGGCGCAGGGCCAGCCAGCCACCACGACGCAGGCCATGGATTTGCAAGGCCTCCTGGGCATAGTGGGAACAACTCGGATAAAAGCGGCAGCGCGGACCGAGCATGGGGCTGATAACCAACTGGTAGCCGCGAATGATCAGCTGGATGGCACGGGTCAGCAGGTGCTTCATGGCATGTGCTCCGTGTGCAGGCGATGCCAGGTAGTGCCCGTAGGACTATCTTCGATGCCGATGCCCTGGGCAGCGAGTGTCTGACGCAGAGCATCGGCGCGGGCAAAATCACGCGCCGCGCGGGCAGCCTGGCGGGCGGCAATCATGGACTCGATGCTTTCGGGCGTTGGGCCAGCAGCTTGCTTGTCCGCCGGCATTCCACCTTGTTGGCGCCAACGGGCCGGTGGCTGTTGCAACAGCCCGAGCAAATCGGCGCCGTCACGCACATAAGCATGACCACGCTCGATCAACGCAATCATCTGCGGAACGTGCTCGGTCGCCCAGAGTTCAAGGGTTGGGGGCAACGCATTCAAGCGCGCCATGTCCTGGCGGGAGGCGTCGGCAAAGCGCTCGGTCAGCATCCGGATCGGCTCGCCGTTGGCGGCAGCGGCGGCGTTGACCTTGTCGTCCACGTCGGTGATGTTGCGGGCGTAGACCACCTGCGGGAAATGCCGCGACAACAGCCGGGACAGTACATCGAACACAACGACCGGGCGGGCGTTGCCGATATGCACGTAGTTGTAAACAGTGGGGCCGCAGACGTACATGGTGACGCGCTGCGGATCGGCCGGCACGAAGACTTCCTTTTGCCGGCTCAGCGTGTTGTGCAGGCGGATGTTCATTTCATTCGGCCTTCGGCAACCAGCGCTTCCCGGCGCTCGCCGTCGAGCACCCCGCAGAACATGGCGAAGGCTTTCTCGATCAGGAGTTGATCGAGGCCGCGCACGATGAAGACCAGGCGGCTGTGCTTGTCGTTGTAGGGCGCTTCGGCCGGCCAGTCGTCGAGTCGGGTATAGGGATAGTTGGTGTGCTGGACGCACTGGACGACGCGCGGCTTGTCGTCGCCGATGACATTGAGCAGGCCCTTGATGCGCAGGATGCGGTCGCCCATGCCCTGCAGCAGCATGCTCACGGCCTCGACAAAGCAAAGCCATTGCAAGGGTTGGTCGAAGGTCAGCGCGAAGCTGTAAACCTCGGCGTCGTGGCGGTTTACGTCGTGATGATGGTGGTGATGGCCATGCGCCTTGCGTCGTTCCTCGCGCACTTTTTCCTCGGCCAGCCAGCCGGCGACATCCGGTGTCTTGCTGCCGGGGTCGTAGAGACCGCAGCCGCTAATCAAGGCCAGCGCGACTTCACCTCGACGCACGAAAATCTGCGCTGCCGCCGGATTGATGCGGCGCAAGGTCTGGCTGAGCTGGTCGATTTCTGACCGTTCCGCCAGATCGCACTTGCTGAGCAGCAAACGGTCGGCCATCGCCACCTGCTTGACTGCCTCGGGGTGCTGCGCCAGTTGTCCGGCCGCATGGGTCGCATCGACGACGGTAACGACGCCATCGATACGAAAGCGCTCGGCAATGAAGAAATCTTCCATCAGCGTGAAGATCACTGGTGCTGGATCGGCCAGCCCGGTGGTTTCGATCACCACACGATTGATCGGAACGATTTTCCGCTGCAGGCTGCGCATGAACAGATCGGTCAGGCTGCGTGTCAGATCGCCGCGCACGGTACAGCAGATGCAACCGGAGTCGAGCATGATCAGGTCTTCGTCGATTTTGGTCACCAGATGGTGGTCGACCGCAACACTGCCGAATTCATTGATCAACACGGCTGCATTGGCCATTTCGGGCTGGCTGAGCAGGTGATTGAGCAGCGTCGTCTTGCCGGCGCCGAGAAAGCCGGTGAGGAGAGTGACCGGGATGCGTCGGTCAGTATCCTGGGAAAACATGATTCAGTCCTCCTCGCCTTCTTCGATTGACCACTGCGGGAACGGATCTTCATAACGCACCCATGCTTCCGGCCCCGCCGCCAGTTCGGCATCATTCAGCAGACAGGCATCGAAGGCCTGGCGCAAAGCGGCTTCATCCATCTCGATGCCGATCATCACCAGTTCCTGCTGAGCATCGCCATAGGGTTCCACCCAGCGATTCAGGATGATCCGACGGTTTCCCTCGTCCTGCGGCCATTGCGCTTCGGGTACGGCCACCCACCACAAACCGCCCAGTTCGTGTCGGATTACCGGGCCGGCCTGCGACCAGCTACCAACCAGACCGGGGCGTGAAGCCAGCCAGAAATAACCTTTCGAGCGGATGACGCCAGGCCATTCCTGATTGATCAAATGATGGAAACGCGCCGGATGAAAAGGCCGGCGAGCGTGGTAAACGAAGCTCGAAATGCCGTATTCCTCGGTTTCCGGAATGTGTTCGCCACGAAGTTCACGTAACCAGCCGGCCGCTTCTGCCGCCTGCTCGAAATCGAAGAGACCCGTACTGAGGATACGTTCCAGCGGCACCTGGCCGAACCGGGCATGGACGATGTCGGCCCGGGGGTTCAGCGTTTGCAGGATCGCTTCGAGGCGGGCAACGTCCTCCGGCGGTAGAAGGTCGGTCTTGTTGAGGACGATGACGTCGCAGAACTCGACCTGTTCGACCAGCAGATTGACCACCGTGCGCTGGTCGTCCTCGCCCAGGCTTTCACCGCGATCGGCGATGTAGTCCTGCGAACTGTAGTCGCGCAGGAAGTTGAAGCCGTCCACTACCGTGACCATGGTATCCAGCCGGGAGACGTCCGACAGGCTGGTGCCGTCCTCGTCACGGAAGGTAAAGGTCTCGGCCACCGGCAATGGCTCGGCGATGCCGGTTGATTCGATGAGCAGGTAATCGAAGCGCTTTTCCTTGGCCAGCCGGGCGATTTCGACCAGGAGGTCTTCACGCAGCGTGCAGCAGATGCAGCCGTTGCTCATCTCGACCATCTTCTCCTCGGCGCGCGACAACTCGGCGCCGCCTTCGGCGACCAGGCGGGCGTCGATGTTGACCTCGGACATGTCATTGACGATGACCGCAACGTGCAGGCCCTGCCGGTTGTTCAGGACATGGTTGAGCAGCGTGGTCTTGCCGGCACCGAGAAAGCCTGACAAGACAGTGACAGGGAGACGGGAATCGTTCTTGTTGGGTTGGTTGGTCATGTTTGGTTCTGATGAATGGGCAGTGGAATCGGGGCGCAGATGACTTCGATGCGGTCGCCCTTGACCGCGTTGTAGAAGCAGCTGCTCCGCCCGGTATGGCAGGCACCGCCGAGTTGGTCGACGAGCAGCAGGATGGCGTCGCCATCACAATCAAAGCGTGTTTCGACCACGCGTTGCCGGCAACCGGATGTTTCGCCTTTGCGCCACAAGGTCTGGCGCGAACGCGACCAGTAGCAGGCAAAACCTGAAGCCAGTGTTTCATCGATGGCGGTGCGATTCATCCAGGCCAGCATCAACAACTCCCGTGTATCGAACTGCTGGGCAACGGCGGCAATCAGACCTTGCCGATCGAATGGCAATTCGGCCAGCACTTCGGAAAGCGGCAAGCCTGCGCCGATGGGCGCGTCTTCAAGTCGGGTTAACATAGGGTCTTTTGAATACAACAAATGCAATGTTATAACATTACATTTGTCCCACCAAGAGCAAACGAATGAAAACCTCAATTTCCGACGTTCAATGTCCGCCACCTCAAGGCGATAATACCGACGCCCTCGATCGGGCCGAAGCCGCTTGCCGGGCGCGGGGCGCCAGTCTGACGGCGATCCGTCGCGATGTGCTGGCACTGCTTTACCGCAGCCCTACCGGCGTCAAGGCTTATGATCTTCTGGCCCAGATCAAGGAAGCCCGGCCCGGCGCTTCACCGCCGACGGTCTATCGCGCGCTAGATTTTCTGATTGAGCAGGGCCTGGCACACAAAATCGGGCGCATGAATCTTTTCGTTGCCTGCCGGCATGCTTCCCATCAAACCCCCAGTCTGTTTCTGGTCTGTCCGAAATGCAGCGGAGTTACGGAATTGCAGGAGCAATCGGTGATGAGTGCCCTGTCGAACAGTCTGGCCGCTACCGGACATCGCCTGGAAAGTCCTGAGGTGGAAATCAGCGCGCTTTGCCCGAAATGTGTCGGCGTGCGACAGGAATACAGCTCCACCTGAAATCTGACTGAATTAAACTACCCGCTTCCTCACTCTTCACCGCGCCCGGCGCGGATCGCCATGCGCCAGTCATCCGTGGTCATCGACTCGAAGCTGCCCCAGGTGGGGACCACCATCTTTACCGTCATGTCGAAACTCGCCGCCGACTGCGGCGCGATCAATCTCTCGCAGGGCTTTCCCGATTTCCAGGCCGATTCCTCGTTGTTCGACGCGACCGCGCGCGCGATGCGCGAAGGTCGCAATCAATATCCGCCGATGGCCGGGGTTCCCGAGTTGCGCTCGGCGATCGCCGACAAGGTGGCCGCGCTGTATGGGGCGAGCTACGATGCCGATAGCGAAATCACCGTCACCGCCGGCGCGACACAGGCAATCTTCACCGCGATCGCGGCCTTTGTGCGTGCGGGTGACGAGGTCATCATCTTCGAGCCGGTCTATGACAGCTATGTGCCGGCGATCGAAACGGTTGGTGGCAAGGCGGTGTATGCTGCGCTCGGCTTCCCCGATTACCGGCCGGACTGGCAGCAGGTGCGTTCGCTGATCGGTCCGCAGACGCGCATGATCCTCATCAATTCGCCGCACAATCCGACTGGCAGCCTGCTGGCCGCCGATGACCTCGATCAGTTGGCGGCGCTGACCCGCGATACCGACATCGTGGTGCTTTCCGACGAGGTCTACGAACACATCGTTTTCGATGGCGTGCAGCATCAAAGCGTTGCTGCGCATCCGGAACTGGCGGCGCGAGGGATCGTCGTTTCGTCGTTCGGCAAGACCTATCACATCACCGGCTGGAAGGTCGGTTACGTTCTTGGGGCTGCTGCGCTGATGGCCGAATTCCGAAAGGTGCATCAGTTCAACGTGTTTACGGTGAATACGCCCTGCCAGCTCGGAATCGCCGAATACATGTGCGATGCTTCGCGCCATCTCGGTCTGGCGGCGTTCTACGCAGGTAAACGCGAGTACTTTCGCAGCCAGTTGCAGGGCTCGCGCTTCGAACTGCTGCCTTGCCGCGGCAGCTATTTTCAACTGGCGCGTTATGGCGCGATCAGCGACCTGCCGGACCGCGAGTTTGCCCGCTGGCTGACCTGCGAGGCGGGAGTGGCTGCGATCCCGGTATCGGCTTTTCATCACGACGGTCGCGACGAGCGCGTCGTGCGTTTCTGCTTCGCCAAGCAGGAAGCCACCCTGGCTGCCGCCGGAGAAAGGCTGCGCGCGCTGTAAGGGCTGTTCACAGGCGCTGGCCATTCCCCCTATAATCGCCCGCCGAGTCGGGGTAGCGGGCTCGGAATTTCCAGAACCCTCCAGAACCAACTTGAAGGAGACGCCATGAGCATGGTGCAGGAGTTCAAAGAGTTTGCCATGAAGGGCAACGTCATGGATCTCGCCGTCGGCGTGATCATTGGCGGGGCTTTTGGCAAGATTGTCGATTCGGTGGTGGCTGATCTGATCATGCCTTTCGTTGCCTGGATCATGGGGGGCAAGCTCGACTTCTCGGGCATGTTCCTGGTGCTCGGCACCATCCCGGAGGGGACCGCGAGGACCCTGGATGCACTCAAGAAGGCGCAGGTTCCGGTGTTCGCTTACGGCAGCTTCCTCACCATCCTGGTGAATTTCATCATTTTGGCCTTCATCATCTTCGTGATGATCAAGCAGATGAATCGCCTGAAGCGGAGCGAGCCGCCTGCTGCGGTCGCGCCACCGCCCGAGCCGGCCGAGGAAGTGCTGTTGTTGCGCGAGATTCGCGACAGCCTCAAGAAGTAGGCGGCTGTCGACAGGAGGGATGACGTCGCCTGTCGTGCGCTCACCCTTCCTTGTTCACCTCGTCAGCGCGGCGCTGCCTTCAGTTGGCAAGGCCTTTGCGGGTATCGCCGGCGATGACCAGCGTCAGTTGCTCGGGGTCGATGTATTTGCGGAAAGCGGCGTTGACTTCCGCCGGGGTGACGGCCATCAGCCTGGCCTCGAAGTCTTTCGAGAACTGCCAGTTGCGGTCGAGATCGAGAAAGGACTGCCAGCGAGAAGCGACCGCATTGTCCTGCGAGCGGGCAACGGCTCGCGCCTGGATGATGCCCTTCCTGGCCGCGGCGACCTCTGCCGTGCTGAAACCGTCGCGGCGCGCTCGCTGTAGTTCTTCGAGAAAGGCCTGTTCGGCGCGGGCCGCGTTCTGTGGAGCCACCATTACCGCAACCGCCCAGGTCGACAGTGGCTGGCGGCTGCCCATCGACAGACTCGATCCGACGCTGTAGCTGAGGCCTTCCTTCTGGCGCAGGCGATCGGCGAGGCGGCTCGACAGGCCGGAGTGGCCGCCAAAGATATCATTGGCCACATAAAGGGCCGCAGCGTCGGGATCATCGTCGCGCAGCCGCATGTCGAGGCGGGCGCGCAGGAAAGCGTTTTCCTTGTCCGGCGTATCGATTACGATCCGTTGCGGCGGCACACGGCGGTATTCCCGATCCAGGCGCTGATAAGGCGATCTCGAGATATGCCCAGGGAACAGTTGCAGGAGTTTGTCATGGATCGCCTGTTCATCGAAATCGCCAACGATGGCGATCTCGCCGCGAGCGGTCCCGATGAGATCGCGCTGATAGCGGATGACCTCATCCAGGCTTACCTGGCGCAACTGTCCGATGCGTTCCTGCAGTGGGCTATGGTAACGGGGATCACCGGGCGGATAGGTATTGAAATGCGCGTTCAGGGCATCGCTCGATAGCGTGTCCGGGTTGTCGAGCTGTGATTGCAGTGTGGTCAAGGTTTCCCGGCGGAGTTCCTCGAACTCGTCTGGCGGGAAACTGGGATCCTGGAGTAATTGCGCGACCAGTTCCAGCGCTTCGGGCAGCTTGTCGCGGGTCGTTTCAAAGTGCGTCAGGCGGCCCTGGACTTTCAGACGGGTGAGTTGGTCGGCAATCTGCTGGCGGTTCAGGCGGCTGGTGCCGCGGGCGAGCATGGCAATTGCCAGCGTGCCGGCGATGTTGCGGTCCTGCAGCGAGTTTTCGTCACCCCATCGGAAACTCATCGCCACGTTCACGGTCCGTCCCCGGTTCCTTTTTGGCAACAGCGCAAGCTTCAGGTCACCGAAGGTCTGACGCCGGGTGCGTCGATCAAGGTTCTCGTATGAAGGATCGAAAGCTTCTCCGGCGTCGCCGTTTTTCTGCGGTTTGAAATTGGCCAACAGCATGGCGGCGCTCGGCGCCTGGGGAACCACGGCGCGCTGCGGCAAATCGTCGGGGATGAAGGTGCCAAGGACGCGGTTGTCACGAACGAAATACTTGGCGGCTGCCGCATCGAGCTGCGTCGTCCTGATCTGGTCGAGTTGATCGCGGCCGTAAAAGAAAAGCCGCCAATCGCCGAGCGCAATGTATTCGGAAAGCATCACCGCGAAGGCTTCGGGATCGGCCAGCGCCCGTTCGTAGGCGGTGCGTGACTGCTCGACCGCGCGCCCGAGTTCGGCAGTGGTCACGGCTTCCTTGGCGAAGCCGCCCTCGATTACCTCGATCATTTTGTCGCGCACACGATCGATCGCTTCGCTCTTGTTGACCAGTGCGCCGAAGACTACAAAGCCAGGTTCGCGAGCATCGATGCCGTAGGCAAACACCTCTGTTGCCAGTCCGGTCGGCACCAGAGCCCGGTACAGGCGACCATTTGGGGTATCACCGAGTACTTCGGTGGCCATGCTGACGGCCTCGGATTCAGGATGCAGGCTGGAAGGCGTGCGGTAGGCGAGGGCCACGAGCTGAACCTCGCCCTTGCGGCGAATCGTGAATTGACGCTCGCCATCGGCCGTCGGTTCGACTGTCCATGGTTTTGGCAGTACGCGTGTCGGTCTCGGTAGCTTGCCAAAGCTGGCGGCAATCATGCTGAGGGCCTGGCGCTCGTCGAACTTGCCGGCTACCGTCAGAACGGCGTTGTCGGGCTGGTAATATCTGCGGTAGAAGGCCTGCAGGTTTTCTATTTTGACGTTCTCGATGTCACTGCGCGCACCGATCGTGCTGTTCCCGTAATTGTGCCAGTCAAAGAGCATTGACTGCATGCGCTTCAACATCACGCTGGACGGATTGTTTTCACCCATCTCGAATTCATTGCGCACGACGCTCATTTCGCTGTCGAGGTCTTTCCGGGCGATGAACGAGTTGACCATCGCATCGGCACTCCAGGCGAGGGCCCAGTTGAGGTTATCTTCGCTAGCCGGAAAGGTGAGATAGTAATTCGTCCGATCGAGCCAGGTGCTGCCATTGATCTCGAAGCCACGCGCCTTGAATTGCCGGGCCGGATCGACGAAATTCTTCGATCCCTTGAAGATCAGATGTTCGAGCAGATGCGCCATGCCGGTCTCGCCATAGTTCTCCTGGTGCGAGCCGACCAGATAGGTCACGTTGACGGTGGTCGTGGGTTTGGTCGCATCTGGAAAGAGGATGCAGCGCAGGCCATTGACCAGCCGGTACTCGCTGATACCTTCGACAGTGGTCAGTTTCTCGACGCCTGGCGGCAGAGGGATCGAGGCGGATTGCCTGGCATCAACGGTGGGTGGCAGCATGCTCAGCGACAGCAGGCATACCAGAATTCTCATCCATTGATTCATCAGTCACTCCAAGAGATGCGCAGATTGCCGCCTGCGGCCTGGCGGGAAGCGATTATAGCTTGGCTGGCCAGAACGAAAACGGCCCGCTCAGAGGGAGGGCTGGGCGGGCCGGGTACAACGATCACTGTCACGCGGGGGGGGGGGAGGGAAGGCATGACAGCGACGAAACGAAGAATAGCGAATGCAAGCCCGCTAATCTGTAGTTCCTCTGTCCCTGTTGTGTAACGGGATGTGATCTGCCTGCCAGCGATTGCAGTGGCTGACTCAGGACTCTGTCTCTCGATCGAGTGCGGAAGATCATCGTGTGCTGCTATTACCCGTTGCTCTTGCCTTTTCCCCACTGAAACTGGCATTATCCTAGCATAAGTCGCGGCGTGATGCCTGCGCGGGTGGTCGCCGGCGAGTCGCACGGCGGTTGAGGTAAAAACAAACCAACAAGGAGCGGGCAATGACTCAGGAACAGGATGACATCGGTGTGGTGACAGTGGTGCTGGAGCGCCTGGAGAAAGAGCGTCTGCCCAGAGCACTCGATCTGAAGGCCAAGGTGGATGCGGGTGAGCGCCTTGATGACATGGACATCGCTTTCCTGGAGCGTGTATTTGCAGATTCCGAAGAAGCGAAACCTTTTCTCGATCGGCACCCCGAATATCAGGATCTGGCGGCAAGAATGGCCAGTCTGTACGAAGAGATCACCGCCAAGGCGCTTGAGAACGAGAAGTCGGCCTGATTGTCGTTGAGGCAGCAAGGGGCGCTTCACCGAACTGCGATAGCGGAGGAGGAAGCAGCAAGGATATCGGGAAAGCGGGGAAATCGGGGAAAGCGGGAAGAACTCTGCTCGGTGCCCGGAATCGATCTTTGTCACAATTCCTTACAAATCGTCCCGGAGCCTCGTCATCGCCTGGCGCTTCCGGGCGTTATTCGTCCCATGAAGACGACAATTACCCCACTCTGCATCGCACTCAGCTTCGCGCTGGGTTGTTCAACTCCTGCTCTGGCCGACCCTGGCGACTACCGCGGTGGCTATCGGGGCGATTACCGCGGTGACTATCGCGGCCACTATTCGCCGCCACAGCATGATCATCATCGTGGCCATTCGAGTAGATACGGCTGGGTTGCGCCGGCTGCCGTGCTGGCCATTGCCGGGATCGCCGCAGGGGTTGCGGCCTCTAGCTATTACGCACCACGTTCGGCGTATGTGGCGCCAGCGGAGCCGGTCTATGTCACCCCAGCACAGCCGGTCTATGTCGAGCCGCCGAGTGCTTTCTGGAACTACTGCGGATCACTTGGGCAGTATTACCCGAACGTTCGCCACTGTCCCGAAGGCTGGCAGTTGGTTCCCGCACGATAGGCTTCAGGGGTGCATGCACTGATTCGCGTTGCCTGACGGTGACGGAACGTTCGGGGATTCCCGGAAGGTCCGGCACGAAGCCAGACCCTTCAGTGTCCGGTTGAAGCGGCTTATCGGCTGACATCAACGACAACCCGCCCACGTACCTTTCCGTCGAGCAACTCGCGAGCGACGGCGATGGCTTCGGAAAGACCTATCTCACGCGTGATCGCGTCGAGCCGGGCGATTTCGAGATCCTTGCCAAGACGCGCCCAGGCCTCCTTGCGCACCGCTAGCGGCGCCATGACGCTGTCGATGCCGTAGAGGGTGACGCCGCGCAGGATGAAAGGCGCCACCGTTGCCGGAAAGTCCATGCCGCCGGCCAGCCCACAGGCAGCCACTGCGCCGTGATAACGGGTGGTCGCACAGGCATTGACAAGGGTATGGCTGCCGACCGTGTCGATGACGCCAGCCCAGTGTTCCTTGCCGATCGGTTTGCCCGGCGTGGCCAGCTCCTGGCGATCGATGACCGCTGCTGCACCGAGTCCTTTCAGATGCGCGGCTTCAGAGCTTCGGCCAGTCGATGCCGTCACCTGGTAGCCGAGCTTTGCGAGCAGGGCGATGGCCACGCTACCGACGCCGCCGTTGGCCCCTGTGACGAGAATTTCGCCGTCTTCTGGCCGGACGCCGTGCTTTTCCAGCGCGAGCACACAGAGCATCGCCGTGTAACCGGCGGTGCCAATGGCCATTGCCTGGCGTGCCGTGAAACTACCCGGCAGTGCCACCAGCCATTCGCCCTGGACGCGTGCCAGCTCGGCCAGTCCGCCACAATGCGTTTCGCCGACTCCCCAGCCATTGAGGAGCACACGCTCACCCACCGGCCAGGCCGGGTTGCTGCTTGTCGTAACCGTGCCGGCAAAGTCGATTCCCGGAACCATCGGGAAGCGGCGAACGACCGGCGCCTTGCCAGTGATGGCCAGAGCATCCTTGTAATTGAGCGTACTCCACTCAACACGCACGGTGACATCGCCTGACGGCAATACGGCATCGTCGATCTGCTGGACTTCGGCCTGGTAAGTGGCGTTGTCCCTGGTGATCAGGATTCCCTTGAACATCGTGATTCTCTCCTTTGTTGTCGAGTTGAATTGGGCCGTGCCACGACAAAGTAGCAAAAAATGGCGGGCCAGGAGTGGCTTGCTGCAAGAAATATCAAAATTGATTCTCCACTGATGAACGACACGCAATCCACAGACCCCCTCCCGGTTTTCCACGATCCCGCCAGACTACTGTACGCCTGTAGACAGTCTTTGCAGATAGTGCCTGCATGGGCTGTCAACTCTTCTCCTGTGCATCATTTCTCGGCGCATTTTGCGGGGTGTGATTCAAAGTGATGCGTCGTTGAGATGACCCCTTTATGCGGCTTCTTTTTCGACACCCCGCCAATAGGCGTCCCATTCCCGGTTGGCCCGGTTAAGCCGTAGGGCTAACATGGTCTCGATATGATCTGGTGACCACCAAGCACCGGGAAGCTTGATCCGCTCCTGGATAACGTAGCGGTGGGCGCTCTCGATTTCCCCCGACCCAATGGGTAGCCCCTGCTTGATCGCGCCTTGGTAGTCCAGTTGATCCCGGCGGTTACGAATATAGCGGTCACAGGCGGTGGCGGGGTTGTCGCTATTGGTCTCTACGAACGGTGCCAACGCTTCCAGCACAGCACCGGATTGGTTCGCCTTGAGCCGACTTTTTTGTTCTTCCAACCAGGCTCGGGGATCATTGGCGGCGCAGACCTTGGACGCTTCGCCGAGGTACTCGCAGAGATGGAAGAAATCCACCAAATAGGCTCCTTGCGCACCGAATTGGATCTTCTCCTGCGTGACAATCCACGACGCGCCATCGCCCACCGCATGCAGGTAACTCCCCGGGCCAAACCCCGCTTTGGCCGCACAACGCCACCACTGTCGCCCGCTTTCCTCGACCCCACCGGCAAAATTTCCACCAAATATCGGGGTGACGCTGCCTTTCGGATGCACGAGACTCAGGCGAACTTCTTTCCAGGCCAAACGCTTCCCTTTGCGTTTGTCTTCGGCATCCGAAGAAATTTCCACCACCGGGACCATCGAACCATCCATCTCGCCGATAAAGGTGACTCCGGCCATCGTCCCGGCCACAATCTCCCGCTTGGCCTCTTGCTCGCAAATGATTGGCGCGTGATGTTCGGTGATCCGTTGAATCGTGCTTACCGGCATCTCGATCCCATAGTGTTCCTTCAGCTTTTCCGGCACCCGCCCAAAAGCCGCATCTGCCCCAAAATCACTCATCACCCGTTGCAACGGCTGCGAACTGCCCCGGCAACTGATTCCCGCACGGGTGCTGAAACGCCGCTCGATCCGTGGGCCATTCCGCCACAGAGGCTCTACCACATCGACTTTACCGAAGGTCGTGTGCCAATAGAGTTTTTTTTACCCGCCGAACGTAACTCAGGCTCCACTCGTGCCACTGCCACACTCTTCTCCACTCCACGTTCCGCCCAGGCGGCCAGAGCTTCGTTGCCCATCTGGCGGAGTTCTTCGATCACTCGACGTTCCGCTGCATCCGCCTTCTCCAAGTCTCCGGCAGCGTCTTCCACCACGCCCAGCAAGCTTTCCATACGGGCACGCAACGTAGGATGACGATTCAGACGCTCCAACAACATCTGGTCGCGGTCAGTGGCTAGCATGGCTGTTCCCTCTGGTGGCAAATGCTGAAATTATGGGGCTTGCATCACTTTGAATCACACCCCATTTTGCGCAGAGCGCGGCATTCCTGTCCTACTCTTGGTATAATTTAAGGTTATGTGTCTAGGAACATGATTTGCCGTTGTTTTTGTTGATTTACCCGCCCTTGGAGAATGACGCATGGCCATCGAACGTACTCTTTCCATCATCAAACCCGACGCAGTTGCCAAGAATGTGATCGGCAAGATTTACTCCCGTTTTGAGACGAATGGCCTGAAGGTCATTGCCGCCAAACTGGCTTGGTTGTCGCCGCAGGAAGCGGGCGCCTTTTACGCCGTTCATAAGGAGCGCCCCTTCTTCAACGATCTGGTTTCCTTCATGATTTCCGGCCCGGTGATGATTCAGGTTCTTGAGGGCGAGAACGCCATCGCCAAGAACCGCGAACTGATGGGCGCAACCGATCCGAAAAAGGCCGATCCGGGAACGATTCGCGCTGATTTCGCCGAGTCGATCGACGCCAACGCAGTGCATGGTTCCGACGGAGAGGAAACAGCGAAGGTGGAAATCGCTTTCTTCTTCCCGGCGATGAACGTCTATTCCGGCCGCTAGGTCAGAGCCATTCGCCCAGATGACGGTCAATCTGCTCGACCTCGATGCCGCCAGACTGACGGCCTTTCTGGCCGATAACGGTGAAAAGCCTTTTCGTGCCAGACAGGTGCTGCGCTGGCTGCATCGTTTTGGGCAGCGTGATTTCGATGCCATGACCGACATTGCCAAGAGTCTGCGCGAGAAACTCAAGGCCCTGGCGGTGGTGGTGCCGCCAGGGCTCCTCGCCGATCGGGTCTCGGACGACGGAACGCGCAAGTTCCTGTTCGATGTCGGTGGCGGTAACGTCATCGAATCGGTCTTCATCCCCGAGCTTGATCGGGGAACGCTGTGCATTTCAACGCAGGCCGGCTGCGCGCTCGACTGTTCGTTCTGCTCGACCGGAAAACAGGGATTCAACCGCAATCTGACAGTGGCCGAGATCGTCGGTCAGTTATGGCAGGCCAGGCAGGCGCTGGGTGCTTGCCAGGAGCAGAAGGGGCAGTCCGAACGGGTGATCAGCAATGTCGTACTGATGGGCATGGGCGAGCCGCTGGCCAACCTCGACAATACGGTGACAGCACTGCGCCTGATGCTTGACGACCATGCCTATGGCTTGTCGCGCCGCCGGGTCACGGTATCCACCTCGGGTCTGGTGCCGGCGATGGATCGTCTGCGCGACGAATGTGCGGTGGCGCTGGCAGTCTCTTTGCACGCTCCAAACGACCGCTTGCGTGATGAACTGGTGCCGATCAACCGGAAATACCCCCTGCGTGAGTTGCTGGCCGCCTGCCTGCGCTATCTCGAGAAAGCGCCACGTGACTTCGTGACCTTCGAGTATGTGATGCTCGACGGGGTCAATGACACCGATGCGCTGGCGCGCGAATTGCTGGCCCTGACGCGCGACGTGCCGTGCAAATTCAACCTGATCCCCTTCAATCCCTTTCCGGGCTCGCGCTATCGGCGTTCGCCAGCGACGCGCATCCGGCGTTTCGTCGAGCTTCTGAGCGATGCCGGAGTGGTGACCACCACTCGCAAGACACGTGGCGAGGACATCGCTGCTGCCTGTGGCCAACTGGCCGGACAGGTTCTCGACAGAACGCAGCGGACGGGTCGGCGAAGCTTTGTTCTCCACCTTGATCGTCAGGAGGTCTGCACTTGAGGAGGAAGGCGTGCTGGGCGATCCTTGCCTGTCTGTGCATCGCGGCCTGCTCGTCGTCAGGCGTATTGCAGACGACGAAGCAGAAGGAAGTCGATGAGGCAGCAGATTCGCGTACCCCGACCAAACCTCGAGACGCCCGCACGCGCGCCAAACTGCATACCGAACTGGGTTCGCTCTATCTCCAGGATGGCAATCTGGCGGTGGCTCTTGAAGAACTGACCATTGCCATCGACATCGACCCCGACTACGCCAAGGCCTACGCGACGCGGGGACTGGCGGGCTTCCGGGTGCGCGAGATGCAGTCCGCCGACCAGGACTTTCGGCGAGCCTTGAGTCTCGACGCCAACGACCCCGAGATCAATAATAATTACGGCTGGTTCCTCTGCCAGGTGGGGCGGGAGAAGGAGGCGATCACGTTCTTTCAGCAGGCGATCAAGAACCCGCTCTATGAGACTCCCGAAAAGGCCTATCTGAACGCGGGCTCCTGTTACGCCAAGCTTGGCGAACTGGTCACTGCCGAGAATTATGTCCAGCAGAGCCTGCTGATCGCGCCGAATAACCCCCAGGCCTTGCTGCAACTGGCCAGCATCAATTATGAACGCGGTCATCTGGAACTGGCCAAGCAACAACTCTCGAGTCTATTGCGCAGGACCGAGCCAAGCGCCGAGGCTCTGTGGCTGGGGGTACGGATTGAACGCCGACTCGGTGAGCGTGTTGCCGAGGCCAAATACGTCAGTCAGTTGCGGCGAAGATTCCCGCTCTCGCCCGAGGCGCAGCAATTGCTGAGAGGCAACTTCGAATGAGTGAATCATCCCGTTTTTCAGCTCCGGCTGCGCCCGGTCTGCCAGCGGCGGATCCGTTCCGCGAGCAGTTGACGAGTGGTGAAACGCTGGCACCCGTGAGCGGAAGCGTCGGCCAACAATTGCGTACCGCTCGGGAAGCCAGAAACATGAGTCTGGCCGAGGTGGCACAGTCGCTCAAGCTGGGCCCCAGGCAGATAGCAGCGATAGAGGCCGAGGATTGGGCGTCATTGCCTGGTAATACCATGATCCGTGGCTTCGTTCGCAACTATGCGCGCCTGCTCAATGTGGATGCCGATACCCTGATGCACGGGCTGGATGCCGCACAACTGCAGCAAACAGCACAGCTCGAGGTGTCGGCCGGAACCACTGCCAGCCTCCCGAATCCCAGCAACCGGCGCCCACAGCGCCGGGATTATCTTGCCGTATTGGCGGGCCTGTTGCTGTTGGGACTGGCCGTGCTGGCCTATTTCTATGCTCCGGCGGATTTCTGGCAGGAAAAGCTGGCGGCGCTGCTCGCCCGTAACCCAGTTCCTGTCCAGCAGCCGGCTGCCCCACCGGTTGCGCCATCGCCAGCTGCGACCGGCGAGTCGGTGACGATCGTACCGACGCCGAATGCAACGGTGCTTTCGGATACGACAACCAATGGCCGTGGTCTGCGGCTGCGTTTCATGCAACCCGCCTGGGTCGAGGTCCGCGACGGTCGTGGCCAGATCGTTTTTGCCGAGTTGAGCCCGGCCGGTAGCCAGCGGGAAGTGACCGGGCAACCGCCGTTCTCTCTGGTGGTGGGCAATGCGACACAAGTGACGATCGAGTACCAGGGTCGGATGATCGACATTTCGCAGCGCATCAAGGGCGATGTCGCCCGACTGACGATCGAATGAGCCGGTGTCGGCCGAGGCACCCATCATGAGCCAGACATTACCCGGCGCGGGACGTCGGCGTACGCGTCCAGTCAGGGTTGGCCAGGTCACGGTGGGTGGTGATTCGCCGGTGGTCGTCCAGTCGATGACCAATACCGATACTGTAGACGTGGTCAGGACAGCGATTCAATGCGCCGAATTGGCGCGTGCCGGGTCGGAACTGGTACGTATCACCGTCAATACGTCCGAAGCGGCGGCATCTGTGGCGGCAATCCGCGCCCACCTCGACCGCATGGGTGTCGACGTACCGTTGATCGGCGATTTTCACTATAACGGTCATCGCCTGCTTGCCGATCACCCCGCTTGCGCCGAGGTGCTGGCAAAATATCGCATCAATCCAGGCAATGTCGGGCACGGTCGCAAGCGCGACGAACAGTTCGCGCAGATGATCGAGATTGCCTGTCGGTACGAAAAACCGGTGCGCATCGGGGTGAACTGGGGAAGCCTCGACCAGGATCTGCTGGCGCGCATCATGGACGAGAATGCGCTTCGCCCCAATCCCTGCGATGCGGTCGAAGTGATGCGAGAAGCAATGGTTGCCTCAGCGCTCGAATCGGCTGCTCGCGCCGAAGCCATTGGCCTGCCGGGAGAGTGCATCATACTTTCGTGCAAGGTTTCCGGCGTGCAGGATTTGATCGCTATCTATCGGGAGTTGTCGCGCCGCTGTGACTATCCACTGCATCTTGGTCTGACCGAAGCCGGCATGGGCTCCAAAGGCATCGTCGCGTCGACAGCAGCGATGGCGGTGCTGCTGCAGGAAGGCATCGGCGACACGATCCGTGTCTCTCTGACCCCCGAACCCGGCGGCAAGCGTACCCAGGAGGTGATCGTCGCGCAGGAACTGCTGCAGACCATGGGTTTGCGGGCGTTCACACCGATGGTTGTCGCCTGTCCGGGTTGCGGGCGGACGACCAGTACCTTCTTTCAGGAACTCGCGCAGTCGATACAGGCGCACGTTCGCCGGCAGATGCCGCAGTGGCGGGCCGACTATGATGGTGTCGAGAACATGACCCTGGCGGTCATGGGGTGCGTGGTCAATGGTCCGGGCGAGAGCAAGCATGCCAACATCGGCATCAGCCTGCCAGGTACCGGCGAGGCTCCGGCAGCACCGGTTTTTGAGGATGGTGTCAAGACCGTCACGCTGCGTGGTGAGCATATCGCCGAGGAATTCACCCGCATCGTCGACGCTTATGTGGCGCGCAGCTATCAGAGAAAGTCCGCAGGTTCGTAATGATTGCAAAAATCCAGTCGGTACGCGGGATGAACGATATCCTGCCGGACGAGGCCGAATTCTGGGACCAGTTCGAAGAAACCATCCGCTCATGGCTCAAGAGTTACGGCTACCGCCCGCTGCGCCTGCCGATCGTCGAGCCGACACCGCTGTTCAAGCGCGCCATCGGCGAAGTGACCGACATCGTCGAGAAGGAGATGTACTCCTTTGTAGATAGTCTCAATGGCGAGCCACTGACGCTGCGTCCTGAAGGGACCGCAGGTTGCGTTCGTGCCGTCATTCAGCACAACCTGATCGCGCAACAGCCGCAGCGGCTTTACTACCTGGGCCAGATGTTCCGGCACGAACGGCCACAGAAAGGACGCTACCGCCAGTTTCACCAGGTCGGCGTCGAAGCGCTGGGATTTCCCGGACCGGACATCGATGCCGAACAGATCCTGATGGGGGCCCGCCTCTGGGATGACCTCGGTCTTGAAGGCATCACCCTGCAGCTCAACACCCTGGGCCAACCTGCCGAACGTGCTTGCCATCGTGCAGAGTTGATCCGCTATTTTGAGGAGCACAAGGAAGCTCTCGACGATGATGGCAGACGGCGCTTGTACACCAATCCGCTACGCATCCTCGACAGCAAGAACCCGGCTTTGCACGACATCATCGTCGGAGCACCACGACTGATTGATCACCTGGGGGCCGAATCGCTGGCTCATTTCGAGGGCGTGCAGCAGGTACTGCGTGACGCTGGCTTGCCGTTCCAGATCAATCCGCGTTTGGTGCGCGGCCTCGACTATTACAACCTGACGGTTTACGAGTGGCTCACTGATCGCCTCGGCGCGCAAGGAACCGTCTGTGCCGGCGGTCGTTACGACGGTCTGGTACAGCAACTCGGTGGCAAGCCGGCACCCGCCTGTGGTTTTGCAATGGGTGTCGAGCGTTTGCTGGCCCTGATTCGCGAGGCCGGCGGCGAGGCCAGGGCGGCAGCCATCGACGTCTATGTGGTGCATCAGGGCAGTGCGGCTTCGCGTTTGGCTGCGCGCGTCGCCGAGGGCCTGCGCGACCATGGTATCGATGTCCTTTTCCATTGTGGCGGTGGCAGCTTCAAAACGCAGATGAAGAAAGCCGATGCCTCTGGCGCGGCTTTTGCCGTGATCATCGGCGATGACGAGGCCAACGCTGGCGAGGTGACTCTCAAGCCGATGCACCCGCTCGGCGAACAGCCGAACGAACAGACGCGGGTACGTGTCGACGATCTCGCTGACGCAATCATCAGCTCCATTTTGAACCAGGAAGACTCGTAATGGCAACTTACGACCTCGAAGAGCAGGAACAAATCGCCCAAATGAAGGCGTGGTGGCAGCAGTACGGCACTCTGCTGACCGGCCTCGTGACCGCGGCCTCGATCGGCATTGTTGGCTGGCAAGGCTGGAACTGGTATCAGCGCAGTCAGGCTGCACAGGCCTCTCAGGTATACAGCGTCATGCAGAAAGCCGTTCTCGACAACGATGCCCAGCGCATCAAGGCGGCGAGTGGAGAACTGCTCGAGAAATACCCGGGAACGGCGTATGCACCCTTGGCCGCCTTGACCGCTGCCAAGGTGACGTATGCCGCTGGTGATGTCAAAACCGCCAGGCTCCAATTGCTCTGGGTGGTGGAACATGGCAAGAACGAACTGCGGGATCTGGCGCGTTTGCGTCTGGCCAGCGTCCTGCTCGACGACCAGGCCTATGATGAGGCGCTCAAGCAACTCGATGGCGGGTCGAGTGCCGGCTTTGTCGTCCGTTTCCAGGACACGCGCGGCGACATCCTCGACGCTCAGGGCAAAACCGCCGAGGCGCGTGCGGCCTACCAGGCGGCTTTGGCCAGGCTGGATGAGGCCGAACCGGGTGGCAAGAACACCCTGCAGGACCGGCAGGCCAATGCTGCTTATCGTGAATCGCTGCAGCAGAAGCTGGATGCGCTTGGGGGGGCCAGTTGATGGGGTATTCCTTCCGCGCGGCGGCGGGGCTGTTGTTGCTTCTGGTCGGCTGTTCGACGCTTGATGCCCTGAATCCGTTTTCTGGCGCTAGCGGGCCGAAGATGGCTGAATTGCAGACGATCCAGCCAACGGATGCAGTGCGTGTGCTGTGGTCAGCAGACATTGGTAAGGCCGGCGACCATACCTTCGTTCCGGCGGTGGTGGGTTCATCGGTTTACTCGGCGGCCCTGGACGGTACGGTCGTTCGCCTTGACGATGGCCAGCAGGTCTGGAAAATCAACGCCGGGAAGCCCCTCTCGGGAGGCGTTGGTGCGGATCAGCGAATGGTCGTGGTCGGCACCGCCAAGGGCGAGCTGTTTGCTTTTGCTACGGCGGACGGCAGCCTGCTGTGGAAAGCCCGTGCCAGTAGCGAGATCGTTGCGCCGCCTACGGTCAGCTCTGGTCTGGTGATCGTGCGTAGTGGCGATCATCGCCTGACAGCCTATGACCCGCTCGACGGCAAGCGCAAATGGGTCTATCAACGTCCCAGCACACCTCTATCTTTGCGAGTGGTGGCCGGCCCGGTGCTGATTGACAGATATGTCTTTGCCGGTTTTCCCGGTGGCAAGCTGATTGCGGTGAGCGCAGAAAACGGCGCACCGTTGTGGGAGGGAACGGTTGCTTTGCCTAAAGGCGCCACTGAACTCGACCGTATTGCCGATGTCACCAGCGTGCCGGTGATCGATGGACGCATGATCTGCGCGGTTGCTTTCCAGGGGCGAGTGGCCTGTTTCGACCTGGGAAACGGCAACCTGATCTGGTCGCGCGATATATCGAGTGCTGCCGGTGTGGCGATCGACAGCCGCTACGTTTATGTTTCTGACGACAAGGGGGCTGTGCATGCGCTCGACAAGGCCAGTGGTGCCAGCCTCTGGAAGCAGGATAAGCTTTTCCTGCGACGGCTTACGGCGCCGTTGCCGATGCGCCATCTGATCGCCGTGGCGGATGTCAAGGGCGTCGTCCATTACCTGAGTCGAGACGATGGCTCGTTTGCGGCGCGTCAGACGACCGATGGCAGCGCGGTGCGAGCGCCCCTGCAACGACTGGGTAGCCACCTGGTCGTGCAGACCGCCAATGGGCGCCTGCTCGTGATCGAAACGCAATGAAGCCGAGTGTGGTTCTCGTCGGGCGTCCCAATGTCGGCAAATCAACGCTCTTCAATCGACTGACCAGGACCCGCGATGCCCTGGTCGCCGATCTCCCCGGCCTGACACGCGACCGTCATTATGGCCACGGAAGACTCGGCAACAAACCTCATCTGGTGATCGATACCGGTGGCTTCGAACCTCTCGCCAGGGAGGGGATCATGTACCAGATGGCGCGTCAGACAGAGCAGGCGATCTTTGAGGCCGACGTCGTGATTTTCGTCGTCGATGGTCGCAGTGGCATTACTGCCCTTGATAAGGAAATTGCCAACCGCCTGCGCAGGTCCGACCGTTCGGTACTGCTTGCCGTCAACAAAACTGAAGGGATGAGCCATGGACTCGTCGTCGCTGATTTTTACGAACTCGGCCTCGGCGAACCATTTGCGATCTCGGCGGCGCACGGCGAGGGAGTCAGGACGCTGATCGAGGAGGCACTCGCTCCGTATGAGGAACCGCCAGAGGACCACTTCGACGGTGGAGTGATCAAAGTCGCCATCGTCGGCCGCCCGAATGTCGGCAAGAGCACAATGATCAACGCGCTGCTCGGCGAAGAACGGGTCATCGCCTTTGATCAGCCGGGAACGACTCGCGATGCCATAGAAGTCGATTTCGAGCGCGGCGGTGGCCGGTATACCCTCATCGACACCGCTGGCCTGCGCCGTCGCGGCAAGATTTTCGAGGCCATCGAGAAGTTTTCGGTGATCAAGACACTACAGGCGATCGAAGACGCGCAGGTGGTGATTCTGGTGGTCGACGCACGTCAGGATATCTCCGACCAGGATGCGCACATCGGCAGCTTTATCCGCGAATCCGGGCGCGCGCTGGTGGTTGCCGTGAACAAATGGGATGGACTGGATGCCTACGTTCGCGAGCAGGTCAAGGGCGCCCTTGAAAGCCGCTTGTCGTTCATTGATTTTGCCCGTTTTCACTACGTGTCGGCGCTCAGGGCGCAGGGTCTCGAAACGCTTTTCCGCTCGGTGGATGCCGCTTACCGGGCCGCCACTGCCGATCTGCCGACACCCAAGCTGACGCGTGCGCTGATTGACGCAGTGGCTCGCCAGGCGCCGCCACGCAGTGGTCTGATCCGGCCTAAGCTGCGCTACGCGCATCAGGGTGGCAGGAATCCGCCGCTGATCGTGGTTCATGGCAATGCCCTCGACAAAATCCCGGAATCCTATCGTCGTTATCTTGAACATACCTTCCGTGAGGTGTTCAAGTTGCAGGGAACGCCGTTGCAAATCCAGTTCAAGGTCTCGATCAACCCCTTCGCCGACAAACCGGCCCCCGAGCAGAACCGGCGCAAGCTTAAGCCCGGAAAGCTTGCTTCCAGAAGCGAAGCCCAGCCAGTATCCGGCGGGAAAACCAGATCCAGGCCGCTATCCAGGTCTCGTTGATTGGCCGCTGCGAGAAGGTCGCGAGTGCCGGAAACCGTAACGAAGGCATGTACATAATCCCCCCAAATGCTCGCGCAAGGTTGCAATGGTGGCCTTTTCGACGGATGATGAAGGCCTCGGCAGCATGTTGCCGTTGCCAAGGGATGGGTCATGTAAGCGGGCGACCGTCGTTTGACGCAAGGAGCGGTGATCGGCACGACAGGCCTGTGGCTGCCGGTGCAGGATCAGTCGAACGGAGGCAGGGGAACAAACGTATCTGGAAAAATGGACGGTGATCAAGGTTCTATTCGTTTGCATGGGGAACATTTGCCGCTCGCCGACGGCCGAGGGCGTTTTCCGCCACCTTCTGCGTCAGAGGAACCTCGAAGACAGGATCGAGGTCGATTCGGCCGGGACGCATGGCTATCACGCGGGTGAGGCACCGGATCAACGGACGCAGCGTGCCGCAGCGATTCGTCAGTACAAGCTGTCCGACATGCGGGCACGCAAGGTAGCATCGCAGGATCTCGAGTACTTTGACCTCATTCTCGCGATGGATCACAACAACCTTACAGTTCTGAAACGCATCTGTCCCCCGGACAAACATGACCGTTTGGGATTGCTGATGAGCTATTCAAAGAACTTCGACGACGATGAAGTTCCTGATCCCTACTATGGTCTTGGGCATGGCTTCGACCTGGTGCTCGACATGATCGAGGATGCCGCCAGTGGGCTGCTCGAGAGTCTCGAGCAGCGCCTCATGGAGGAGGAGAATCCAGGCGTCGAGGAAGGTTCGTCTGCAGGCAACGGCACGGACTGATCGTATCAGGGCAGGTTGCGCTCGCGCAGCCACTGCGCGAAATCGTCTGGCGGCAGTGGTCGGGAATAGAGGTAACCCTGGCCATTGTGGCATCCGGAGGCGTCGAGTTCGACGTGCTGATCGGTGAGTTCGACGCCCTCGGCGACGACGCTCATCCCGAGGTGGCGCGCCAGTGCAATGATCGCCGAACCAATTGCACGGTCATCGGCGTTGCTCGATATGCCGTCAACGAAGCTGCGGGCAATTTTGAGTTCGTGGATCGGGAAACGCTTGAGGTACGACAAGGAAGAAAAGCCGGTACCAAAGTCATCGATGCTGATCACCAGACCGAAAGCCACCAGTTCAGCCAGCATGCGCTGAGCTCGCTCGAAGTCCATCAGCACCCCTTCGGTGATTTCGATGCACAGCTGCTGCGGGGAGACGCGATGCGCATTGACGATCTGGATCAGATCGGCTGCCATGCCTTCCTTGCGGAAATGCCGAGCAGAGATGTTGACACTGATGCGTACCGCTGGCAATCCGGCCTTGTTCCACTGGTCGATCTGTCGGCAAACCTCTCCAAGTACCCATTCGTCGATCGACACGATCAGGCTGCTTTGCTCGGCGACCGGAATGAACACCACCGGATCCACGACTTCGCCGTTGTATTGCCAGCGCAACAGCGCCTCGGCTCCGACGACACGTTGGTTTTCGAGGTTGACCTGCGGTTGGTAATGAATGAACAGCTCGCCGTTTTCGATCGCACGTCGCAAACCCGTTTCCAGCGCCAGTCGACGCGTCGCCTGGTGAGCCAGGTCGGCGGTGAAGAAGCGAAAAGCGTTCTTGCCATGATCCTTGGCGCGGTACATCGCAGAGTCGGCATTGCGCATCAAGGCGCTGGCGTCGGCGGCATCCTCCGGAAACATGCTCAGCCCGATGCTGGCACTGATGAAGCATTCGTGCTCGTCGAACTGATAACTGGTACTCAAGGCGCTCAGCAAACGCTCGGCGGTCAGTGTTGCCTTGTGACGATCGGCGGTTCCGAGCAGGACCACGAACTCGTCACCGCCCAGTCGTGCCACCGTGTCTTCGGCACGCACGCAGTCGAGCAGACGCATGGCGGCCTGCTTGAGCAACTTGTCGCCGGTGGCATGACCGAGGGTGTCATTGACCACCTTGAAATTGTCGAGATCGATGAACACCACTCCGATACTCTCGCGTGATCGCTCGGCTCGTGCCAGAGCGAGATGCAGACGGTCATTGAACAATGCCCGGTTGGGCAGTCCGGTCAGTTCATCGTGGGTTGCCAGATACTCGACGCGCTGCTGCGACTCGCGCACCTTGGTAATGTCGCTGAACATGCCGACGTAGTTGACTATCTTGCCACTCTTGTCCTTGACGGTATTGATCGACAACCATTCGAGGAAAGTCTCGCCGTTTTTCCGTCGATTCCAGATCTCGCCCTGCCAGACGCCCAGGCGATTGACCCGATCCCACATTTCGACATAGAGCTCGGGTGGGGTCTTCTCGGATCGCAGAAGGCTGGGCTTCTTGCCGATGACCTCCTGGCGTGTGAACCCGGTGAGGGTCGTGAAAGCGTCATTGACGGTCAGGATGCGTTGCTCGGTATCGGTTACCAGGACGCCTTCGGAAGCGCGATCGAAGACCATCGCCGCTAGCCGCAAACTTTCCTCAGCGCGCTTGCGGGCGGAGATGTCGGTGGCCTGGAAACAGAGGCCGGTGATTGCTCCGTCGTGGTCGAAGAGCGGAAAACGAACTGCCAGAAAGTGGTGATTTCCGCTAGTCAGAGGCAAGGTTTCTTCACCTTCGATCTCCTGGCGCAGACGCATCGCTTCAAGTTCGCTCTCACGGAAGATTTTCGATACGGCGTCGGGAAAGAGCTGCAGGTCGGTTTTTCCGATGACCCACCCGGCGGCGAAGCCAAAAGTCTGTTCAAACTTCGGGTTGACAAACTGGTAGCGACCGCTGGCGTCCTTGACGGCCATCAACGAGACCGAGTTGTTCATCACTGCCAGCAACCTGACCTGAGTTTCGCGCGCCGAACGCTCGATTTCGTACAAATTGGTGTTGTCGGCGAACAGCAGGATCGCGCCGGCACTGCGCTGCGAAGTGCGCAATAACGGTGCGATGTGCAGCGCGTAGTGGCGACGGTTGGCGTTCACGATCTGGCGGTCGAGGGCGTTTTGGGTGTCGATCACCTTCTGGCTGTCGGTGACCAGATCGGGCATGTCTGGCAGTGCCAGATCGCGCAGATGCCGGCCGATTTGTGGCTCGCCGAGCCTGAACAGCCGCGCAGCGGCGCTGTTGAAGCGCTGCAGGGCAGAGTTCTGGTCGAGGACCATCAAGGGATAGTCGACACTGTTCTGGATACATTCCAGTTCGATGTTGAGTTCTTGAGTCTCGGCGGTCTTGATCTGCAATTCCTCGTTGACCGTTGCCAGCTCCTCGTTGGTCGATTGCAGTTCCTCGTTCGAAGCTTCAAGTTCCTCGTTGGAGGCCTGCATTTCCTCGTTCGAGGCCTGTATCTCCTCATTCAGTGCCTGCATTTCCTCATTCGAGGTCTCGAGTTCCTCGACCAGCGTCTGCAGATGTTCGCGCGTTGCGGCCAGTTCGTCCTCGAGCTCCTTGTCGGTGACATTGTTACTGTCATCGGTGGAATTCTTGCCGGCAGATGCCGCAATCCACTCGATACAGACCATGAACAGCGCTTCATTGCCGGGAGCCAGGACCGGATGGACTGAAAGGCGGATGCCGCGATTCGGGTCGAGCGCCTTGATGTGGCGTGGCCGTCCGTGAGCCACAGTTTGCTTGACCTGGACCTGCCGCATCAGCACCTGGACCTCGGTGCGCAGCTCGCGACGGATCAACGAGATCAGGTCAAAAGCTGGTTTGCCGGGTGAAACGTTAAGCAGTCGGCTGGCGTCGCCATGGATGTGGCGGACTTCGAACTTGCTGTTGACTAGGATGCTGGTGGGAATGAAATATCGTCCTGCCGCTTCTAGCAGGATGTTCTCGAAACCCAGTGGGGTGGTCGGTTTGGCCGGCCTCTGATGCTGGTTCAGACCGGCTGCGGCAAGGGGCATTTCGGTACGTGGCAGCGGCAGTCGGGCAGCGATCCCGTGTCGGCGGTAAAGTCGCCCTTCCTTGTCGACCACGCCGAACAGCGCCTCCTGCTGGAAGATTCCCTCCGATTTTCCAAGGAACAGGTAGGCACCCGGATTGAGCGCGTAATGGAATACCGACAGCAGGCGGGCCTGCAACTCGCTCTGGAAATAAATTAGTACATTACGGCAACTGATCAGGTCGAGTCGGAGAAACGGCGGATCCTGTACCAGATCCTGGCGAGCAAAGATGACCACGTCGCGCAGGTTCTTGTTGATTTCGTAACGGTCACCGTGGGGCGTGAAATGGGTGCGGATGCGATTGCGATCCATGTGCGCCAGGCTGGAGGCAGCAAACACGCCACGCCGCGCCAGTGCCATCGCGTCGAGATCGATATCGGTGGCGAAGATCTGCAGACGGTACTGATCGAAGGAAGCTCCCAGACGTTCAGAAAACAGAATGGCCAGGGAATAAGCCTCCTCGCCGGTCGCACAACCGGCAGTCCAGATGCGGATATCGTCGCCGGGTTGCTTGTTGGCGAGAATGTCGCCAATCACCTTTTCCAGACGAGCAAAGGCGTCGCTGTCGCGAAAGAAAGCCGTGACCGAGATCAGGATGTCCTTGCATAGCCGGTCCAGTTCGACCGGCGTGTCATCGACCACCTTAAGGTAATCTTGCAGTGTACTGACGTGGTTTGCCGCCATTCGCCGCTCGATCCGTCGCCACAGTGTCGGCTCCTTATATTGCGAAAAGTCGACCTTGGTGCGGCTTCGTACCTTGCCAAGGAGCGTCTTGAGCGTTGCCGGTGCGCTTGCTGCCTGGGTGGCCACCGGAATCAGGCCACGGTTGAGGACGATCAGACTGATCTCGGCACCCATCGTCTCGGGCGGGAGAATCCAGTCGACACTACCGGTATCGATCGCCGACTGTGGCATGCCGCTATACTTGGCTGTTTCGGGATCCTGGGAAAAGGTGAAACCACCAGCCGCCTTGATCGCGTGAATTCCCGCAGCACCGTCAGAGCCCGTGCCGGACAGGATGATGCCGATCGTCGACTCGCCAATCTCCTCGGCCAGCGAGGCGAAGAAACGGTTGACCGATGGTTTGGGCATCGATTCCTTGGTGGGTTCGACGAGCCGGAAGTGGCCCGCCTGCAGCGTCAGATTGCGATTCGGTGGAGTGATATAGACCGTATTTGCTTCGGGCAACATTCCGTCCTCGATGTCCCGAACCAGCATCGTCGTCTCACGACCGAGCAACTGTGCCATCATGCTGCGGTAGGTCGGCGACAGGTGTTGTACGACGACGTATGTCAGCCCAAGATTCTTTGGCAGGCTCGGCAAGAGCAGACGGAGCGCTTCCAGGCCACCGGCAGAGGCGCCGATCCCGATGATGAAGGGTCTCTCGTCCGAGCGGACCGGGAGCACTGCGTCGCCAGGCGGTTTCGCTGCTGCAAGCGGCTTCTTTGAGACTGGGCGTCTTTTTACGGGTTCTTCTGCATTGCCGATGCTCATTGCCTGTTGTCCAATTGATATCGGGTCGTCGACTGCGCTTGATCATACCACGGGAGAGTACCGATGGCTGGATGCCGGTTTACCGGTTCACCAGTCTACCGGGGCTCTGCCCTGACTACGGGAAAAAGGCCAGTATGGGGACAGAAAACAGCCAAGTTCATCGATTTGGTCGCCGAGAATGGGGGGGCTGATCTGCGCGCGGCCGTGTCCTTCGACAAGCTGATGAAGTCAAGCATCCTGAAGCGATTTTGAGCTACCATCCTTGCTGAGGGGCTTCCTCGCTTGTGACAGGTCAGCAATTCTTTCTTGCTGGCAAATGGATTGAGGATTGACAAGGAGATTTTGGATGCTACAGCAATTGTTTGCAGTTTCTGCACTGGCTTTCTTCGGGTCTATCGGTAGCGCCGTGGCAGCGGAATATGGGACTCCAGCCGAAGCCAAAGCCCTGCTCGAAAAGGCTGTTATGGCTGTGAAGGCTGACAAGACCAAAGCGCTTGTGATGTTCACCAAGGGTGAAGGGGGATTCAAGGATCGTGACCTGTATCCCTATTGCGGTGGTCCGGATGGGTACTTCACCGCGCATCCGACGCTCCTCGGGAAGAGCCTCAAGGAGCTCAGGGACAAGTACGGAAGACCTTTGGGAGAGGAGGTCTACGCTGCGGCCAGGGATGGGTCGATTGCCGAGGTGTCATACATGTGGCCGCGCCCTGGTCAGACCAATCCGGTGGCGAAGGTGGCCTTCGTGACCAGGGTCGACGACCAGGTGTGTGCGGTCGGCTACTACAAGTAAAGATTTCTCTGAAGGCCTGTGCTCTTGCGACAGCGCAGCGCTCCTATATCCTGTAGAGTGACAAGACCCCGCGACAGCGGGGTTTTTCTTGTCTCAGTGCCTCAGTACACTTCTGGGATGAAGGTCTGGTCGGAAAGCGGCGGGCGAACATAACCCCCCTCCTCCTGACGGGGCGGCAGGACGATCGGCTCTGGTGTCAGGTCCTCGTAGTCGATCATGTTCAACAGGTGCGTGATGACGTTAAGGCGGGCACGCTTCTTGTCGTCGCCGTCGACGACATACCAGGGTGCCTGTTTGATGTCGGTGTGCGCGAACATGGCGTCCTTGGCTTTGGAGTATTCGACCCAGCGCGCACGCGACTCGAGATCCATCGGACTGAGCTTCCAGTGTTTTTCTGGATGAAAGATGCGCTTCTGGAAACGGCGTTCCTGCTCTTCGTTGCTGACCGAGAACCAGTACTTGATCAGGATGATGCCGCTACGAACGAGCATACGCTCGAATTCCGGGCAGGTACGCAGAAACTCCCGGTATTCCTCTTCAGTACAAAAGCCCATGACCCGCTCGACACCGGCACGGTTGTACCAGCTGCGATCAAAGAGGACCATTTCGCCGCCGGCAGGAAGGTGCTGGACGTAGCGCTGGAAATACCACTGCGTCTGCTCACGGTCAGTTGGTGCAGGCAACGCGGCTACCCGGGTGACGCGCGGACTCAGGCTTTCAGTGATGCGCTTGATGGTGCCACCCTTGCCGGCTGCATCACGCCCCTCAAACAGGACTACGACTTTCAGCTTCTTGAATTTGATCCACTCCTGGAGTTTGACGAGTTCGATCTGCAGCTTCGACAGTGTTTCTTCGTAATCCTTGGTCTTGATTGTCGGTTTGCGAGTGCTGCGTACGTTTTCGTTCAGATTGACTTTGCTTGGCGCGGTGGTGGGGGTGGCTACTTTTGGTTCAACAGCTTTCCCTCTTGGTGCTTTTTGAACCTTGCCCTGCACGGGTTTTGGTTCCGTCTTCTGCGAAGAAATTTTTGCTTCTGCTTTGGCAGGTTTCTTCTGCGCCGCAATTTTTGCTGCAGCAGCTGGTGGCGGGGCTGCCTGCACCGCAGTCAGCTGTTCGGTTTGGGTGCTTTCCGATACGACTTCTACTTCTTCTTGCACGGCTTTGACTTCACTCATTGGTACCTCCTTGGTGTGGCGAATAACTGGTGAGTGGTGAACCGTCTCGGGTTCAGGAATGCTGACCTGACCCGGACGATGTCCCACGACGCCGGCTGCCTACGGTATGCACGATCCGATAGGGCTTGTAAACAAATGAGACGAGTTTCACTTTGGCCATGAATTCCTGGCATAGTTCTACCCCTTGTTGCACGGGAGTTTTCCGGGCCGGGAATTATCGTTCTTTTCTCCGCAAAAATGAACCATCCAGTGCACAAAACGTGCAATCAATTGAGTAACAGGCAGTCTGGTAGCGGAATTGTGCGTGCACAACTTACGGGAAATGCGTTTGTCATGCAGGCCGCGCGTCATTCAGAAGCCAGCCGGTGGCGTCACGGTATTGACCAGGAGTTGGCGTGCAGCGAACGATGCAGGGGCCGTTCGAGCTGCCCGAGCAGAGCGGCGGACGGGCAGTGCATCTGCCCGTCCATTGAAGACTCGGCGTGATCGACCGGTCAGTCAGACCCGTTGTCGAGAACTGTCTGCGCCGGCATACGCGGGTATTTTCAGGCGAGTTTGGCGAAGGCTTCGATGACTTCCGGTGGCGCTTGTACCATCTCGATCAGTACGCCTTCACCGGCGATCGGGAACTCTGCACTCGCCTTTGGATGCAGAAAGGTGATGTCGAAACCAGCGGCACCCTTGCGGATTCCGCCCGGCGCGAAGCGAACGCCGTTGGCCGTAAGCCATTCGACTGCCTTCGGCAGGTCGTCGATCCATAGACCAACGTGATTCAGCGGCGTCGCATGCACGGCAGGTTTCTTGTCGGGGTCGACCGGCTGCATCAGATCGACTTCGACCTTGAACGGTCCCTTGCCCATGGCGACAATGTCTTCATCAACGTTTTCGCGTTCGCTGACAAAGTTGCCGGTGATTTCGAGGCCAAGCATGTCAACCCAGAGTTGACGAAGCTTAAACTTATCGGGGCCGCCGATGGCGATTTGCTGGATACCGAGGACTTTGAACGGGCGTGGATTCATGTTTGTTCTTTCTCTTGGCAGGATTAAAGGGGGAATTGGTGTGTGGTGTTGTGCAATCTCAATCGCGGGCTGAACGACGTATGGCGGCAGCGGCAGCGATCTCGCCGCTGCGCGAAAAAGCCTCGACGTTCGCTTCGATAGTATCAGGGTCGTAAAGATAATTCACCATCAGTCCGTAGGATTGCTGCTGACCGCGTGCCGAGGTGTCGGCCAGATAATTGAGACGTTCGATGCGAGCGCCATTGCCCAGGTGAAAGCGGGCGACCGGGTCGTAAGGCCGTCCGCCTTTGCTGGTGGTCAGCAGGTAGCGTGCAGCCAGGCGCAGCAGGCCATGTTGCAGGGCGCGTGCCAGGCGCGCGTCAGTCATCCAGCGTGCGTCGGCAAGCAGCTTCGAAAGGTCGCTTGCGTCGGCCAGTTGCGGCATTTCCGGTGTCAAATGGCGTTTGATCCGTTCAAGGTCGGCGGCGCTGAAAGCATGAGGCCAGGACTCCGGGTTCTTTTCAGCCCAGTGCCTGAACGAGGGCAGGGGAGAGAGGGTGGCAAAGTTGACCAGACGTGGGTAATCGCGTTTCAGGTCGTCTACAACCCGCTTGAGCAGGAAATTACCGAATGAAACACCACGCAGGCCGACCTGAGTGTTTGAAATCGAATAGAAGATCGCTGTATTTGCCCTGTGCGCATCAAATACCGGTGCATGCTCGTCGAGCAGTGTTTGCACATTGTCAGCGAGATGTTCGGTCAACGCCACCTCAACGAAGATCAACGGCTCCATGGGCATGCGTGGATGAAAGAAGGCGTAGCAGCGACGGTCGGAATCGAGGCGGTTCTTGAGATCACTCCAAGAACGGATCTGATGTACCGCTTCATACTCGATGAGTTTTTCGAGTAGCGCTGCCGGTGAACTCCAGGTGATGCGCTGCAGTTCCAGGAAGCCGACGTCAAACCAGGCACCCAGTCGGGATTCTAGTTCGCGATCAAGCGAACGCAGAGCGGCATCCTTTTCGACAAAGCGCAGCAGATCGGCACGCAGGTCGACCAGGAACTTGACGCCGTGTGAGAGTGCGTTGAATTGCGTCAGGATGCGCAGGCGAGCGGATCGCATGGCGTTGCGCAGGGCAGACTCGGCAGTCCACTGCGCGTCGCTGCCAATTGCCTCCTGATAGTCGGCGTGCGCCTTGGCGACCAACTCCGGGTCGGGACCGAATTCGGTCGCAACAATTCGCAGAAAGCTGGCACGCCCCTCGTCGTTGAGACGTAAATAGGTTTCCGCAAGACGGCCGGCACGCTGCCTGGCCGAAACTTCTCCGCCGATGCCGCTGGCGCATTCATGAAGCAGATCACGAATGCGTACCAGTTGTTTGCCCTCCAGACTGCGCGTTGCACCGCCATCAGCGAGCAGTGTGCGCACGCGGCGCAGCCCCCGCACTACCATCCCTTCTGCCATTGCTTTCTCCTCACTCTCGCGGCCCTCGACGCGCTGACTCAGCTGCGCTGGTGGTTCGCAAAGACGACAAAAATGATCCCGGCAACAATCATCGGCAGTGACAACCACTGCCCCATGCTGACGGTGTAAGAAAACCCGAAGATTCCCTCATCCGGTGATCGAAAATATTCGGCGATCCAACGCAGGACCCCGTAGCCGATGAGAAAAACCCCGGATACAGCGCCGCGTGCCCGCGTCTGGCCTGAGTAGATCCACAGGATAACAAACAGGGCGAGCCCCTCGAGTCCGGCCTGGTAGATCTGAGACGGATGGCGCGGCAAATCGTCCACCCAGGGAAATACCATCGCCCATGGCAAGGAAGGATCAGCCACACGTCCCCACAGCTCGCCATTGATAAAGTTGCCGATGCGCCCGGCGGCCAGGCCGAGCGGCACCAGCGGAGCGATGAAGTCGGTGATTTCGAGCCAGGTCCTGCCCGTTTTGCGCGCGTACAACCACATTGCGAGCAGCACACCGAGAAACCCCCCGTGAAACGACATGCCTCCCCGCCAGACAGCGAAGATCTGCAGCGGCTGCGAGAGATAGTAACCCGGCTCATAGAACAGAACCTGACCGAGACGGCCTCCGGCGATCACGCCCAGGACACCGTAGAACAACAGGTCATCGAGCTGTTGCACCGTCCAGCCGGCTTGCGAAAGTTGCGGATGAGTGAGAATTCGCCGCCGGCCAAGCCACCAGAACTGGAGAAAGGCCAGGAGGTACATCAGTCCGTACCAGTGCACGCTCAGCGGGCCGAGTGAAAGCGCAACAGGATTGAACTGCGGATGAATTAACACGGAACGAACATCCTGGGGGCTTTCGGATAGAATTGGCATTATATCGCGCCACCCTTGGGCGTGTTCCAGATTGGAGATCGGCAATGCCACACTATCGTTCCCGCACCTCGACACACGGTCGCAACATGGCTGGCGCGCGCGCCCTTTGGCGTGCCACCGGCATGCAGGACGGTGATTTCGGCAAGCCCATCATTGCCGTCGTCAATTCCTTCACGCAGTTCGTTCCCGGACACGTGCACCTCAAGGATCTCGGCCAGTTGGTCGCGCGCGAGATCGAGGTTGCGGGTGGCGTGGCCAAGGAGTTCAATACCATTGCCATCGACGACGGGATTGCCATGGGGCACGATGGCATGCTGTATTCGTTACCTTCACGTGATCTGATCGCCGACTCCGTCGAATACATGGTCAATGCGCACTGCGCCGATGCGATGGTGTGCATTTCAAATTGCGACAAGATCACACCTGGCATGCTGATGGCAGCGATGCGGGTGAACATCCCGACGATCTTCGTTTCCGGTGGTCCGATGGAAGCCGGCAAGGTGAAATGGGGTGGCAAGGTGATTGCGGTCGACCTCGTCGATGCGATGGTCAAGGGCGGCGACAGCAATTGTTCGGACGAGGAAGTCGACACTTTCGAACGCTCTGCGTGCCCGACCTGTGGTTCGTGCTCGGGGATGTTTACCGCCAATTCGATGAACTGTCTGACCGAGGCGCTTGGCTTTTCCCTGCCCGGCAACGGTAGTCTGCTGGCCACTCATGCTGACCGCCGAGGGCTGTTTCTGCAGGCGGGGCGCCAGATTGTCGACCTTTGCCGCCGGTATTACGAGCAGGACGACGCCTCGGTATTGCCGCGTGCCATCGGCAGTTTCGCAGCCTTCGAGAACGCGATGACGCTGGACGTGGCGATGGGCGGTTCAACGAATACCGTGCTGCACATTCTGGCGGCTGCGCAGGAGGGGGGAGTGAACTTCACGATGGACGACATCGACCGCATTTCGCGCAGGGTTCCCTGTCTGGCCAAAGTCGCTCCGGCGACACCCGATTATCACATGGAGGATGTGCATCGGGCCGGCGGCATTTTCGCGATTCTCGGCGAACTCGATCGTGCCGGCCTGGTGCATCGCAGCGTGCCGACCGTGCATGCAAGAACGCTCGGCGAAGCGATCGACCGCTGGGATGTGATCCGTACAGAAGACCCGCAGGTGTTCGAGTTTTTCCAGGCCGCACCCGGCGGCATTCCGACACAGAAGGCTTTCTCGCAGAACCGGAGGTATCCGGATCTGGATCTCGATCGCGCGCGCGGCTGCATTCGCAACCAGGCCAACGCCTATACGCGAGACGGCGGCCTGGCCGTGCTCTACGGCAATATCGCGAGTGACGGCTGCATCGTCAAAACCGCCGGTGTGGATGAGAGCATCTGGGTGTTTACCGGCAGGGCGCGGGTGTTCGAGAGCCAGGACGATGCCGTGCAGGCGATTCTTGGCGACCAGATCAAGGCCGGCGAAGTGGTGGTGATTCGCTACGAAGGACCGAAAGGGGGACCGGGAATGCAGGAAATGCTCTACCCCACGTCCTACCTGAAGTCCAAAGGCTTGGGCAAGGTCTGCGCGTTGCTTACTGACGGCCGCTTTTCAGGAGGGACCTCGGGACTGTCGATCGGGCATGTTTCACCGGAAGCCGCTGAAGGCGGGGCGATCGGTCTGATTGAGGAGGGCGATCTGATCGAGATCGACATTCCCGGACGCCGCATCCATCTGGCTCTTGCCGATTCCGAACTGGCCACGCGTCGTACGGCGATGGACGCCAAGGCGGCGTCTGCCTGGCGGCCGCGAGCCGAGCGTCAGCGGGTCGTTTCCCAGGCCTTGCAGGCTTATGCGTTGATGGCCACCTCGGCGGCGACCGGCGCGGTGCGCGACCTGAGGCAGTTGCGGCGGATCTGAGGGAGCATGCGCCATGCAACGATGACAAGTGCTGGCAAGGTCAACGATCGCCGCTGTCGATGCGTTGATGAGAGGGTAACGCTGGCAGTATCGGCAAGACCGATCAGGAGGCTTTCCAAGCTGGCCAAACTGAAATACTATCGGAGCGTTGCAACCCCCCTCATCTGAACGGAGTAATAGCATGAAAGCGATCTACGTGTGTCTGCTGGCTGCTGCCGGCGTAATGTCTGCTGGTGCTGTCCAGGCTCAGGACGCCGAAGCCTTGGCCAAATCGAAGAACTGTCTATCGTGTCACGCGGTCGACAAGAAGGTCGTGGGCCCGTCATACAAGGATGTGGCCAAGAAGTACACGGCGAAGGATGAAGCGGCGCTGTCCACGAAAATCATCAAGGGCGGCAAGGGTGCCTGGGGTGAGATACCGATGCCGCCGAACCCGTCTGTTACGCCCGATGAGGCGACCAAACTCGTGAAGTGGATCCTCAGCCAGAAGTGAAGGCTGACTGAACAAGAAACCGGCTGCGTGCCGGTTTCTTGTTTTGAAGACGCACTTCAGGAAGAGGATATGCCGGTCGGGAAATCATATGCTGGTTGACAAGGTCCTGATGTGCTTGGACAATCGCGCGTTCGTTAGCCCAGTAAGAACACCATAGTGGAGATCAAAATCATGAATAATGTACGTATACCTGGTGTACTCGCCATTCTGGCTGCCTCGGTGGCCATCATTGGTTGTGGAAAGAAGGAAGAACCCAAGGCCGCTGCTCCGGCCCCAGCCCCGGCTGCAGCCGCCCCTGCGCCAGCACCGAAGCCCGAAATTGTCGTGAAAATCGGCCACGTCGCACCACTGACTGGCCCGATCGCTCATCTTGGCAAGGACAACGAAAATGGCGCCCGTCTGGCCGTTGACGATGCCAATGCGAAAAAGATCGAGATCGATGGGAAGGTCATCAAGTTCGAACTCCTCGGCGAGGATGATCAGGCAGATCCGAAAACTGGTACCGTCGTGGCCCAGAAACTGGTTGATGCCAAGGTTGCCGGCGTCGTCGGTCACCTGAACTCGGGTACCACCATTCCAGCATCGGCAATCTACAACCAGTCCGGCCTGCCACAGATTTCACCGTCAGCAACCAATCCGAAGTACACCCAGCAGGGGTTCAACACCGCTTTCCGGGTGATGGCCAACGACATCCAGCAGGGTTCCGTGATCGGTACCTACGCAGCCAAGGACATGGGTGCCAAGAAGTTCGCGATCATCGACGACCGTACGGCCTATGGTCAGGGTTTGGCTGATGAGGTCGAGAAAGCTGCCAAGGCGGCTGGTGCTACCGTTGTCGCGCGCGAGTTTACCAATGACAAGGCCACTGACTTCAAGGCCATTCTGACCAAGATCAAGGCCAAGAATCCAGATGTGATCTTCCTCGGCGGCATGGATGCGGTCGGTGGCCCGATGCTCAAGCAGATCAAGGAACTTGGGATCAAGGCCAAATTCACCACTGGCGACGGCGGCTGTTCGCCCGAACTGATCAAGCTTGCCGGTGCGGCGTCCGAGGGCGTGATCTGCTCACAAGCGGGTCTACCCCCCGAGAAGCTCCCGAATGGCCAGAAGTTCCTCGAAGACTTTACCAAGAAGTATGGTCAGATCCAGATCTACTCGCCGTACAGCTATGATGCGGTGATGGTCCTGGTCGACGCCATGAAGCGTGCCAACTCGGTTGACCCGGTCAAATATCTGCCGGAAGTGGGCAAGACCGCTTACGATGGCGTGACCGGCAAGATTGAGTTTGACGAAAAGGGCGACATCAAGAACGGCGCGATCACGGTTTTCGAGATCAAGGATGGCAAACTTACCACGCTGAAATCCGAAGGTGGTACGGCAGCCGGCAAATAAACTCTTCCGCTTGGCTGGGAGGGAATGGTTGCGGCCAATCCCTCCTGTTCTCCTGAATTCGCATCCGCTCAGCATCAACCGCGCCCTTGCTTCCGCACCCTCCCTCGTACGATCCTGAAGGCAAGAGGCGGAGACGATGGTTCGCCATCAGCGCCTTGTTGCGGAAAGCCTGACCATGGACACTCTTCTCCAGCAGTTGATCAACGGCCTCACTCTGGGTGCCGTCTACGCGCTGGTCGCTCTTGGCTACACGATGGTGTACGGCATCATCGGCCTGATCAACTTCGCCCATGGCGAGGTGGTGATGATCGGGACGATGGTCGCCTTTACCGTGATCGTTTTTCTCGCCGGTTCCGGCATGTCGCCATTGCTGATTCTCGGTATTGGTTTGCTGGTTTCTGTGGTGGTCTGCATGGTGCTCGGCTGGGCACTCGAACGGGTGGCCTATCGCCCATTGCGGCATGCCCCGAGACTGACCCCGCTGATTACTGCGATTGGTATGTCGATCGTTTTGCAGAATGTCGCGATGATCATCTGGGGTCGCAATTACATTACTTTCCCACCGATGATCAACAAGCAGATCTATGAAGTTGCCGGCGCCAGTTTCACCAACGTGCAGGTCGCGATCGTTTTCCTTGCTGCATTGGTGATGCTGGGGTTGATCTATTTGGTACACCGTACACGCATCGGCATGGCCATGCGGGCGACGGCGCAGAACCCGCACGTGGCGTCACTGATGGGAGTCGATATCAATCGCGTGATTGCCATGGCCTTCATCATCGGCTCGGCGCTGGGTGCGGTGGCGGGCTGCATGGTTGGTTCATATTATGAGATCGCGCATTACCAGATGGGTTTCATGCTTGGCCTGAAGGCTTTCACGGCAGCCGTTCTCGGCGGCATCGGCAATCTCGCTGGCGCCATGGCCGGCGGCCTGTTGCTGGGCCTGATCGAGGCCCTGGGTGCTGGCTATATCGGTGACCTGACCGGCAATTTCCTCGGCAGCCACTACCAGGACATCTTTGCCTTCATTGTGCTGATCATCGTCCTGATGTTTCGTCCTTCAGGGCTGTTTGGCGAACGTACTGGAGATCGCGCATGAACGGACACCTCAAGCTGCTCCTCATTCCTGGTCAGCGACCTTGGCTGGGTTTTCTATTGCTCGCTGCCGTCCTGGTGGCGGTGCCTTTTGTTGCCGCACTGGGTGGCCAGGCCTGGGTGCGTATTGCCAACTTTTCGATTCTCTATATTTTCCTGGCACTTGGTCTGAACATCGTGGTCGGCTATGCGGGGCTGCTCGACCTCGGTTATGTCGCTTTTTACGCGGTTGGTGCCTATACCTATGCTCTCCTGGCATCGCCGCATTTCGGTATTCACCTGCCATTCTGGGTGATCCTGCCGCTGGGTGCCGGCCTGGCTTGCATCTTTGGGGTTCTGCTCGGCGCGCCGACCCTGAAGCTGCGGGGCGACTATCTGGCGATAGTGACACTCGGTTTTGGTGAGATCGTCCGCATCTTCATGAACAATCTGAATGCACCCATTAACGTTACCAACGGCGCACAGGGAATTACCCTGATCGACCCGATCCGGCTGGGCGATTTTTCGTTTTCCCAGACCAGTACCCTCCTTGGCGTCTCGTTTTCCGGGCCGCAGAAGTACTACTTTCTCCTGGTCGCGCTGGCGTTGCTGGTGATCGTCGTCAATATTCGCTTGCAGGATTCACGCATCGGTCGGGCCTGGCAGGCGATTCGTGAGGATGAGGTGGCTGCCAAGGCCTGCGGGATCAATACCCGGAACATCAAATTGCTGGCTTTTGCCATGGGTGCCTCGTTCGGAGGGATTGCGGGTGGCGTTTTTTCAGCGATGCAGGGATTCGTCAGTCCAGAGAGCTTCTCGCTGATGGAATCGATCACCATTCTGGCAATGGTCGTTCTCGGCGGCATGGGCCATATCCCTGGCGTCATTCTCGGTGCGGTGCTGTTGACCGGTCTTCCCGAAGCACTGCGTTACGGTATCGAGCCACTACAGCGAGGGCTCTTCGGGCGCATGATCATCGACCCGGAGAGCTTGCGGATGCTGGTCTTCGGGCTTGCGCTGGTGCTCGTGATGCGCTTCCGGCCGGCTGGTCTCTGGCCCTCGTCGCAACGCCGCCGCGAACTGGCCGAGAGTGCGGATCAACCATGAGCGAGAAACCGCTTCTTCTTGAAGCCCGCGAGGTTGCCAAACATTTCGGCGGCGTGAAGGCCTTGCATGACGTTTCGCTGACCATTCGCCGGGGCGAGATCTATGGCCTGATCGGACCGAATGGCGCCGGCAAGACCACCTTCTTCAATTGCCTGACCGGTCTTTACAAGAATGAGAGCGGTTATTTCATCTTTGACGGCGTCAAGCTCCAAGCCGATGCACCGCACAAGGCAGCCGCGGTCGGGATCGCCCGCACCTTTCAGAACATTCGCCTGTTCGGCAACATGACGGCGATCGAGAACGTCATGGTTGGGCGCCATTTGCGCACACACGCGGGCGTCTTTGGCGCGATCAGCCGCAACCCGGCCACGCGTGCTGAAGAGGGAGCGATTGTCCGCCGCGCCGAAGAACTGTTGCACTATGTGGGAATTCATGAACGGGCCCATGACTATGCCAAGCATTTGTCCTACGGTGATCAGCGGCGCCTCGAGATTGCCCGTGCCCTTGCCACTGAACCCAAGTTGCTTGCGCTTGATGAACCTGCGGCCGGAATGAACGGTACCGAAACCGAGGCTTTACGCGTGCTTGTCGAGGGCATTTGCCGGGATGGCGTGACGGTCCTGTTGATCGAGCATGATGTCAAGCTGGTGATGGGGCTGTGTGGGCGGGTGGCGGTACTCGATTATGGCGAGAAAATCTGTGAAGACGTACCTGCCGTGGTGCAGAAGGATTCGCGTGTGATCGAGGCCTACCTTGGTGGGTCGGTAGCCTGAAGGGAACGATGAATCATGCTCGAAGTTAACGGTTTGCGCGTTTCCTATGGCGGTATCCAGGCTGTACGCGGCATCACCTTTCATGTCAACGAGGGCGAGATGGTGGCGTTGATCGGCGCTAACGGTGCCGGCAAGAGCAGTACCTTGAGAGCGCTGTCAAGATTGCTCGATCCCGCCGGTGGCAGTGTACGCTATCGCGGCAAGGAACTGCTGGCCTTGCCCCCACACCGCCTGGTCAGTGAAGGGATCGCCCTGGTACCAGAGGGCAGAGGAGTCTTCCCGCGCATGAGCAGCCTCGAGAACCTGCGCATGGGGGCTTACGCCCGCAACAACAAGAAGGAGATCGAAAGCGACCTCGAACAGGTTCTCGGGCACTTTCCTCGTCTCAAGGAACGGGCACAGCAACTGGCAGGGACACTCTCGGGCGGTGAACAGCAGATGCTGGCGATTGGCCGGGCGATGATGAGCAAACCGCGGCTGCTGTTGCTCGACGAACCGTCAATGGGGCTCGCGCCGATCATGGTGCAGAAAATCTTCGAGGTGATTTGTGCGGTGGCCAGCGAAGGGATGACCATTCTGCTCGTCGAGCAGAATGCCAAGCTGGCGCTGGAAGTCAGTCAACGTGGCTATGTCATGGAGAGCGGCGAGATCACGCTGACCAACGAGTCTAAGGCTCTGCTCACCGACCCGAAAGTGCGCGCCAGCTATCTGGGCGAATAGGGCACTGTCCAGGCTTGCAGCCGCTGGACGCCCAGTTCAGGCGGGCAGGCGGATGTCGCTACCGGGCCGTCCGGGGTCGTCCAACGTTCGAGCAAGAAGCGGGTGTTCAGCACCGCGAAGCGATCACGCAAGATTGATCAAGGGGGGTCATCAAATCGACCCCCGGTTCCTATGGAATCGCCTTATGAATACCACTTCCAACCCCGCATCCAGGACTCTCTTTTCGTACCGCAAATACTGGGCCAGCCGCTTTGGCACAGCACCATTCCTGCCGATGTCGCGTACCGAAATGGATCAACTCGGCTGGGACTCCTGCGACGTTATTATCGTGACCGGTGACGCCTACATCGATCACCCAAGTTTTGGCATGGCACTGGTTGGACGTCTGCTCGAGGCGCAGGGTTTTCGCGTCGGCATCATTAGCCAGCCCGACTGGCGGTCGGCAAAGGATTTTCGGGTGCTCGGCAAGCCGAACCTGTTCTTCGGCGTTACCGCCGGAAACATGGATTCGATGGTCAATCGCTACACCGCCGATCGCAAGCCACGTTCAGATGACGCCTACACACCGAATGGCGAAGCCAACCGGCGGCCCGATCATGCCGTCGTCGTCTATGCACAGCGCTGTCGCGAGGCCTTTCCCGGCAGCAATGTGGTGATCGGATCGATCGAGGCTAGCCTGCGCCGCATTGCCCATTATGATTACTGGTCAGACAAGGTGCGTCGCTCGGTGCTGCCGGATTCGAAAGCCGACCTGCTGATTTTCGGCAGTGCCGAGCGGGCAATCGTCGAACTTGCGCACCGTCTTGCCGCCGGCGAACCCATCGTCGCGATCCGTGATCTACGCGGCACCGCATTCATGGTGCCGCGCGGCTGGCTGCCGGGCGACGACTGGGCCGAGATCGATTCGAGCCAGGTCGATACATCGGGTCTGCTGGTTCGCCACCCCGACCCTTACGCGATGACTCCTGAGATGGGCAAGGAGATCGCCTGTGCGTCCCGGCCAGCACCATCGGAGACCCGCGCCAGATCAGACCGGACGCAGGTGATCCACTTCCAGTCGCATCCGCGCATGCCGAAGCTCGATCGGATGCGCAGCGCAATTCGCCTGCCGTCTTACGAAACCGTTGCCGCCGACCCCGTGCTGTACGCGCATGCTTCGCGTATATTCCACGTCGAATCGAACCCCGGCAACGCGCGCGCGCTGGTCCAGGCGCATGGCGAGCGCGATGTCTGGCTCAATCCGCCGCCGATTCCGCTGTCGACGCCGGAAATGGACGGCGTCTTCGCCTCGCCATTCCAGCGCCGGCCGCATCCGTCCTATGGCGATGCGAAGATTCCAGCCTTCGAGATGATCCGCTTTTCGGTCAACATCATGCGCGGCTGCTTCGGCGGCTGCACCTTCTGCTCGATTACCGAACATGAGGGGCGGATCATCCAGAGCCGCTCCGAGCAATCGATTCTGCATGAGATCGAGGAAATTCGCGACAAGACGCCGGGTTTCACCGGCATGATCTCCGATCTCGGTGGACCGACCGCCAACATGTACCGTTTGGCGTGCAAGGATCCGAAGATCGAATCGGCGTGCCGCCGCCTGTCGTGCGTCTACCCCGGCATCTGCGAGAACCTAGGCACCGACCACACGCCGCTGCTCCAGCTTTACCGCAAGGCGCGGGCGCTGCCGGGGGTGAAGAAGGTGCTGATCAGTTCCGGCCTGCGCTACGATCTTGCTGTACGCGATCCGCAGTACGTCAAGGAACTGGTCAGCCACCACGTCGGTGGCTACCTAAAGATTGCTCCCGAGCACACCGAAGACGGGCCGCTGGCACACATGATGAAGCCCGGAATGAGTTCCTACGAGCAGTTCAGGATCCTGTTCGAGAAATTTTCGAAGGAGGCCGGCAAGGAGCAATATCTGATCCCTTATTTCATTGCCGCGCATCCGGGCACTACCGACCAGGACATGCTCAACCTGGCCTTGTGGTTGAAGCGTCACCATTTCCGTCTCGATCAGGTCCAGACTTTCTTGCCGACGCCGTTGGCGATGGCCACCGCCATGTATCACAGCCGCAAGAATCCGCTGAAGAAGGTCGGCCGCGATTCAGAGGCCGTCGAAACCGTTCGCGGCACCCGCCAGCGCCGCCTGCACAAGGCTTTTCTACGCTATCACGATCCCGAAAACTGGCCCCTGCTGCGCGAAGCCTTGAAGCAGATGGGGCGCTCCGACCTGATCGGCAACGGCAGGAAGCAACTGATTCCGTTTATTCAGCCGCCTGGAACCGGGGCTCGCCGGACAATACGGAAGGTCATGCCTACCGGGTGATCGGCTTGTAGCGAATCCGTTTCGGTTTTGCCGCTTCCTCGCCGAGCCGGCGTTTCTTGTCTTCTTCGTACTCGTGATAGTTGCCGCCGAAGAAGGTCCATTGCGAATCGCCTTCGCAGGCGAGAATGTGGGTGCAGATGCGGTCGAGAAACCAGCGGTCGTGGGAAATGACCAGCACACTGCCGGCAAATTCAAGCAGGGCGTCTTCGAGGGCGCGCAGCGTTTCAACGTCTAAATCGTTTGACGGTTCGTCGAGCAACAGGACATTGCCGCCGGCAATCAGGGTCTTGGCCATGTGTAGACGCCCGCGTTCGCCGCCCGAGAGCTGGCTGACACGCTTCTGCTGGTCGCCACCCTTGAAGTTGAAGCGGCCGATGTAAGCGCGCGCCGGGGTTTCATACCGGCCAACAGTCAGCACGTCGGCACCGCCGGAAACCTCCTCGAAAACGGTCTTGTCGCCGTCGAGGCAATCGCGGCTCTGGTCGACATAGGCCAGCTTGACGGTATTGCCGATCTCGATTTCGCCGGAATCGGGTTGCTCCCTGCCGATCAGCATCCGGAACAGGGTCGATTTGCCGGCACCGTTCGGGCCGATGATCCCGACGATGGCGCCTGGCGGGACGCTAAAGCTGAGCTTGTCGAGCAACAGACGGTCGCCGAAAGACTTGCTGACCGCCCTGAATTCGATCACCTTGCTACCGAGACGCTCGCCGACCGGGATGAAGATTTCCTGCGTTTCGTTACGCTTCTGATATTCGATGCTCGACAGTTCCTCAAAACGCGACAGACGCGCCTTGCTCTTGGCCTGGCGCGCTTTCGGGTTTTGGCGCACCCATTCGAGTTCCTGTTTCATTGCCTTGATGCGGCCAAGTTCCTGGCGACCTTCGCTTTCCAGCCGTGCTTCCTTCTGCTCGAGCCAGCTCGAATAGTTGCCCTTCCAGGGGATGCCGTGGCCACGGTCAAGTTCAAGGATCCATTCGGCGGCATTATCGAGAAAGTAGCGGTCGTGCGTGACAGCGACCACCGTGCCGGGGAAGCGCACCAGAAACTGCTCCAGCCATTCGACCGATTCAGCGTCGAGATGATTGGTCGGTTCATCTAGCAGCAACATGTCCGGTTTCGAAAGCAGCAGCTTGCACAGCGCGACACGCCGTTTCTCGCCGCCGGAGAGATTGCCGATCAGAGCCTCCCAGGCCGGCAGGCGCAGCGCGTCGGCAGCGAGCTCGAGTTGGCTGTCGAGGTCCGAACCGGCACTGGCGATGATCGCTTCAAGGCGGGCCTGTTCTTCGGCCAGTTGATCAAAATCGGCGTCGGGCTCGGCATAGGCCGCGTAGACCTCTTCGAGCCTCGCCTGCGCCTGGAAAGCTTCGCCGAGGCCGGACTCGACTTCCTGGCGGACAGTCTTCTGCGGAGCGAGTTGCGGTTCCTGCGGCAGGTAGCCGATGTGCAGATTGGGCATCGGTATCGCTTCGCCGACGATGTCCTTGTCGACGCCCGCCATGATGCGCAGCACAGTCGACTTTCCTGAGCCGTTGAGACCGAGTAGGCCGATCTTGGCGCCGGGGAAAAAGGAGAGCGAAATGTCCTTGAGGATCTGGCGTTTGGGCGGGACGATCTTGCCCACGCGGTTCATCGTGAATACATATTGGGCCATGGCAGTCGATCCAGGGGGGCGGTTGGCAGACGCAAAGCGTCTGGAAAGTGCAAGTCTACCCGAGACTGGCGGCCAATGGCTCGCTACCCAGCGAAGAGGGTCGCAGGTCGGGTTAGCCGATAAGGCGCAGCCCGACTTCCGTTGGGCAAGATGTCGGGTTAGGCTGAGCTAACCCGAACTACGAACTGGCAGTGGCCTATGGCTCGCCATCACATTGACGAGTTCAACGCCTCTACTTGTCGACAAAGGCCCGCTCGATCACATAATCTCCCTGGGCGCCGATGTACGGTGAAACCTGGAAGCCGTGCGAGTCGAGCAAGGCGCAGCAGTCCTTGATCATCGCCGGGCTGCCGCAGACCATCGCGCGGTCGCGCGCCGGGTCGAACGGCGGCAGGCCGATGTCGGCAAACAGGAGGCCACTGTTGACAAGGTGCGTGATTCGGCCTTGGTGGCGGAAAGATTCGCGGGTCACCGTCGGGTAATAGATCAGCTTGTCGCGCACCAGCTCGGCGAAAAACTCGTGGCCGGGCAACTCTTTTTCGATGAACTCGCTGTAAGCCAGGTCCCTGATCCAGCGAACGCCATGGATCAGCACCACCTTCTCGAATCGTTCGTAGGTCTCGGGGTCCTGGATCAGGCTGATGAACGGCGCGAGGCCCGTGCCGGTGGCCAGCAGATAGAGGTTCTGGCCGGGGCGCAGGTCGCGCAGCACCAGCGTTCCGGTCGGTTTGCGACTGACCACCACCTCGTCACCGATCGCAAGGTGTTGCAGTTTCGATGTGAGCGGGCCGTTGGGAACCTTGATGCTGAAGAATTCCAGGTAGTCATCGTGGTTAGCGCTGGCGATGCTATACGCGCGCGTCAGCGGTCGTCCCTCCTGCGGCAGGCCGATCATCAGAAATTGTCCGTTGATGAAGCGCAGGGCGGGGTCGCGCGTGGTGCGAAAACTGAACAGCGTTTCGTTCCAGTGATGAACCGAAAGGACGCGTTGTGCGGAATAATTGCTCATGGCCTTGACCCTGCTGTGCGGTGGATGCGAGTCATCGTAGTTGCGCATGCTATATTTGTAAAACAGATTTTATGAATAGAATATATCTGGATATTGGATATGAGGTTCACCTTGCGCCAGATCAGCGTGTTCGTGGCGGTCGCTCGCCACGAGAATGTCTCGCGTGCCGCCGCAGAGCTTGCGCTGTCACAGTCAGCAACCAGCACGGCGCTGGCTGAGATCGAGCGACAATACGACACGCAACTTTTCGACCGGTTCGGCAAAATGCTGCGTCTCAACGAACTCGGGCAGGCCCTGCTGCCACAGGCAGTCGAACTGATCGAGCGGGCGGCGGCGATCGAAAGTGCGCTCGAGGGTCGCGCCGGCTACGGCAAGCTGCGTATCGGCGCAACGCTGACCATCGGCAACTACCTGGCGACGCTGATCGTCGCCGACTTCCTCAAACGCCACCCCGAGAGCACGCTGCAATTGAGCGTGCACAATACTGCCACGATCATCGATCAACTGGCTCGACACGAACTCGATCTGGGCTTGATTGAAGGATCATGCCGGCATCCCGATCTGATCGTCGAACCGTGGGTGGCAGACGAACTGGTGGTGTTCTGCGCGCCCGGCCATCCTTTGGCGGAGCAGGGGAGAGCATCGCTGGCCACCTTGGCCGGACAGGCATGGATCGTTCGCGAGCCCGGATCGGGGACGCGCGAGACACTCGACCAGGCGCTGCGCCATCAGCATTTTGCCTTGCAAATCCGGCTGGAATTGGAGCATACCGAAGCGATCAAGCGTGCTGTTGAGTTCGGCCTGGGTATCGGCTGCATTTCCCGACTGGCGTTGCGCGAGGCCTTCCGGCGAGGTAGCCTGGTCGCCATTGAGACTCCCGAACTCGACCTGCGCCGGCACTTCCACTTCCTCTGGCATGGCCGCAAGTTCCAGACCGCGGGCATGCGCGAGTTCGTCGCTCTGTGTCGAACGATGACCACAGGCATCGAGCGCAGCGATCAGATCCAGTGGTCGTTGATTCCCTGATGCCAAAGTCGCGTCGGCCAGGGGGTGAGAGTGAAAGTGTTGGTCGAAGTGCCTTGTTCGATGGAGCCATGACTGTTATCCTCCCCCGATCTTTCCCGCTTGCGGGAGGGAGCTTTGTGAGTGGCCGGCGCAACTTTCTCATGAACAGGCATGCAATGGAGGAGAAGCGGTGGATAGAGTGGCGGACATTGATAAGGCGATTGGCGCGCATACCCGGTGGATGTCGCAGCTCAGGGAAACCGTGCTTGAAGCGCACCCTGGCATCGAGTTGGAAACTATCCGGGCGGCTGACCAATGTGAATTCGGCAAATGGTTGGAGGGGACTTCCTGGTCTGCGGAAGATCGAATATCAGACGATTATCAGGAAGTCAGACGATTGCACGCCGAATTTCATGAACTGGCAGCGCAAGTGGTCGAGCTGGCGGCGTCTGGCAAGAAAAACGAGGCCTACGGGATGTTCTACGGTGAATACGTCACGTTGTCCGGGAGACTCGCGCTGACCCTGCGGACCTGGCAGGACAGGCTCTCGAGGGCAGCGCGGTAATTCTGCGGGTCTCGCGGGATTCCTTAAGGCCGGGGATCACCCTGCCGGACCGCTGCGGTGCTGCCCATGCATTCGGCAAGAAGGTCGAGGTGTTGCGCAGGTTCCGCCTGGCGCTTTGCTTCAATCCGGCTACGGTCTTTTCTGCCTGCCGAGCGCGGCACGGATGGCTGCGAAACCCCGGACACCAAGAAGGGCCAGGCCGCCGGCAACGACGCCCGCCAGCACGTCAAGCAGGGGCGGCAGCAGCGCCTTGAGCACGCTGCCGACGCCGGCAATGCTCCCAGCCAGCCCGGCGAGGTGTTCGATCAGGTGATGTAGCGGCGGTATGCCGTGTGTCAGGATGCCACCGCCAACCAGGAACATCGCTGCCGTGCCAATGACCGTCAGCGCCTTCATCAGGCGCGGCGCCGCCAGCAGCAGGCCCTTGCCGATCGTTTGTGCCAGTGCGCCGCTTTTGGTCAGCAGATGGAGTCCGATATCGTCCATCTTGACGATGCCGGCGACAACGCCATATACACCAACCGTCATGATCAGGCCGATCCCTGACAGCACGACCACCTGCGTGCCGAACGACTGGTCGGCGACGGTGCCGAGCGCGATGACGACAATCTCGGCCGAGAGCACGAAGTCGGTACGGATGGCCCCCTTGATCTTGTCAGCTTCGAGAGCCGGCAGGTCAACATTATCTTCGGCCAGCAGCGCCAGTTGCCGAGTGTGTTGGGCGTCGTCATCGTCACGGCCATGCAGCCAGCGGTGAGTCAATTTCTCGGCTCCTTCGAAGCACAGATAAATGCCGCCGAGCATCAGTAGCGGCATCACTGCCGAGGGCATGAAGCGGCTGATTACCAGCGCCGCCGGTACCAGGATGAGCTTGTTCTTCAGCGAACCGACGGCGACTGCCCAGACCACCGGCAACTCGCGCTCGGCCCGTACGCCAGACACCTGTTGGGCGTTGAGCGCCAGATCGTCGCCAAGGACGCCAGCGGTTTTCTTGGCGGCGACCTTGGTCATCAGGGCGACGTCGTCGAGGACCGAAGCAATGTCATCGATCAGGGCAAGCAGGCTGGCTCCGGCCATGGTGGCTCCAGATTTTAGGGTGAGTATTGCGTTCGAGCGCTACCAGGGTCGCGGTAGCCGGGAGTGAATTCTAGACGATCAGGCGATGCACGGTCGGCCATTATGCCCGGTGAGGTATTTATTGCGGCCATCATCAGGGCCTTCCCTGCCGCCAGGCTGTTTTGCGACTAGCGCGCCATGCGGACTTGGCGTTATTCTCCCCGTCCTTCACTGACGCAATTTTTGCTTTTTACCTCCCACTCAACTCACTGGAGACAATTGTGCCTGCACTGCTGCCCCAACCTGATCCCGATGGTCTGCTCGAATACTCGGTGGTCTATACCGATCGCTCCCTGAACCATATGTCGCAGCGCTTCCAGGGCGTGATGAAAGACATCGCGCGGATTCTCAAGACTGTCTACAACGGCAAGACGGCGATCATCGTACCGGGCAGTGGCACCTTCGGCATGGAAGCCGTGGCTCGCCAGTTTGCCACCGACAAGAAGTGCCTGATCATCCGCAATGGCTGGTTCAGCTTCCGCTGGACACAGATCCTGGAGATGGGGCGGATTCCCTCGGCCAGCATCGTGATGCAGGCTCGCCAACTCGGCGAGGAAAAACAGGCGCCGTTCGTTCCGCCACCGATCGAGGAAGTCGTTGCCCGAATTCACGCCGAGAAACCGGACCTGGTCTTTGCGCCGCACGTCGAAACCGCCTCCGGAATGATCCTGCCCAACGACTACCTGCGCGCCCTCGGTGAGGCCGTGCGCGCAGTCGACGGCCTGTTTGTCCTCGATTGCGTTGCTTCCGGTGCGGTCTGGATCGATATGGTCGCCAACTCGGTCGATGTACTGATCAGTGCTCCCCAGAAAGGCTGGACCGGTCTGCCCTGCTGTGCGCTAGTGGTGCTCGGCGAGCGCGCCCGGGAAAGGATAGACGCTACGACCAGCAGCAGCTTTGCCTGTGACCTCAAGAAGTGGATGCAGATCATGGAGAACTTCGAGAATGGCGGTCATGCCTATCACGCGACGATGCCGACCGACACGCTGGCGGCTCTGCGCGACGTGATGCGGGAAACCGAAAACTACGGTTTCGAGCGCGTACGCCAGGAGCAACTCGAAGTCGGCCTGCGCGTGCGCGCCTTGCTGACAGGCAAGGGTTTCAGGAGCGTTGCCGCCGAAGGCTTTCAGGCGCCAGGCGTCGTCGTCAGCTATACGGACGATCCGGAAATCCAGTCGGGCCGGAAATTCCTCGCCATTGGCGTTCAGACAGCTGCTGGCGTGCCACTGCAGTGTGGCGAACCGGCCGATTTCAGCACCTTCCGGATCGGCCTGTTCGGCCTGGAAAAGCTCCATAATCCCGACCGTACGGTACGCAATCTGGCCGACGCGCTCGATGCGGTGACGCGGATGCCCCAGCTGCCGGGAGCATGAGAGTACGAACATGAAATCCCGCTGATGCGGCTGCCCATGCACGAGCACTGTCATCTTCTTCTCATATCCGGGCAGGAGCAGGGCGGAAATGGCTGAAGCAGCGTTGCTGATCACCCGAGTTGGAGGGAAATGCGCAATGCCGCGCCAGGCGTTGGTATCCTTGCTTGTCATCGGGTTGATGCTGGCGGTGTCGGCTGCCGAGGCCGGCGGCCCCTGGCGGGCCAGCGAAGAGAATACCCGTGGCTGGCAGTTGATGACCCCCCAGGAACGGATCGACCATCAGGCCCGTATTCGGAGTTTCCGAACCCTGGAAGAATGTCGCGCCTACCAGCAGGAACACCATCAGCTCATGGAGCAGCGGGCCCGACAACGCGGGGTCGCGCTGCCCAGCGGTCGCCGGGACATCTGCGAACATCTCAAGCGCCCCGATGCCGTCGGTGAATAGCCTTTTACCGGATAGCAATCGATCGACGATGAACCGCCTGCGCTTTCTGTTGTTGCCGATCGTTGTTTCTTTCCTCGTTGGGGGGCCGGTTTTCTGGGCTTTTCCCGAAGGTCTTCGCTTCTGGCGAGCAACCGCGATCGTTCTGGGCTGGGTGGGTTGCGGTCTGCTGCTCGCCAGTCTGCTGCTGATGGTGCGCGAGGTGCGTCTGGCGATCTGGCTCGGTGGTCTTGAGCGGATGACGCTCTGGCACCACTACAGCGGCGTTGCGGCTTACCTGCTGCTGCTGCTCCACCCGCTGGCTCTGGCCGCCGATGGCTGGCAGGAATCGCCGCTGCTGGCCTGGCAGGTGATCTCGCCGTTTTCGGCGAACTGGACGATCTGGGTGGGCTGGGGAGCGCTGCTACTGCTGATGCTGGGGCTCGCCACGACCTTTGCCAGGCGTTTGCCTTACGGCCCCTGGCGCTGGCTGCACGGATTGTTGGGAATCGGCGTCATCGTCGGATTCGTGCATGTTCTTCTGCTCGGGATCAGCATTGCTGCTCTGCTCGCCACTCTGGCGGCCGTCCTGCTGCTGGTCTGGCGCCTGATCCGGGTCGACGCCGGCCTCGCCGCCAGACCCTACGTGGTCAATTCGGTTCACCCGGTTGCCCAGTCGATGGTCGAGGTTTCCCTGCTGCCGCTGGCCACGCCGATCGTTGCGCGGGCAGGCCAGTTTGTTCTCGTCGCCTTTTTCCACGGCCCGCAATACCGGGGATGCGGGGAATACCACCCCTTCACCATTTGCGCGACAGATCCCGGAGTGGCATTCAGAATTGGCATCAAAGCGCTGGGCGATTGCACGCAGCAGATGCAGAGGCTCGAACCGGGGGTGGCCGCGCGCGTGCAGGGACCTTTTGGCGAGTTCCTCGCCGAACGACCGGCGACTCCACAGATCTGGGTAGCGGGTGGTATCGGTATTACTCCGTTTTTAGCGATCCTCAGGAGCGAGGCGCTGAGCCAGCCGACGCGCCTGCTGTACCTGTTCCACAGCGCCGCGGATGCGGCTTTTCTAAATGAACTGCAAGCTCTTGCCGACCGTGATGCGCACCTCATCCTGGAAGCCGTGCCGACCGGCGCCGGCATTCCGAATGTAGAAAAACTCCTGCCGGCAAGCGACCTGTTGAGCGGGAACGAGTGCTATCTTTGCGGTCCGCCTGCCTTGGTCAAGAACATCTCACGCGTGCTGAGGGATCGTGGTGTAAGTGAGCAGAATATTCATTTTGAAAGGTTGGATTTCCGATGACCCGCAAACTCTTCGTTGTTTCTACCATCGCTTTCTGGATAGCAGTCACTGGCCTCGGCACCACATCAGTCTGGTGGCTGCCGACCGGACAGGCAAGCGCGCAGGCCAGGGAAAAAATCATCTCCCCGGCCGACCTCGCGAAACACACTTCACCGGAGAATTGCTGGATGGCCATTCGCGGCGCGGTCTATGACCTCAGCACCTACCTGCCGGAGCATCCATCCCGTCCGGACATCGTGCTGCCGTGGTGCGGCAAGGAAGCCAGCGAGGCGTACAACACCAAGATGAAAGGCCGGCCGCATTCGCCCTATGCTGACGAGCTACTCGCGAAATACCGCATCGGGTCGTTTGCCAAAGTCCCCTGAGCATGCGTCAACGCACATCGCCCTCCGCCTGTCCGTATCTGCTGCCCGTGCGCACGGCTGAAGGCCAGCGTTTGCGGCGGATTCCGGCTTTGTGTTCAAAGATCGAACAGGGGACTGAGGGTCACCTCCGTCTCCTGTTCGATTGGGTGCGACGCTGAATCAGCCCGAATAAACCCAGCCCCATCAAGGCCAGTGTGGTGGGCGCCGGAACATTCCCGGGCGGGTCGACGAAAATGCTGTCGTTGGCGCAGTTCTGCGTCCAGTGAATGTCGAAGGCCTTGCCATCCCAGCCGGCGGCAAACAGAAGACCGGTATCGATACTCATCTCGTAGAAATAATGGAGGTCGGTACTTCGCTGTCCATAGCCTGCCACCCCGACTGTCGTATACTTCAACTCGGCCTGTCCTACCTGCGTTCCACCGGTCATGTGCGTCGGATGAGCACGATCAGCGTTGCCTTTCTTGGCAAGGTTTCCCGCCGTGTCCCAGAGTCCGTAGGCCCACACCGGGTTCTTATAGACACCTCCCTCGACGCCAAATGTCTCGAAGGTGTAGGCACCCTTCTTGAAACCTTCGGCATGCAGAATGTTGATGCCGACATCGAAGCTGCCGTCCTTGTTGAAATCGATCGCGAAATCACCCGCGCCGTAACTGTTTCCCTGGTTCAAGGTCCGCGGGTTGTGGCCGGTCGCCAGGGCAATGTAGACCTTGCCGTCGGCCTTCTTCGCGTATAGCGCTTCGGCATCATAGGCCTGGCCACCCCAGCCGGGAGTCAGGTAGTAGGCGCCGACACCGATCTGATCTTCAATGGTGAACTGGATTCCGTCGGCAGGAATCCATGTTTTCGTATCCACTCCCCAATCGTCGAGTTTCCCGTCGATGATGAATGCAGCGGCCGGCAGGCTGCCTGCCACGCCCATGACGGCGATGGAGAATGAAAGGAGTTTTCTCATCATGTAATGCATTCAGCCAGGAATTTGTGTTTCGGGTAATCGAGCCTTCGTTGCTTGCAGGAGCGGCTGCGCGCCTCGACTTGGAGAGGGAGTGTCTCGTGAAACCACAGACGGCCGTTATGAATTACTGCACGGGGACTGACACGATTCCACTCCTTCAGGCATCCGCCGCGCTGGCGCCCGGGGTCGCAAACATTCCGGATTTCCTCACCTCCGATATGATTTTTCCTAGCAGAACGCGCAATGCGAATGAGGCTGTGGTTACGGAGAGGCTGGAGAGATTGCGACCTCGGCTGCCGTTGCGCCGGTCATGGCCAATAGTTCGCCCGGTGTCAGTTCGAAGACCGCATGTGGATGGCCGGCAGCGGCCCAGATCCGGTCAAAGTGCAGTAAATCCTGATCGACCAGTACGAGCGTTTGACCGCAATGTCCGACCGGACAGACCCCGCCGATTGCGTAACCGGTGCGCTGTCGCACGAAGGCAGCGTCGGCCTTGCCGAGCGGCCCGACCAGTGCGGCCACCTTGAGCTCGTCGACGCGGTTTGCGCCGCTGGCGATGATCATTACTGCCGCATCGTCCGAGAGGCGTCTGAAGACGATCGACTTGGCAATTTCGGCGACGCTGCAGCCAAGTCCTGCGGCTGCTTCGGCAGAGGTTCGGCCGCTCGCCGGTAACAGGACAACGGGCTTGCCGTGGCCGATCCGCAGCAGCAGATCAGCCACTCGCTGCGCACTATCAGGGAGTCTGGTGGCAGGTTCCACCGGTGTTGGCGGATGACCTCCGGCGCCGTCTGCGTCGCGCCCGACACCGCTTGCTGAAGAAAACTGCGAAGGCCTGTCGATGTTCATGATTGATCTCCTGTTTTCGACGCGCTGTTGTTCATCTGCCTGACAAGCCGCCACGCCATTCCGCCCAACACGAACACGCCGAGCAGCAGAACTCCCCACAGGACGTCAGTACGGTTGCGCGCCGAGCGGCCGGCTTGCGCCGCGGCGCTTTCAGCAGCCGTGCCGGTTTTACCGCTTTGTAGTTCGCCGACCTGAGCGGTTTGCTGTCCGGACGCAGGCTTGAGCCAAAGGGTTGCGCGAAAAGGTTCGCCACGTTGTCGGGTGAGGACTTTAGCCTGGATACCGGCAAGTCGGAAGCTGGATCGCGTATTCCATCTCGATGACTGCGACAGGAGACTGCGCGGGAGCCGATATGATCTTTGCCGCGCATACACGGTTTCCGGTAAATACCCGCCCCAGATTATCACATAGGAATCAGGCCGCCTCTTCTTTGGCAAGGGGAATCCTGTGCTATGCTGGTCGGGCGATTCCGGAGTGCACCCCGGACGGTATGATTTCCCCGGTTCAAGATTGCCGGTAACGGCGGCTCAAAAACCGGGCAGGGCATCGGGGTGCAGCAGGACGGCGTCACCAGGATGGGCACCCTCCAAGAGCCTGGAATCCTTGCCGAAACGGAATTGGACCATTTGGCACGCTTCAACGTTCAGAGGTCCTGGGAGGCCGATAGCACGCCGCCGGCACTTGCGGCGTTTAGCCGCAAGATCGGTAGGCCGTTTCCCCCGGAAGCGGTGCCAGGACTCCTGACATTTGATTTGCGCCGAACCGCGATTCCCTGCGGACGATTTTGATCCTACCATGTCTACCCGTGACTGGTGGCCGCCTCCGGTTACTTGCACCACGTCGTTCCCTGGTCCCCTCATCCCACTTTCTGGAGACTCTTCATGTCGGCTACCCCAGCTACCCCCATCAAACTCTATCGTCACCCCTTGTCCGGTCACGCCCATCGTGCGCAACTGATGCTGTCACTGCTCGGTCTGCCGATGCAACTCATAGACGTCGACCTGATGAAGGGGGCGCACAAACAGCCCGAGTTCCTGGCCCTGAACCCGTTCGGCCAGGTTCCCGTGCTCGACGACAACGGCACGATCGTCGCCGATTCCAACGCGATTCTCGTCTATCTGGCGCGCAAGTACGGAGGCGAGCACTGGCTGCCGAGCGACGCGGTCGGTGAAGCTGCCGTGCAACGGTGGCTGTCCGTGGCCGCCGGTCAGATTGCCTTCGGGCCGGCCGTGGCGCGTTTGGTGACAATATTCGGGGCGAAGAAGAATGCGGACGAAGCGATTGCCCTTGCACACACCGTGTTGAAGGTCATTGAACATGAGTTGTCGCGGCACGCCTTCCTCGTCGGTGACGGGATGACCATCGCCGATGTGGCGGCCTATACCTACCTCGCGCATGCGCCTGAGGGCAACGTATCCCTGGACGCTTACCCGAAGGTGCGCGACTGGCTGGCGAGAATCGAAGGTCTGCCCGGCTTTGTCGGCATGCAGAAGACCGCCGCTGGACTGGTGGCATGAGCACCGAAACCGGGAGTCGACGAGGATGAACGCGGCAACAGCTTCCCCCTGGCACCGCGGCGAACGCGAACTGCAACAGAGCGTCGGCGTCGCCGAACGCATGGAGGCATTTGGTCGCCAGGTCATCCGCGACTTCATGCCGGAGCAGCATCGCACGTTCTACCGGCAGCTACCGTTTCTGGTGATCGCCGCCGTCGACACGGCCGGCGATCCCTGGGCGACGCTCGTCGAGGGGCGCACCGGTCTGGCGCGGTCACCCGATGCGCGGCACCTGCAAATCAACGCCCTGCCCGGTCCGGGGGACCCCGCCCGCGGCGCGTTGATGCCGGGCGACGGCATTGGGGTGCTCGGCATCGAACTGCAGACGCGCCGCCGCAATCGCGTCAATGGCAGAGTGGTCGCGCGCGACGACCGCCGGTTGACGCTGCAGGTCGAGCATGCTTTCGGCAACTGTCCGCAATACATCCAGGCCAGAAGCGTCACGTTCTCCGGTGACCCCGCCGAGCCGTTCTCCAGTTCCGCTGAAATCCTGTCGACTCTCGACGCCGAGGCGACTGCCATGATCCGGGCTGCCGATACCTTCTTCGTCGCCAGCTATGTGGATCCGGAAGGAGTGGAGGGCAGACGGCAGGTGGACGCCTCGCATCGCGGCGGCAAGGCAGGTTTCGTCCGTATCGACGGCGATGTGCTGACCATCCCCGATTTTGCCGGTAACCTGCATTTCAACACATTGGGCAATCTGCGGGTCAATCCGAGGGCGGGGCTGCTGTTCATCGACTTTGCCAATGGCGACCTGCTGCAGCTGACCGGCCGTACCGAATTGCTCCTGGCCGGTGACGAAGTCAGCAGTTTCCAGGGGGCTGAACGGCTCTGGCGCCTGCATGTCCACAAGGCGGTGCGCCACCGCGGCGTGCTGAAGCTGCGCTGGCGCCCTGGAGAGGTTTCTCCCAATTCACTGCTGACCGGATCGTGGGAGGAGGCTCTGGCTCGCCAGCAGGCACAAGCGCTACGCAACCAGTGGCGGCGTTTTCGCATCGCGCGCATCACCAACGAAAGCTCGACCATCAAGTCGTTCCACCTCGAAGCCACCGACGGCGCCGGTTTGCCGCTCTTCAAGGCCGGGCAGCACCTGCCCGTCCGGCTGGCCCTTGCCGTGGGCGCCGCGCCGGTCATTCGCACCTACACCCTGTCGGCGGCACCGTCGGATGGCTACTACCGTATCAGCGTCAAACGCGAAGGACGCGTTTCGCAGTTCCTGCATGAGCACACCGCCATTGGCGATGAAATCGAGGCCCGTGCGCCGCTGGGCAATTTCGTCGTGGACCCGCACGAACTCCGCCCGCTCGTCCTCCTGTCGGCCGGGGTGGGCATCACCCCCATGCTCGCCATGCTGCGCGAGGTGGTGTACGAAGGCGTGCGTACCCGCCGCGTCCGCCGGACGTTTTTCGTCCATGCGTCGCGCACGCTGGCCGAACGGGCCTTCGACGGCGAACTCCAGGAACTGATCGCGCGTGCCGATGGTGCGGTCGAGGCGCTGCGCATTCTCAGCCAGCCCGAACCCACGGCCGTTCTCGGCGACGACTATGACCTTCAGGGCCGCATCGATCTGCCCTTCCTGAAGGCCATCCTGCCCTTCGACGATTTTGATTTCTACCTCTGCGGTCCGGCGGCGTTTGCGCAGGACCTGTACGATGGCTTGCGGGCGATGCGGATTGCCGACGAGCGAATCCACGTCGAGCAGTTTGGCCCCTCGTCACTGCGCCGACGGGAGCTGGATACGGTCACGGAAAGCCGCCTGCCCACCTTGCCGGTTGCCGAAGCTTCCGTCGCCGTCGTGTTTGCGCAGTCGGCCAAGGAGGCCCGCTGGCAGCCGGGCGGCGGCAGCCTGCTGGAACTGGCGGAAGCGCGTGGCCTGACGCCGGAATTCAGTTGCCGTGGCGGTTCCTGCGGTACCTGCAAGACCCGCTTGCTGGCAGGCCAGGTCAGCTATACGTCGCCGCCGGCCGTCGCACTGGCCACGGACGAGATTCTGATTTGCTGCTCGGTGCCGGCGGCAGGTGCCGGCAACGTGGAGGGTCTGGTGCTGGACTTGTAACGCATCGATGGCACCGATTCCCGGCAGTAGCGGGCATCGGCAACGATGGACCCGAGACAGGGGGGTTGCTCATGAATACACGGGAAGTTGATGTCGCCATTATCGGCGCCGGCACGGCCGGAATGTCCGCCTACCGCGCCGCGCTGGCGCATACCCGCAGCGTCGTGGTCATCGAGGGAGGTCCGTACGGGACGACCTGCGCCCGCGTCGGCTGCATGCCCAGCAAGCTGCTGATTGCCGCCGCCGAGGCCGCGCATGCGGCAAGGCACGCCGACGCCTTCGGTGTCGCCGTCGACTCGCTGCGGATCGATGGCGCCGCCGTCATGCGGCGCGTTCGTGACGAACGTGACCGCTTTGTCGGCTTCGTCACCGAGGCGGTGGAGCATTGGCCACCCGAGCACCGCCTGCGCGGTCACGCGCGCTTTGTCGATAGCCACACCTTGCAGCTTGGCGAGCACACGCGCGTAAAGGCGCGGCGCATCGTCATCGCCACCGGCTCGCACCCGAACGTACCGACCCACTGGCGCGAAGCCGCTGGCGATCGGCTGATCGTCAACGACGACGTCTTTGCCTGGCAATCGCTGCCGCAGTCGGTCGCCGTCCTCGGTAGCGGGGTGATCGCTCTGGAGTTGGCGCAGGCCCTGCATCGACTGGGTGTGCGCGTCTGTCTCTACGGCCGCAGCGCGCGCGTCGGCCCACTCACCGATCCCATCCTGCAGGCCGAAACGCGCAAGGTCTTCGCACAGGAGCTGTCGATGCGCCTGGGGGCGTCCGACCTGCATCTCCGGCGTGTCGGCAACGAGGTCGCCGTCCGCGTCGGTGACGAGGATGCGGCTGCTGAACAGCGCTACGAGTGGATACTGGCGGCGAGTGGCCGCCCCCCCAATCTGCAGGCACTCGACTTGCCGCAGAGCGGCCTGCCGCTGGACGCGCGTGGTGTCCCGCTGTTCGATCCCGGTACCGGCCAGGTCGCCGACAGCCACGTCTTCATCGCCGGGGACGCCACCCATGAACGGGAGATCCTCCACGAGGCAGCGGACGAGGGCCGCATCGCCGGTGACAATGCCGGCCGCTTCCCCGATGTGCGCGTACGTCCGCGTCGCGCTCCGCTGTCGGTGGTGTTCTCCGATCCGCAGATCATGCTCGCCGGACAGAGTCACGCGCAGTTGCTGCGCTCCGGGGTGGACTTTGCCGTGGGAGAGGTCTCGTTCGAGGATCAAGGGCGCAGCCGCGTGATGCTGAAGAATCGCGGTGCCCTGCATCTCTATGCCGAGCGGAGCAGTGGTCGCCTGCTGGGGGCCGAAATGCTCGGACCGGCGGCTGAGCATCTGGGGCACCTGCTGGCCTGGTCGGTGCAGCGAGGCGACAGCGTGCAGGCGATGCTCGACAGTCCCTTCTACCACCCGGTCATCGAAGAGGGCCTGCGAACGGCGCTGCGCGGGCTGCAACGTGCCTTGCGCATGGGGCCGCCGCCGGTCGAGCGTTGCCTGGACTGTGGTCCGGGCGCGTAAACTTCGGACCGGGCGCCCTGGTTCTGAAGTGGACGCTCTTGCTGGCGCCACGCCGGACAGCCGCCAACCTTGGGCTCACGAAGACGCCATCAGGCACTATCGCCAGGCGACCGAGCGCCAAGTCGTGCTGCGCGACTTGGCCGGCGAAGGCCGCGTCCGCAGCAACCTCGCCAACACGCTGCGCCGCCTCGGCCGGCTCCAGGAAGCGCGCCAAGCGAGCTTGCAGGCGCGCGACACGTACCTTGCCTACCGCCGCGACGGCGGCGAGAGCCATACCGGAGGTGCGCTGCTGGTGGCCGAAATCGCCCGCCTACTGCTCGCCGGCGAGCGACGCGCCCGGACTCGACTACGATGATGCCGCCGAAATCCTGCTGCTGCTCGACCGCCTGGCGGCCGCCGGGCGCTAAGCCCTGGGGTCGTCGAGCGCGCGATGGAGGTCATCGGAGCAATCGTGGTGGCGGCATTGTCTTGTGCACAGTGCAAGGGATGGTTCATCACGCAGCGTCGCGGCATCGGGACAAGATCTACGCTTCAGGCGCTGCACGTTTTTCTTGTGTTGATACCGCTTGACATGCTACGGGAAACCCGTAGAGATGAAATCCTGCGTACCGTGATCGAAACCCCGACATTCCAGAAACAGGCCGCGAAGCTGTGGTCCGAAGACGAGCGGCTGGCCTTCATCGACTGGATTGCCGCGAATCCGCTGGCCGGGGACGTGATCCCGGGTGCGGAGGGCGCACGCAAGGTTCGCTGGAGCCGTGCCGGGTCTGGCAAGTCTGGCGGGGCGCGGGTGATCTACTTCAATCTGAGCGCGCGGGAAGTCGTGCTGCTGGTGGCGGCGTATGGCAAGGCGGAACGCAGCAACATGCTGCCCGTCGAAATCGACAAGGTGGTGTGAGATGGAGATGACGCGAATGGACATCGAGAAGGTGGCAACGGCGATCGAGGCCGATGCCGGTGAAGCGCTGCCGGACCTGCGACAGGCGCTTGCCGAGGCGAGGGACGGGATGGGGCGGGTTACGACGCCCGAACAAATTCTGGTCCGCGAGGCGCGGAAGCAGTCGGGCCTGACGCAAGCGGCCTTCGCCGAGCGCATCGGAACCCCGCTGGCGACGCTGCGCGACTGGGAACAAGGACGCTTTGAGCCGCCGGGCGCGGTGTTGTGCCTGTTGCGCCTGATCGTCAAACATCCCGAGTTGTCTCAGGAATTGAGCGAAGCTTGAGATTCGCCGAACGGGAATCCGGCGTACACCGGCGTACACTTGTCCGCTCGCAGAACAAGAGCCAACACCGCTATGGGAAAGCCACGATGGCCGAGTATGCTTCCGGCAGCGAAACGCCCACCCCGTCGCTCACCTACTTCCTCTCGCACAGCAGCGGCGACGACGCCATCGTCCGCCAGATGCGCATCGCGCCCGCCGAGCTGGACACGTCCCTGACGATCGAATCGCGCGCCTTCCACGGCGGCGACCCGCTCGAATCAACGATCCGCGACGCGATAGCCAGCTCGTCCGGCGTTCTCGTCCTCGTCTCGCCGCGCGCCCATCAAGCCAGTTGGGTCGGCAAGGAACTGAAGCACGCGCTCGCCGTGCAGCGGCAGCGCGGCGGCGCCGACGCGTTCCCGGTCGTCCCGCTGCTCCTCGACGGCACGCCGCTCGGCGCGTTCGAGGCCTTGTTCGACGAAGCGCCGATCCACGTCACCATCGCCAGCACCGCGCCCGACGCCGCGCCGCACGCCCTCCTCGTCGCCTTGCGCCGGCGGCTGCCGATCGACGCCGCGCCGCAACCGCAACCGCCGGCCGAAGCGGTCGAAGAACTGCTGCTCAAACTCAGCGACCCGCGCGTCGTGACGCACGCCGTCGGCCGGCGGCGCGCGTGCGCGCGGGCGCGGCTGCTGCATGTCCCGGCGACGCCGGGGCAGCGCGAAGTGCACAGCGCCCGCTTCGCGCTCGAAGCACCGCTCGGCGTCATCGAAGCCGACGAGCTGCGCTGGTACCTCGAAGACTACGCTCTCTGGCCGAGCCCGCTGCTCGCCGAGCGCGCGCAGCGAATCGAAGAACAACTCGCCGCCTGGGGATGGTCACTCTACGGCGCCGCCCTGCCAATGTTGCCGACCGCCGAAGTGCTCAAGTCCTGGGCCGCGCTCGGTGGCTCGTGCGGCACGGGCGGCTTGGGCAGTGCCGGCAAGAGGCGCCTCGCGCGCCGTTTCTCGGTCGAAGTCGACAGCGCCAGCGACGCCGGCACACCCGAAGAGCAAGTGCTGTTGGCCCGCGAAGCCGCAACGCTCCTGCTCGGCCTGCCGTGGGAACTCCTGCACGACGGCCGCGGCTACCTCTTCCAGGGTGGAGAGCCGGTGCGCGTGCGCCGCCGGCTGCCGAGCGAACAGCCGGTGCCGGTCGCCGTCCTCGCCACCCCGATTCGCGTTCTGCTCGCCAGCCCGCGGCCGGAAGACGACGCGTGTTCCTACATCGACCACCGCGCCAGCGCCGGGCCGCTGGTCGACGCGATGGAAGCGCTCGCCGGCCAGGTCGAAGTGCATCTCTTGACCCCGCCGACGCTGCCCGCCTTGCGCGACGAACTCGATCGCGCCAAGCGCGCCGGCCAGCCGTACCACGTCCTGCACTTCGACGGCCACGGCGTCTACGACCGGCACGCCGGCCTCGGCGCGCTCTGCTTCGAAGACCCGGAAGACGTACGCCCGCGCGGCCGGCGCCGGCACACCAACGTCCCCTCGCCCGAACTCGGCGCGCTCCTGCGCGAATACGGCATTGCGCTCGTCTTCCTCGAAGCGTGCCAGAGCGCGCAGGCCGAAAGCGCCAACGAATCGGTCGCCAGCGCCCTGCTCAAGACCGGCGTCGGCTGGGTGGTCGCCATGAGCCACAGCGTCCTCGTCGAAACGTCGCGGCGCTTCGTCGAATCCTTCTACCGCGCCTTGAGCCAGGGCCAACGCGTCGGTTCCGCGATGCTCGCCGGCCAGCGCGAACTGCAGGACAACCCGGTGCGCGGCCGCGTCTTCGGCGTCGGCGAATTCCGCCTGCAGGACTGGTTCGTCCCCGTCCTCTACCAGGACCGCGACGACCCGCCGCTCTTCCAGGAAATGCCCAGCCCGCAGACGAGCGAAGACTGGCGTGCGCGCCTCAGGAAGCGCCTCGGCAAGCTGCCGGAGCCGCCGGCGCACGGCTTCGTCGGTCGCAGCCGCGAACTCCTCGCGTTCGAACGCCTGCTCGCCGGCGAACGCTACGCCGTCGTTCGCGGCCAGGGTGGCGAAGGCAAGACCGCGCTGGCCAGCGAGTTCGCGCGCTGGCGCGTGCGCGCGCGGCAAGTCGCGTGCGCCACCTTCGTTTCGCTCGAAACGCACGGACACGCGCCCGCCGTGCTCGACGCCCTGGGTCGCCAACTGCTCGGCCAAGGCTACAGCGTCGCCGCGCATGCGTCGTTCGACGCGGCGCTGGCCGAGGTCGAGCGTCCACTGCGCGAGCAGCCGACGCTGCTCGTACTCGACAACCTCGAGAGCGTGCTGGCGCCGCCGTTCGCGCTCGACCGAGGAAACGGGTCACACGGCGCCACCGCCGAAGATGGCGCCAGCACGCCCAGCGACGCCGGCGAGGACAGCGCGCTCGCCTCCGACGAACGCGAGCGCGCCGACGAGATCCTGCGTCTCGCTGCGCGGCTGCTCGCCTGCGGCGAGACGCGCGTCGTCTTCACCAGCCGCGAAGCGCTGCCGGTGCCGTTCGCCGGCGCAACGCAGTGCCTCGAGCTCGAACGGCTCAGCCGCGCCGACGCCGTGCAGCTGGTCGAACGCGCGCTCGGCCTCGACGCCGCTGGCATGGGCCACGCCGCCGAGGCGCAGCGCGCCGAGATCGAGTCGCTGGTCGACGCCGTGCATGGGCACGCGCGCACGCTCGCGCTGCTCGCGCCGGCGCTGCGCGAACGCGGGCCGGCGGCGACGCAAGCCGCGCTGGTCGAATTGATCGAAGCGATGGAGCGGCGCTTCCCAGGGCAGCGCGAGCATTCGCTGCTGGCCAGCGCCGAGCTGTCGCTGCGCCGGCTGCCGCCGGGGTTGCGCGAACGCGCGCCGGTGCTCGGCGTTTTCCACGGCGCCGTCGATCTCGATATGCTGCGGCACATGACCGGCTGGGAGGCGGCCGAGGTGCAGGCGCTCGGCCAGGCGCTGGTCGCCACCGGGCTGGCGAGAGGCGAAGCCTACAACCATCTGAGCCTCAACCCGGCGCTGTGCCCGTATCTCGCAGCGCAACTGGTGCCGGCGGCGCGCGCGGCGCTGGCCGAGCAGTGGACCGAGGCGATGCGGCAGTATGCCGAGTTCCTGCGCCGCGAGCAGTCGAAGAACAGCGAAATGGCCGCCGCGCTGACGCTAATGGAACTGCCGAACCTGATGGCGCTGCTCGAGCGCGTCGAGCACGCCGGCGATCCCGAAGCGACGATCGACCTGACGACGACGCTGCACACGCTGCTGCAATACCTGAACCGGCCGCGGCTGCTGGCGCGCGTCGCGCAGGCGCGCGACGCCGCGAGCCGCTCGCTCGGCGAGGCGGCCTGGGGCCAAGCACAGTTCCGGGCCGAAGCCATGCGCGTCGAGCAACTCCTCGCCGCCGGCCGCGTCGGCGAAGCGCTGACGGCGGCGCAACGGCTGCACGAGCGCGCGCAGGCGGCCGGCGAGGCGGTGTACGCCGACGCCGACTACGACCTGGCGACGGCGTTCATCCTCCTCGGGCGAATGCTGTTCCGGGCTGGGCAGGCCGGCGCCGCGTTGCCGCTGCTCGCAGATGCGCAGCGGCGCTTCACTACGGTCGAAGCGCGTGCACCCGGCTGCGGCGCAGCGCACATGGTGACGCGTTGCATCGGCGAGCGGGCGGACTGCCTTCGAGACCTTGGTCGCCTCGACGAAGCCGTGCAGGCGTACGAACAGGCGATTGCCTTAGCCGAGCAGCGCCACAACGAACGCGAGGTCGCGGTTGGCAAGGGCCAGTTGGGCACCGTCCGCCTACTGCAACGCCGCTTCCCGGAAGCGCTCGCCGCGCATACCGAAGCGCGCGAGCGCTTCGCGGCGCTCGGCGAAGCGGCGTCGGTGGCCGTCGCCTGGCACCAGATCGGCTTGGTCCACCACTACGCCGGCAACGGCGAAGCCGCGGAAGACGCGTATCGCGAAGCGCTGGCGATCGAGGTGCTATGCAACAACGTGGCCGGGCAGGCGGGAACCTTGACCCAGTTGGGCCTTCTCTACGCCGACGTTCTCGGCCGCCCCGGACGCCGTCACGCACTATCGCCAGGCGGCCGAGAGCGACGTCGCGTTGCGCAACGTAGCCAACGAAGGCCGCGTGCGCAACAACCTCGCCAGCACGCTGCGCCGCCTCGGCCGTCGGCAGGAAGCGCGCCGAGAGATCGAACGCGCGATCGCGTGTATGCACGGGCTCGGCCACGCCGCCATGCCGTGGATAGCCTGGGCCATCCTCGCCAAGATCGAGAACGACGACGGCCGTGCCAGCGAAGCGCGCCAGGCGAGCCGGCAGGCGCGCGAGGCCTTCCTCGCCTGGCGCCGCGACGGCGGCGAGAACCACACGCCCGGCGCGCGCCTGGCGGCCGAAATCGCCGGCCTGCTGCTCGCCGGCGACCGCGGCAGCGCCGCCGCGGGGCTCGCGCAACTGGCCAGCGCCGCGCGGCGCTCGCCGAGACGCCCGGACTGAACTACGACGATGCCGCCGAAATCCTGCTGCTCCTCGACCGCCTGACCGCCGCTGGGCGCTGACACCGCGGCGCCGCGAGCCTGGCGATTCGCTCATCGGCCTCGGCGGCGGCCTGTCGTTCTCCAGCGCTTTCCTTGCTACAGCGCTCCTGCCTGCTCGATCGATCGCCGACCACCGGGATTCGACGCAGACCCTTCAGCGAGCTGGTCAGCGATCGGCGCCGGCTGTCCGATGGCCTGATCGAAGTGCGCTTCGTCGACACGGCGGGCTGCATTTTCGCCGTGCCGTCGCCAACTCGCCGTCCGGGCGCCAATATCGCCGACCGGGTCCATTTCAGTTATCGATACCGAAAGCCGGCACATCCGGGCGCTGGAGGGGGCGAGGCGGTGAAGATCGTCGCCCTGACCGCCTCGGCACCCAGGTCTGGCCGCTACGCCGGACCGGCGGTATCCGCTTGCTGATGAATGTACTTCCTGGCGGTGCGTCTATCCAAACCGGTGCGCCGTGCCACTTCTTCATAGGTGCCCAGGCGCTTGTAGAGCAGCTGACAATAGCCGGCAAGCAAGGCGCTGGCTCCGAGCCGGCCGTCGTCGATCGCTTGCAGCAAGGCGTCGCTGCTCGCTCCGGCTGACGCCTCGATGGCGGCATCATAACGTCCGGTGAGCAGGATGCGACGCACCGCCTGTTCGAGTTCGCGCACATTGCCCGGCCACGGATAATCGGCTGGCAGGCAGCCGGCGAGCGCGTCAAGGACACGTCCGCCGACCGTTGCGTCGGCAACGCCGAGCATGCGCGTCACCAGCAGCCCGACCAGTCTCGCCAGCTCGTCCGGCGCCTCGGCGAGTCGTTGGCGCAGCGTTGGCAGCGTGATGGCATCCGAGCACAGGCGGTAGTAGAAGTCGTGACGAAATTCGCCGCGCGCGATCAGTTGATGTACGGGTCGATTGGTAGCGGCGATGACGCGTCCGGCAAAGCGCTGTGTCTGGTGGCTGCCGATGGGCGTGAAACTTCGCTCCTGCAATACCTGCAGGAGCTTGATCTGAATCGGGATGCTGACCTCGCCGATTTCGTCGAGAAGCAGCGTGCCGTGCGCGCTCGAGCGCGCGAGAACGCCGTCGTGGTGTTCGATGGCGCCGGTGAAGGCACCCTTGCGATGGCCGAACAGCTCGGACTCGATCAGGGTCTCCGGGAACTGTGACAGATTGATGGCGATGAAACTGTCGGCGAAGTTGGCGGCGAAACGCCGCTGCTGCCACAGGTAGGGGATGTGCCCCGAGCGGCCGATCGCCGCCGCCGCCTGACCCTTGCCGGTTCCTGTTTCCCCCAGCAGCAGGGTCGAGAAATCTTCCATCCGTTTCCACAGATGGGTGTCGAACAACTGCATGTCATGGGTGAAGACGTTGTTCCAGAGAGCCCGCCGCAGGCTTTTCATCGATGGACTCTCGCCCACGAGTCCGGCCTCGATGAAGTAGTACGCCCGCCGCAACTGGTGAAAGAGGGCGAAATAACGGGCCGCTTCTTCGTCGGAAAAGCCTCGGCGTACCAGTTCGCCGAGGAGCCGGTCGGCGAGCGTCGCGTCAACCCGCGTTTCCCGTTGACTGGCCTGGCGCTCGATCAGGGCGTCCAGGCCTGCCAGATGGCGGTGATAAACGTCGAAAAGGAATACCGGCTTCGCGCAGTGGGCGTCTTCGGCGGTCAAATCACTCAACGCGAACGTCCCCTGCGCATCCAGCGCCTGCAATCGGCGGTTGATGACCGTCATCAGGGCCTCGGCGTCGGCCATCCCTGGCCGCATGAAGTCCCCGGCGACTTCGCGCACCTGCTGCGCCCGTATTTCCGAGAAGGGATTGGCGAAAACGATCTTGCCGATGCGCAGAAAGAAGTCTCGATCACGCGCGCTCAGCATCTGCGACGCAGCCATGACAGCACCTCACGAGCATGTACAGGAAATGCAATGGCTGCATACATGGAACGCGTACCGGCAGCCAGAATCCGGGGTTGGCTGCATTGTAGATCAACAGGTTACGGATGGCACGCAAACTGCTAGATGACGGATGCCCGAACAACCACGAAGGAGCATGCGATGAACCCTACCCTCAACCACATCAACCTCTGGATGGCCTGGATCGGCATCCTGCTGGGACTGCTCAGCGGTGCGCTGATCGGCCTTTTCTTCCACCGCGACGAGTGGCTGGGTGGCTACGGTAGCTGGCGTCGCCGCCTGCTGCGACTGGGCCACATCAGCTTCTTCGGGATAGCGTTTCTCAATCTCGCGTTCGCCAACACGGTCAGCCTGATGGGAGCGGCGACGCCCGCCTTCGCTGCCTGGTCCTTGGTGGCAGGCGCCGTGCTGATGCCGGCCATCTGTTTTCTTGCAGCGTGGCGCCCAGGCTTCCGTCACCTTTTCTTCTTGCCGGTGGTGACGCTGATCAGTGGCGCGGTCGGCCTGCTCGCTGGCGAGGTGCTGCCATGAGCCAGCCGATTGATGGGCCGTTCGCATTGCCCGCAGCGGCTAGTCAGCCCATGCCGGTGATCGCCGGCACGAAGCCGTTGCGAATCGTCTTCATCGCCATGAGCGGACTGCGCGCCTGTGATCCCGAACTGACCGCGCTCGGCCTGACGCTCCCCGGTTTCGTCGAACGCAATCGCAGCATTGCCTCGCTGCCCAGCCTCGGTCTGCTCACTCTGGCCGGGATGACGCCGGCGCAGCACCAGCGCCGCTACCTTGAAATGCCCGACCTGAGCGGCATCGACCAGCTTCCCCGTGACGTCGATCTGGTGGCCATCTCGAGCTTCAGCGCGCAGATCAAGGAAGCCTACCAGGTGGCAGAACATTATCGGACACTGCGTATCCCGGTGGTGATAGGCGGCCTGCATATGACCGCGCTGCCGCAGGAAGCGATTGCCCACGGTGCGGCCGCAGTTGTCGGCGAAGGCGAGACCGTGTGGCACGACGTTCTGCGTGACGCCGAGCGTGGCCATTTGCGCCCCTTGTACGACGCGCGCGGTGCCGAGTTCAACCTTGCAGCCGCCCCGATGCCGGCGTACGAACTGCTGGACCTCGAGCGCTACAATCGCATCACCGTGCAGACCAGCCGCGGCTGCCCATGGCGCTGCAGCTTCTGCGCGAGTTCGATCCTGCTCACCCGCAAGTACAAGCAGAAACCCGCGGCGCAGGTGCTGGCGGAAATCGACCACATCCGTTCGCTCTGGCCGCGGCCTTTCATCGAGTTCGCCGACGACAACAGCTTTTGTCACCGCGCCTACTGGAAAGCCCTCTTGCCAGAGATCGCCAAGCGCCAGATCAAATGGTTTGCAGAAAGCGATCTCGCGATTCATGAAGACGACGAGTTGCTGAGGCTGATGCGCGAAGCCGGTTGCGCGGAGGTGCTGATCGGTCTCGAGAGCCCAACGACCGAGGGACTCGACGGGGTGGAGACGAAGTGCAACTGGAAACTGTCGCAGGCACCGCAATATCGCGACGCCATCCGCCGCATCCAGGCCCGGGGCATTCGCGTCAACGCCTGCTTCGTGCTCGGACTCGACGGTCAGACGACACAGATCTTCGATCAGGTCCTCGACTTCGTTGCCGAAGCCCTGCCTTTCGACGTGCAGGTGACGGTGCCGACACCTTTTCCAGGTACACCGCTGTTCGCGCAACTGCAGCGGGAAGGGCGCCTGCTGGCCGATCGGGCATGGGAGCGCTGCACCTTGTTCGACGTCGGCTTCCGGCCGACACACATGAGCCCGCAGGAGTTGGCGGCCGGCCTGCGCCAGATGGTCGTTGCGCTCTACAGCGAGGAGGCGACGGCGCGCCGGCACCAGCATTTCAAGGCGCTGCGCCAGCAAACGCAGTCGATGGCCGCCTGAGGGCAAGGGAACGGCCCGCTGTTCAGCAGCCGCTGCCGTCGGACAGGCGATCGACGCCTGGATATCCGGGGTCCGGGCGCGTGAACTTCGGCCCGGGGTTTCAGCAGCGCCGCGGCACGGCCGGCAGGTCGAAGCGGAACGTGGTCCCGACCCCGGCGGTGCTGTCCACGGTAATGCATCCTCCGTGCAGTTCGACGATTCTCCGGGTGATCGCCAGACCCAGACCGGCGTTGCCCGCGTTGCCGAACTCGCCACGGTCGACGCGGTAGTAGCGATCGAAGACCTGGGCCAGATCCTCGGGGGCAATGCCGCGACCGGTGTCGCTGATGCTGACCAGCACATGCTCCGCGTCAGCGTCGAGTTCGATGCGCACCGCTCCGCCGGCGGGCGTGTGGCGGATCGCGTTCTCCAGCAGGTTCTCGAGGACGCGCTCGATCATGCCGATATCGGCCCGCACTGGAGGCACGGCGCTGGCCAAGCGATGTTCGAGGCGCAGGCCACGCTGCTCGGCTGTCAGCTCGAACTTCTGCAACACGTCCTGCACCAGTTCGGTCAACGGAAATTCTTCCGCCTGCGGACGGACGTCGTGCGCCTCGAGTTTGGTGAGTTCGAACAGGTCACGCACCAGTTTGCCCAGTCGGTCGCTGTGCTTGGCGGCGATCTCGAGGTAGCTGCGCGCCTCGTCGGGAGATAGCGCGCCATGCCTGAGGAGCAGGATCTCCAGATAACCCTGCATCGACGCGAGCGGCGTGCGCAGGTCGTGCGACACGTTGGCGAGCAGTTCCCGGCGCTGCTCGTCGTTGCGTTCGAGTGCCCGCAGTTGCGAGGCTATACGTTCCGACATCTCCTGGAACGCGATGACCAGGCGATCGATCTCGTCGCCTTGCGGCCTGGCGTTCAGACCGCGCATCGGCTGGCTGAGGCCGTGGGCGCGAAAGGCATCCATCTCGGCGGCCAGCAGACGCAGGCGCCGAGTCAGCAGATTGAAAACGATCAAGGCGGCGAGCAGGGAAAAGGCAATGGCTCCGATGATCAGATCGGCGGCCAGCTCGAGCAGGCGGGGGCCCTCGAGCATCTGCTCCGTCGCCACGATGAAGGCGGCGCCGAGGGAGAAGAAGACCAACATGAGAGCGATCGTCAGCTTGCCGTAGAGCGACCGCAACATGGACGTTCAGCCGGCGCTCTGGTCGCGGAATTTGTAGCCCACACCCCACACCGTCAGGATGAACTCCGGCTGGTTCGGATTCGGCTCGATTTTCGCGCGCAGGCGGTTGATGTGCGCATTGACGGTGTGCTCGTATCCGCTGTGGCTATAGCCCCATACCTTGTCGAGCAGTTGCGCGCGGCTGTAGACGCGGCCCGGGTGCTCGGCAAAGTACCACAGCAGGTCGAACTCCTTGGCGGTGAGATCGACCGCCTTGCCGGCCAGAGTCACCTGCCGCCGTTCGACATCGACTCGCAGCGGCCCCGAGTCAAGTACCTTGGCCTGTTCGGTCGGCTTGGCCAGGTGGTCCACGCGGCGAAAAATGGCTTTCACCCTCGCCGCGAGCTCGAGCACGCTGAACGGTTTGGTGAGGTAGTCGTCGGCGCCCATCTCGAGGCCGAGAACTCGATCGAGCTCGGTGGACTTCGCCGTCAGCATCAGAATTGGCGTATACGTGCTCTTGCCGCGAATGCGGCGGCAAATCTCCAGTCCGTCCATGCCGGGGAGCATCCGGTCGAGAATCACCAGGTCATAGTCCCGCGACTCCGCTTCGGCGAGGCCGACGATCCCGTCGTAGGCAGTCTTCACCGCGCACGACAGCTCGCCGAGCTGAAGCGTGATCAGCCGGGCAATGTCCTCGTCGTCCTCAACTACCAGAACCTGTCGTACCATGTGGGCTCCCTTGCGGTTGTTCGGCAGCGTGCTTAGCCGCCTGTAGTCGAAGCACTTCGAGAGCCATCTCCCTTTCCATCTCGGCCCCGGCCCGCGCCGCGAAGACGCGGTAGATGGACGCGATCAGCATCTCGTCGCCCATCGGCCGGGTGTCGAGAAAAGCGAGGTGGCCAATGACCTTGCCGTCGCTGGCGAAGATCGGAATCCCGAGATACCCTTCATAGCCTGCCTCGACGGGGAAAGTCGTGCCGACGTTCTGCGGGTGGAAGCAGACGCGCCCTTCCTTGACAACGGTCTCGCAAGGCGTACCCGGCAGGTCATACTCGAAATCATCGAGAAAAGCGTGCCCGGACCAGAAGGCCAGCGTCCGCAGGCGGCTCGTCGGATAATCCGCGCACTGGGTGATGAAGGCACACGAGACCTGTAGGGCACAGGCGAAATGCTGCACCAGGGTGCGATAGAAGGCATCGCCGGCCGCGCCTGCGGTGCCTTCCGCCATCTCGTTGAGGATGGTTTCAAAGCGCTTGATGCGTGTGATGTCGGTATCCAGCCCGACCATCCGATAAGCCTTGCCACTGGCATGACGGACCACCGTTCCCCGCGACAGTATCCAGCGCGTACTGCCGTCCCGATGCAGCATGCGATATTGCTGTTCATAGGGCTCGCCAGTGCTCTCGAGGTTGGCCTGGATGGCGGCTTCCACCGCCGCCCGATCGTCAGCATGGATGCGCTCCCGCCACCGCTCCCGACAATCGGGCAAGTCGCTGTCGGCGAACCCGAGCATGCTCTTCCAGCGTGGCGAAAGCAGCATTTCGCCACTCGCCAGATTCCATTCCCACAAGCCGTCGCTGCTGCCACGCAGGGCGAGCGCATAACGCTCCTCGCTCAGCCGCAGCGCGGCCTCGATCTCCCGGCACCGCTGCTCGACCGCGCACTCGTGCCGCCGCTGCCGGGTGGCCGAATCGGTGAGCGCTTCGATAGTGAGCTTGACGGCCTGGATTTCATTGCCCGCAGAAGGATCGGCATTGACGAGATCACCTGACTCGAAGATTTCGCCAGGGTGGCGGGCAAGGCCCGCCAGAGGCTGGATGACCTGTCGATCGACGGTGATCGCACTGACCACCAGGAATGCCGCTGCGGTCGCCAACACGGCCATTGCCAAAGCCGTCCGCCCGGCCGGCAGCATCACTTCCGGTAGCCAGCCCCATGCCAAATAGGCCGCCGCAAGAACACCGAACAGGCAGGGTGGTAGCAGGATTTTCCATCGCAAGTTGATCAAGAAGCATCCTCCAGTCGTCCTTCGCGCAGCTTTCACAGGCGCAACCATAGGCGAAGTAAGCAATAGATTCAAGTTTCTGCTGAGTGTTGCCGGCCTGCCGTCGCTGGCGCTAGTCGGTGCCTGCCGATGTGATTGAAGCTTGAGCAGTGCGTGATACATCCGTGATTTTCGGCCGCCATACTGCTTTCGACGATGCACAACAACCCGGGAGAAAGGGTTACCCCGGCGGCCATTCCGGCTGCCACGCGAGCCCACTCGATGAGGACAATGCACATGCCTGCTACAACCGAAACTGACTTGAGCCATGGACGCATGACTGCGCTGGGCGCGCTGCGCAGCCGACCGCTTGCCACAAGGATGCCGGCGCGCAGTGGGATTGGGCTGCGCGCGCCGCACTACCGCGAAATCCTTGCGACGCTGCCGGCCGTCGGTTGGTTCGAAGTGCACAGCGAGAACTATTTTGGCGGCGGTCAGCCACTGCACTACCTGGAACGCATCCGCGCCGAGTACCCGATCAGTCTGCATGGCGTCGGCCTGTCGCTGGGCACCACGGACAGCCTTGATCAGGATCATCTGCGGGCCTTGAAGACCCTGATGGCGTGTATCGAACCTGGCCTGGTGTCGGAGCATCTGTGCTGGAGCAGTGTCGCCGGCAGGCATGTGAATGACCTGCTGCCGCTGCCCTATACCGAAGAGGCTCTGGCCGTGGTCTGCGCGCACGTATGCCAGGCGCAGGAGGCGCTCGGCCGTCCAATCCTGGTCGAGAACGTCTCCAGCTATCTGCAGTACTCGCATTCGACGATCGACGAGTGGGACTTCATTGCTGAAGTCGCTGCTCGCAGCGGTTGCGGCATCCTGCTCGACATCAACAACATCTACGTCAGCGCCTGCAACCACGGCTTCGACGCGCGGCACTACCTGAGAGCGGTGCCGGCGGCAGCGGTCGGCGAGATGCACCTCGCCGGCTTCGACCGGATCGCCGGCCTCCTCATCGATACGCACGGCACCCGCGTCGCCGACCCGGTGTGGCAGCTCTACGCTGAGGCGGTCGAGATCTTCGGTGCGCGGCCGACACTGATCGAATGGGATACCGACCTGCCGCCGCTGGCGGTACTGTTGCAGGAGGCGGCTACCGCCGATCACCTGCTAGGGGAAAGACATGCCTACGCTGCGTGAACTGGAGCTTGCTTTCGTGCGCGGCATGTTCGATGCGACCGAGGTCGCAGCCGAGAGCTTCGTCTGCGCCAACGGCATGGCGCCGGCGGCGCGACTGGCAATCTACCGCAACAACATCGTCCACAACTATCGTGAGGCGCTCCGCGACGTCTACCCGGTCATCGAGCGACTGGTAGGTGAGGATTTCTTCCGCTTCGCCGCCGATCACTACATCCCGTGCCATCCGTCCAGCCGGGGCAATCTGCATGGTTTTGGTGGCGAGTTTTCAACTTTTCTCGAGCAATTTCCCCCGGCGGCCGGTTTGCCCTATCTCGGCGACGTGGCGCGGCTGGAGTGGAACTGGCATGAATCATTTCATGCTGCCAACGGTAGCGCGATGGCGATCGACCAGTTGATGTCGGTGGCGGAAGCCATGCTGCCATCGCTGCATTTCCAGTTACACCCGAGCTGCCGTCTCCTGGCATCGCCTTTCCCGGTTGACCGCATCTGGGCGGCCAATCAGCCCGACGCTGCGGATAGTGTGACGGTCGACCTTGCCGCCGGTCCCGTGCGGCTGCTGATTCGCCGTCGGGGTGATGCGATGGCGATCGAGCCCGTCGGCGACTCCGAGTTCGCATTGCTGACCGCGCTGGTGCAGAACATGCCGCTTCAGGCTGCGCTGGACGCGGCGCAGGTGGTCGATGCGAATTTTGACCTCGCGGCCTTTCTGGTGCAGCGGGTAAGCGATAGCACGCTGGCTGGGTTCATCGTTCCGACCAGCACAGCGATCGGGGCGGCGGCCCTTCCCGGTCGCGGGCAACGTGACCAACGATCGCGTTTACAGAAACGTGATCTTTCGGTGAACAGGGCGTGAAGTCCGCTCTGCATACTGACCACAGATGGGATGCCATCCTGTCTGATCTCTTCAACCAACCCGTAAGGAGAAACAACCATGAACCACTCAGAGCAAATCATCCGTAGTGCAATCGCCGGTCTGCTGGCCCTCGGCGTCAGCGCGGCAAGCAGCCAGGCCATCGCTGCTGCCGGTGATAACGAAAAGTGCGCCGGCATCGTCAAGGCCGGCAAGAACGACTGCGGCACGAGCAAGAGTTCGTGCGCCGGAACAGCCAAGGTGGACCGCGACCCGGAGGCCTGGGTGTTCGTGCCCAAGGGGACCTGCGACAAGATCGCCGGCGGCACGGTCACCTCCAGCGCACATGCCAAACCCGGCGGCGCGGGCAAATAAGCCTGGCCTACGCCCTGTCCGCTGCCACCGCAACGGACAGGGCGACGCCGACCCATCCTGAAGGAGAGTGAAATGGATCTCGTAGCGAATCGAAACGGCGGCATCAGCGTACCCGCCGACCATCCTGGCCGTATCGTGCGTTGGGTACAACTCGCGCTGCGCGCCGCCGACTGGCTGGCGCCCGGCCTGGACTTCGGCATCCGTCTGCTGGTCGGCAGCGTCTTCTTTCAATCGGGCCTGACCAAGATTGCTTCCTGGTCGTCCACCGTCGCGTTGTTCGAAAACGAATACGCCGTTCCTGGCCTGCCGCCGGAAGTGGCTGCTTATCTCGGTACCGGCGTCGAACTGTTCATGCCCGTACTGCTGGTGCTTGGTCTGGGCGCGCGTGCCTCTGCCGCGGTCCTGTTCGTGTTCAACATCATCGCCGTGATCTCGTATCCCGACCTGTCCGAGGTCGGCCTCAAGGATCACCAGTATTGGGGCCTGCTGTTGCTGGTGACCTTGTTTCACGGTCCTGGCAAGCTCTCCCTGGATCATCTGATCCGCCGCAAAATTCTTGCCTGCTGAGGTGACGTGATGACTGAATCATGTGGAGCATGCGAAATGCGGATGCATCAGACCAACATCCGGGAAACCACGCTCGATGGTCAGCGCGCCATTGTGACGGGCGCCAACTCGGGCATCGGCGAAGCGATCGCCAAGGGTCTGGCTGAAGCCGGTGCCACCGTGGTGGTGAACTACGTCACCGATGACGAAAATGCCCAGCGCGTGGTCGATGAAATCTGCGCCACGGGTAGCCGCGCTTTCGCCATCAAAGCGGATGTCAGCAGTGAGGAGCAGGTGCAGGCGATGTTCCAGAGTGCCATCAGCGAACTGGGTTCGATCGACATCGTGGTCAACAATGCCGGCCTGCAGCAGGACGCGCCCTTTCACGAGATGACCCTGGCCCAATGGCGCAAGGTGATCGACGTCAATCTCACCGGCCAGTTCCTGTGCGCGCGTGCAGCAGTGCGCGAGTTCCTGCGCCGCGGCCTGATGCCGCAATTGTCGTGCTCCTTGGGCAAGATCATCTGCCTGTCGTCGGTCCATGACCTCATCCCCTGGGCCGGGCACGCCAACTATGCGGCGAGCAAGGGCGGCGTTGCGATGCTGATGAAGACGATGGCGCAGGAACTGGCGATGAAGAAGATCCGCGTCAATGCCATTTCACCGGGGGCGATCAAGACGCCAATCAATACCTCGGCGTGGGCGACGGCGCAGGCGGAAGCGGCCTTGCTGAAGCTCATCCCCTACTACCGGGTTGGCGAGACCCGTGACATCGCGAGGGCCGCGGTCTGGCTCGCTTCGGATCACTCCGACTACGTTACCGGCGCAACGCTGTATGTCGACGGCGGCATGACCCTGTATCCAGAATTCCGGGAAGGAGGGTGAGCATGTACCCGTTTGTCAAGCAGGTGATTCGCGGCCTTGCCGTCGCCACCCTGGCCCTGAGCCTGGGCACAGGGGCGGAGGCGCTGGCCGCGGGTTCCGACTCGCGCGCGCTTGCCACGCCCTTGCCCGATGGCCAGAAGCCTTGGTGGCCAAGCCGTTATGGTGCCGATGACCAGCTCGGAACGCTCAACGAGATCACGCCGGCGATCACCGCCGCCGCCGCCCGCCTGGTAAGGACAGGCACGGTCGTCGACCTCGGTCGCGTTCTGGATGAAAACACCCCCAAGTTTCCCGGTCGCTACTGGCACCAGACCGTCGATATCTCACCCCATTGGACCAACCTGCGCCGTCCCGACGCCGTAGGCCGGGGCTGGGGCCGCAACGAAATCAACTGGATCACCGAGATCCAGGTCGGCACCTTCCAGGTGGGGACGCAACTCGATTCCATCGGCCACATCCAGATCGGCGACCGATTCTACAACGGCTGGACGACGGCCGACGTGGTCGAGGACTGGGGTCTGAGCAAATTCGGCATCGAGACCGTACCGCCCATCGTTACACGCGGCATTCTCGTGGATGTAGCGGCGTACAAGGGGGTTCAACGGTTGCCCAGGGGCTACGTGATCAGCGTCGCCGACCTTGAAGGTGCCTTGCAGCGGCAAGGGATCGATGTCCAGGCCGGCGACGCCGTACTGTTCCACACCGGCTGGGGCGGGCTGTGGGGGCGCGACAATGCGCAATTCCTTTCGGGCGAGCCCGGGCCAGGCCTCGAGGTCGTGCACTGGCTATACGCACGGCATGTCGCGCTCACGGGCGCCGACACCTGGAGCTACGGACCGGTTCCTGGTGAGGACCCCGAGCGTCCTTTCCTCGTTCCCCAGACGATGTACGTGAAGATGGGCCTGTTCGGCCTGGAGAATCTGGCCACCGAGGAACTCGCCCGGCGCCGGGTGTACCAGTTCCTGTTCACCCTGACCCACGCGCGGACCCGCGGCTCCACCGCCGCGGTGATCTCGCCGGCGGCCGTGTACTGAAGGCGGGCACGACATGGACTACGACGTGATCATCATCGGCGCCGGCGCTGGCGGCTGTGCGGTCGCCTATCACCTGACCCAGTCGGGCAAGCGCGTGCTGCTGCTGGAAAAGGGCATGGCCCTGCCCAGAGACGGTAGTACCCTGGATGCCGACAAGGTTCTGCGGCGCGGCATGTTTCTCAGCGACGAGCCCTGGGTCGATCGGCGTGGAGCGACGATCGTGCCCGAGGAACACTTCAATCTCGGCGGCAAGACCAAGTGGTACGGCGCCGCCCTGTTGCGCTTCGCCGCGAACGAGTTTGATGCCGATGTGGATCACGCCTGCCTGGCCTGGCCTTTTCCCTACGAGGAACTGGCACCCTTCTATGACGAAGCCGAGCAGCTTCTCGGTGTGCGCCAGTTCGAGATCGAGGCCAACTTCCAGCAGATCGTCTCCGGTCTTCGGCGCCGGGATGCGCAATGGCGTCGGCAGCCGATGGCCCTCGGCCTGGCGGCGGACATCCTCTCTCATCCCGAGGAAGCGCGCCACTTCGACGCCTTCGCCTCGGTGCGCGGCCTGAAGTGCGATGCCGAATCGTCACTGCTACAGCGAGTGAGCCACAAGCCGAATCTGACCATCCTCACCGGCAAAGCGGTGTCGGGGTTCATCGCCGCCAGCAGCGACGCGACGCGCGTGACCGGAGTGGTGTGCGACGACGGCAGTCGCCATCACGCGACGGTGCTGGTGATCGCCGCCGGCGCCCTGCACAGTCCGCGCCTGCTGCAATCCTACCTGGAACATACGGGTCTGGCGCAGACGTTGCCGAGCTACCGCCAGGTGGGCCGCAATTACAAGGCGCACGTGCTGACGGCCATGCTCGCGCTGTCACACCGTCCGGTTACCGACGTGTTGTGCAAGACGCTGCTCCTACTGCATGACGGCATGCCGCACAGTACCGTCCAGACACTCGGCGGTAATCTGGCCGAGGAGATCGTGCGCAGCCAAATGCCCCGCCTTGTGCCGAACTGGCTGGCGGCGCCGATCGCACAAAGGGTCTACGGCCTGTTCCTGCAGACCGAGGACGGGTCGCATCCGGACAATCGAGTCGTTGCCATGGCGCAGGGCAGCAATCGTCCCCTGCTCGATTATGACCTTGCCCGGCTGCCGGCGGCACAGGCAGAGCACCGGCGCCTCGTGCATACGCTGCAACGCCAGTTGCTTGCTCTGGGGTATGTCGCACTGGTTAGGGCGATCCCGCTCCAGGGCACCGCGCATGCCTGTGGCACGCTGGTAACCGGCAACGATCCGGCGACTTCCGTCGTCGATGCCCACGGCAAGGTGCACGGCATGGGCAACCTGTACGTCGCTGATGGCAGCGTGCTGCCGCGTTCCAGCCGGGCCAACCCGGCGCTCACCATTTATGCCTGGGGCCTGCGCCTGGCAAGCCATCTTGGTAGCACCGTCCTGGCCGGTCAACTTCAATGGAGCAAACGATGAAAGCCAACGAGATCCTGAATAGCGAGCGGCAACGCCTGGAGGCGCAGCACGACGGTCGCGAGAACTGGCGCCTGTGGGGGCCGTACCTGGCCGAGCGCGCCTGGGGCACGGTGCGCGAGGACTACAGCGCGGATGGCAACGCCTGGGGATACCTCGATCATGACCAGGCGCGCGCGCGCACCTACCGCTGGAATGAAGACGGCATGGGTGGCATTTGCGACGAAAAACAGCGCCTGTGCTTCGCCCTTGCGCTATGGAACGGCGAAGACCCGATTCTCAAGGAACGTGCCTTTGGACTGACCGGCAACCAGGGAAACCACGGCGAGGATGTCAAGGAATACTATTTCTATCTCGACGCTACACCGTCGCACAGCTATCTGCGCTACCTCTACAAGTACCCGCAGGCCGCCTATCCCTACGCGCAACTGGTGGCGGAGAACGGCCGCCGCAGCCGCCAGGATCCCCCCTTCAACCTGCTCGACACCGGCGTCTTCAACGAGCAGCGCTACTGGGACGTGGAGGTGCGCTACGCCAAGGCCTCGCCCGAGGAGATTCACATTCGCATCATCGCCAGCAACCGCGGACCACAAGCCGCGACGCTGCACATCTTGCCGACGCTGTGGTTCCGCAACACCTGGTCGTGGGGCGCCGGCGTAGACGATTGGGGCGCCCCCAAAGCGGTGAGCAAACCGCTGCTGGCCGCAGTCCCCGCGCCCAGCGGTGCGCAGTGGGCCGTGCGTGCCGACGACGAGACGCTGGGCGCCTACTTTCTCTACGGCCGGCAGCAGGCCGAGCCGCTCTACACCGAAAACGAAAGCAATGCCGAACGCTTGTGGAACCACCCCAATGCGACGCCCTATGTCAAGGATGCTTTCCATCGTTACGTGGTCAACGGCGAACTGGCGGCAGTGAATCCCGCCCGGACCGGCACCCGATTCGCCGCGTGGCACGTGCTGACCGCGGCTGCCGGAGAGACGGTGAGCATCGAACTGACGCTGGTGCGCGGCGAACTGCAGGCGCCATTCGACCAGGAGGAGGAGGTCTTCGTCCAGCGCGAGGCCGAAGCGACGATCTTCTACGAGGACCTGCAACCGCACTGCAGCGGAGAAGACGCCCGCATTCTGCGCCAGTCGCTCGCGGGCATGATCTGGTCGAAGCAGTTCTTTCACTTCGACGTGGCGCGCTGGCAGGATGGCGACCAATTGCCGCCACCGGCCAACCGCAAACACGGACGCAACCGCACCTGGCGGCACATGAAGGCTGCCGACGTCATCTCCATGCCCGACAAGTGGGAGTATCCCTGGTTCGCCGCCTGGGACCTGGCGTTTCATTGCGCTGCGCTGGCCCTGGTGGACGTGGACTTTGCCAAGGATCAGATCGAACTGCTGCTCAAGGAGACCTATCTGCACCCCAATGGACAGATCCCGGCCTACGAGTGGGCGTTCAGCGACGTGAACCCGCCGGTGCTGGCGATGGCAGCGCTTAAGGTCTTCCGCACCGAGCGCGTGCAACGCGGCAAAGCCGACCTCAACTTCCTGGCGCGGGTCACGCACAAAATGCTGATGAACTATACCTGGTGGCTGAACCGCAAGGACGCCGAAGGCAACAACGTCTTCGAAGGCGGCTTCCTGGGGCTCGACAACATCTCGGTATACGACCGCTCGCAGCCACTGCCGGCCGGCTATTCGTTGAAACAGGCGGATTCCACCGGCTGGATGGCGATGTTCGCGCTCAACATGACGGTCATGGCGCTCGAACTGGCGGCCGAAATGCACGACTACGAGGACGTGGCCATCCAGTGCTACGAGCAGTTCATGGCCATCGCCAACTCGATTGCCGGCCACAGCCAGACCGGTTTGAGCTTGTGGGACGACGAGGACCAGTTCTTCAAGGACCTCGTCGTTGGCCCCGACGGTCAAAGCCGGCACATCGACGTCTTTTCGTGGGTCGGCCTGATCCCGCTGTTCGCCGTCGAGGTGATCGACCAGCGCCTGCTGAAGAACGTGCCGCGCTTCCACGCCGCGCTGGTGGGGCATTACCGAGGGACGTTCAATGGGCACAAGGTGGCCCACTGTCCGATTCAGAGCAACGTCCGCGAAGAACATCTGTTGTCGCTGCTCGGACCGGCGCGACTGAAGGCGGTCTTGCGGCGGGTACTCGACGAGCGCCAATTCCTGTCCCCTTTCGGCGTGCGCAGCGTGTCGCGCGTACACGCCGAGCAGTGTGACCTGGGCACGCTGCCGGGAATCGGGCAGGCGCTCATCGAATACGTTCCGGGCGAGTCCAACTCGGGGCTTTTCGGCGGCAACTCCAACTGGCGCGGACCGATCTGGATGCCGACCAACTACGTGCTCGTTCAAGCGATCGAAAAGTTTCACCGCTACTACGGCGACAGCTTTCTGGTGCCGGCGCCGTGCTGCGAAGGCGGACAGAGCACGCTGAAGGAGGCTGCCAAACTGATCTCGGAGCGGCTGGTGAACATCTTCCGCCGCACGCCCGACGGACGCCTGCCGGCTTTCCCCGCCGGATCGCCGTTTCACGGCGATCCCCATTGGCGGGACTTGTTGCTCTTCCACGAGTATTTCCACGGAGACACCGGACAGGGCCTGGGCGCGATGCATCAGACCGGCTGGACAGGGCTGGTGGCGAACCTCGTCGAGCGCCGGTATCGCGTCGATATTCCTGCCTTCTGGCGGCAGCAGCTGGAAGCAGTGGAAGCACGCCAGCCCGAGACGGCCGAGCAGGTCTAGGAGGGCGTACCGATGCGTCATGTCCTGCGGCAGCACTGGCCCGAGTATCTGATCGAGGCGGCGGGTCTCGGGCTGTTCATGGTCTCGGCGTGCCTTTTTGTGACACTGATCGAGCACCCGGCGTCGCCGCTGCCGCAGGCCATTGGCGATCCCGCGCTGCGGCGCGTCCTGATCGGCCTTGCCATGGGACTCACCGCCATCACCCTCATCTACTCGCCATGGGGCAAGCGTTCGGGAGCTCACCTCAACCCGGCGGTGACGCTGACATTCTTTCGCCTCGGCAAGATCGAGCCCTGGGATGCCCTGTTCTATATCCTCTTTCAGTTCGCCGGTGGAGCCACCGGGATGGCGGTCGCGACCCTCCTTCTGCGCTCGTCCATCCTGTCGCATCCGGCCGTGAACTTCGTCGCGACGCTTCCCGGCGAACAAGGTGTGGCTGTCGCCTTCTTGGCCGAAGCGGCGATCTCGTTCGGTCTCATGTTGACCGTGCTGTTCGTCAGCAACTCGCCGCGAGCCAATCGCTACACGGGACTCGTCGCCGGCGCGCTGGTAGCGGTTTACATCACGCTCGAGGCGCCGCTGTCGGGAATGAGCATGAATCCGGCACGCAGCTTTGCTTCGGCCCTGTCGGCGCAGCAGTGGACGGCGATCTGGATCTATTTCACGGCACCGCCCCTCGGCATGCTCGGCGCCGCGGCGGCCTACGTTGGCTTCAGGGGTACCGCAGCCGTGCTGTGCTGCAAGCTGCACCACGAAAACGGGCAGCGCTGCATCTTCCGCTGCCGCTACGGCGTACAAACCACAGGAGATCAAGAGCCATGACGTACCCACTCGCACCGAAGCTCTCTTACCGACTGGCCTGGCTTTCCGGTCTCGTCAATCTGTCGATCGTCGCCTTGCGTTTTCTCGAGCGCTCGGCCGGCCCGGTGGTCGAGTTGCTGATCCGTCTCACCCTGGCGCAGGGTTTCTTCGTCTCCGGGGTGCTCAAGGCCGCTCAATGGGACAACGCGCTCTATCTGGCAGCCCACGAATATCCGGTGTCGTGGCTGAACCCGGTGAGCGCGGCCTGGCTCGGCGTACTCATCGAACTGCTCGGCTCGGTCCTCCTCGCGGCGGGGCTGGCGACGCGTTTTGCCGCGCTCGCGCTGGCGGCGCTGGCGCTGGTCATCCAGTTCAGCTACCAGACGCTCGACACGCACCTTTTCTGGGCCGCCCTGCTGCTCTGGTTCGTCGTGCACGGCGCCGGCACGCTGTCGCTTGATCGGCTGCTCGCTCGCGGGCTGGCGCGCACGGCGGTGCCCTTTGCCGGAGTGGTGCTCCGCCTGTTTGCCGACGCCACGCACTGGCTGGCACCGCTGTACTCCCTGCTCCTGCGCTGGTGGCTGGCACTCGCCGTGCTGGCTGCCATCGCCGACGTTGCCATCGCCATCTCGAATGGCGGCGAAATGGACCTTGCGGCCTTGTTGCCGGTTACTTCGGCGGCGGTCTTCGCGTCACCCTTGACACTCGTTGGCGCCGCATTGCTGGCGCTGGGTTGCGCCACCCGCCTGGCGGCCCTGCTGCTGATGCTGGCCGTCTCCACCGTGCGCATGCTGGGGCCGGGCGTCGAAGCCGATCCGTATTGGTTCATGGTGCTGGCGCTGATGGTGCTGTGGGGGCCGGGCCTCGTGTCGCTGGATGCGCTGGTCGAGCGCGCGCTGCGCCGGCGCTTTCCGCGGCTCGCTGGTCAGCCAGCCTTTGCGCTCGACAGCGTGCCGCGGGTGGTGATCGTTGGCGCCGGCTTCGGCGGGCTGACATGTGCCGCGGCTCTGACGAGCGCGCGGGTGGCGGTGACCGTGATCGACCGTCACAACTATCATCTGTTCCAGCCGCTTCTCTATCAGGTGGCCACCTCGGGCCTGTCGCCCGGTGACATCGCGACACCGGTACGCGGCCTGTTCCGCGAGCACTTCAACGTGCGCGTGCTGTTCGGCGAGGTAAATGGCGTCGACTCCGTCAGGCAGGAGGTGCTGATGGACGGCCAGCGCATCGCCTACGATTACCTGGTCCTGGCCACCGGCGCGGCACACTCGTACTTCGGCCGCGACGACTGGGCGCCCCATGCGCCCGGACTGAAGCGCGTCGAGGATGCCACCGAGGTCAGGCGGCGTCTGCTCACGGCCTTTGAACAAGCGGAAGTCACCGACGACCCGGCGGAGCAAGCGAGCCTGCTGACTTTCCTCATCGTCGGCGGTGGCCCGACGGGTGTCGAACTCGCTGGCGCCATAGCCGAGCTGGCGAAGTTCGGCATGGAGAAGGACTTCCGCCGCTTCGACCCGGCCGCGGCACGGGTGATTCTGGTGCAGTCAGGCCCGCGCCTGTTGCCGACCTTTGCCGAGGATTTGTCGCTGCGCACCCGGCAGGCGCTGGAGAGGCTCGGGGTCGAAGTGCTACTCGACAGCCGCGTCGAGAGCATCGACGACCGCGGCGTGATCGTCAATGGCCGGCCGATCGCTGCGCGCACCGTCTTGTGGGCTGCCGGCGTCGTCGCTTCGCCTGCGGCGAAGTGGCTGGGTGCGGAGGCTGACCCGGCCGGCCGCGTCAAGGTCGGGCCGGACCTGTCGGTACACGGCTTGCCCAACGTCTTTGCCATCGGCGACACGGCGCTCGCCAACGCCTGGAACGGCACGCCGGTGCCTGGCCTGGCGCCGGCAGCCAAGCAGGGCGGCCACCATGTCGCGCGGGTGATCCGGGCCCGCGTCGAGGGTCGGCCGGCGCCGGCCGCTTTTCAGTACCAGCACCTGGGCAGTCTGGCCACCATCGGGCGCAAGGCGGCGGTGGCGGACTTCGGTTTCGTCAAGCTGCACGGCGGACCCGCCTGGTGGCTGTGGGGTGCGGTGCATCTCGGCTTCCTGGTCGGCCTGCGCAACCGCATCTCGGTCATGCTCGACTGGTTCTGGGCCTATCTCACGTATCGCAGCGGCACGCGGCTCATTACCGGCGGCGCTGGCAGTCAGAAGACCGGGCAGCGGTGCGCGGTGACAGCGTTGCAGCGGCAAGGTGCGGCCTGAGAAATCCGGCGGGCGGCTCAACAGCCCGAGGTATTGTGCAGCGGCACGAGCAGCAAGACGGGATCACCGCAGGCCGGGGCAGCCCGCCAGGTCATGGCTGCGACAAGGCAATCGACATCATCTGGATCGCCAAGGCCAAACCGAGTTTCAGGCCACTGCGTTTCTGATTCGAGCATTATTGCACCGACTGTCTGCCCGCCGCTGTCAGCCCCAGTGGGAGGATACCCTCGTCGGCAAGTACGGTCGTCGTATCCCTTCCCTGTTTCCCGGCCCGTAGCCCAGATTGCAGATCAGTTGCTCTTTGTACGTGCTCACCGAGTTGAACACGGTCTGGTGTTGACACTATCCCGTCGCTATTTTGCCACGTAGCGCACATCGGGCAGATCGGCGAAGTGCGCATCCTGGGTCCAAAGCGTGGCGCCATGCTGACGGGCTGTGCACAGAATGATGCTGTCGGCCAGTGCCAGTTTACAGTCAACGGACAGGCGGGCTGCGCTCAAGGCCAGGCTATCGTTCAGATCGACAACCCGTGCCTACCGCATGACGGCTGCCGCACGTAGCGCATCTTGCTCGCTGCGCTGCTGGAGAATGCGTTTGAACACCTCGAACAGGCACAGGCTGGGCACGATCAGCCGATCCATATCCTCGATAGCCGGCGCAAAGAATGACGCGTTCCCGCCGTCGGCAAAGTACTCCAGCCAACCGCAGGAGTCCACGAGATTCATGCCCGGTCGCCCTCCCGCTCAACCGTGCTGTCGATGCCGCGCAAGAAGCCGCGCAGTTGCTGAGGCGATTCCAGCGGTAGCAACTCGATCCGGTTGTCGTAAGCCAGGACCTGCAGCTTTCGGCCGGCTTCGATGTGCAGTTGCTCGCGCACGGCCTGCGGAATGACAATTTGAAACCTGGGTGAAACGGTAACTGACAACATGCTGCGCTCCTGATCTACCATTGCCGATCAATTCCGGCTCAAATTATAGCCGACGAGACTCCCATGCATGGGAGGACGAAGAGTACAAGCTTCGGGTCAAGTATTTCGCCACCAGGTTGCGCAGCAAGGGAATCGATGCCCGACTCGACGCATGGCACGCCAACGGCGTTGCGATTTCCGAGTTCAGGAATCATGTGCCCAGGTCTGTCCATGCTATCGCGCACTCACCAACCCCAGCGCCAGGCCGAACATCACGAGTGCGATGCCCGTGTCGAGTACGCGCCAGGCAGCGGGGCGGGCGAACAGGGGGACCAGCAGGCGGGCGCCGTAGGCGAGCGCGAAGAACCAGCTGACGCTGGCGGCGAACGAGCCGAGGCCGAAGGCCCAGCGGCCGGACTCGCCGTGCTGGTTGGCGAGGCCGCCGAGCAGGATCACCGTATCGATGTACACGTGCGGGTTGAGAAAGGTGAAGCCGAGGCAGGTGGCGATGGCGGCGGCGCGGCTGGCCGAGCGGCCTTCGTCCACGGTCAGCCGTTCACCATGGCGGGCGCATTGCAGCGCGCGCCAGCCGCAGTAGACCAGGAAGGCGGCGCCGCCGTAGCGGGCGAGGCCGAGGGCGGCCGGGTGGGCTTCGATCAGCTGGCCGAGGCCGGCAATGCCGATGGCGATGAGCAGCGCGTCGGAAAACGCGCAGATCAGCGCGATTGGCAGCAGGTGTTCGCCGCGCAGGCCCTGCCGCAGGACGAAGGCGTTTTGCGCACCGATGGCGACGATGAGCGCCAGGCTGGCGAGGAAGCCGGCAACGAAGGAAACGGCAAAGGGTGGGGAGGCGAACACGTGGACTCCTGCAAGAGTTTCGGTCGATCGGATGCGTTGATGGCGGTAGCTTAGCGAGCGACAATGAGAAAGAAAAACTAATTTTTCTAACCATTCGTTAATTCCGCTAATGAAATGAATCTCGACAACGCCCAGCTCGCTGCCTTTGCCATGGTGATCCGTGAAGGCTCGTTCGAGGCGGCGGCGCGCCGCCTGCATGTCACGCCGTCGGCGATCAGCCAGCGCATCAAGCAGCTCGAGGAGCGCCTCGGGCAGGTGCTCGTGCAGCGCGTCACGCCCTGCGTGCCCAGCGTCGCCGGGCAGGCGCTGGTGCGATTTGCCGAGGAGGTGGCGTTGCTCGAAACCGAGATGCTGGCCGCGCTCGGTTCGTCATCCGGCGAGGAGCCGCCGATGGTGCGGATTCCGGTGGCGGTGAATGCCGACTCGCTCGACAGCTGGTTTCTCGACGTGCCCGGTACGCTGCCGGACGGGTTGCAGGTGGTGTTCGACCTGCGCGTCGACGACCAGGACCACTCGGCGGTGCTACTGCGCGAGGGCTCGGTGATGGCCGCGGTCAGCGCCAACCCGGCAGCAATCCAGGGCTGCAGCGTGGCGCCCCTGGGCTTGATGCGCTACCTCGCGGTCGCGTCACCGGGATTCCTGGCGCGGCACTTCGCGGACGGCGTCGACGCGGCGGCGCTGCGGCGGGCGCCGATGCTCCGCTTCAACGCCAAGGACGGGCTGCAGCACCAGTTCATCGCCGCCCGCACGCCCGAGGCGGTAACGCCGCCGATTCATCTGGTGCCCTCGGTGCATGGCTTTGTCGGTCTGGCGCGGCGCGGGCTCGGTTGGGGCATGGTGCCGGAGGCCTTTGCGCGCCAGGCGATCGCGGCCGGCGATCTGGCCGAGATCGTGCCCGGCGCGTACCTCGACGTACCCCTCTACTGGCACTGCTGGCGCCTGCCATCGGCGGCTCTGGCGGCGCTGACGGCGGCGGTGGAGCGGGCGGCCGCGGCCGGGCTGTGGCCGATGCCGAAGGGCTAGCAGCCTGCCGGACTTCAACGCTTTGGCGTGATACGAGATTTCCTGCTCAAGAATGAGCCATTCCGCCCAAGATTCTGGCTGTGTCAGCCCAAGTCCGACAGGTTGCTAGCGAAAGGGCGTGCTCTGGTCGCTTGCCAGGTCGGTCGCAGCGGCAGCGAGCGACTCGCCGGCGAGGTAATGACTGCTGCGCAACAGAAAGCGCTTTTCAACCAGGTGCCACATGGCCAAGGCACCCATGCCCGTCAGGAGAATCAGGGTGGCCAGGAACCACCCGGGGCGGTCACGCAAGCAGCCGCCCTGTACCAGCAGCTGGATCACCGGAAAATGGATGATGTAGACGCCATACGAGAAATCACCGTACTTGGCGAAGTTCCCCACGTACAGGAACAGCGCGAAGAAAACGACCACCGTGGCGAGCGCCAGGGGTTCAAGGAGTGGCAAGGGAACAATCGTATCGACCGCCAGCACCAGGGCTGCGGCGAGCAGAAAACAGACCGGGCGGCGCTCAAACAGCGGCAGGAAGTAATAGAGAAAAGCCCCCGCCATGAAGTACGAGAGCTGCCCCGGCAATTGCCGAGCCAGTTCCAGGTAGATTCCGGAACCCGTGCGCTCCGCGGCCGCGGTCAGCAAAGCGACATAGGCAAGCGACAGGCCATAGGTCAACACGAGGACGGGCAGACGCGCAAAGCGCCGAAAAAGGAAGACAAAGAAAGGCACCATCAGGTAGAACATGACCTCGATCTTGAGCGTCCACAGCGCGCCGTTGACCGCCGCCAGAGGGTTGGATTCGAAAACGCCGGGCAGGCCTGGCTGCAGGAAATTCAGGAAGAAGAGGTTGGCCAGAACGTATTTGCCCCAGTCCAGGGAAAAATAGCCTCCCACTCCTTGCGAACCGACCGCCGGCAGGGCGACTGCGCAAAGCATGACGACGGTGAAATAGGCCGGGTAGATTCGCCGTATGCGCTTGCGCGCGTAAGACGCCAGCGATGACGAGCGTTCAAAGCTCATGAACACCAGAAAACCGCTGACCACGAAAAACCCCTTCAGCGCCGAGGCCGGTGACAAGACGCGGGCAAGCCAGGCGAGTTGCGGGTACCCGGAAAGATCGTAAGCGTGCACCAGACAAACGGTGGCCGCGAACAACAGCCGCAACAGATCGAAGTTGTTCCGGGTCAGTCGCGGGCTGTCGTACGGCAAGACGTGATGCTCCAGTTCGGGAGGTTTTCCGTGGGTATCGGCAGACTCATGGTAACTCAACGGTCATGGCTTTGTCAGACATCACCGATGATGAAAGACGGGATCGTTTCCCCCTTGACTCCTTGCCCGCGAGCAGGCCAGGAGGAGGTTCGTGGAGTCGCGGCTACGACCTGCACGGGACAATGGCGGCAGCGGGTTTTCCCTGCCGTCTCACGTTGCCAGACCCGGCCAGAAAGCGACGCCGACCATCAGCGCGGCGAACAGTCCCGCCAGCACGTCGAGAGTCCAGTGCGCGCGCAGCACGATCACCACGAGCATCTGCAGCAGGGCCAGCCATACCCCGCACATAGTCAGTGCCGGGATGTTCAGGGTGGCGATCTGGATGGCTCCGTAGACGGCCAGCGCGGTGTGCCCGGAAAAGAAGAAATCGTTGCCGACGGCGTAAGTGACGAAGAGCGAGGGAAAGCCTGGGTCGCGCCAGATGATTCCCGGCGGCGGTGGCAGGGCGACCACCGCCTGACTCAACTGGCGCAAGGCGAACAAGCACAGCAAGCCCCAGAAAGGGGTGAAACTCGGGCCGAGAACGGCGTAGCCGAGGACGAACAGGGTTACTGCATCGATTCCCAGCGAGCTGCTGATCAAGGCTGCCCTGGCCGCGCCAGGATGTTCGTGCAGCCAGGCGTTGCCGCGGGCGGTGAGCCGGTGCAGCTGGTCGTGGATGCCCGCACCCTCGAGATGGCGGGCGCCGATCAGGCGCTGGGTGAAGAACCAGGCCAGCAGGCTGCCGGCGATCGCCAGCAGCCGCAGCGTGATGGTTTCCCAGGCAGGCAGGTCGGCGAGCACGTTCAGTTCGCTCCGTTGCCGGCAGCCGCGTCGCGCTCCAGCTCGACGCGCTGGGCGGGAATCCCGGCCCAGGTCTCACCGGCCGGAATACGGGTGTTGGGCAAAACGAAAGAGCCGGCCAGAACCTTGGCCTTTTCGCCGACCTCGACGCCGCCCATGACGATCGCGCGCAGGCCGATGGTCGCGCCGGCGCCGAGCCTGACCGGTGCAATCACCAGATAGCCGCCCTGTGCATAATGCGCCATGATGCTCGCCGAGCCGCCGATGGTCACCCCGTCGGCCATTTCGATCAGCGACGGGTCGGCGATGGCGGTCGAATTGATGGTCACGTTGCGCCCGATCTTCATTCCCATCAGCCGGTAGTAGAGTTGTGCGAAAGGCGAGGGCGTCACGAACTCCAGGAACGAATAACGAACCACCAGCGTCAGCGTGCAATGCACATACCAGCGCAGCGCAGTCAGCGATACCGCCGGGCCGCGATAGGGTTGCAACCGTCCGCCGAGCAGGAAATTCAGCAGCGGCGCGACCATCAGCAGCGTCAGGCCGTAGGCGAAATAGCTGGCCGCCAGCGCCAGACCAGTCAGCGGATAACGCCAGGCCGACGATAAGGTGGCCAGCAACGGTGAAAACACTTCTTCAAACAGCCCTGTGGCAGCCCCGAGTGAGAGACCTGCCGCGGCAATCGCAAGGGCGATGAAGGGCAGGGGGCCGATGAGGGCAAGGAGTCTTTGCATGGCAGTAGGCCGAAAATCAGTCGAGGGTTTCGCCAGACCTGGCGACAGGTGCCTGCTCCGTCTGCAGACGACATTCGCAGTCTGCGCCTGCCTGTCCGCGAAGTGTTCAATCATGCCATACGGAGCTTTTCCTTGATACTCCAGTGATCGTCCGAGGTCTGCGCCTGGACTTTCCTTTCCAGAGAGGTCGGGCACTCCAGTTTTGGAGGGCCGCGTGTTATCCTCTGCTCTCGAAATTTACCTGCCGAGTCACCAATGGGTCGTTCATGGGAGAAATCTGCTGGTTCCTGGGCGCCGCCTGAGCGGCGGCGAGTTGCCTTGGCCGGGCTCGTCGGCGCGCTGCTGCTGCATCCGGCGATGGCCAGCGCGACAGGCAGCGTTTACGTCTCGTATGCCGCCGATGGGGCTCCGAGCTACGCCAGCCAGCGCCTCGATCCGAGCTACCGCTTGCTGATCCGCGGCGAGAACCCACCCCAGGATCGCGGCACGGCGTCAAGGAAGCTCGCGAGGGTGGACCAGGCCGCCGGAAAACTGCACTTGACGCCGCTGATCGACCACTACGCACGCCTCCACCAGGTCGCGCCCGAACTCGTGGCGGCGGTGGTCGGGGTGGAGTCCGGGTATAACGCCCGGGCCGTCTCGCCGAAGGGCGCACTCGGCGCCATGCAGCTCATGCCGGCGACGGCCGCCCGCTACGGGGTCACCGATGCCGGCGATGCGGCACAGAACATCGATGCCGGCGTGCGTCATCTCAAGGATCTGCTCAATGCGCATCAGGGCAACGTCGCCCTCGCCCTGGCCGCCTACAACGCCGGCCAGGGCGCGGTGGCCAGGCACCGCGGGCGCATTCCGCCGTATCCCGAAACCATGCTGTATGTCCCGGCGGTACTTGCCGCGGCGGCGCGGGGAACCCGGCCATGATCCGACCCGTAGCCGGCAGCACCCCGGATCGGCGCCGCGCGCGCGGCTTCACCCTGCTCGAACTGCTGGTGGTGGTAACGATCATCGGCCTCCTGGCAGCCTATGTCGGCCCGAAGTATTTCTCGCAGCTGGGGAAGTCGGAGCAGGGCGTCGCCAAGGCACAAATCGAGGCTTTCGCGCGCGCCCTCGATACTTACCGGCTCGACGTCGGCCACTATCCGACGACGGAAGAAGGGCTCAATGCGCTGCTGACCAGGCCGGCCAATGCCACCCGCTGGAACGGGCCGTACCTGCAGAAAGCGGTGCCGCTCGATCCCTGGGGTCGCGCCTACCTCTACCGCTCGCCAGGCACCACCGGCGACTTCGACATCGTGTCCTACGGCAAGGACGGCCAGCCCGGCGGCAGCGGGGATGCCGCCGACGTCAGCAATCAATGAGTCTGTAGCGGAGACGGGATGCGCTTTGAGGTTCGCGCCTTATCGCCTGACAATCTGATCGAGACGCACAGCGTCGATGCCCCGGATGCCGCTGAAGCCGGCCGCATGCTGCAACAGCAGCGACTGCAACCGCTGTCGATCCAGGCAGCCGCCGCCCCGGTCATGGGAGCCGTGCCGGGTCGCGGCAACAAGGCGTTCTCGCTGCTGCTCTTCAGCGCCGAACTGCTGGCTTTGCTGGAAGCCGGACTGAGCCTGGTCGAGTCCTTCGAGGCGCTGCTCGAGAAAGAGTCTTCGCCGAGTTCGCGGTCGGTGCTCGAGCACCTGACGCGCGACCTGCGCGAGGGTCTGCGTTTTTCGGCGGCGCTGGACCGCCAGCCAGACGTCTTCCCGCCGCTCTATGTCGGCATCGTCCGCGCCGCCGAGGGAACCAGCGATCTGCCGCGCGCGCTGGCGCGCTACCTCGACTACCAGACGCGCCTGGAAACGGTGCGCAACAAGATGATCAGCGCCCTCATCTACCCGGTGATCCTGCTGATCGTCGGTTGTGGCGTGACCCTGTTCCTGATGGGCTACGTGGTGCCGCGCTTCGCCGGCGTCTATCAGGGCAGTGGCCGTTCGCTGCCCTGGCTGTCGCAACTACTGCTCGACTGGGGACAGTTCGTCGGCCAGCATACCGACCTGGTATTCTCCAGCGTGCTGGCGCTGGCGCTGGCGGTGGCCTACGGACTGCGTCGATTGATCGGCAGCGGGCGCTGGATCGTCTTCCTGACGCGCCTGCCCGGCATCGGCGAACGGGTACGCATCATCGAACTGTCGCGGCTGTACCTGACCACCGGCATGCTGCTCGAGGGCGGCATTCCGATCCTGACGGCGCTCGATATCGTCGGCAACACCGTTTCACCGACGACGCGCGCGGCCCTGCTGGTCGCCCGCGGCATCATCTCCGACGGTGGCACGCTGTCGCAGGGTTTCGACCACTGCGGCCTGGCAACGCCGATCGCCTTGCGCATGCTGCGCGTCGGCGAGCGATCCGGACAGCTCGGAGCGATGCTGACCCGTTCGGCGCTGTTCTACGAGGGTGAAAGTGCGCGCTGGATCGAGCGCTTCACCAAGGTCTTCGAGCCTGCGCTGATGACCGCCATCGGCCTCCTGGTCGGGCTGATCGTGGTGCTGCTGTACCTGCCGATCTTCGACCTTGCCGGGGCGCTGCAATGAACGCGCCCGCGCCCGGCGACCGCTTCCTGACCGACGACCTCCTGGCACAGGCCAGGCGCCAGGCGCTGTTGTCAGGGCGTTCGCTGCTTACCGAACTCGAGGCGCTGACCGGCAGCGAACCCCGCCAACTGGTCGCCGATCTGGCCAGGCGCTTTCGCCTGCCGGCCATCGATACCCCCGCGATGCTGGCCTGTGATCCGGCATTCGACCGCTTGCCGCTGGTCAAGGCCCAGACGCGCGGCTGCGTGCTGCTGCGCTCGCCGCAGGCGGCGGGTGACGGCCAGATCCTCGGCGTCATCGCCGATCCTTTCGACGCCGACAGCATGGTCTGGCTCGGCAGCCTGGCCGGCACGCCGGTGCATTTCTGCCTGGCGCTGGCGGCGGACATTCAGGCCTATCTGTCGAAGCATGAGGAGTCGCTGCACGCAGTGCATTCGCTGTTGCAGGATGAGGGCAGCACGCCCGAGCGGCGTACCGCCGAGGTGCTCAGCTTCGCTTCGGTCAGTGGCGCTTCGAGTCCGGCGGTAAAACTCGTCAACTCGACCGTCTATGACGCGGTGCGGGCCGCCGCCAGCGACATCCACCTCGAAAGCACGCCCAGCGGCATCACCATCAAGTACCGTCTCGACGGCGTCCTCGATACCGTCGCCCAGATCAGCGGCGTGGCGCTCGCCGAGCAGGTGATCTCGCGCCTCAAGGTGCTGGCCGAACTCGACATCGCCGAGCGACGCATCCCGCAGGACGGCAGCTTCCGGGTCGAGGTCTCCGGCCGCGACATCGACCTGCGGGTGTCGATCATGCCGTGCATCCATGGCGAGGACGCGGTCGTGCGCATCCTCGACAAGCGCGGCGTCATCGAGGCGCATGGATCGCTGACGCTCGACTCGCTGGGCTTTGACGAGCATGCCCTGAAGTCGCTGCGCAGGCTGGTCGAAGAACCCTACGGGATGTTGCTGGTCACCGGCCCCACCGGTTCGGGCAAGACCACGACGCTGTACGGCGCGATTTCCGAGATCAACAACGGTCGCGACAAGATCATCACCATCGAGGACCCGGTCGAATACCAGTTGCCCGGCGTCCTGCAGATTCCGGTCAACGACAAGAAGGGGCTGACCTTCGCGCGTGGCCTGCGCTCGATTCTGCGTCACGACCCCGACAAGATCATGGTGGGCGAAATCCGTGACCGCGAGACCGCCGAAATCGCCGTCCAGTCGGCGCTGACCGGGCATCTGGTGCTGACCACGGTACACGCCAACAACGTCTTCGACGTCTTCGGTCGCTTCACCCACATGGGCATCGACCCTTACGCCTTTGCCTCGGCGCTCAATGGCATCTGGGCGCAACGCCTGTTGCGCGTGAACTGCAGCCGCTGCAGCGAAGCCGACAGGCCGCGCGATGCCGAGCTCGCGCGCTTCCATCTGGCCGGCGGCGATCTGGCGCATTACGATTTCCGCCGCGGCCGCGGCTGCGGCGATTGTCGTGGCAGCGGTTATCGTGGGCGCAAAGCGGTTGCCGAGATTCTCAACCTGAACGACGAGCTGCGCGAACTGATCATCGAGAAGCGCCCGATCCGACAACTGAAGGAACTTGCCTACCGAAACGGCACGCGCAGCCTGACCGAGGCCGCGCTGCGCCTGGTGGCGCGTGGTGAAACCACGCTCGAAGAGCTGCGTCGTGTCACGCTTTCGGGTTGAGCGCTTGCTGCTCGGCTGCGCAATCGACAGTGCGGTGCTGCTGGCGCTGCCGGTGGCGGCAAAGTCGGCCGTCGAGACGCTGGCGGCGCTCGATTTCGACCCGGCGCAGCCGCCATCGCTTGCCACGCTGTGCGGCGCACTGTCGGCGCTGGCGCCGGCGCAGCCGATCGCCAATGCGGCCCGCCTCCCGCTGGTGGTGACGCTCGATGACAGCCTGGCGCGCAGCTTCGTGGTCATGCCACCACGCGGTGCGCGGGGTCTGCGCGAACTGCGGGCGAGTGCAGCGGCACGCTTTGCGGACTTGTACGGCGAGTCCGCCGAGCCCTGGCTGCTGGCGGCCGACTGGCAGGCGGCGGTACCTTTCGTGAGCTGCGCGCTGCCGCGGGAACTCTACCAGGCGCTCGCGGGACTCGCGCGCACGCAGGGCTGGCGGCTGGATTCGGTGGCTCCGGCGCTGGTTCGCGTCTGGAACCGGGTGTGCCCCGCGATTCCTGCCGACGGCTGGCTGGGGATCGGTTTCGCTCGTACCCTGACGCTGGTTCACCACCAGCAGGGCGAACTCGCCGGCCTGCGTACGCTGCGGCTGCCGGCGGCGCCGGATCTGGCCGAACTCGAAACGCTGCTCGAACAGGAGCGTCTGCGCAACGCGGTCGGTGTGGGCATGCCGCCAGGGCAATCGCTGTTATGGGCAGGAGGCGCCAAATGGTTGCCGGCAGCGGCGACGGTTGCCGGGATCGCTTCGCGGACCCTCCCTCTGCCTGGCCCGAAGGGATCGCCGGGCGAGCGGCCAGTGGCCGAGCAACTGGCGCTGGCCGGAGGGCCGCGATGAAGCGACTGCAGGTCGATTTCGTCGCGCCATCGCTATGGCGTCTGCCAGTCGCGGCGCGCGCCCGGCTGTTTCTGGTCGCGCTCGCGCTGCTGGCCTTTTTTGTCGGCATGGCGATCCTCTGGCAATGGCTGCGACTCGATCAGAAGATCGAGGCCGCGAATGCCGCGCTCGCGCTGGCGCGGCAACAGGTGCTGTTGCAAACGCCGCCAGCGCGCGTGTCGCGGGTCCTCTCCGAGCCGGAGATCATCGCCATCAACAGCGCCATCGGGCAGCTCAATACCCCCTGGCCGGCGCTGCTCGACGCTTTCGAAAGCGTCGCGACTCCCGACATCGCCCTGCTGCAGATCGAACCGGACCACCGACGGCGACTGGTCAAGGGTCTTGCCGAGGCGAAAGATCATCAACACCTGCTGGCCTACCTGGCGGCGCTCGGATCGACCCGGCCTTTTGCCGGTGCCATGGTCAGCAAACAGGAAATCAACGAGAAGGATCCGACGCGGCCGCTGCGTTTCCTGTTCGAAGCGCTGCTCGAGAATGGAGCGGGCGAAGTGGCGAGTGGACCATCCCAGGAAGAACCGTGAACCGGCTGGCACTGCTCGTCGACCGCTTACGGCTGGCCGCCGAGATCTGGCTGCGGCGGCATGGTCCCTGGTGGTTGCTGCTGGCCGTCCTGGGTTGCTTGCTGCTGGGCCTGGCGATGGTCGTGATTCCCAGGCTGGAAGCCGATCTGGCTGGAAAACAGGCCATCCTCGAAGAACTGCGGGCACTCGCGGCGAGCGGTCCGGAACCGACGCCGGCGCCCGTCTCCCCTTCGGAAAGTCATTACGAAGCTTTTCGCGAGACACTGGCCGCAGAGGATCAGGTGCGACCGAGCATCCAGGCCATTCTCGATGCGGCGGCAGCGCATCGCCTGCTGGTCACCCGCGCCGAGTACCTGCCTGGCCACGATGCCAAGGCGCAGGTCGACACCCTGCAGATGATCTTGCCGGTGAAGGGGCGCTACCCCGACGTGCGGCGCTGGATCGAGGAGATTCTCGCCACGCAGCCCTACACCGCGCTCAATGAACTCGGCTTCAAGCGCGAGGAGATCGGCATCAACCAGATCGAAGCCAGGGTTCGCCTGACCCTGTGGTTGCGGCCGGCCGGCGCCACTGCCGCGACCAGCAGCATCGACCCATGAATCGCCGTCGCTCGATCCTGTGGTTGCTGCTGGTCGCGGCGGCGTGGCTGGCGCTATTTGGCGACAAGACACCGGTCGATGCGCCGAGCGGGGAGGTCGTGCAGGCCGCCGCGCCACGGACTGGCGGCCGCCCTGTCGCCGGCGCATCCTCTCCGGCGTCCGATGCTGGCCGGCCGGCCGGGAGTGCCGCGGAGAAGAAGACATCGACCCGCCTGGAAGTCGCCGCATTGATCGCGCGCGCGCAGCTGATCCCGGCGGTGGCCGAAGAGCAGGCGAGTCGTGAGCCTCGTGACCTCTTTCCCTCGCTGAACTGGCTGCCACCGCCGCCGATCCCCGAGAAGCCGGCGAAACCTCCGCCACCGACGGCGCCGCCGCTGCCCTTCGTGTACCTCGGCAAGAAGCTCGAAGCAGGCCAATGGGAAGCCTACCTCGGACGTGGCGAAGAAGTGTTCATCGTTCGCGAAGGAATGACCCTGACCGGTCTCTACCGGGTCCAGGAAATCAGGCCACCGACGCTGACGCTGCTCTATTTGCCCTTGCAACAGTCGCAAACCATCCCGATCGGGGGATCGTAATCGTGAACTACGCAAAAGCCAGTTACAGCGTTATGAGGTTCCCCCGAAATTTCGTCTTTCAAAGGTGACGTAAGATGGACGTTACTTTGGAGACTGAAGTTTAGAACCACGTTTAGAAACACGCCATTCCCCGCTGGCCTGGATTTCTCGATGGGCAAGCACTGCTCAATACGACAAAGGACTGCTTCAAGCCAGAATCAGGCGCAAACGCGACCAAGTTTGATCGGGCAGGAACATCTCGCACCATACCGCTCGTACCGGGAACCCCTTTCAGGATTCGCGCCACGGCAATGACCGAGAGCAGCCGAACCCGCTGCACTTTGCCGTACAGCATCAGTTCCATTTCCTGTATCGGCAAGGCTTCGCACATCGCAGCATCGATCCGCCGGCCGTACTGGCGCTGGCGTCCTCGACGTTTCGGCTCTCTGCTTCGGGCGGCAGAAACAAGGCGGTATGGCTGCGCACCTGTCCGATGATGCGGACCTGTAGTTCGAGCAAAGGAAGAATCAGCGTGCTGCGCATGAATCCGGCATCGATCAGCCAGCGCACCCCCTTGGCGTTCCCCTGGATCGAGTCCATCCACTGTCGCGCCATCCAGAGCTTGCCCCGTTGGCCCGATTCTTTGACCAGCCACGAGCGAATCGGCACCGTCAGCGCCGAACCCAGCCGGATACGAACAACCATTGCCAGCATGACCCAGCACGGACTGTTCAGAAAGGTGGGCTGATTGGCCTGGTGGCTGTGATCGTGCTGGATACTGATCCCCGACCCGAACTTCGCACAGCGCGGAACCTGCGTATCGTCGAGAATCAGGGTGATCAGTTAGGCCGGGCACACCCTCAGCACCCACTGTAACAAACCAAGGGACAGTTCCGCGACCGACACGTTGGCCCGCTCGATCAACTTGTAATCGGTCGTCCAGTGCGCCTCTCGGCGAATGGCCCCGATGGCCCGCGTGACCCAGCCTACCGGGTTGAGCATGCCGCCAATCAGCAGTTCGACGAAGGTTCAGCAGGAACGCCGTAGCACGGCCACCAGGAGAAAGGAAATCCATTCCGAGAGCAACAAGCAAACGTTGGCAGTGAGAGACATGAGGAACGCTCCGAGATCGACAACGATATCTCGTGGGCAAACTCACAATTTCCATCTCACCCCAATCCTTTTGCAGTTCTCGGCAGAACATTGCCACGCCGCCCGAATGCCTTCGGCATCAGCCGGCAATCGCGTGTGTCTAAACTTCAGTGAATTAAGCTTAGGTTCATAACGGATTGGCTTCCAACTCCATTAACCCTACCCAGTCCAAGCCCATACCACTTCTGACACACGCCGTACGCAAACTGTGCAGCGCTTTTTCCCATTGTGCGTCAGTCAGACGCAGCAGTTCACCATTTGGTTCGATCTCGAGGTGCATGATTGAAGGTCGATTCGCCGGGCACTCTTCCTCGTATTCGAGACTGAAGTAGCGGGGTCCGACCCGTAGGAGTAGTAGGGTGGTCAGCCACAGTGGTGAGGGTGTCGCGCCGATTTCGGGAACTTCCAACTCGAACACCGGGCGTCCTTGATCGCCCATACTGAAGTGTCCAGACGCTTGCCTATCGCCACGTGCGACACCGGATATCCGTTCTACTCCGGTCATCGCAGCTCGCCACGTACCCATTGGCGCCGTTGGCAGCAACTGGAAGACCAGAGGAGCGAGTACGTACGGGGTCACTGCCTGCAAGCTCGCAGGCAATCGGGCATGGATGGCTTTGTAATCTGGTAGGTTAATGGAAGTCATGTGCGGAGTTTGGTTTCGAGCCAAAGGCGTGATCGAGAGTTGGTCGACCACTGCAAGCCAGACGGCCATGTATAGGTCACGAATTTGCAAACCTGAATAATGCAGATTTCCGGCAGCATCCTTTTCTCCTGTGAGTCTTTTTAGCGAATGATGGCTCACCCGGCGCCCATCCTGAGTCATTCCATGCGGGTCGGCCTGCGCACTCATTACTTGAATGAGACGAAGATTTGCCCAGAGATCAAGCCGCAGGGGACCAAAGCTACCGTCCGTGGGCAATGGGTTGTAGCCCTTCATGGCTTTGTAGCGTTTCAATGTTCCGAACAATAAAGCCGGATTGGCTATCTCCCGTCCAAGCCAGTCGTGCAGGTCAAGAGCAACTGCTTCAGCCCAGAAGTAACCCCAGCGCGCAACCAAGTCAGAATCATCGGCGTAATAGCGCGCGGGAAGACGCCGGTTCACTTCCTCATGGTTAATACCGTAGTGGCGATCGAGGACAGCTCTTACGACATTCGTGAAGAAGAATTCGGCGTTATCACTCTTTCCCCATGGCACACGCTCCTGATGGTTACTGGCAGTCTGCAGTGCGGGCATCAGTGGGGCCGGATCAAGAGGATTGGCCTGCAGTGTCCAACGGGCACCGAGCAACGCACTGTAGTGAGACAACTGGGGAAGGCACTGCCGCCGCACTGCAATTTCACGGCATAACCAAGCACCGCGGGCATTCTTGGCGGCGGCGAGGTCGACCCGGTTGGCCTCAATTTGAATACGCCGCTCGATCTCGTTATCCTCACGGATAGGCGGGATGAACAGTTGCTCAGGGACTTTCCCCTGGTGGAAGGCGTCATCAATTTGCTGGGCGTCCTCGAGCATTTTTCTGCTGACAGGGTCCATGTCATCAGTCCCGAAGAGATGATTTTCGTTGGGGAAAGTTCGTTTCGTCACAGAGCGCTTTCAGTTTGTTATTGGCATGAGTCAGTTGGAGGTTGGGGTGATCAATCGAACAGGGGATTATTGATTGTCGGGCCGATTCCTTCAACAGTGATGCGCCAGCCGGTCAATACCTTTCGCCAGTAGAGGTCATACCGGTGGAGCATGTCGGCATCAGCATATTGCTGGCTGCCAGGCCGAGAAGGAGTCGCAAGCAGTCCCCACCAGCGAAGTCGAATCCGAGTGCCCCCCTTGCCATCGGAACCGTACAGGCCGGTGGGCAGCCGCTTCATTTCGGCGTCCGGGTCAATACGGCGCGGACCGGTTCCACCACCCGGCTTTCGCCAATAGAAGTTTTGTCCACTACCAAACTGCAGCCCATCAGAGAAAACCAGCAGCCAGGTATCAAGACGGGGGTCTACGAATTCACGAATGGTGTTCGACAATGCCCAGGCAATCTCACTCCGGGCCAGTTCGGGTCCGGGAGGCACCAGCAATTTGTCCAGCGTGCTGCGCGTGGCTTCAACACTGGCATACCGGCGCTGCGCGACACAGCTCTGGCTGCGCTTGAAGGGTCCGATACGGCTGTTGTTGATCACTTCTCCGTCCGTGATTGGAGGCTCGACGCGAATGTCGAGGTCGCGAGCCAGTGACTCTCCGGAGGCAATACCGGCGAAGGAAAGCACCACAACCCTCTGCGATCCCCGTTCTACCAGTGATTGAACGGCTGCCATGAAATCGCGTTTGGCGATGGCGTCCGGCCATGTCGTTCGGTCCACCACGATCAACGTCTGGCTCGCTATACGCGGGGCAGGAATCTCTTTCGGATAACACGATTCGGCACCTTGAAGAGCAGGAGCAGGAGCAGCAACGGCAGCACTCGGGAGACAGATTCTAAACAGTGCCACCAGAATCAGGAAGCGTGCTTTACTGTTCATACACCCTCCTGCGATTCAGGTCAATTACTTGAGGCAGAGCCAGAGGCTTGTTTTTCTCATAGAGATCCATACAGAATGCTCCATCAGGGTCCGGAAATATCCGAGCCTGTGACGGGTCCAGGAAACCTCGTTTGAAAAGAAAAATCTGGCGGTATTTGGCGAGAGAACCTGAGGCCTTGTTCATCGTCTCGGCATCCACACGCCAGTGATACGCTATGAGCTCAGAGGTCGTCCTAAAGCGCTGGACGATCGCATGATTGACTCGGGAGTCGGGAGCTAGGCTCAGATGTGCCTTCAGATAGAGATACATCGCGTAGATGTTCGCCACAACAAACAGCGACAGGACGGCGGCGCCGACGACATTGTCGAGGTGCTCCATGGAAATCTCCTTTCAGGAGGTTGAGATGCGAATCATTTTCCGCATCGTTTGCGGCACCCACCACCGGGAAAACTCCCTCGATTTCCCGGTTCTCGTGAGTGAACCTCGACGCATATCCTGTCATCTCCCCTGACCAACCCGGAGGTTGCCATGAATCCTACCCACCTCAGACGTCTAACCGAGCGCACTATCTTTCGACAGACACACCCCGCCAAACTGCTCATGATGGTTAGTGCCGACCTCAGGGCAGCTCCCCCGGAGACTGGCAAACCCTATGCCGGTGAGCAGCGCATCGTCGAAGCCTATCGTCAATTGCTGCACATCTATCCCTATTTCATACAAGAAACAAGATCCAGCTTTCGGCTGATGGTCGGCTCGGCAATCCTCGCCTGCGCCACCCCCCTGCTGTTCGGCTGGGGATGGCTCGGTGCCGTGACGACAGTATTCGCCGCCTGTTCTGCGTTGCTCTCTGCTTATTACTGGTATTTTTTCAAGTGGGGCCCTGAATACATCGACACCGCCCGTCGTGATGCAGCAGAGCGAGAACTCCGCGACACAGGTGACGCGGCCTCAGACCCTGGTGGGCTGCTATCTCGACTGGCACTATTTGGAATTGCCTGCATTGATGGACTGGTGGCGGGTTTGACGATCTGCACCGCCGCTTTTCAAAGTCTCTTGACGCCGACAATGGCCCTCCTCGTGGCCACGGCATGGGGGGTGGCGGTCACATTTTTGATTGTAAAGCTCTGCCATGCCGCCGCACGGGAAGCGGTAATCAACGAACGGCGTGAACTGATCCGCGCCTTGATGGCGAGTAATCATGATGGCGATCGAGAACGTGCGAGACGCATGGCTGAATCCGCTGTTGGTGACATCCTGGGCCAGCGCTTTGACGGATTTGCCAATCGTCGTAGCGCTCGCTTAGTGTTGATCGGCTTTACAATTTGCTTGGGGCTGAGCATCTGCGCACTGCGAATCGGTGGATCTGAGAGTCCTGCGGCCGAACCCTCTCGCGAATCCTATGTTCCGGCGAAAAAGCTCCAGGTATGATTCGCCTCCGGCAACCGCGTGCCAGCATGCTCAAGGAGTGCGCGGTTGCGAAGAGCGCCAAGGCCCTAGCCACTTCAGAATGGCAAACGCCATCAATCGCCCGCTGCCCTGGGTCTTTCCGTTGTTCTACGAAGGCGGCCGTGTTTGACTGGAGACTTGGTCGCAGCAAGCCGGACGGCTATGGCCATCTCACTTCTTGCGAAGCGGAACGAGCTCTCCCCTGTTTCGGGCTGATGTGCAACCGATAAACGAGCGAGCTATCGTCGCTACCGCTCGCACTCCCGAGTTCCAAGCATTGAAAACTGTGCCCACAGTGCGGGGTGACTAAAAGGCCCTTGCATCCCCCTGCTGTTAACGAAATTTATCCACTCGTCCACCACTTGGATGACCAGTTCGCCATGATCGTTGGCCCAGGCTCTTAGCGTCGGGGCATCCATCACGCGCAGTGCCGACATCGCTTGCGTCAGCGCCGTGTGCGCGCCAACTGCCGTGAGACTGGAGTAGAACAGATCATAGAACACCGCTGAAGCAAGCATCACGGATTCCCACAGGGGCCCCACGACATAAGGCGCCCCCTTGGTCCGCAGCACTGGCCCCAAGCCCACCGGACCCAGCAGTGGTTCACCCGCTTCACCGCCGACGAGCATTGCGAAACAACTCGACAAAGCGACCGGACTGCGACAGTCGTGCGCCCCGATCAACCAGGCCGGCAGTTCACGAACGCCGTGGCAACCGTTCAGGCGCACGAAGCTACCGAGCGGATCGTGCGCCCGATACTCGCCGTGAACCACCCAGTGCACAGGCCGATCTTCCTGGAGCATCGCCACCGCGTCGGACATTCTTGCGTCTTCGGTCATCAGCACTTCCGACTTCAGATGCCTGCCGATCAGCCGCGCCTCGCAGAGCGCCAGCGCGGCCAGCTCCGGCCATTCACGCAGGCTCTCGACCATCACCTGCGGCCGGTGTTCGCCTTGCGCCTCACCGGTTAGCCGCTGCCAAGCGCTGAGGCAGGCGTCCAGCGACAAGGCCCCCTTTTGGCGCATGACCTCCGGTAGCGACGCAGCCTCTTCACTGCCAACCCAGCCCAGCCAGGGCAGTCTGGCCAAGTTGGCGGGCAAGAGCAGTCGCCAGCGACGCGCAGCGGGGTCCGCAGCGACAAGAGAAGTGAGCAGTGAGACCGCGGGCCCATCAGCCGCGACGAACGCGTGCCAGGCCTTATGGTGGGCGTAGAACCATTCGTCGGCCTCCTCGACGAATGAGCACGCGTAGAAATTCGACCAGCAATCTTCGAGATTAGCCCAAGCCAACGCCGCGACAGACTCCGGCAGGCGCAGCAAGCGCAGTTTCCCGGCGGCATCCAGGATCAATGCTCTCGCCCTGTGCTTTACGTCGAAGAAGACCTGAACGAGAATCTCGTCCGCCGCCAATTGGCGTGCACAGTCGGTGTACGTCGGCAACGGCAAGCGGATTCCGGCACGCGTGTACTCCTCGTCCAGACACTCAAAGGGGGGAAACACAGCGCGACCGGGTCCTGCGGGAAGAGCCTCGCCGCGTGCGACGAGGTCGAGCGCAGTTTTCACGCGTGTAAATTCCTTTGTCAGACGGTCCATTAGCCGCTGGATGGCAGCATCATTAAGCTCGAATGACGCAGCCGGAGCCCTCAGACCCGCGAGGGCGATGCGACCGGTTTCGAGCAGCATCCACAGATCCTCCATCAGCTGGGCGGTCGATGACGAATTGATGTCGCTATCGATGCCCTGTGCGGTAGCCAGTACTTGGGTACGCATCATCGTGTGCAGGATTTGGTGCAGTCGGGCAGGCTGCTGGGGACTCTCAAGCAATTTCCAGACCCGGTCGGGGAGCATGCCGAGCGCCTCGGTCAGGGATTCACCGTCGATTTCCGGTTCGGCGAAGATCCTGGCGAACGGCTGGAACAGGTAAGCCGCGATCGCTTCGCTCAGAGTGTGGCGAACGGTACCACCAGCGAGTGCGTGCAAGGCCTGGTTGACGAACAGATCATCGCTGCTGCGTAGCGGTGGCCGCTCGCGAGTGGGTGCCCGATACACCGGCATCACCGTATGTCTGCGGGAGCGTGCCAGCGACTCCTGCTCGAGATCCTTTGCCCATCTGTCGGGAGCATGCTCTGCATCCCCAAAGGATTTCAAGCACATCGTCAGCTTGCCGACCGGACCGGACAACGCCGATGGCAGTGACTGTGCCGGCTTGGCTAGGAGGGTGTTCGCCTCGAAAAGCAAAGCGTGCCAGGCACCGTCGATGGCGGAAATCAGCACTTCCTGCCCGTGACTGCACCAGGCGTCGATCAGTTCATTCCACGCTTTGGACGCGTGGTCTTCCATGCCGGAGGCGTCGACAGGGAAGAGAGCAAAGACGGCTGCCCCGGCGACCTGGGACAACCACCAATCGTGCGAACGAACAGTCCGGGAAACTATGCCTTGGTCATCGAGAATGATATCGTCGAGCTTGAGGAGAGCCGCCAGTTCGTTCCAGTTCAGCCGCCAGGGTTCAGCTCCGGTCTCCCATGGCCGGGCGGTCCTGGAAATTCTGGGCCTTGCTGCCCAGTACACTCCGGCCAGCAGGATCTCTCCGGAAGTTTTCGGCCCATCCAGAAATTCATGCCTGGCCATCACCTCGTTGGCAATGGGCCTGGCGCAGTTCCAGCAGACTTTCCACAGTTCGTCCGCCGTCGGTAATAAAGGGCACTCACGGCGCAGGCGGTCCAGTGCCCGGAGCGAATGCCGCAAGCGCCAGTGGCGCCAGGCCCGGAGTCCGGACCAAGGCTTGCCGGCTTCGATTGCTCGCTGCAGTTCGTCGGCTCTTTCAGTGATCCGGGATTGCGTGCCGAGATGCTCGCGGACAAGATGCCGCATTTCATCACTGCGCGCCAAGGCGTCGGTATGCAGGCGTTCCAGCGTGCTGCGGCGTCGCAGGAACGCCTGCTGAACGAAAACACACGCCAGGCGGCGCAGGTGCGCCAGCCCAAGCTGGGAAGACGTTTCACCTTGGGCCAACAACCAGCGCTCGCAGGCGGTTACGACGTTCTTCCAGTGGACAATCCTTATGCTCGGCAGACCATATTTCCAGGTGCGCAGGACGTCCCCATCCAGAGCCTTCAACAGGCGAATTGAAGCCTGTGAATGTGATGCGCCGTCTGCAAAACTGACAATCAATCTCATCATCGTGAAAGCAAGAATGTTGCGTTCGTCGCCGCTCAGCGAGGCCCAGTCGAGGCCGCTGGCGTCGAAGCGCTGCAGGGCGGCGCTGTAGTCGTCGATCGCCTGTTCCGGGCGGCCGCTCTGGCCGTGCGTGAACCCCCGGTCGACCAGCGCCCTCAAGAGTAGCGCGCGTTCGTCGCCGCTCAGCGAGGCCCAGTCGAGGCCGCTGGCGTCGAAGCGCTGCAGGGCGGCGCTGTAGTCGGCGATCGCCTGTTCCGGGCGGCCGCCCTGATTGGAAGACTCTTCGTTCGTCTGGTGCATGGCATTCTCCATTTATTAAAAAGTTATTAACCCGCCCTGCCGCGTTGTCAAGGTGCATCCCGAAACCTGACCGGCGGCTAGGCCCTCCTTGAATTTTAGTGTCAAAGCACTTTTGAACCATTCCGGTTTGCAGGCAACCGATGTCGCCACCGAAGGCCTCATCTGGATCCAGGCTCACTGAATAGATGAGCGATCCTCAATCGATTCTCTTGATCTCGCAATCCCAATTCTTGCGACCAAACCTTTTGCTTGCCAAGGGCTTCGCTTGTAAGCAGGTCTCAATGTTGATTTCCGCGACAATATCCGATATGACCTGAATTTCTGGCCACTGACCACATTCGTGGAACGGTACTTGGGCCGCTTCGCATCTGGCGAGCAAGGTCTTGAGATGCGTTACTGGCGGGGCGATTCTTGCCTCTCGCTTCTTGATCAGAGTAAGCATGAACTGATTCGCTGTCCATTCATCGGCCAGTTTGTTGGCGGCAATACCGCCCACGATCCCGGCGATCAAGCCACTAGTCTTGCCCGCTTGCGATCCCAGAAAGCCTGCGAACGTTGCCCCGCCAAGAACAATCGCCGCTTTTTCTGCACCGTACAAGGCCGGCATGTTTTGTTGCCTTGCTTCAGCTAGGTCATCAACGACTTCTCGTAGTGGACCAAGCCCGTTATGGAGGATCGCCTCCATAAGCACGTTGGCCTCCATGCGGGCAGCGACAACATAATTGGGAAGGAACGCCAGGATGAAGAGGATGAGGAGCGACTTGTGTTGTCCGATGCGGCAAAAACGAGGTTTTCTCCCCGGACCACTGATCAGCGACCAGAAGTTTCGCAGTGCGGGGGCAATTTGCACTGTCTCATCCGCATAGGGACAAGCGCCAGCGAGGTATTCATCGGAGCGACACCCGATCTGGGCTTTGGGGGTGGACAGCCCACCCCGACGAAAGAGCGATACGAAAAACCCATTGACGCTATGGGCAGATCTGTTCTGATGGGATTCCTGTTTCATCGTAGCTTCTCCATGAGCTGTTTCGTACACGCGTTGTAAGGTTGTATTCCCCGATTTCACATATGCCCTGAGGGTCGTGCTGAAGTCTTGAAACCCCGCGAAGCTGGGAAGAACGCTGGCTGGTCTCACGGCTTCCGTGACAGCCTTCTCCTCCCACACAATAGGAGCGGCGGACGCCGAGTCGGGTAGGGGCAGGAAGCACACCCGGAAGTGCCTTGGGTAATCAGCTGCGGCATAGAGCATTTCCAGAGAGGTCATCAGAAGGATTACAAGCCCAGCGTACACACGACCGCGTTCGCGGAACACCGGGAAAATCATTGAATCGCCCGGGAATTGAGGCGGCTCCATGACCTGAGAGGCTGTGAAAATATTTCGCTAAGTCGGCCCGCAAGCCTAGCGCATTCTGTATAATGATCTTGTCATTTTTACACTGCGCTCTGCTCATCACCCCGACGGCATCCTTGTTCCCCGACGAGCCGACCCACCCGGCCAGACCAAGCGGCGAAGGCGCTGCGAGAAGCGCTCTGCCCAAGCCTGCGGCCCGTGTTCTGATGCCCAACCGCAATCCACTGGAACTGCGGGCAAGCGATCTGGAGTCGCTGGTGCCGCCCGGCCATCGAGCGCGGTTGGTTTGGGGCTACGTCGAGCGGCAGAACCTGGAAGGGATGTACGCCGGAATCAAAGCGTTGGAAGGCGGCGCGGGGCGAGCGGCGATCGCCCCGGAGATTCTGTACGCCTTCCAGAGTGGCTCTACGCCACCCTGGAAGGCGTGGGCATGCGCGTGGGATCGCGCGACTGACGCAGTCGCATGAGGCGTATCGGTGGATTGGTGGTGGCGTACCAGTCAATTACCACCCCTTGGCGGACTTTCGCAGCCAAGAGGGCGATGCGCTGGACGACCGGCTGACCGACAACGTGGCGAGTCTGATATCGCGCCACGGCAATGACCGAGTGCAGCCGAATCCGCTGCACTTTGCCGTACAGCATCAGTTCCATTTCCTGTATCGGCAAGGCTTCGCACATGTCTGCCGGTGTGCCCTGCGCCTCCTCCCACACTGCACTCTTTCGCCGCTGCCGATCTGAATACACCGTGCTCTATCGCACCGTGCAGGGTCATCTGGCGACCTGGCTTGAACGCTCCAGTGACTCGCAGCAAGGCGGCTCGGTCGGGCGGCCTACGTCGAGTGCGAATTTCGCCGCACCTTCGAATGTGGCATCCTGGCCCATGACTGCGCCCGTGCCTGCTCCGGATCATGCGGACACGGCTTTCCGATTACCTGCTCTTGCATTCCTGCCAAGGTCCGCGTCCGTCTTCTGCGGGCGCTCGCCCGGCGCGAACTGCTCGAGCGCGAAGACGTGCAAGCCATGGGTGCCTGGGAACACGGCGGGGGCTTCTCGCTCGATGCCCGCGTACGCGTCGAAGCAGACGATCGCCGGGGGCTGGAGCCTCTGCTGCGGTACTGCACCCGGCCGGCCTTCGCGCTGGAACGACTACGGGAAATCGCTCACGGGCACCGGGTCTATGAGAGCGTCAGGCCGGGCCTGGGGGGAGCATCCGCCTGATGCTCACGCCGCTCGATCGCTGGGCGGCCCGGATTCCGCCACCACGCCGGCATCGGCAGCGCAGCGCCGGGATACTGGCACCCCATGCACCGCTGCGCGCGGCGGTCACGGCGCTGGCGAGCCCATGGGCCGAAACGCCGGCAGCGCGGACCCTGGCCTTGGCGCCCGGCGCACCGCCAACCGCCCCGACGGGGGCATCCACCGAGGCCACTCAAGCCGAGCTCGTCAGGGAACGCTTGCACCATCCTCGCGCTGCGATTCCGGTAAGGTTTTCCCGCTCCGTCGGCGCGCTTTCCCCGAATCACGACGGCTGTCCGGACCGGTCAGGGCTTGGAACACTTGCGGAAGTGGCGTTGGATCTCCTATCCGTTATCCTTCTCCGCGAGGCAGTGGATCGACGAGGATCGGCTATGAGGTCGGGCATGGGTGGTGGTCACCAGCGTAAGCGATATGCCAATATCCACCCGAGTTGGGGAAAAGCGGCACGCGTCTGAAAGCAGGATGGCGCCACGAAAAAGTGCGATCCGTGCGGCGCCGTGCATAGCGGCCTCGCCGCCGCTGTGGGCGCACACCTGGCTTAGGGAGGGCGCGGTCGCGCTCGCTCGTGCTGATCGAAGGGCTGGGCGAGGAGTCGTCGGCGGGCGTCGGTTAGCACGGATTCCCCGCGTCGGTCTTCTCGTGCCTGACGTCTTCGATGGTCACGTGCAGTGGCGAACTCGGGTCGAAGTGCAGGTCTCGCTGCGGGAAGGCCATGGCGATGCCTGCCTGCTCGAACTTGCGATTGATCGCCTTGTGCAGGTCGGTCACCGTCGCGCTCCGGTGATCGATGTCGTCGACGAAGGCGCGCAGCGTGAGCGTCAGCGAATTGTCGCCGAAGGCGTCGAAGCTCACCACGGGTTTGGGGTCGGCGAGGACGTGTTCGTGCTCGTCTGCCGCCGCGCGCATCAGCGCGTGCGCGCTGTCGATGTCGGTACCGTAAGCAACGCCGACGCTGACCTTGACGCGCGTCACCGGGTCCGACAGCGACCAGTTGAGCAGGCGGCCGGTGATGAACTCCTTGTTGGGTACCACCAGCTCCTGGCGGTCGGCGTTGCGAATGGTGGTGGCGCGAATCCGGATCTTGGTGACCACGCCATCGGTATTGCCGACGGTGATCAGGTCGCCAACACGCACCGGCCGCTCGAACAGGATGATCAGGCCGCTGATGAAATTGGCAACGATTTCCTGCAGGCCGAAGCCGATACCGACGCTCATGGCCGCCGCCAACCACTGCACCTGTGACCATTGCGCACCGAGGGTGTAGAGCGTCAGCAAGGTGCCGCCGGCGACGATGCCATAGGTCGTCAGGGTGGTGAAGGTGTAGCGGCTGCCGGACGACATGCGGAAGCGTTCGAGCAGGATCATGTCGAGTACGGCTGGCAGTCGCCTCGCGAGCGTAACCGTGCTGACCAGGTAGAGCAGGGCGAGGCCGAGATCGGCGAGAGTGATCGGCAGGCGTTTATCTTCGCCATCGATGGTCGTCGAGCGATACCACAGGGTGATGTCGTCGAGGATCGTCAGGGCCGGAAAAACCACCGACCAGATGGCGTAGAGGCCAGCCAGGGCGAGCAGGGTGGTGACGATGGCGAGAAGTTCGCGGCTGTCCTCGGTCATCGCCGCCAGATCGACCTTGGCATACACAGTCGGTGCGGTCCTGCCGTCAGCTGCGTTCGGAGTAGCGCATGCCGCGGCGTCCGTTGCCGATTCGCCGGCTCGCTCGACGCTGGCGATCTGGTAAGCGGCGCGTTGACGCAGCAAGGTCAACCAGCGCCAGGCGAGCCCATCCAGCAGAACCAGGCCGCAGGCCAGCCAGAGGCTCAGCAGCAGGGAATGCATCATGATTACTGCCGAGTAGACGTAGCCGTTCAGGGTCGAGGCGAGGACCACAAAAGGTGTTGCCAGTAGGGCAGGGAACCACAGCGGCTGCAGGCGGAAGAGCAGTGCCGGGTGGGGTTGCTGTCGCAGGTGCGCGAGTACGCCACGCCGGGGGTGAAAGACGCGGTAGAAGAATACCGCCACTGCAAGAGTCACGAGCAGCAGCGCCAGCCGGCTGACGACACCGCCGTTGAGCCCAGGGTTCAGGTCCATGGCCAGTCGGCCGACGACATTCGCCGGGACGAAGACCCACAGGAGGCGACCGAGTTCGATGCACAATCCGTTGGCGGCCGATTCGGGCCACTGCAGGTGCACCCTGCCCAGGCCCCCAGGCAGGCTGATCTGGCGCAGCGCGAGAAGTACATAGAGGTTGATCGCGACCGATTTCAGGCCGGTGCCGACGGTGTGCGAGAGCGCGGTGCCCTGATGCCCCAGCAGGAGTCCGCTGATGACGGCGATCAGCAGGGGTAGTGGCGCCGCTTTCAGCAGTGACCAGCCGAGGGCGCGAGCGGTGTAACGGAAGCTGTCGGCGCCGGGTTCGCCGACGTGCCGCGCGGTGTGCTCGATGGCCGCAGTCAATCTGCCTTGCCGCCACGTCAGGACGAGTGCCAGCAGCACGCCCAGCCAGAAGACGGGTGACGGAAAGACCTCCTGCTCGAAGGCGCGCACCAGATCCGACCGGCGTGCGGGCGTGAGCAGCACCTGCACCTCATCCAGCAACCGGAGAACGTCATGCGGCTGCGTTCTCGATTGGGTGCCGAGCCAGAACAGGTGCTTCTCGAGAAAGGAGTCGTAGCTTCGTGCCGCTTCCCGCATCTCGCTTTCGGCGGCGTGCAGTTTGCGTAAGCGGTCGAGATAGATCGCCTCGCTTTCCAGTTGCTGGCCGAGCAAGACCTGCCGTTGCGTAACCAGGGCGTGCAGCGTCGCGTCCAGCGCGCCCGTCTGCTCGGCGGGAAGTCCGGCGGCGAGTTCGGCGACAGCTGCCGGCCCGTTGGCGACACGCGCCGCTTCGTCGAGTGAGCGCAGGCGTCGCACGTTGACTTCGGCAATTCGCTGCGCGAGTTCACGGTCCTTGCGTTCGTAGACCTTGAGGTCGGGCAGCGTCTGGCGATGGGCAAGCAGCAGCGGGCCGAGTCCGGGACTGAGCGCGCTGATCTCCGTCGCCGCCTGTTCGCGTTTGTGGTTGGCGCGGATCCGTTCCGCCACCTGCACCGCCTGCGCCTGCTCCTTGTCCAGCGCAGCCAGCGGTAGGGTGACCGCGTTGAGATCCCGCGCGAGCATGAGGTTGTGTTCGGCAAAGCTCGCCAGGGCCGGGCTCAAACCGACGACGGTTTCCAGCATCCGTTGCGCGGCCTGTTCTGCCTGTTGCGCCTGCGCGACTCGCCAGGCGTTGTTCAGTGCCTTCAGATCCCTGACGCGCTGGCCGATGCGATCGAGCTTGACAGTCTTTTCGTCGCGTGTCGCCGCAAGGAGGTCCCATTTCATCGGCAGGCCGAGCAGTTCCTGATCAAGCGCCTGGATCTGCGTGCTGAGGGCGACATAACGGGTTTCGAGGCTCCACCGCCTAGCCTCGCCCAGCCTCTCCGGCTCGTCGCTGGCAGGTGTGCTCTGCAGGGCCGCGGCGATGGCACGCTGTTGCTCCTGCGTCGTCGCGAGAGTCTGGCGGATCGTCGTCGGCCGGTTCTCCTGATAGGCCAGTTGTCGCTCGATGTCGGCGCGCAAAGCCTGTACCGCCGCCAGATCGGCTTCCTCACGCTTGAGATCACGCGCGATCTCGGCGCCGCCGGCTACCGCGTCGGCGATCTTGGCGGCTGGTGGCTCGGCGGCCTGCAAGGTGGCGATGCGCTGGCGGACCAGATCGGTCTCCTGCGGTGCCGTACGCATGCTCTCGGCGAAGACGTCGGCGCGTGCCGCGTGGGCGTCGATCTTCGTCAGGTTGCTGAGGCTGTCGCGGTAGAGGGCGATGAGCTCGGCACGGCCCTTGGCATCGAGTTCGGGGTTGCCTTCCGCCTGGCTGATCTTGGCTTGCAGAATTTCGGCAGTCACCAGCAACGGCGCTATGCCGCGACGACCCGGTGACGTTGTCGGCTCGCCTGCCAGCAGCGTGCCACAGCACAGCGCGAGGATGATCAGCCAGGGCCGCAGGCAGGCGGGCAGGGACTTCGACATGCGGCGCATTCTGACATACGCAGGCGGGCTTACCAAGCGGCATGCGCAGGCTGAACCTCTTTCTTGGCTGCCGCCACCAGGGCAGAGGCTTGCCGGGTAGGTGTCGTCGAGCCGGCAAGGGGCCAGTGCCGCGGCACGCTGCCCGAGCAGGGGCTCATCGGTCCGAAGTTGGCGACAGGTTGCCGCACCGGCGGAAGGGGTAGAATACGGTCTTCACCTTCTTCGGGGCCTGAACTGATGATTCCATTTCGCGCGCCATTCCTGCTGGTCGTGCTGTTGCTGCTGACGCTCGGTGCTTGTGCCACCCGTCCGGTCAATCCGCCGATCACGCTGGCCGATCCGAAGACTGGCTACCGTTTTGAGGTGCGGCAGGCACATGCGACGAAGAAGGAAAACCTGGTCATTCTCGCCTTCTCGGGCGGCGGTACGCGCGCGGCGGCCTTTTCGTACGGCGTTCTCGAATTCCTGCGCCGTACCGAGGTGACGGGTCCGCAGGGCCAGACCATGCGCCTGCTCGATGCCGTCGACGTCATCACCGGCGTCTCCGGTGGCAGCTTCACCGCGTTGGCCTACGGTCTCTACGGCGACAAACTGTTTGACGAGTACGAACAGCGTTTCCTGAAGCGCGACGTCCAGGGCGAAATCATTGCCCGTACGTTCAGTCCGCGCCACTGGGGGGCACTGTGGTCGCTGGGCTGGGGTCGCTCGGAGCTGGCGGCGCAGTTGTATGACGAAATCCTCTTCAATGAAGCTACCTTCGGCGATCTGGACCGCGGCCGTGGTCCACTGATCCTGGCGTCGGCCACCGATATTTCGACCGGCGCTCGGTTTGTTTTCAACCAGACTACCTTCGATGTCCTCTGCTCGGATCTCAATGCCGTGCGCTTGTCGCGGGCCGCTGCCGCGTCATCGGCCGTACCGGTGGTGCTCTCGCCGGTGACGATCAACAACTATGGTGGCAGCTGCAACACGCAGTTGCCCCGCTGGGTGAATGTGTTTTCCTCCGCTGCGGAACCGCCGCGCCCCGCGGCGCGCGCGATCCGCTCGCTGAAGGATCTGCAGGCCTACGGGGACGGCGCCAACCGGCCCTACCTGCACCTCGTGGACGGTGGCGTCTCGGACAACGTCGGCATGCGCGCGGTGCTCGATGCGCTGGAGATTTCCCAGGCACTGCACGAATTGGGTGCGCCGACGCCGCTCGACCACGCGCGCAGGGTGATCGTCTTCATTGTCAATTCACTGTCTTCGCCACCGACCAACTGGGACGAATCCCAGGTCCCGCCGGGTACCATCAGCATCCTGTTGAAGTCCGCCGGCGTGCCGATCGACCGCTACTCGTATGAAGCGGTCGAGTTGCTGCGGGACATTGCGGCGCGCTGGCAGATCTTGCGTCTGATCGGCCACTCGCCAGCCATGGCTGCCAACAAGGATCCCGTCGTTGCCGCCGCACTGCGCGTGCCGAACGCCGAGATCTACGCCATCGACGTGTCCTTCGCCGCGCTCAAGGACAAGGAAGAACTGGCCTACCTGAATGCGCAGCCGACATCGTTCGTGTTGCCCGATGAGGCTGTCGATCGCCTGCGTGCGGCAGCGGGAACGATCATCATGGACTCGCCGGAGTTCCAGCGCGTGCTCAAGGACGTCGGGGCCAGGATCGTCACCCAGGCACCGCGCGCGCCAGCGGCGACGGCCGCGCCCGCCGCGCAGTAGCGCACCGCGTCGTGCCGAGCGCGCTCCTGTGATCACACGCGGTCGGCGCGGCGGAGTTCCGGACAGGGGCTGACGGACAGCCATGCCTGAGCGGAGCGGATGCGATTCCTCACTGGTCGCCTGTCCCGACTGCGATCTCTTGCAGCACCTGCCGCAGATTCCGCCGGGTGGTTCGGCGCACTGCACGCGTTGCCATGCCCACTTGTGGCGGCACAAGGTCGATTCACTGAATCGCACGCTGGCGCTGGCGCTTGCCGCCGCGCTGCTGTTGCTGATCGCCAACAGCGTGCCGATGCTCGGTCTGGCGGTGGCCGGTCGCGAAACCTTCACGACGGTCATCGGCGGTGTGCTGGCGATGTGGCGCGACGGCAGGCAGGAGGTTGCCATGCTCGTGTTGTTCACGGCCGTGATCGCGCCAGCGTTCGAGGTCGCCTGCCTGCTCGCCGTGGTGCTCGCCGTACGCCGGCCGCCGGCGCCTGCCTGGGCCGGCCGGCTGCTGCGCGCTTACGAGATCCTGCGCGAGTGGAGCATGATCGAGATCATGCTGCTCGGCGTCCTCGTGGCGCTGATCAAGATCGCCGAACTGGCGACGGTGATTCCGGGTCTGGCGATGTTCGTGCTCGGGGCGCTGGTCTTCCTGCTCGCGGCGATGGCCGCGGTCTTCGATCCGCGCGATGCCTGGGCGCGCGTCGGCTGGGTCGCGGGCGCGTCGGCCGGTCTACTGCCTGGCCCGGCGCGGTCGCCGGAGGGTCGACGATGAACGCCCTGCCGGCGACCGCCATGTCGCTCGGGCTGGCCGGCTGCGAGGTCTGTGGGCTGGTCTCGCGACCGCTGGCGGGGACGGCGCCGCATTGTCCGCGGTGTGGCGAGGCGCTGCATTTCCGCAGGCCGGCGAGTATCGAACGGTGCTGGGCGCTGGTGATCGCGGCGCTGATCCTTTACCTCCCGGCCAACCTGCTGCCGGTACTTACCACCTACACGCCGCTCGGCAGTCAGTCCGACACCATCATGCAGGGTGTCGTCGAGCTGTGGTCGCCGACCTCGTGGCCTCTGGCGATCGTCGTTTTCGTTGCCAGCATCACCATCCCCCTCGGCAAGCTGATCGCTCTGGCCTACCTGTTGATCACGGTGCAGCGGGGCTCGCTCACATCGACCCGGCAGCGGGTCCGCCTCTACCGCATGGTAAAGTTCATCGGCCGCTGGTCGATGCTCGACGTCTTTGTCGACACCTTCGTCGTCGCCCTGGTGCAACTCAAGCCGCTGATGTGGATGGCGCCGGGTCCCGGAGTGATGTTCTTTGCCGCTGTCGTCGTCGTGACGATGGTCGCGGTCAACTGCTTCGACCCGCGGCTGATCTGGGATCTGCCGCAGAAAGAATGCAATGCCTGACAACGAGACCCTGCCCGACCTTCCCGAAGCGGCGTCGCTGGTCAAGAAGCGGACGTGGCTTTCGCCCGTCTGGATCATTCCCTTCATCGCTGCCCTGCTCGGTGGCTGGATCGTCGTGCAGAAACTATTGTCCGAGGGACCGACGATCGAGATCAGCTTCCAGTCGGCGGAAGGCCTCGAGGCGGGCAAGACGACGGTCAAGTACAAGGGCGTCGACGTCGGGACGGTCGACGCGCTACGGGTTGCCACCGACCGCCAGCGCATCATCGCGCGCGTGCGCATGGCACCGGAAACCCGCGACTGGCTGGTCGAGGACACGTCCTTCTGGGTGGTCCGCCCGCGTATCGCCGGCGGCAGCATCACCGGGCTGGGGACGCTGCTGTCCGGCTCCTACGTCGGCATGGCCATCGGCAAGGACGGCGCGCGGGCGAGTTTGTTCACGGCGCGCGATGTGCCGCCGGTGGTGAGCGGCAATACGCCGGGACGCTTCTTCCGCCTCCGGGCAGCGACGCTCGGCTCGCTCGACTATGGCACGCCGATCTATTTCCGGCGTATCCAGGTCGGTCAGGTGGCCTCCTACAGCCTCGATCCGGACGGACGCGAGCTGACCGTCCGGATCTTCATCAACGCGCCCTATGATCGCTTCGTCAGACCCGAGACGCGTTTCTGGCAGGCGAGCGGGCTCGACTTTTCACTGAGCGCGAACGGACTCAACGTCCAGACGGAATCGCTGGCGTCGCTGCTGATCGGTGGGATCGCCTTCGACACGCCGGATCCGGACCAGCAGGCCGAGCCGGCGGCGGCGGAAACCAGTTTCGACCTGTTTGCCGACCAGGCAGTGGCGATGAAGGCGCCGGAACGCGGGGCGACGCATTACGTTCTCTACTTCGACGAATCCGTGCGCGGGCTATCGGCCGGTGCCCCCGTGACCCTGCTCGGGCTGCCGATCGGCGAGGTCGTCTCGGTGCGGCTCGCGGCCGACCATCGGCAGAAGTTGCAGTTGCGCGCGCACGTCCTGGTTGCCACCTATCCGCAGCGTTTCCTCGACGTTCTCGCCGACCCTCAGCATGTGACCGGTGGCAAGGCAGTGACGCCGCAGATCCGCAAGTCCGTCGTCGACCAGCTCGTCGCGCGCGGTATGCGCGCGCAGTTGCGCACCGGCAACCTGCTCACCGGCCAGCTCTATGTCGCCCTCGACTACGCCGTCAACCCGGCCAGCGCCAGGATCGACTGGCTGGCCGAGCCGCCGGCCTTCCCCGTGATGAAGGGCGGGCTGACCGATATCGAGGCGAAGCTGACGAGCATTCTCGGCAAGATCGAGCGCCTGCCCATGGATGCTATCGGCAGCGAGCTCAAGCAGTCTCTGGCGACGCTCGGCGAGACGCTGAAAAACGTCGACGTACTCGTCAAGAGCTGGAAAGGCGAACTGACCCCGGAACTGAGTGCGACACTCGGCGGAGCGCGGCGCAGCCTCGCTGCCGCCGAAGGTGCCTTCGCCGCTGCCGGCAAGACCCTGGCGCCCGGCTCGGCGACGCTCGAGGAACTGCGCGCGACGCTGGCCGAAGTCAAGCGCGCCGCGCAATCGATGCGTGGGCTGACCGACTATCTCGAGCGTCATCCGGAGGCGCTGATCCGTGGCAAGAGCGAGGAGGGGCAATGATCAAGGCTGCTCGGCAGGGAATGTCCTGGCTGGCCGTACTGCTGGCGGCAGCGCTTGCTGGCTGTGCGTCACCCCCGTCGCGTTTCTACACGCTGACCGTCGGCGCTGCGCCCGACGGCGGAGCTCCAGCGGCCTATGCCGTGGCCGTAGACAGCGTCACCATCCCGGCCATCGTGGACCGGCCGCAGTTCGTCCTCCAGAAGGGTCCAAACCGGGTTCTCCTCGATGAGTTCAACCGCTGGGCAGCGCCGCTGGCGGCGAACATCGCGAGCACGCTCGCCGCCAACCTTGGTGTTCTCCTTGGCACGCCGCGCGCGGTCTTTGGGCCGTTGGCGGCAAACATTCAACCGGCGTACCGGGTGAGCGTCGACGTCCAGCGCTTCGAATCGGTGGCCGACGAAGCCGTCACCCTGGAAGGCGTCTGGCTGCTGCGCCGGCCGGGTGGCGAGGCGACCAGCGGCCGCAGTGCGCTGCGCGAAACGGTGCAGGGCGAGGGCTACGAGGAGCTCGCGGCGGCGCATAGCCGCGCGCTTGCCGGCATGAGCCGCGACATTGCCGCGGCCATACGCGTCGAGGCCGGCCGCAGCGCCACGCGTTGAACGTGGGCGTCCAGCGGGCCAGGGAGATCGAGGACATGCATGCGCCGTCGGCCGCTCATCTCGGGCGCCCGCGCGCGGCCTGGAGCTCATCGTCCTGCTCCTTTGGCCGTGGCCGGAATTCGCCATGTTTATTTACGCGAGCCTAGTTTGCAGAGGCAGTCGGCGTTGTCGGACTGGTCGTACGCCGTGGGGAACAGCCACAGGGGTGTCCCTGCGCGCAGTCCGTCGAGCGCCGTGCCGATGCCGCCATGGTGAACCAGGAGGCGTGCGAACGACAGAAGCGCGCCCAGCGGGGCGGGCAGGGTAAACAATACAATGGCTTCGGGCTTCGGGTGTCGGCTACTTTGCCAGGGCAATCGCATGAATCTTATACAAGACCCAGGAGTTGGGCCCGGAAGCTGTCAGAAGTCGCGGCGATGAGGCGTTGCACCTGAAGGCCGCCCTTGCGTTTCACGGGCGCGGTGCGCAGGAGGTTGAGGACCCACTGGCGCAGGACCGCAAGGTTGTGGGCAGCATGATCGGTACGCGTGCGCGCCTGATCATCGCGGAAGACGACATCCATGCACCAGTGCAGACTGTTCTCGACACGCCAGTGCTGGCGAACGACGCGGTTCATTCGTTCAGCGTCCGGAGCGAGGCTGCTGAGATAAAAGCGACGTTCGACGGAGGTCTTGCCACCGATCGTCCGCTCGCTGGTGATCATCGCGAAGGATTTCAGGTCTGGCCAGCGTTCCGGCGCATGCAGGCAGTCGAGCTGGTCGAAGACGTGGCAGCGCCGCCCCTCCAGACGGCCATGGTCTTTCTCGACGACTTGGTGAAACCGGTGCGGGGTCCGCTCCGGCGCGGCGTCGAAGGCGCTGACGAAATCCCGGATCGACCCGGCCAGGGTGGGCTGATTGTCCTTGACCGCCAGCACATAGTCGGCTCCGCGATCACGAATGGCCTGTGCGATGTTGGGCTGCGTCCCCATCGCGTCAATCGTGACGAGGCAGCCTTCCAGTGCCAGGGTGGTCAGCAGTTCCGGAATGGCGGTCTTCTCGTTCGATTTCGCAGCCGTCGCACGCTGTCCCAGGACCACGCCGGCTTGGGCGGCGAAAGCGCTCACCAGATGCAATGGCGTGGCGCCCGCTTTCCCCGAACGACGACTCGTCTTGCCATCGATCGCCACGACTTCCTCCCGGCTCAACGCCGGCACGACTTGGCCGACCCAGCGCAGGAAAGCCGCACCGAACTCGCCGGGATCGATCGCCGCGAACACCCGCCCGAACGTGTCATGGCACGGAATGCCACGCTCCAGTTTGAGATAACGGCGCAGCCAGTCCAGCTTTTCCTTCGCCCAGGCTTCGATCTCCACGAAGCCATCCGCACCCGAGAGCACCGCACACACCGCCACCACCAGCATCTCCACCAAGTCGTGCTCGACCTTCTTCGCCTGTCGTGGATCCCGCACACCAACCCACACGTCCATCAACCGGACCCTGCCTCCTGCCTCCATGGAAAACCCCAAAAAGACAGAAAACTACACAAATCAATGAGCTGTGAACAGCCCCTTCGTAACCCCTTGAGCGTAAACGACTGTTTCCCAGGGTTCACGACAATGGCATTCATTCGATTGCCCTGCATGGCTGGCCTTGTGGAAACACTTCAGCCAAGTTGTGCCGCCTGGCTGGAGCGTGATGGTCCTCGCCGATCGAGACTTGCACGCCAAATGACTTTTCCAGGCGATTCAGGCACTGGGCTGGCACCCGCTGCTGCGCATCAATCAACAGGGCACGTTTCGACCTCGGGGTTGGTATCACGGGGTACCCTTGACCCAACGGGTAGCCGCCGTGGGCCGGTCCTTGGCGAGCCAAGGTACGGCCTTCCACGGCAAGGAGGCTCGACTGGAGTGCACGTTGCTGGGCCGCTGGGACGCCGGTCATCAAGAAGCGTGGCGGGTGCTGACCGATCTGTCTCCACAGGCCGCGGAGGTCTGCTGGTATGGGTTGCGGGCATGGATCGAGCCAGGATTCAAACGTCTGAAACGGGGTGGCTGGCCATGGCCATACACCCGTATGGACGATCCCGCGCGCACAACGGCGGTGGCTCGCGATCGCCTTGGCCACCGGGTGGCTGCTGTCCGTCGGCGGCGAAGCCGAAGCGGCCTTGCCGGTCGCCACCTTGCCGACCGTTCCCGGAGCCGCTCGGCGGCAGAACAACGGTTGGCGTTTGGTTGGGATCTTCCGCCAAGGCTGGAATTTGATGATCGCCGCTTTGCTCGGCCATCAAATGATTCCCGTCGCGCACGCCGTCCCGGAACCTTGGCCAACTCTGCCACAGAACCAATGCTCGATAAAAACCTACACTTGTAAGGGGTGGGACCCTCCTCACGCATGGGCGCACTCGCCTTCCTTCATCGCTTCGGCGCCCGGCTCAATCCGCACGGGCATTTCCATGGCGTCGTCGTTAATGGGGTTTTCGAGGCCGATGGCGCGGGCGGTGCGCGTTCTCGCACTGCCCAGGGCCTCGGTTCCGAAGGGTTGGCCGAAATCCCGACCGAGGTCCGCGTCCGTCTTCTGCGGGCGCTCGCCCGGCGCGAACTGCTCGAGCGCGAAGACGTGCAAGCCATGGGTGCCTGGGAACACGGCAGGGGCTTCTCGCTCGATGCCCGCGTACGCGTCGAAGCAGACGATCGCCGGGGGCTGGAGCGTCTACTGCGGTACTGCGCCCGGCCGGCCTTCGCGCTGGAACGACTACGGGAAATCGCTCACGGGCACCGGGTCTATGAGAGCGTCAGGCCGGGCCTGGAGGGAGCATCCGCCTGATGCTCACGCCGCTCGATCGCTGGGCGGCCCGGATTCCGCCACCACGCCGGCATCGGCAGCGCAGCTTCGGGATACTGGCACCCCATGCACCGCTGCGCGCGGCGGTCACGGCGCTGGCGAGCTCTCGGGCCGAAACGCCGGCAGCGCAGACCCCGACCTTGGCGCCCGGCGCACCGCCAACCGCCCCGATCAGGACATCCGCCGAGGCTGCTCAAGCCGAGCTCGTCACGGACCGCTTGCACCATGGGTCGCCACGGCGACCTCGTCGGCCACCTCGGCGACCCATGGCCATCCTCGCGCTGCGATTCCGGTAAGGTTTTCCCGCTCCGTCGGCACGCTTTCCTCGAATCACGACGGCTCTCCGGGCCGGTCAGGGCCTGGAACACTTGCGGAAGTGGCGTTGGATCTCCTATCCTTCGGCTTCCTCTACGCCGGCCTATGATCAAACCCGACGGATCGCTCAAGATGCTTCAATTCAACTGCCGCATCGGTGGCTCCGAGACCATGCCGATCATGCTGTGTCTGAAGAGCGACCTCGTCAATGCGCTCATCGATGGCCGCCTCGACAAGACCGAGGCCGACTGGGACCGCCGCGTCGAGCTCGTTGTCGTTCTCGCCGCGCACAACTACCCGGAAACACCGCGCAAGGGTGACGTTATCCTCGGCCTACCGCGCCCGCCGGACGATGCGCAAGTCTTCCATTCTGGCACGGCGCTCCGGGATGGTCAGGTCGTCACCGCCGGTGGCCGTGTGCTGTACGTCTCAGCGCTGGGCGACACGGTGGAGAGCGCGCAAAAGCGCGCCTACGAAATCGCTGACGACATCCGCTTTGACGGCATTCAGTTCCGCCGCGACATCGGCCATCGCGCCATACGGCGCTCGCCTGCCACCCTGTGCAGTTGCGCCCCCTCGCCAACAGCCTGATCTTCCGCGTCGTCGCCATCGGGCTCTTCCTGATGGCGGTCGCACTGGTCACACGGCTGGCGCTGTTGACCGGCACATTGCGCGAAAGCATCCAGGAACTCGTCGGCACTCACTTGCTTGCCGTCGCCACTTATGTCGCCGGCGACATCGACGGCAAGGTGCGCGTACGTCAGCGTCTGCTTGAGGACATGGCCAAGGATATGCCGCTCGACCTGCTACAGAAGCCGAGGGAACTGGAATCCTGGCTTGCGCGGCACCATGCACTGGTACCACTGTTCTCGCTCGGCATGGTCGTCGTACCAGTTAGTGGACATGGAGCCATTGCCGACTCTCCGCCGCTGGCGGGGCGTCGCGAACTGGATTTTTCCAAACGCGACTGGTTTCGCGACGCACGCGACAAAACCCGCTTTGTCGTCGGCAAGCCGGAGATCGACCAGCTCACCCAGAAGGGCATCATTATCATGGCGGCGCCCATCCAGGATAAGCAGCATCGCGTCGTCGCCGTCATCTACGGCACGACGGCGCTCGATACCCCCGGTTTTCTCGACCTCATCCAGAACAATGTGATCGGCCGTACCGGCGGCTACCTTCTGATCTCGCCGCACGACGACATTTTCGTTGCGGCGACCATGCCCAAGATGCGCCTGCGGCCGCTGCCGCCACCCGGCGCCAACCGCATGCACGATCTCGCCATGGCCGGCTATCGGGGAACAGGCATCACCGTCAATGCCTTCGGCATTGAGGAGCTGGTCGCCTTCGTCAGCGTTACCGCCGCCGACTGGTTCGTCGTCGCACGCATGCCCAGCGAGGAAGCCTTCGAGCCGGTCGAGAAGATTCGCGACATCGTGCGTCGCAACGGCCTGGCAATATCGCTCGCTCTGGCGGTGGTGTTCATCTTCGTGCTCGTCCTCGCATTGCGGCCGATGAATCACGCCGCGCGCGAGATGCGGCGCATGGCCGCCGGCGAGATCGAACTGCAGCGCCTGCCCGTCACGCGAGGCGATGAAATCGGCACCATGATCGCCAGCTTCAACCAACTCGTCGATCGCCTGCGCCTCAATGAGGCCTCGCTCAAGGAGCGCAGCGACGCGTTGGAAAAGGCGCTGGGCGACCTCCGCCAAAGCGAGGCGCGCATGACGCACATGGCGCATCACGACCCACTCACCGGGTTGCCCAACCGTGCCCTGTTCGAAGACCGCCTGCATCAGGCACTGATGCGCGCCGAGCGCAACGACAAGTCCGCGGCATTGCTGTTTCTCGACCTCGACGGATTCAAGCCGGTCAACGACCACCATGGCCATGAGGCTGGCGATGAAGTCCTACGCCAGCTGACGGCACGCTTCTGCGAAAACCTGCGCCGCGCCGACACGGTGGCGCGGCTGGGTGGCGACGAATTCGTCGTGCTGCTCGCTGACCTCGACGACGCCAGGAGGAATGCCGCCATTGTCGCCGCGAAATGCCTAGAAACCATCGCACCCGACTTCCTGGTCGGCGAGTTGCGGCTTTCGCTCGGCCTATCGATCGGCATCGCCATTTATCCCGACGATGCGGCCGGCGCCGCAACCTTGCTGGCCCACGCCGACCAGGCCATGTACCGCGCCAAACAGAATGGGCGCGGACGCTACGAATTCTTTCGCCCATGAACACTTGGCCCACCCCCACAACCGTAGCCGCCTGCTGGCGCGACTTGCCAGTCCGCATCGTCGCCGCACTCTAGACTGTTGACGGCACGCCCTGTCGTTGCGACGCCTGGGGCCGCGGCGGCATCTTTTTCGACGATCTCGATGAAGCGCTGGACGCACTGCGGATCGAGCCGGTCGGCCATCGGCATCTCCTGCCAGTAGCGCATCAGGGGCACTGGATTGCCCTGCAAGGCATCGAGCATGCGGCGATGCGCGCGCAGGCGCAGCGGTTGGGCCTGCCCGGGCGTGAGCGCCTTGTGCCTTTCCAGCTGACGCGTCAGGCGAAGCATCTCGGCGTCTGTCAGAGCCTGGAACACTTGCGGAAGTGGCGTTGGATCTCCTATCCTTACCCGCCTGGAAGTCGCCGCATTGATTGCGCGCGCGGTTGATTCCGGTGGTGGCCGAAGAGCAGACGAGTCGTGACCTTGGTGACCTCTTTCCCTCGCTGAGCTGGCTGCCGCCGCCGATCCCCGAGAAGCTGGCGTAACCGCCGCCGATGGCGCCGCTGCCCTTCGTGTACCTTGGCAAGAAACTTGAAGCTTGAAGCGGGGCAATGGGAAGCCTATCTCGGACGTGGCGAAGAAGTGTTCATCGTTCGCGAGGGAATGACCCTGACCGGTCTCTACCGGATCCTGGAAATCAGGCCACCGACGATGACGCTGCTCTATTTACCCTTGCAACAGTCGCAAACCATCCCGATCGGAGAATTGTCATCGTGAGCAAGCGGAATTCCGGCGAGATCGGATCGACAGGAACAGGACCGAGTGAATGGCGGTGGCGCTGTCTGGGGGTGGCCGCGGCACTCTTGCTGGCCGGATGTGCAGCGCAGAATGCCTACCGCGAAGGGCAGGCCTTGCTGGCCGAACAGAAGGTCGAGGCCGGTCTGGCCAAAATCCAGGAAGCGATGCTGCTCGACCCGGGTGCTGTCGAGTACCGCATCGGCTATACCCGCGCTCAGGAAGGCGCGATCCATGCCGGCATCGACCAGGCCGAGCGTGCGCTGGCCGGTCTGCGCTATGCCGAGGCCGAGGCCGCCTACCGCCGCGTGCTGCAGCTGCAGCCTGGCAATCCGCGTGCGCTGGCCGGTTTGCGGCTGATCGAGAGCGCCGCCCGGCATGACCTCCTCTATCAGGAAGCCGAACTGGCGTGGACGAAGAAGGATGGCGAAAGTGCGCTCGCGCGCTTGCGAACGATCCTGACCGCCAACCCGAAACACGCGCGCGCGTTGGCCCTGCAACAAGTCATCGAAGAGAACGCCGCCAAGGTAGCCAAAGAATCGGTGTTGACCGCAGCCTTCCGGAAACCGATCACCATCGAATTCCGGGATACGCCGCTGAAGACGGTCTTCGAAGTGATTTCGCGGACTGCGGGTCTCAACTTCGTCTTCGACAAGGACGTTCGCGCCGACCAGAAAACCACCATTTTTCTGCGCAACAGCACCATCGAGGCCGCGATCAACGTCCTGTTGCTGACCAACCAGCTCGAACAACGGCTTCTCAATGGCAACTCGATCCTGGTCTACCCGAATACGCCCGCCAAGCAGAAGGAATACCAGGCGCTGCTGGTCAAGACCTACTACCTGGCGAATTCGGACGCCAAGACGGTTGCGGCCACGCTCAAGACGATCCTCAAGACGCGCGACATCGTGGTCGACGAGAAGCTGAACCTGCTAATGATCCGCGACAGTCCGGAAGCAATCCGTCTGGCCGACAAGATGGTTGCGCTGCAGGACGTGCCGGAACCCGAGGTGATGCTCGAAGTAGAGATTCTCGAGGTCAAGCGCTCGCGCTTGCAGGCACTGGGAGTCAACTGGCCGGACGCAGTCGCGCTGCGGCCGTTGCCGGTGGACGGGCTGACCGTGCAGAATCTGCGCGACCTGAATTCGTCGACGATTGGCGTCACGGTGGGCCCGGTCACAGTTCGTGCCAATCGGCTCGACAGCGATGTCAACCTGCTCGCCAATCCACGCATTCGCGCGCGCAACCGCGAAAAGGCCAAGATCCTGATCGGCGAGCGTGTCCCGAACATCACCTCGACCCTGACCGTGGGTTTCTCTTCCGAATCGGTCACCTACATCGATGTCGGCCTGAAACTCGACATCGAACCGACGATCTATCTCGACAACGAAGTGGCGATGAAGGTGACGCTCGAAGTCAGCAACATCGTCGACAAGATCACCACCAAGAACGGCACCGTGGCCTACCAGATCGGCACGCGCACGGCGACCAGCGTGCTCCGCCTCAAGGATGGCGAGAACCAGTTGCTCGCCGGTCTGATCAGCGACGAGGACCGGCGCACCGCCAGCAAGCTGCCTTTTCTCGGAGAGATTCCGATTCTCGGTCGGCTGTTCGGCAGTCACAACGACGAGGGCGTAAAGACCGAGATCGTGCTCTCGATCACGCCGCGCATTCTGCGCAACATTCATCGGCCGGAAGCCTATCTGGCCGAGTTCGATGGCGGCACCGAAACCAGCTTCCGTGGCCGGGTCGATGGCGGCGGAGCTGCGCCGGTGTTCGGCGCCCTGGCGCCCTCGCTGGCCGTCTCCGCGCCGCCTGCGGCCGGGACGGCCAAGCCTGGCGGATCGGCAACAGCCGGCGGGCAGGTCAATCCGTTCGCACCGCAGGCGCAGTCCGGGTCCGGGCTCAACGCGCAGGCAGCGATCGCGCCGACCAGCTCGGCATCACCGCCGGTCAATCCTTTTGCGTCGGCGGTGGAGGGCAGCGCGCTGCCTCCGGAATCGCTGTCTCCGTCCGCTGTCCAGCCGGCCTTGCAGGCGGCCGGATCGGCACTGCTGCTCTGGCAGGGGCCGACACAAATCCGGGTCGGCGACTCTTTCGCGCTGCAACTGGTGATGCAGACCGATCGACCGGTGGTCAGTGTGCCTCTGGCGATCGGTTTCGACCCACGCCTGCTGCAGGTCGCCAATGTCAGCGAGGGTGGTTTTCTCAAGCAGGGTGGCGCGCAGACCAGCTTCACCTATCGCATTGACCCTGGCGGACAGGTTTTGATGACCGCGACGCGATCCGGTGATGGCGGCGCCACGGCTCCGGACACCCTTGCCACCATTAACTTCCGGGCGCTGGCGGCGGGTGCCGCGCGCGTCGAATTGATCACCATCGCGCCGGTGGCATCGGGGGGATCGACGATCAATCCCACTCTGCCCGGAGCGCACGCCGTGACGATCACGCCCTGAACGATGCCGCACGCACGCGCCTTGCCATTGCACTTCCGGCCCTCCCGAGATCCAGAAAGGGAAAGAGCGCATCGAGCACACGGCTTTTCGCTGATTGAACTGTTGATCACCCTCGCGCTGGTCGCCGTCCTCGCCACGATCGTCGTCCCGGTAGCGCAGACCTCGTTGCAACGCAGCCGCGAGCAGGACCTCCGGCTGGCGCTGCGCGAGCTGCGCGCAGGCATCGACCTCTACAAGAAAGCCAGCGACGAGGGGCGCATCCGGAAATCGCTCAACGACACCGGCTATCCGAAAAACCTGCAGATTCTCGTCGATGGCGAAGAGGATCTGCGTGACCCCAGGCATCGCAAGATCTACTTCCTGCGACGGATTCCGCGCGATCCGCTGCATCTGGACACCACGCTGCCGGCGGCCGAGACCTGGGCCAAACGCGCCTACGCCAGCGAGCCTGATGACCCGAAGGAAGGCGAGGACGTGTACGACGTCTATTCGAAATCGAGCGGCATCGGCCTCAACGGCATTCCCTACCGCAAATGGTAGGGCGCAAGAATCGGCTCAGGCAGCGCAGCCGTTTGGCGGGCGTGTCCTGCGTCGGCCGGCACCGGCAGGGCTTCACGCTGATCGAACTGCTCGTCGTGCTGTCGATCATCGCGCTGCTGCTCACCCTGGCCGTACCGAAGTACATCCACAGTGTCGACGTCGCCAAGGAAGCGGTGCTCAGCGAGAATCTGCATCTCGTCCGCGAGACGATAGACAAATTCTACGGCGACAAGGGGCGTTATCCCGAGAGCCTCGAGGAGCTGGTCAGCGAAAAATACCTGCGCTCTCTGCCTTACGACCCGATCACCGCGAGTACCCAAACCTGGACGATCATTGCGCCCACCCAGACCAACGATTCGCCCCACGCCAAGGGCAAGGTCTACGACCTCAAGAGCGGCGCGCCCGGCAGCACCCTCGACGGCAAGCCTTTCGCCGATCTCTAGCGATGCCGTCCGCTCACTGCCTTTTTTCCGCATGCCGCCCGCAGACCGGCTTCACTTACCTGGGGTTGATGATCCTGGTCGCTATCCTGGCGCTGGCGACGAGTGCGACGCTGACCCTGGGGAGTCTCGTCCAGCGGCGAGAAGCCGAGCAGCGCCTGCTCGAGGTCGGCGACACCTATCGCCGGGCGATCAGCAGCTACCTCAACAGCAGCCCCACCGGCGATCGCCGCTACCCCGGATCGCTCGCCGACCTGCTCAAGGATCCGCGTTATCCCGGCGTTCGCCGACACCTGCGACAGCTTTATCCCGACCCGATCACCGGCAAGAACGACTGGGGTCTGGTGCCGGCGCCGGGTGGCGGGATCATGGGAATCCACAGTCTCTCCGACGCCCGCCCGATCAAGATCGCCGGGTTCGAAACCGCGAATCAGGCTTTCGAAGAGAAATCGCGCTATTCACAATGGCTGTTCGTTGTGATGCCCATCGCGACAGGGGTCAGGATCGGGCCGGGTCAGGGGACAAACGCCCCCTTGCCGACAGCGAATCCATTTCTTCCCCCACAGCTCTCCGGCCCGTTTCCCTCGCCGAATCCGGCGCCCATTCCAACTCAGCCAGGAGCGTCCCGATGATTCTGGCGGATGCCCTGCACCGACCGGATACCGGATCCGTGGAAAGCACTGCGTACGCTGCAATTTCGCGACAATGGAACTGGTCGCACTCACAAGTGCTTATCCGCGAGCGTATAATCCTCGGTCAAGGCTGCTTGCCAGCGAGAGCGATTTTATCCTTTGGGAGGAGGCCAGATGGCTTTGTACGAATCCGATCACACCAAGTTCATGCGCGAAATGATGGCCCAGCATCCCGAATGGGCCGAGGATCAGCGCCGCGGCCGGGCGATCTGGTGGGACAGGAAGGTTGACCTGAATGAGCAGAAGTCACGTCGGGAGGCCAATGAACCGCATCGATCCTATCCTTACGACGTGAATTTCGACCTGCAGTAGCTGGCAGACATCACCACGCGAAGAAGCGGCCAGATGCCCGTCGTCTGGCCGCTTCTGATTGTTGGCGGGGCCGAAGGCTTTGGCTTCGCCGAGTTGGATGCGTTGCCTTGTCCCTGGCCCCTGAAACTTTCCTAGCTGTTCAAAGGTTTGATGACGCGTTTGACGGCCGGGTCGTCGGGGTGCGGGTGGATCGTGAAGCCGAGCCTGGTCATCAGGTTGAACATCTTGGTGTTCATCGACAGCACGTCGCCGACGATGGTGCGGTAGCCTTTGACTCGTGCACAGTCGATCAGCGCGCTCATCAACTTGCGGCCAACGCCGTGTTTCTGCCAGTCATCGGCGACGGCCAGCGCAAACTCCACTGATTCGCCATCCGGGTTGGTGACATAGCGGGCGACACCGATCTGTACTTCCTTGCCATCTGCGTCGGGGAGGGTCGCCACCAGCGCCATTTCCCGATCATAGTCGATCTGGGTGAAGCGTACCAGCATGGTCTGCGTCAGTTCCCGGATGGTATCCATGAAACGGTAGTACTTGCTTTCATCGGACAGGCCGATGACGAACTGCTGCTCGCGTTCGGCGTCTTCCGGGCGGATCGGTCGAATCGTCACCGTCCGGCCATCCGGAAGTTCCCAGTCCTGGATCAGATGCGCCGGGTAGGGGTGAATGGCCATGTGCGCATAACGGTCGCCCGAAGGCGCCGCATAATCGATGACGATGCGCGCGTCGGCAGCGATCCCGCCATTCTCATCGACGATCAGCGGGTTGAGATCGAGTTCCTGGAGCCAGGGGAGTTCGCAGATCATCTGTGAAACATGCAGCAGCACGTCTTCAAGGGCTTCGAGGTTGACCGGCGGCATGTTGCGGAATGTGCCGAGCAGTTTGGAAGCGCGCGTCGAGGCGATCAGGTCCCGCGCCAGAAAGCGGTTGAGCGGCGGCAGGGCAACCGCCCGGTCGCTGAAGACTTCGACTTCGGTACCGCCAGCGCCGAAAGTGATGATCGGACCAAAGATCGGATCGCGCGAGACCCCGATCATCAGTTCGCGGCCGTGCGGTCGCGCCAGATACGGTTCGATCGAAACGCCATTGACGCGCATCGTCGGATGCCGCTTCTTGACCGTCTCGAGGATGTCGTGATAGGCGTTGCGCGCCGCCGGTGCATTGGTGATGTTGAGCCGCACACCACCCACTTCGCTCTTGTGGAGGATATCCGGCGAATCGATCTTCATGGCGATCGGAAAACCGATCTGTTCAGCCAGCAGCAGTGCTTCGGTTGCCGTATGCGCGACCATGGTCTGTGCGACCGGGATGCGGAAAGCGCGCAGGATGGCTTTCGACTCCATCTCCGACAATACCTTGCGTCGTTCCTGCAATACCGCCTCGACTAACATCTTGGCCCCTTCGGTTTCCGGCCGCGAATGCTTCGACAAGGGGGCGGGGGTCTGCAGCAGAAGCTTCTGGTTCCAGTAATAGGTCGAGATGTGGTAGTACAGTTCAATTGCGGTTTCCGGCATCCGGAACGAGGGGATGCCGGCGTCCTCCAGCATGGTGCGTGCCTGATACACCTGCTCCTCGCCCATCCAGCAGGTGAGGATCGGTTTGGCGGTCAGCAGGTCGACTTCGATCACCGCCTTGGCAACCTCCATCGGCTGTGTCATGGCCTGCGGCGAGAGCATCACCAGCACACCATCGACGTTGTCATCCTCGGCGATGGCCAGAATGGCATCGTGATAACGCCTCGGTGTGGCATCCCCTTCGATGTCGATGGGGTTGCGTTGCGACCAGGTCGGCGGCATCTTTGAATTGAGTGTCTGGATGGTGCTGACAGACAACTCGGCCAGCGGAATCTCGAGATCGCCGGCACGGTCTGCGGCCATGGCCCCCGGTCCGCCGCCGTTGGTGATGATCGCCAGGCGCTTGCCTTGCGGGCGGAATTTCGAAGCCAGCGCCTTGGCTGCATAGAACAACTGGCCGATGTTCTTGACCCGCACGACACCGGCGCGGCGCACGGCCGCCTCGAAAACGATGTCGGAGCCGCCGGGCATGCCCGAGTGCGTTTCGACCGCCGCCAGACCGCCGGCGTGGCGCCCAGCCTTGAGCAGCACGATCGGCTTGATGCGTGCCGCCGAACGCAGCGCACTCATGAAGCGGCGCGCATCACGAATGCCTTCGACGTAGAGCAGGATGTAATGGGTGAGGTTGTCGTAGATCAGGTAATCGAGGATTTCGCCGAAATCGACATCGGCGGTGCCGCCCAGTGAAATGACACTGGAAAAACCGACGCGGTTGCTGGTCGCCCAGTCGAGAACCGCCGAGCAGATCGCACCTGATTGCGAGACCAACGCGAGATTGCCGACGTTGGCATAGATACGCGCGAAAGTGGCGTTGAGTCCAAGATTCGGGCGGATGATCCCCAAGCAATTCGGACCCAGCAGGCGGACGCCGTAACTGCGGGCAATCTCCATCATTTTTCGTTCGAGCGCCGCGCCCGAATGTCCCGCCTCGGCAAAGCCAGAGGTGATCACGATGGCGTTCTTGACGCCACTGTGCCCACATTGTTCGATGATTTTCGGGACCGTTTGCGGTCTGGTCACGACCACCGCCAGTTCGACGCGGGCGCTGATCTCTTCGATCGATTTGTAGGCCGGGACGCCCTGTATCGTTTCGTGGGCGGTGTTGATCGGGTATAGTCGTCCCTTGTAACCCGAATCGAGAATATTCTTGAACAGGACATTGCCAACAGAATTCTCCCGGTCGGAAGCACCGATGACGGCAACGGATTTGGGTTCAAAGAGGGTAGTGAGGTAGTGATGTTCTAGCATGAGGATTTTCGTCTCTTGTTCGAGAGACGCCATACAGGTTGATGTTGCGGCGCAACAATTTTACCATACATGGTCTGGCAAGTCTCTAGCAGCCTGTCGGACTTGGAGCCCGGGAAACCGACAAATTTTACTTTTCGGCATGAAAAAGGCCGGAATTTGTCGATTTTCCGGCCTTTTTGAGGTTTTTTCCTCGTTTTTCTCTACTGCGGGCGCAACTTGGCCATGCGCTTCAAATTCCACGCCAGGCAGACCAGCGTCCATTCCCCGGTGACCTTCTGCCAACCCCGCAAGGAAAACTGGCGAAAGCCCATGACCGACTTGATGATGCCGAAGACCGGCTCGACGGTCTGCTTGCGCAACGCATAGAGCGCTCGCCCCGCTCTGGTCTTCAAACGATGCGACATGGCCTGCACGGGTGTCGCATTCTCCGGTAGCGCGGCCGGTTCGCTATGCCGCTCCCGCCAGCCAGGATGGTGCTCGTCGCGCGCCACCGCGATCAAGGGGACGATGCCGGCCGCCTCGCACGCCTTGATGTTCTTCTCGCTGTAGAAGCCCGTGTCGGCGATCATCCCGTGCACGGAACCCAGCCCATCGGCCTGCGCCTGGAGCGTCGCCAGCATCGGCTCGACCTGCTCCTTGTCGTTGGGGGCTTGCGTCACGCCGACCGCCACCACCAGCAGGGTCGCGGGATCAACCGCCGCCTGGGCGTTGTACGCCTGCTCGAAGCCGCCACCGGCCACCGGCATGATGCGCGATTCTTCGTCGGTCAGATTGATCTGGTCACTGTCCCGTACGCCGGGCTCGGGGGCTTTGGGCACTCTGCCCCCCCACTTCCTGCCGGTCTCTTCTTCTTTCGCCTTGCGCCGCGCCCTCTTCTCGTCGTACTGCGCCTTCTCTCGCTGATAGCGCTCCTCGGCCCGCGCCGCAATCTTCGCCTTGGCCGCCGCCATCGCCACCAGCCGATCTTCGCGGCGCTTGATTTCTTCCGGCAGGCTGACGCCGTCCGGAACCTCCGCCTGATCCGCCTGTTCGGCCAGCGCGAACAGTTCCTGCACCTCCGCCTTGAGTTGCGCTTCCAGCTTTTCAATGTGGCCGTGCGAAAGCGCACGGTGGCGGGAGGCGTTGGCCTGAATCTTCGTGCCGTCAAGACAGACATTGCCCAGTTTGAGCAGCTTCATCTCCCGGGCCATCTCCAGAACCTGCACGAACAAGTCGCTCAGTTCCTCCAGAAAACGCCGGCGGAACGTCGCCAGGCTGTCGTGATCGGGATGGCTGCCGGCGGCAATGTAGCGAAAGGCGACCGAATCGTAGGTCGCCTGCTCCAGCCTGCGGCTGGAGAAAATACCCGTCGCGTAGCCATAGACCAGAATGGCCAGCAGCGTCGCCGGATGGTACGCCTTCGATCCCCGTCCAGCGTACTGCCGCGTCAGCTTCGACAAATCAAGCGAGTCGATCACCTCCACAATGAATCGCGCCAAATGATCCTCGTTCAACCAATCGTCGAGTGACGGCGGCAGCAGGTAGTCGGTCTTGCGATCGGTGACGATGAAATGGGACATGCCGGACCTCCGTTCCTGGAACAGCTATGATTGTAGCATATTCAGCGGGCGGCAAGGGTAAAGTCCGACAGGCTGCTAGCAGCCTGTCGGACTTGGAGCCCGGGAAACCGACAAATTTTACTTTTCGGCATGAAAAAGGCCGGAATTTGTCGATTTTCCGGCCTTTTTGAGGTTTTTTCCTCGTTTTTCTCTACTGCGGGCGCAACTTGGCCATGCGCTTCAAATTCCACGCCAGGCAGACCAGCGTCCATTCCCCGGTGACCTTCTGCCAACCCCGCAAGGAAAACTGGCGAAAGCCCATGACCGACTTGATGATGCCGAAGACCGGCTCGACGGTCTGCTTGCGCAACGCATAGAGCGCTCGCCCCGCTCTGGTCTTCAAACGATGCGACATGGCCTGCACGGGTGTCGCATTCTCCGGTAGCGCGGCCGGTTCGCTATGCCGCTCCCGCCAGCCAGGATGGTGCTCGTCGCGCGCCACCGCGATCAAGGGGACGATGCCGGCCGCCTCGCACGCCTTGATGTTCTTCTCGCTGTAGAAGCCCGTGTCGGCGATCATCCCGTGCACGGAACCCAGCCCATCGGCCTGCGCCTGGAGCGTCGCCAGCATCGGCTCGACCTGCTCCTTGTCGTTGGGGGCTTGCGTCACGCCGACCGCCACCACCAGCAGGGTCGCGGGATCAACCGCCGCCTGGGCGTTGTACGCCTGCTCGAAGCCGCCACCGGCCACCGGCATGATGCGCGATTCTTCGTCGGTCAGATTGATCTGGTCACTGTCCCGTACGCCGGGCTCGGGGGCTTTGGGCACTCTGCCCCCCCACTTCCTGCCGGTCTCTTCTTCTTTCGCCTTGCGCCGCGCCCTCTTCTCGTCGTACTGCGCCTTCTCTCGCTGATAGCGCTCCTCGGCCCGCGCCGCAATCTTCGCCTTGGCCGCCGCCATCGCCACCAGCCGATCTTCGCGGCGCTTGATTTCTTCCGGCAGGCTGACGCCGTCCGGAACCTCCGCCTGATCCGCCTGTTCGGCCAGCGCGAACAGTTCCTGCACCTCCGCCTTGAGTTGCGCTTCCAGCTTTTCAATGTGGCCGTGCGAAAGCGCACGGTGGCGGGAGGCGTTGGCCTGAATCTTCGTGCCGTCAAGACAGACATTGCCCAGTTTGAGCAGCTTCATCTCCCGGGCCATCTCCAGAACCTGCACGAACAAGTCGCTCAGTTCCTCCAGAAAACGCCGGCGGAACGTCGCCAGGCTGTCGTGATCGGGATGGCTGCCGGCGGCAATGTAGCGAAAGGCGACCGAATCGTAGGTCGCCTGCTCCAGCCTGCGGCTGGAGAAAATACCCGTCGCGTAGCCATAGACCAGAATGGCCAGCAGCGTCGCCGGATGGTACGCCTTCGATCCCCGTCCAGCGTACTGCCGCGTCAGCTTCGACAAATCAAGCGAGTCGATCACCTCCACAATGAATCGCGCCAAATGATCCTCGTTCAACCAATCGTCGAGTGACGGCGGCAGCAGGTAGTCGGTCTTGCGATCGGTGACGATGAAATGGGACATGCCGGACCTCCGTTCCTGGAACAGCTATGATTGTAGCATATTCAGCGGGCGGCAAGGGTAAAGTCCGACAGGCTGCTAGTGACAAGACCATAATCACCTCATTCTGCCTTCATGATCACCTGGAATAGAGATGACCGTCAGGCGGCAGGTGCTGCCGACTCGCGGTCGGCGAGTACGCTATCGATGCGAAGATCTGAATGCAGGACACGGTACATGGGGCATTTGTTGGCAATCGCCAGCAGTTTGCCGCGCTGATCGCGTGTCAGATCACCTGTCAGCGTGATGATGCGCGAAATTCGATCGATCTTGCCATGTCCTTCGGCCTCGATCCGGTCGTGCATCAGTTCGACGCTGACGCTGGTGAGTGGCAGGTGCTTGTGTTCGGCGTACATGCGCAGGGTGATCGAGGTGCAGGCGCCAAGACTGGCGAGCAGCAAATCAAAGGGCGATGGGCCAGTGTCGCCGCCGCCCATGGTCACCGGCTCATCGGCAAGCAAGGTATGCCGGCCGGCACGCACCGTCTGCTGGTAGGGCCCCAGACAGCTCTCACTGACGACGACCGGGTGATGGTGAGGGTGACTGTCTTTATCTTTGGCCATTTGCTTACCTCCGGATCACATGGAACATGATAAGGGAAGGAAGCTTGGCCATGACAATTTCTTTTGACCAGGCCTACCGCAGAGGCACTACGGCGCGGGTCGTGTCGATATGGATCAAGGCGTCGAAGCGCTTTGCTGGCGACGAGTGCCAGTAGTGCTTCTCGAGTTCCGCATCGGGCAGGTAGGTGACGCCGATGTCCCGGTCGAGCCGCTGGCGGTCGAGCGAGTCGATCAGATCTGGATTGTCGCGAAAAACGAGCACGAATGCCGGTAAGCCGACGTCGTGCAGCAGGTCACTCCAACTTCCTTCGATCAGTGGTTTCAGATGCTTGACCCGATCTGGTGTTCCCCAGCCGGTCGCGGCACGAACATTGCCGCCGGAAGTGGTGATGCCTACCAGGAAAACCGCCTCATCGCCCATCTGTTCCCGCATCAGTTGGCCGATCGACAGTTCACCCGCCAGCACCTGATCGGTCGCACGGGCATCCCCCTGATGGGTATTGTGCGCCCAAACGACGATCTTGCCGTGACGTTCGAGAAGTATCCGCAGCGACTCGGCAAGGAAACGCTCGCGCAGATTCCAGGACTCGCGGGCGCCGAGTGCATACAGTGTTCGGTAATAGGCTTCAGCTCCGGCGATCGCGCGCGCGCTCATCATCGCGGCAAACGCGGCCGGTGCCGGATCTGGTCCGGCCAGTTGGCGCATTTTCGTGAGACGGGATTGCACCTGTCTTTCGCAGGAAGGCATGGCTCCGTTGGCCACATCGCGGCCATAGAGGTGTGGATCAAGCGGCGGCCGGGTGTATGGGGCGAAGCACCGGTAGTCGCGTCTGGCTCGCCTGGCTGCCTGCGGATCATATGCCTCAAGGTAGCGCACGACCTGGACGATCGCTTCCGGGACACCATACAGATCCATTCCGTATACCGGGATGGCCGGACTGGCGGGCGCCGCCTGCTCGTTCGATTTCTTGAGATGATCGAGAAAAACGGCGAACTGTTCATTCCGCCACACCCAGCGCGGGAAGTGCTGAAACACGCGCAAGGCGGTTGCCGCATCCGCTGCGCGCAGCCTCCCCTGGACGAAATCGTCGAGCTGTGTCGCCGGTGCCCAGCCAGCTTCAAGGACCAAGGCCCGGAAGTCTTTCTCATTGATCAGTCGTTGCGTGATGCGGGCACGTTCGTCGTAGAACTCGGCGCTGCCATGTGTCGATTCGCCCAACAGGACGATGTTCGCATTGCCGATCGAAGCGAGCAGTCCATCGTAGTCGCCGACACTGTGGGTGATGGCCCGAGCGTGGTCGCGAATCCTGGCAACCACTGTCGATGCGGGTGGCTGCACACTCTCGCCCGCCAGGAGTCCCTGGCAAGCGAGCAGCAACAGAACCCGGATGGCCAGCCACCGCAAGCGGGTCATCCGCGTCGGGCGGACATACATCCCCGAACCAACTGATCTCATGGATTGTGCGAAGTATGGAGTGGGAGAACCCGGCCAGGACCTGAAAGAAATCGAACGCTACCGGCGAAAGTATATTTTTTCCCATCAACCGCGGTCAATTCTACCCAAGCAGGACATCTTGATCGGCCCGGCCTGCACAGTATGTCTATTCGTGGCAATCACCTCAAGACAACGCGGAATGGCCCTGGAACTCTGGATTCTTGCCAAAATAGTCAAAGCATTCCCTGAGCCCATGACGGTTCTATTCGTTCATGTTCAGGAATTCGACCCCGCACAGAAGGTCATTCTCCTCCTGGCATTGCCAGGTAACCCGCCCCATGACCCGTAAGGGGTCCTGCTGTTCATATTCCAACTGCGCCAGTTGCTGGCAACTGGCGTCAACGATTCTTTGATTGACTTGCGCGGTTTCTAGGGAATTGCTGGCCATTTCGTCGATCGTGCGAACACTTTGTTTGGCTTGTTCCTGGGTGACATCGAATTTCTGCACCACGACAGACATGGTCGATACCACCTGCTGAACCTTGCCGGAAAGTTCGCCGGTGATCTGTCCCACCTCCATCGCTGAACCTGTCGTGCGCTCGGCGAGTTTCCTCACCTCATCAGCCACCACCGCGAAACCGCGTCCTTGCTCACCAGCGCGCGCTGCTTCGATGGCGGCGTTCAGGGCCAAGAGGTTGGTTTGTCCTGCGATATCCTTGATCGCGTTGGCGATGGTGTGAATCTGCTGGGCGGATCGCTCCAGATCCTGAATCTCGAGCGCAGCGCGTCCCACCTCATGCGTCGCCGCTTCCATCGAAGCAATGCTGCGCTTCACGTTGTCGATCCCGGCACGCGCGAATGCCTCCACTTCACGCGTGCGGCCGACCGCTTCCGTGGCCTGCTGCTGAACACTGGAGGAGATTTGGTGCAGTTGCCGCATGGCGCTGGAAACTTCTTCCGATCGGCTTTCCTGCTTGCGGCTGACCTGGGAGATTTCGTTCGAGATCGCGGCAACATGGTATGCCGATTGGCCCATGTTCAAGCCGCACGCTTCTATCTCCTGCAAGACCGTGTTCAGTTTATCCTGCATGTGACGAAACGCGCTGAGCAACTGCGCCGTTTCGTCGCTACCCACCGCGTCAATGGTCGCCGACAGATTGCCTGCGGCGATCCCTTCTGCGACCGTAACGACATGGCGAATCGGCTTGACGACTTTGCGTATACCGTGCGCGGTCACGATTGAATCTTCTGGAAGGTTTGGAAGTTCAGGGTCAATAGGGACTGTAGCGCCTTGGCGTGGATGGTGTGGGTATCTTGCAAGCAGCGTTCGATGGCCGTCGTGAAGGAATGGAAGTCGGGGTAGTACTTGGCGTAGAGGCACTGCTTTTTGACGAACTTCCACAAACGCTCGATGAGGTTCAAATTTGGGGAGTAGGTGGGTAAAAAGAGCAACTCGATCTTCAGTTTCTCGGCGCAGGTTTTCACCAACGCACAACGCTGATAGCGGGCGTTGTCCAGGACGACCGTCATAGGCAGCGTGGGCCGTAGGGTAACCAGTTTCTCCAGCAAAGCACAGACGCTGAGCGAATTGATGTAGGTGGAATTGACGACGGTGACGACCTCTTTGGTGACGGCGTCGAGCGCACCCAGTACGTTGAAGCGCTGCCGGCCCGAGGGCGCCTTGATCCAGACCCGAGCAAGGCACCACACCACCGACAGGAAGGCGCCCAAGACAAAGTGTGCCGCGTCTACGAAGAACACGGCACGTTGGCCCGCTTGGGCTTCTGCCAAACGCGGTTCAAGTTCTTTTTTTTAAAGGCTTCCTGGACCTCGGGATCCGCCTTGGCCGGCAGGGTGCCGGTCTTCAGGCGTCTCATCCCGCACTTCTCTCGCAGGAAAAGCCGCACCTGAGTCGGCGAGCGGCTCAAACCCGTGAGCTTTCTGATCGCATCCACGGCCTCATGGATCGAAGCCGGCGGATGGGTGAGAAAATAAGCCCCGATCGTCTCCTGATGCGCCACCAGTTCGCTCTGCGGCCGACGAAAATGCAGTTCCTTCAGCCCGGCGACGCCGCCCTCCACCTACTGCTGGAGGTAGGTGCGAAGCGTCTTGCCGCTCACGCCCGCGAGCCGCGCGATATCTTGATGCGCAAGCCCCTGGCTTTTCAGCCACAGCGCTTCCATCTTGCGTCGCACGTGGGGATGCGGATGGTGAAATCGCTCGTGCTCTAAGGCGTCCGCCTCCGCCGGGGTAAAGGTCAGTCTCAGCATCGCAGCCTGTCCCTACAGAAAGCAATGCTCGAATTCTACAGCCCATTACACCAGACAGTTAAAGTCGTTTGTTACCTATTTCAGTATAGATGCGGACGCTCGCAATGGTCATGTGCGGCTCAATTCGAAGTGGCAATCCTATTTGCCAAGGCGTGCTGGGTCATCATCCGAAATGGAGACGCCGAAAATAGTAGTTATATCATAATGATGTTCGCCATGATCTGGAAACTTCCGGCAATTGCGTCGGAGCCGACCTCGCCCCGGACACTTTCCTTGACCCCAGCAACATCCCCGAGCATTGCCAGCGGATCAATCCGTCCCCAGTTTTGCGAGACCCGACAGATTGCCGCGCCGCAAATCCGCGTGGATTGGCGTCAGGTCGGCTCCGGCCTGCACGACGCGGGTGAAGTCCTTGGCCGATCGCGGCGGGCCGACGTACAGGGCCCCGACCAATTCGCCCTGGCGCAGGATCAGGCGCCACCATGCAGCGTCGTTCGGTCCCGCCGTGTATTCTTCATCACCAGGCTTGGCGGCGATTTCACCAAAGCTGCGCAGGTCGATCCCGTCGCACTTGAGCTGAAGGACGATGCGTGGCGCCTGATACGGTTGTTTCCTGCCGAGCAGTGCGTTGGCGGCCGTTGCCGCCTGGGCCGCGCCGACGGTCCATAGGCCGCCGACGGCACCAGGCAGTTCGGCGACGTCGCCAACGGCGTAGATGTCGGGGTCGCTGGTGCGCATGCACGAATCCACCTTGATCCCGCGGCCGACTTCCAGTCCGGCGGCGCGGGCCAGTTGCGCGTTGGTGCCGATGCCGAGACAGGCGACGAATAAATCCGCCCGCGCGCACGGCCCATGTGCCAGCCAGGCGGCGCGCAAAGTCGCACCCTGGCTTTCCCAGCGACTGATGGCAACGTCGGTGAGAACCTGGATACCGATGCCTTCGAGGTAAGTGGTGAGTCGGGCGGCGCCCTGATGGTCGAGCTGCGAGTTCATCAGCCGGTCCGATCTTTGCAGGAGCGTGACCTGCAGCCCGAGGTGGTGCAGGGCGTCGGCCGCTTCGACGCCGAGTACGCCGCCGCCGACGACCAGCGCGTGACGTGCCCGCCGCAGTTGTACGAAATTGCGCAGTGCTTGCGCATCTTCCGCCGAGCGCAGGACAAAGGCGTTGTCGAACGATAGGAAGTCGGGGTCTGGTGTCGTGCAGTGGGCTCCGGTGGCGAGGATCAGCTTGTCGTAAGGCAGGGATTCGCCAGTTGCGAGGAGAACGGTCTTGTTCTGCCGATCCACTGCACGGGCGATCGAGTTGCGCCAGACCTCGACGCGGTTCTTGGCGTACCAGTTATCCGGGATCAATTGCAGTCCGTCCATGCCGGTGCGGCCATAGATCAGCCGGCCGATGGCCATGCGGTTGTAGAAGTGGAGCGGTTCGCTGGTGATCATGTCGATCTGGAGCGAGGCGCTCAGGCGGCGCAATTGTTCCGCGGTGCTGGTGCCTGCGATGCCGTTGCCGATGATCACTACCCGGGAAATGCCTGTACCGAGCGCATGGTCGACTTCCGGCGCGGCGGGTGCTGCCTCGGTTTGTTCCGCTGTGCTGGAGTTCGGGTCGCGGTCGATGAGCACCGGGCCGCTGACCCGGCACATGCATGCCAACCGTGCTTTGCCTTCCAATCCCAGTCGGCGCAGCGTCGCCAGTTCGTCGTCACCAGCCGGCGACAGGTGCTTGCTGCCTGCGCACACGACCACCGCATCGGCACCGCAGAGGCCGGCCCGGCAACCATAGTTGATCTTGAGCCCGGCACTCTCGATGGCATCGAGAAGGGTCGCGCCTTTCGGGACCGGGAAGGCGATCTTCGTTTCCCGATCGGTCACCTCCGCCCCCTGCTTGCCACCAAAACGGGTATGCATCTGCGTCCTGCCGCTCGGCTCCGGGGCGCGCTGTGCGGGTTGGGCGGCGGCTTTGGCGAACAGTCCTTCGGCGTAAAGGCTGGTGCCGAGCAGGATCAGCCCGCCGACCACGCCGACGCCGCGGCTCGCAACCGTCAGCCATTCCGGTGCCGTAAAGGAGAGGAAGTGGGAGAGGGTGCCGAGAACAACGGGGCCGCCGAACCAGTAGAAGATGGCTAACGCGACGGCGGCGAAAACGGCCGCGACGCGATGCGGCGACAGGGGGAAGCAGCTGGTGGCGATGGCATATAGACCGGCAGAGGCGCAGCAAGCAGCAAGCAGGATGGCCAGATAGAGTTCGTAGCCATAGGTCTGCGTCGGTCCCTGCAGGAAATAGGCACCGATCAGCCCAGGCAGCAGGCCGATGAACAGGCGGCGCTGGCTGGCGTAGCGCGGGTCGGAATCGACGAGGTCAGCAAAGATGGCGCCGCGCGGGTTGAAGTCGTAGCAGTTCTTCTGGCAGCCAACGCAGGTCGGGCAATAGCCGTTCGGAACGACGACCAGTGGGGCATGGCCATAGGTACGCTGGATCGGCCCCAGCGGGCAGAAGGTTCCGCACCAGCCGCTGCGCCCGGCGAATACCAGGCCACCGACGAAGGCCGCGATCAGCACGCCGACGATGCCAGCGGCCACCAGTCCGCCTGCGTGGTTGAGAACTGGCGAGCGGGCGGCGACGCAGGCAAGGAAGAGGGCAACGGCAATGAGAAAGGCACGCTCCTTCCATTTGCCGGGAAGCGGCAGGCTGCGGCTGACGCCGGTCATGCGCGGAATCTGGTTGAGGAAGGCCATCGGGCAGACCTGCCGCCAGAGTCCGGGCGCAATCACCAGCACTGCTGGCAGGACCGGAATGGCCAGACCCCACCAGAGCTTCAGCCCGACGGCGGGATCGACTGTCAGCAGGATGGCAAAGCCGAGGGTGGCGAGCAGGGTGAGGACGCGCAAGACCTGCCACAAGGGTTTGGGCAGGGCTGACTTGCGTTTGGTGTAATTGGCGAAGAAGTGCTCGGGGCTCATGGCGTGGTTTCGCGGGTCAAGGATTAAAACGCCGTCTGCAGTTGGCGCAAGCGCCGGCTGGTATAGGCAGCGAGATCCTGGAGCAGGGCGATCGCCAGTGCCGGCTTCCAGGCCGCCAACTGCGCGAAGGAATCCCGTCGCAAGGCAAGCAGCTCGGTACTTTGCAGGGCAGTGGCGGTGATCGCGCTGGCTTCACCATCAAGGAAGGAGGAGATCCCGAACACTTCGCCTTCGACAAGAACGTCCACTTCGCGCTCGGTCTGGACGCTGATGCCGGCGGTGATACGGATGCTGCCGGAAACAATGATCAATAAGGCATCGCTGCGCTCGCCGGCGGTGATGATCCGGCTGCCGGAGGCAAAGCGCAATTCGGCGACGAAGCTGTCGAGGCTGTCGAGTTCATCGTCCGAGAACTCTCGCAGGACAGGCCGCACCCTTGCCGGAGCGACGATTTCGGTAACCTGTTGGTCGGGATCGGTGTAGCTGAAAAACTTCATCGGAGCCTTCCTGCGCCCGCATGCTGGCGCTGATCATTGCCATGAACAAAAAACAAAAGCGAACCCTGAAGGGAAGCTCGCCGGATCTGGGTCGACTGTGCCGGCTTCGCCCTTGCCTTGCCAGACGCTCGTCGGCGGGCGAGGGCACGCAAGGGCTACCGATCTCTATTCGCGGAAGCGTCGACCGGGTCAATTCTCTTCCAGTT